>JARXRR010000012.1:0-65298 GCA_033792355.1 Chromatiaceae bacterium AAb-1
GCATAATCAAACATAACAGAACCGCCAATGTACCTTACAACAGGCACAAAGACTGTGGATTTAGCAGAGCTTTACAACTACCAGACTTACTTATAAACAAAAAGATATTATTTATTATTTTTAATTCTTTATGGTTATACAAAAACTGTATCTACACTGAACGGGCACAGTCTATTCACAGAGGGGAGAATTATGTCGCTTAACAAAACATTAGTCCGGGCAGGCAGCCTGCTGTTTGCTGCCATAATAAGCTTACCGGCCATCGCCAGTGAGTTTCTGGTTACGACTGACTGGTTACAGAACAATCTGAACAACCAGAAAGTCCGCATTATTGAAGTCAGTGTTAACCCCGGGCAGTTTGAACGTGGTCATATTCCCGGAGCAGTCAACTTCAACTGGCACACTGATCTGGTTGACACCGTAAAACGGGATATTGCCAGCAAAGAACAATTTCAGGCGTTATTACGTAAGGCAGGAGTATCAGACGATACCACCGTTGTAATCTACGGCGATACCAACAACTGGTTTGCCGCCTGGGGTGCCTGGATTTTTGATATTTATCGTGTAGATAACGTCAAGTTGCTGGATGGCGGCCGCGCCAAATGGGAAGCGGAAAAACGCCCGTTATCTCCGGTTACCAGCCGTATCACCGCAGGTAATATCACGCTGAAAGAGCCTAATCTGGCATTACGTGCCCGCTTAACCGATGTACTTGAAGTGGCTGAGAAAAAAACGGATTATGGCTTAGTCGATATTCGTTCACCCGATGAGTTCGAAGGTAAAATCTTCGCCGCTGCGGGGTTTAACGAACTGGCTGTCCGTGCCGGCCATATTCCTGGTGCAGTAAATGTGCCCTGGGGAAAAGCCGTAGCAGCAGACGGTACTTTTAAATCAAAAGAAGAGCTGAAAAAACTTTATGCCGATGTTGGTATTGACGGTTCCAAGCCCGTGATCGTTTATTGCCGTATCGGCGAGCGCTCCAGCCATACCTGGTTTGCCTTAAAGAAAATACTGGGTTATGACGTCAGAAACTATGATGGTTCCTGGACTGAGTACGGCAACAGTGTCGGTGTGCCTATCACCAATCTGGCGGGTACGGTATGGGGCGGTAAATAACCTGCACCACAGCAATCTGAATTTTGATCCATACTTATATACAGGGACTTATGTCCCTGTTGCTGTTAAGGAATAACCATGTCTTCTGTCAGTAGCACACAACGCCCCCGCTCCGGACTTTCCTGGCTGCTATCTGCCGGTATCGTTTTGTCTGTCGCCGTCGTTGCCTGGTATCTGGACCAGCAGGACAGCCAGCTCAGCTTTTCAGTTCTCAGTGGCGCGGCTTTCGGTTATGTCTTACAGCGTTCCCGCTTCTGTTTTTACTGTATCAGCCGCGATTTTCTGGAGCAACGGCAGGCCGCCGGGTTGCTGGGCCTGCTGGTTGCACTGGCCGTTGGTACACTGGGCTATCATGCGGTATTCGGTGCCTTTGTACCGGATGCACAAAGCGGCTACCTGCCTCCCGGTGCTCATATCGGACCGGTTAGTCTGGCACTGGTTATCGGAGCCATCTCCTTCGGGTTTGGTATGGCGCTGGCAGGCTCCTGTATCAGTGCAGTGTTATACCGGCTGGGTGAAGGAGCATTCAGTGGTTTTATTGTATTGCCAGGCGTACTTGTTGGTTTTCTGCTGGGATTTTATAGCTGGAACAGCCTTTATCTGGGGTTTATGCAGCAAAGCAGGGAAATCTGGTTACCTGCCGAATTTGGCTACAGTGGTTCGCTACTGTTACAGCTGGGGCTGCTGAGCATACTGGCGATATTACTGATCCGCTTCAGTAAAGATTCTGCCGTTATCCGTACCTCCTATTTCGATGCCATCTTTAAGCAACGCTGGCCGGCTTATGTTGGTGGTCTAGTGATTGCGATGATCGGTACTCTTGCTTATCTGCGGGTTGCTCCGTTAGGTGTCACGGCAGAACTCGGCAGTATCAGCCGCAGTTTAGGCCAGCAACTGAGTTATTTTCCGGCACGGCTGGAAGGGCTGGATACCTTACGGGGTTGTGCCACCGCCATAAAAGAAACCCTGCTCAGTAATAATGGTGTTTTTATTCTGGCTCTGATTGCCGGAGCTTTTGCGGCCGCTTTACCCGCCGGTGATTTTAAGCCTGTCTTGCCGAAAAGAAGAGAACTGGCCAGGCTTTTTGCCGGCGGTGTACTGATGGGCTGGGGTGCCATGACCGCATTGGGCTGTACTGTAGGTGTACTGCTATCCGGCATTATGGCCGCCGCCGTATCTGGCTGGGTATTTCTGCTCTTTTGCAGTGCCGGTTTAGGGTTAGGTTGGTGGCTCAGAACCATAACCAACCGCCCTTAACAGCAGCAACACATTAATATGCCCTTGTTATACAAGGGCTTTCTTATCCTGCTATCAGGAGCTGTTGGGCCTTAGTGGTGATTAGAGTGTTTTCCAGGCCACATCCCGCTCAAGCCGTAAAGCACGGGGGCGGTAACTGTCAGTGGTTGCAAATCCCAGATTCAGTACCAGCACAGCCCGGTAGCGGCCATCGGCAAATAAAGCATCATTAAGCTTCTGTTCGTCAAAACCGGACATCGGCCCGGCCGCCAGCCCCAACGCACGGGCAGCCAGAATCAGATACCCGGCTTGCAATAAAGCGTTATTTCTGGCGGATACTTCTTTTAGCTGTGGATGTTGCCGGAAATACCCCTGTACATCATAAGCCGGAAATAACTCCGGCAGATATTCGTCAAATTCACTGTCGTAGGCCACCACCAATGTCACCGGCGCTGCTGCCGTTTTCTGTTTATTATTACTGGAAAGCGTTTCAAGCAACTGTTCTTTTGCTGGTGCAGAACGAATGTGAAAATAGCGTGCCGGCTGGCCGTTAAAGGCGGTGGGAGCCCATTTAATCAGTTCATATAATTGAACCAGCAGCGTGTCCGGCACAGGTGTGTTGCTAAAGTTATTAGCAGTATGGGCTGCAGCAAATAACTGTGCCAGGGAAGCATCAGCAAGTGGAGCAGTAAAAACAGCCTCTGTCATCGTATTCTCCTTCAGGAATCACCCCTCCATAATGACAAATATGCATGTTATATAAAGACATTAATCATTATATTTAATGAAAATTCATTCTTAAAAAAGACAGGATCCCTCCTGTCAACCGGTTTTATTTAGTCAGAATCTGCTACCACTGTTTATTTTTCTATCAATCATGCCGCCTTGTATTTAATAACAGGGATCAACATCTGCTATTTATCAGCCTCCGACCGGTCAGCTGTAACTACGATGTCAGCAGCACAGAAGCCGCAAGCTTTACAGAAGTTGTACTACTTATAACAATATAAAGGTTTAAACTCATGGCTGAAATTATTCTGGGCGGCATAATACTGTTTATTATTGCGGCCATTACTTACGTTTATCGTTTCCGGGGGCAAACCCGTTACAGCAGTTTTACCCAGTATCTGCGTAAAAGCTGGCCGTTATTTGCGGCACCAAACTGCGTGTTATATATGAATACCCATCAAAAAGCCCGCAAGCCGGTGCTAAGCAGTGATGATTTTGCCGGGCTGGAACTGTTACGCAGCAACTGGCAGCTTATCCGTGACGAAGCTCAGGCACTGCAGGCAAGCCACACTTTTGATAACGCCAGAAAAGAAGGTGCGCCCAGCTATTATGATGTTGGTTTTCGTACCTTTTTTAAATATGGCTGGAGCAAATATTATCTGACCTGGTACGGCTATAATCACCCGTCTGCAGCACGTACCTGCCCGCAAACTGTGGCCCTGCTGAAACAAATTCCCAATGTAAAAGGCGCGATGTTTTCATTACTGCCGGCCGGTTCACAGCTGACTATTCACTCGGATCCACTGGCCTGCTCATTGCGTTATCATCTGGGCCTGAGCACTCCGAACCAAACCAGCTGCTTTATTGATGTTGATGGTCAGCGCTGTCACTGGCAGGATGGGGAAGATTTTGTCTTTGATGAAACCTACCCGCATTTTGTCCGCAATGACAGTGATAAACCAAGACTGATTCTGATGTGTGATGTTAAACGGCCAATGTACCTGCCAGGCCGGATCTTCAACTTCTTTTACTCAATGCTGGGCCGGATGGCGCTGGTGCCCAATACCGAAGAAGATAAGCGGGGTGCTGCCAGTGCACTGTTTGCCACAATTTCGCCCTTGCTGGCCCGCAGCAAAGCCCTGAAAACCACTAACCGCCGCCTGTACAAAACACTGAAGTACACAACCAATACCCTGTTAATGCTGGTGGTAGCGGGTATGTTACTGGGAGTGGCCGAAGTATTTGAATGGCTGCTGGAAAGCCAGTTCACAGAGGAAGTATAAATAAGCCTATCCGGTTAAGTACTGTCGCCTGTACTTAACTGATTACCGCTGTTGCCACTGAATCACGCTCAACCAGATTCGGAATAAACAGATGGGTACGGTACTGTTGTTTTTGTGAATTATCACTTAACGAAATAGCCAGCTGTGCAGCATAGCTGGCCATTTCTTCTACCGGATAGTGCATGGTTGTCAGTTGCGGACGACAGGCCCGGCTGACGATAAGATCGTCAAAACCAATCACCGACACATCTTCCGGCACCCGCAAACCGGCAGCAAATAACGCATGAATAGCACCGATTGCCATTAAATCGTTATAGGCCAGTAAAGCGGTAAATTTACAGCCTTTCGCCAGCAGAGCCTTTACTGCCTGCTCACCACCTTCAATATTAGCGGTAGATTCTTCAACCGCACTCTCTGGCAGGCTCAGTCCGGCCAGCTTTAATGATTCACGGATCCCCTGCAGCCGGAACCCCGGATCACCGTTCTGGTAGATACTGGTTACTACCGCGAATGTACGGTGCCCTTTTTGCAACAGATAATCAGCCGACTGTCTGGCACCGGCAATATTGTCCAGCCAGACACAACGATGCGCCAGACTCGGGATATAACGGTTAATCAATACCAGCCCTGGTATCTCTTCCGCCAGTTTTAACAGGGTTTTTTCGTCTGAATATTCACTGTGCAGAATAATTGCCTGGCAGTTATGGTCACGTAACGAGTCTATTGCTTCCTGTTCAGAACGGGTTTCGTACAGCGAATTACTCATCAGCAGCTTGTAGTTGTTTTCGCGGGCGGCTTTTTCAGCACCGCTGGCTAAGCTGCCAAAAAATGGCATCGATAACTTCGGGGTGACCACCCCCAGGGTATTAGTCGTTTTACTGACCAGCGCCCGGGCATTAGAGTTTGGGCGATAGCCCAGTTCCTCAATCACCTTTTTTACTCTGGCCCGACAGGCATCCCCGACCTGATGTCCGTTATGAATCACCCGCGACACTGTTGCAATAGACACTCCGGCGACTTTAGCGACATCTTTAATTGTTACCATACGGCTCTTTTACCCTGTGTTATCTTTGTATCTCTGCAGCCTGTTGCCGCTGCAGCAGTTGCTGGCTGATATGCTGACTACGGCTGGCAGTCAGACGATAATAATGCAGACACCATAATGAAAGTAATGCAAACAACACTGTACCAAATGACAGGATAATCCGCATCGACAACATGCTGGTATCGCTCTGATTACCCTGCAATTGTGCATCAAAACCAATAAGGTTAAGGCTAAGCCCGGCCAGCAGTAATGCCAGTGCAGCACTGAGGCTGGTTATCCAGTTATGCAGCGCAACAAATAATCCTTCCCGCCGCTGGCCGTGCAGCAGCTCGTCTTCGTCACAGACATCCGCCATCATCGACGGGATTAACATAGTCATCGTCGTCCAGACTCCGGTGCAGAATACCGCATCCAGTATCAGCAGCCAGCGGATATCCGGGGTGAAAATAAACCATTTCAGGCAGCCGCCAATAATGGTTAGCAGGTAGATCCACTGTAAAGCGGTAATTTTACCACGCTTAGCCGATAACCGGGCGATAAGCGGCACGGTTAAAAACCCCAGTCCGGCATAGGATACCGACAGCACCCCTTTCCAGACAGAGCCTTCAGCAATATCGCCTCCGCACATGTAATACACCAGCAGGTAGTAATCCATACTGGCAGTAAAAGCACCACCGGCCATCTGCAATATGGTCAGTACCAGCAACACCCGTAGCGAAGTATTACGGCTCAGGACTTTAAGGCTGGCACCCAGTTTTGGTCGCTGACGGACTGGCGCTGTCACCCGTACCGCTTCGCGGCTATACACTGCTGCCAGCGTACCCAGCAGGCCGATAATAAAAATGGCGACACCCCAGCCAACATAGCGGATACCAACAAATACACTGCCGAATAATGCCAGTTGTGCCAGCGGAAACAGCCACTGATACAACAGTGAGCCCAGTTTCACAAAATAGGTAGTAAACCCCATAATGGCCGTACGTTCGTGGTAATCCGGGCTCATTTCATAGGCCAGACAGGTCATCGGAACGGCCATAAAAGTGGCTGCAATATAAAACAATACTGAAAAACACACGAAATACAGCAGCTGTGCCAGTTCGCTCCAACCGGCAGGCACCATCCAGATAGCACCGAAAGCCAGACAACTGCACCACGACGCCAGCAATACAAAAGGCCGCCGGCGGCCAAAACGGCTGCGGCTGTGATCGGATAAATGACCAACCCACGGGCTGAGAAAAGTGCCAAGAAGCACCGGCAGCGTCAACGCCATACCGAGCAGAAAAGGATCAACCCCCAGCGTCATCTGGTAAAACGGAATCGCCAGCACACTGACGCTCTGGCTGGCAAAAAACATCGCAAAGAATCCGGCCCCCAGCGCCAGTTGCCGCGAAAGCCCGGCCGGTGGCAGCGATACGGCAGAAGTGCGCTGAAGTTGCGGTGCCATAGCGTGCTCCGGCGTCAGAGGGAATGCCTGCGATTATAGGCATGCCCTGCGACCATCAGCAAGGCACACCTGTCGTTCATTAACGGCGGATCAGGCTGACTTCTGCCAGTTCCACGCCATGCCAGCCTTTGCGTTCAGCCTGCGGGTACGCATGGGTGCTGAAGCGTAATTGCAACCCTTGTATCTGGCGCAGGTCGGTTTTTTCCGGCAGCACGGTGCCCGGTTTTTCCGCTTTCAGTAGCACCGGCATAAAGGTCGGATAGGCCTGTGTCATTACCGTATCGGTGCTGCGCAGCATCGTCAGCGGTATTAACAGATATTGCCAGTCGGTGCTGAGCTGTAACTCAGTGCCATACGCCAGACCGTCGGCATCCAGCAGTGCCAGTTCAACCTGTTCCGGTCGCTGTACCGCGCGGATTTTCACCGCCAGTGCATTGTACTGGCTCAGATCACGCGTTTTCAGGCTGTTATCTGCGGCCAGTGTGGTGCGCAATAACCAGTCATTATTGCTGTTGGTCAGGCCATCCAGCCCCAGTTGCATTGCCAGCCCTTTTCCCTGCTGACCGCTGACCAGATGCTGCTGTACCCGGCCATCTTTCGGATACAGATTCACCTGCCGGTCCAGCGTGGCATCAAACAATGCAATGGCCGTTCCTGCCGGTTGTAGCTGTACATTCCAGTAAGGTGCGGCGGTAACAAAATCCCAGTCCTGCGGTGAGCCGGTGGCACCACCGGGGAAGGTCAGCGTGTTGCCGTTATCGGTTACGGTGATAGCATATTCCAGTACGCCCGTACGTTGCCAGTCGGCTGGCAGGTTGGCCTGATACTGATTCTGTTCGTACTGATTCTGTTCGTACTGATCATGCTCACCACGCTGCATCGGCAATGCGGTAAAACCATTATGACCGAGATAACGCACCATCAGCTGTACCTGCTCCGGCGCTTTAACTGCGCCGATTGTGGCGGTAAAACGAATGTTTTCGTTTAAAGCGGCCTGGCGCTGTGGCTGATGCCAGACACTGATTTGTGGCTCGTTCTGAACTGTGGCTGGCAGATAAAACGCCGTATTGATATCAGACTGCCTGCTCAGTTGCTTTTGCTCTTTGGCTAACAGATAAACCCCGGGCTTTACCGTAACAGTGCCATTGTCTGCCCGTTGCTGCACGGTATTGCCTTCGTTAACCCCCTGCAGATAATAGCGTTTGCCTAAATCCGGCAGTTGCAGCGTAAGCTGGCGCTCACCGGCATACAAGCGGGCAACTTCGCGGCGCAGGCTGGAATTCTGGTAAGGGTCCTGCAACTGCTGGACATCCGGATACACTTCCAGCCGCCACACGCCTGATGCCTGTTTATCCAGGAAATACGCACCTGTGCCCTGATACTGTGCCAGTGCTGAATTGCCGACACCGGCAATCTGCTGTAGTTTTTTCGGGCTTTGTGGCTTTTCACTGGTGCTATTGCTGTAAAAGAATTTATCTGCACGGTTCAGTACGCTGCTGTTTTGCTGATAGTTCAGCGTGACACCGGCAAACTGGTTATTGGCCGGATACGCCGGTGCCGCATAGTTACGCGGCAAACTGCGAAACGCTTCGGCAGCTATTTTCAGGCTGACCGCTTTGGCCGGTGTATACAGCAGGTTCAGGTAATGGGTGTTGTATTCTGAATTGGTATGCGCCAGTGCCGCCGGATCATAGGCAAACTGGGTTGCCCACTGAAAACCGGCAGAGCGGAAGCTGCGGGCCATCGCCGGATACATTACCGAAGCAGCCACATCGGCAGCATCAAATTCATATACCATCCGTGCTTTGCTGTTACAGGCATCAATGGAACGAAACGGATCGGAATAACGCGCCACCTGCGGCAGTACGTTGGCTTGCAGTTCGCTGTATTTCAGCAGCCCGGTCGGATACCACTGATAAGCAATACCGTCGATGCGGCTACGGCAGATAGCGGTAGCAAACGGCTGATCATTACCCTGCTCGCTGATATTGTAAAACAGCGGTTTGGCAACGCCGCTGTCGCGCATAGTGCGGATTAACGTTTCCACATAAGCCGCACTTTGCTGTGGTGATGTAGCGTGTTTGGGTTCGTTAAACAGTTCAAAGGCGATAATGTTCGGATCGGCCGCATAGCTTAAACCGGTATGCGGGTTAACATGCGCCATCAACTGACGCAGATAGTTCTGCTGGGCCGCAATCATCTGTGGCAGTTCGTTCATATCATTTTTGCTGTAACCGACGGCAAAACCGCTTTCCTGCGGGTCCGGCTCCGGGTAGCCGCTGCCCCACCAGCTCAGCGGGGTAATAATTACACGGATGTTTTTCTGTTGCAGTTTTAGCAGCAGGTAATCAAACAGTTCCAGATGGGCATTTTGCAGCAGGTTACCTTCGCTGTCGGTCAGTTCTTTGTCCCACAGGTGGATGCGGTAAGCATCCAGCCCCAGCCGGGCAATATGTTCGACATCCATATCAATGCTGTGGCGGATATCCGCATCCAGCCGGTTCAGGGCGCGGTAACCGTAAGCAAAAGGCGCGCTGTAATTAACGCCGAACAGCGTAACTTCTTCGCCGTTCTGCCATTGCAGTACGCCGTCACGTACCTGGGCCGGTTGCGGTGTGGCCGCCTGTACCGCAGTGGCAAACAGGCTGGCCGTCAGCAGCAGGGTAATTGATGATTTTTTCATGTTATGAACTCCTGTTATCCGTTACCACCAGACGGTGTAAAACGCAGCCAGAATCAGCACAACAATCAGTGCCGACCAGTTAAAGCTGCTACGGGTGCTGAACTGAATATCATCCAGCCGTACAGCATGCGGATGATCGCCCTGACGCTGTAACAGGGTAATAACCACTGCCAGCGCCAGACAGCACAGGAATACCAGCCCGACTCTGTCCATAAAAGGCAGTGCCGGCCAGCACAGTTTGAAAATAAGTGATAATACCGCAGAGCTGACGGCGGCAATCAGTACCGCATTGGCGGTGGTACGGCGCCAGAACATACCCAGCATAAACAGCACCACAATACCCGGAGTAAAGAAGCCGGTAAATTCCTGAATATACTGGAATGCCTGTTCAAATTCGCCCAGCAATGGTTTGGCCGTAAACAGCGCTATAATCAGTGCCGCTAAACTGACCAGCCGCCCAATCCACACATAATGCTGCTGTGTTTTGCCAGGTTTAAGTTGTGAATAAATATCCATGGTAAAGATAGTCGCGATACTGTTGGTCATTGATGCCAGACTGGACACTATTGCCGCCACCAGTGCCGCAAAAATCAGCCCTTTGATGCCTGACGGCATTAATGCCATCAGCTGCGGATAAGCCTGATCCGGTTTATCCAGCGCCGGTAATAACAACGTCGCAGCAATACCGGGCAGTACCACAATAACCGGCATCAGCAGTTTCAGAAACGCCGCAAAAGCAATGCCTTTCTGGGCTTCCGGTAAATCTTTGGCCGCCAGTGCCCGCTGAATAATATACTGGTTAAAACCGAAGTACGACAGGTTCATAATCCATAAGCCGCCCAGTAATACGGAAATCCCCGGCAGGCTGATATAGTGCGGATTATCCGGTGTCAGGATCATATCGAATTTGTCCGGCGCTTCGCTCAGCAACCGCTGAAAACCGGCAAAAATACCATTACCGTCGCCCAGCAACTGTAACGACATATACGACAGGAACAACCCTCCCGCCACCAGCAATACAACCTGAATAATGTCGGTAAACGCCACTGCCTTTAAACCGCCATACAACGAATAAGCCAGCGAGAATAAGGCCAGCAGCACCATTGCCAGGGTTAAGTCAATGCCGGTAACGGTGTTAATGGCTAATGCCCCTAACCAGAATACGGCAGTCAGGTTAACGAAGATATATACCGCCAGCCAGAACAAAGCCAGAGTGGTACGCACCCGGTTGTCGAACCGCTGTTGCAAAAACTGCGGCATGGTATAGATTTGCCGTTTCAGGAAAATCGGCAGAAAATACTTGCCCACAATAATCAGGGTAATGGCGCCCATCCATTCATAAGACGCAATCGCCAGACCAATAGCATAGCCGGAGCCGGACATACCGATAATCTGCTCGGCTGAAATATTGGCAGCGATCAGCGAAGCGCCTATTGCCCACCACGGCAGGGTATTACCCGCCAGAAAGTAGTCGTTGGTATCTTTGCTGTGGCCGCTTTTATCGCGCGAAATCATATAGGCAATGATCAGCAGCCCCAGTACGTAAACAGCCAGAATGGCCAGATCAAGTGTGGATAATGTCATATCAGTCCTTACTGCTACCCTGTTTGCCATTTGAAGCATCTGCTGGAACAGATTCAGGTATGAACCGGCTTGCTCACACCAACACGCCGTGAATACATCCCTGTAGGCTCGGTTCAGGCATCCATGCCTTCAACGGTTGGCTTAGAGCAAGCCGGTTCACACCTGCCAGAGTAAGTTGCGAACTGCTCTGGTCAGGATGGCATTTTGTTATTGTCATTCAGCTGAAACGGTACACAATTTCCTGCTGATAGGTCTGGCCAGCGGCCAGTTGTGCCGACGGAAAGTGCGGCTGGTTTGGTGCATCCGGCCAGTTTTGTGCCTCAAGGCACAACCCCTGCCGGGGCCGGAACGGTGCAGCCAGATAATTACCGGTATACAGCTGAATACCGGGTTGAGTACTGAATACCTCAAGCGTACGGCCACTCTGTGGCGAGCTGACAGTAGCCTGCCATTGCAGGCTGCCGTCTGCACCTTGTGGTGTAACAAAACAGTGATCAAAGCCTCTGGCCTGCTGTAACTGCAAATCACCCTGTAACAAACGCTCGCCCAATGCGGCTGGCTGGCGTAAATCAAATACTGAACCGGCCACCGGCTGCAATTCACCGTAAGGAATGGCAGTGCTGTCAGTTGGCAGGTAATGTTCAGCATTAAGCCGGAGCTGGTGGTTATTAATATCGTTGCCGTCGCTGTTCAGGTTGAAATAACAGTGGTTGGTCAGGTTAACCAGCGTATCCCGGTCGCTCAGCCCCCTGAATTGCAGGTGCAGCGCATTTTGCTGCAACTGTAACTGCAGCCACACCTGCAACCGCCCCGGAAACCCCTGCTCGCCATCGGCCGCACAGTAGTACAGTTCAGCCTGTTGCACCGTGCGCTCACGCACCTGCCATACGGCTTTGTTAAAACCACTGCTGCCACCGTGCAGACTGTGCGGCCCGTTATTACAATCAAGCTGTAACAACTGGCCATTCAGCAGGCAACGACCATGCGCGATGCGGTTAGCGTAACGCCCTACCGTTGCCCCCAGATAGAAATTGTCATGCAGATACTGCTCTGGCTGCGGATAGCCCAGTGTCAGCAACTGCCCCTGATAGCGTATTGCCATAATGGTGGCACCAAGTGGCAGTACATCGACTTCCAGCCCATGCCGGTTGCTCAGGGTAAAAGGCTGTAATGCGGCACTCATCAGCAGATTTGCTCCGCGCCCTGGCTGGCAGTACAAACGAAGATATCTGGCTGCAAGCCGGTTTGTGCCGGATACTCCCGTTCAATAAGCGCGGTAACCTCAGCCACTTCATGCTGCGGCACCAGAGCCACCACACAACCGCCAAAGCCACCTCCGGTCATCCGCGCACCGCCACGCTCGCCCAGCTTATCGCTGATAATCTGCACCAGAGTGTCGATAGGTTTTACCGTGATTTCAAAGTCATCGCGCATTGACTGATGCGACGCGGCCATTAAGCGGCTCAGCCGGGCAATATCGGCAGCAGCCAGTGCCAGCGCCGCCTGTTCGGTCCGGGCATTTTCGCTGATAACATGCCGCGCCCGCTTTGCTACCACCGGGTCCAGCAAATGCTGTTGTTGCTCAAACAGCTGCCAGCTGACATCACGTAATGCCGGCACACCGAAAACAGCCGCAGCAATTTCACATTGCTGGCGCCGGGTGTTGTATTCGCTGTCTACCAGCCCGCGTTTTACGTTGGAGTTGATGATCATCACCGCCATCTCCGGTGGCAACGCTACCGGCTGGCTTTCCAGACTGCGGCAGTCAATCAGTAAGGCGTGTCTCTGCTGGCCTTGTGCTGAAATCAGCTGATCCATAATGCCGCAGTTACAACCGACAAAATGGTTTTCAGCATGCTGGCCGTTAAGGGCATTATCACGGCCGGATAAGCTGATACCGGCTAAGGTGCTGTATGCCAGCCCCAGCGCCACTTCCAGTGATGCCGACGAACTGAGGCCGACGCCCTGCGGTACGTTACCGCTGATAGCCAGATCACAGCCTTGAAGTTCATACCCCTTTTGCAGCAGGCTGTTAGCCACGCCACGGACATAGTTGGCCCACTGCCACTGCGGATGACGGGCGATCGGGTATTGCAGCGTGAATTCGTCCTGCTGTTGCTGATAATCCAGCGCCAGTACCCGCACAATGTTGTCGTTACGCCGCCGCGCCACAACGACGGTATCGTAGTTAATAGCGCATGGCAGTACAAAACCATCGTTGTAATCGGTATGTTCGCCAATCAGATTAACCCGGCCCGGTGCCCGGAAAGCCAGTTCTGCGTTCTGCTGATAATGTCCGGCAAATGCCTGCTGTACCTGTTGCAACAATCCCATTTCCTGCTTACCTGTTTTATTGTTTATGCTGTTGCTTATAGTGCACCGGGCTAAGTGCACGTAAACGTTCAGCAGCCTGCTCTGGTGTCATATCGCGTTGTGTTTCGGCCAGCATTTCGTAGCCAACCATAAATTTTTTGATTGTGGCGGAGCGCAGCAACGGCGGATAAAAATGCGCATGCAGTTGCCAGTGTGCGCTGTCTTCGCCGTTATAAGGTGCACAGTGCCAGCCCATCGAATACGGGAAAGAACACTGGAACAGATTGTCGTAGCGAATGGTCAGTTGCTGCAGAATATCGGCCAGCGACTGTTGCTCTGCTGTGGTCAGTTGTTCCATCCGCGCGACCTGCCGCTGTTTTGGCAGCACCAGCGTTTCAAACGGCCAGCTGGCCCAGAACGGCACGACCACCAGCCAGTGCCCGTTTTCAACCACGGTACGCTCTGTGTTCTGCATTTCGCGTTGTGCATAGTGCAGCAGCAGGTTGGTGCCATGTTTTGCCAGATAATCGCGCTGAGCCTTGTCAGCTCTGGCCGGTAAAGTAGGCACGGTGTTGCAGGCCCAGATCTGGCCATGCGGATGCGGATTCGAGCAGCCGTTAATCGCGCCTTTGTTTTCAAATACCTGTACCCAGCGATAGCTGGCTGACAGTTCCTGATATTGCTTAATCCACTGTTCCACAATACTGACGATTTGGGCCTGCGGCAGTTCCGGCATCGTCAGACTGTGATCAGGTGAATAACAGATTACCCGGCTGGTGCCTTTTTCTGATTGCAGCATAAACAGCTCATCTTCAGACTGCTGATAATCCGGCGTATCGCTCATCAGTGCAGCAAAATCATTGGTAAAGACATATGGCTGCCGGTAATCCGGGTTAACTTCACCGGTAATCCGGGTGTTGGTCGGGCATAAAAAGCAGCTGCTGTCATATGCCGGGTTTTGCTCTGTGCTCTGGGTTTCGACCTGCCCCTGCCACGGCCTTTTGGCACGGTGTGGCGACACCAGTACCCAGTCGCCGGTCAGCGGGTTGTAACGACGGTGTGGATGATCTTTTGCATCAAATTCAGACATAGCTCTGTTTCCGGATAACTGATTTATCAATTGCTGTAACCTTGCGGGTTCATTTTCTGCCAGTTCCAGCTGTCGGCCACCATCTGGCTTAAATCGCGGCTGGCCTGCCATTGCAGTTGCCGGTTAGCCTGTGCCGGATCAGCATAGCAGGCCGCAATATCGCCGGGACGGCGCGGGGCGATTTTATATGGCACCGGCTGGCCGGATACACGTTCGAATGCTTCAACCATCTGTAATACCGATATCCCCTGCCCGGTGCCGAGATTAAAAATATGACAGCCAGTGCGGCC
This sequence comes from Chromatiaceae bacterium AAb-1, assembly GCA_033792355.1. Lineage (GTDB taxonomy): Bacteria > Pseudomonadota > Gammaproteobacteria > Enterobacterales > Alteromonadaceae > Alishewanella. Next base: position 14,814 of record JARXRR010000012.1, read on the forward strand.
ATGCAGCTGTTGCAGCGCTTTAACATGACCATCGGCCAGATCAACCACATGAATATAGTCGCGCACCCCTGTGCCATCGGTTGTCGGGTAGTCATTACCAAATACCGCTAACTCTGCCCTGCGGCCTACCGCCACCTGGCTGATAAACGGCATCAGGTTATTCGGGATACCGTTCGGATCTTCGCCTATCCGCCCCGAAGCATGCGCACCAACCGGGTTAAAGTAACGCAGGATAATGGCGCAGAATGCCGGTGCGGCAATGGTCAGATCTGTCAGCATCTGCTCTGTCACCAGCTTGGTACGGCCATACGGATTAGTCGGCTGCAACGCAAAGTTTTCGTTAATAGGTACACTGAGCGGATCGCCATATACGGTAGCAGATGAACTGAATACGATGGTCTGGACACCGAATTTCTGCATTACCGTCAGCAAAACCCGCGAGGCATTGACATTGTTGTCGTAGTAATACAGCGGCATCTCCACCGATTCACCCACCGCTTTGGAACCGGCAAAGTGAATCACTGCATCAATGCTTTCGGTAGCGAAAATCTGTTCCAGTGCCGGCTGATCGCGGATATCTGTCTGGTAAAACGCCAGGCTTTTACCGGTAATCTGCTGTACCCGGTTTAAGGCTTCGGCGTGGCTGTTATTGAGGTTATCCACTACCACTACCTGATAACCGGCATTCAGCAGTTCCACACAGGTGTGGGAGCCGATATAACCTGCACCGCCGGTAACTAATATTTTCATGTATTCCTCACTGTGGAACTTATTTAATCTGTTACGCCAGTTCATAGTTTTGGGCATAAACCGGTGATTATCTTTCCAGCGATAATGGTTGGCTCTGCACATCAAACTCTGTTGCAACCGCACGGATCACCGCGCCTTGCAGGCTGTCACCAATCTTCACCAGCACCGCCGCTTTGCCCTGTTCGGTCAGCACGGCTTCCGGGTTCAGCACACTGATCTCGCCTTCGGTTTCAAAACGGATTTCTTTATCGTTCAGCGGCACCGGGTTACCCTGTGCATCCAGCAGTTCGGCATAAACAAACACCAGATCACCGACACCCGCCACCGGCGCAATACCGCTGCTATCCAGTGTCAGCTGTAGTCCGGCCACCTTGCCCGGTGTGGCAACACTATGCTCTGCCACCTGTTTGCCACCGATAAAGGCTTTAGCGGTTAAAGTGCCAGCTTTAAACTGTCCCAGATTAAATTCAAACGGCGGGTGCGGCAGATGGGTGCTGTAGCCGTTTTGCTGCGGTTGCCGGCGGCTGACCAACTGGTCGTTATGCCATAGCTCCACTTCCTCAGCATTGCTGAATACCCGCACTGTAGCTGACGAAGAGGGCTGCCATTCGCTGGCAATAAATACCATCGGGCCGGACGGGTAATGCGCTGACTGTTCGGCCGGATTACGCTGGCTCCGGAAAAAGTAGTAGCTGTACTTCGGCAGGCGGTACAGGCTCATAACACCGGAAGCTTCCAGATCATCGGCATAACCGCGGTTATAATCGAACATGACCCAGTAACCATCGGCAAACGCCGGTGTGGTCAGGTTGTCGTTATGCGCTTCCTGTACATTCAGGGCCTGTTGCAGCAAACGTGCTTCGCCATGACGCAGTAACTGGCGGCTGGTGCGTTCTTCTTCTTTCAGATCGGCCCAGCTGTCCTGGTGAAACCCGGCATTTTGGGCGTAATATTCCCAGTCGCCATACTCCGAAACATTGTAAGGCTGGTTTGGTGTTTCATAATGTATTTGCCGGTGCTGACGCGCCTGCAGATATAAGTCGAACCCCTGCTGCCAGCCAGCAGAATGGCTGCCGGGATATTCCTGTTTTACGGTCTGGTGTAACCGGGCAATAAAGTCAGCCGGCATATCGGATTCGTTCAGCGAACATTCCCAGGCCAGTACGCTGGCATGATTACGATCACGGCGGATCATATCGCGGCAGGTTTGCAGAATATGAGCCCGGAATGCCGGATCTTCCAGATAATACTGCCAGCCTAAAATAGCATCCAGCACCACCAGTCCCAGCTCATCGGCAGCATCCATAAAAGCTTTGGAATGCGGATAATGCGACAACCGCACATAATCAAAACCGGCTGATTTAATTTTTACGGCATCGCGGTAATCGGCCTGGGCAGATGTAGCATAACCGACATGCGGATATTCCTGATGACGGTTAACACCACGCAGAAAAGCCGGTTGTCCGTTAATCAGCAGCTGATGTTGTTCATTAAAACTGAAGGTGCGCAGGCCAATGCGTGTCTGCTGTTGTTCCAGCAACTGATCGCCAAGGTATAACTGCGTATGCAGCTGATATAAATACGGTGTCTGCGGATGCCACAGCTGAGGCGCATTCAGCTGTAACTGTTGCTGAATATGCTGCGCACTGTTTGCCGCCAGTGTCACGGCATTACTGCGTACCTCCGCCACTTTCTGTTGCTGATAATACAGTTGCTGCACCACCACAGCCTGCTGTGACTGGTGATAGTGGTTGGCAATATGCGTCTGGATATTCAGTGTTGCCTGCTGCCTGCTGATTTGCGGGTAGGTTACAAAAATACCACCACCTGCGGTTTCATTTGCCAGTATTTCATCGGTGATATGCAACGGGTCTTTTACCAGCAGTTGCACACCACGGTATAAGCCGCCGTAGGTATTAAAGTCCAGCTGTGCCAGCGGCTTTGGCCCGGAGACAGGGTTATCCCGGTTATCCAGCCTGACCTGCAACAGGTTATCACCGGTATTAAGCACTGCGGTTAAATCCAGCGTGAAGGGCAGATAGCCCCCGAGATGCTCGCCAATTTTCCGCTCATTCAGCCAGATTTCGGCATGATTCATCGCCCCTTCAAAACGGATAAAGATTTTTTTGTGCTGCCAGTCGGCCGGACGTTGCAGTGTTTTCTGATACCAGGCAATACCCTGCCACTGGTCATTGACGATCATCGGTTCAATACGCGGAGTATGTGGCAGGCTTATCTGCTGCCAGGCTGGGTGATCTGCCGCTGGCCGGTGCTCACTTTTCTGAAACTGCCAATGCTGGTTTAAATTAACATTATGAGCAGCAAAGGGTTGCTGCTCCGCTACCTGCCGCTCTGCGGAGCAGGCGGCTAACACCATCAGTTGTGTAAAAAGGAGGATTGTTAATAATCGCTTTAACACACTTTTATTCCTTGTTATTCGGGCATAATTGCCATCAGGTTGGCCTGATGGTAAACGTTTACTATTTCATGCTGTTTTATATCAGCCTGAAAAGTCATTATTTCCGGCCAGCTGTCAGTTAAAATTGACTTCTGCTGCCGGGCGGATCACCAGTTCGTGCATATGTGCCCCGGCACCGGCAGACAACATACTGCTAATGGCATCTGCCACCTCAGCTGGCCGCAGATATTCTGGTCTGGCTGCCGTTCTGAAATCAGTATCCACTCCTCCCGGATACACCGATAATACTTTTACTCCGCTGCCATGCAGCTCTTTGCGCAGCACTTTACTGTAAGCATCCAGTGCGGCCTTAGTGGCGGTATAAGCCGCAATACCGGGATTTGAAAACAGACACACCGTTGACAGTACATTTAAAATACAGCCTTGTTTACGGTGTAGCATGGCCGGTAACAGCTGCTCAATAAAACAAAGCGGAGCATAGAAATTCAGCTGCATCATCTGCTCCAGTTGCAGCCACTGTGGTGCTGCCGCTGCACTGCGCGAGTTATTTGCACCGGCACAGTTAATTAAAATATCTGCCGGGCCATGCCGTTGTTCTGCCTGCAGACAAAAGGCGGCAACCGCCTGCCGGTCGGTAGCATCAAAATGCGCTGCAAACAGCGGGCAGCCTGCGGCCAGCTGTTGCTGTGTTGCTGCCAGCTTCTGCGGATCACGGCCACAGAGGCTGAGCCGGTATCCCTGTTGTGACAGCAGAATTGCCAGTGCCCTGCCAATGCCGGAGGAAGCGCCGCTTAATACCACATGCTTTGTCATAGATTGCAGTCGCGGTGCGGCATAGCCAACACCGCTGTTCCTGTTACAGTGTTAACTGGAAGCCCAGCAGATAACGACGTCCCCATTCACGGTAGTAAGCCGGACGGCCCGGGTCATTATCGAAATAGCTGAATGACTTCTCGTTAGTCAGGTTCTGTGCCTGCAGCATCACTTTAAAGTTTTCGGTAAACTCGTACGAGATACTGGCATCGACTGTGGTTTCTGCCCGGGTACGGGTCATTTCCACATCATCCCAGCTGCCAACTGACGTGCTGGCACTGCGATAATTGGCGGAAACCTTGGCATCGACACCGGCACGGTAATACCACAGCGTAAAGCTGCCGACATTGCGGGATAACCCTCCCAGCGGGAATGGATTATTTACCGGTGTCATTTCTTTGATATTGGTATCGGTGAACGAGTAGTTGGCATAAATACCCAGCCCGTCGAGCCAGCCCGGCAACATATCAAATGCCTGCTGATACATCAGTTCGATACCACGGATCTGGCCACCATCACCGTTAACCGGTCTGGAGAAACGATACTGGGTTCCTTCGATGTTAACCAGTTCGCTGGTCACCGCAATATGGCTCTTCAGATCTTTAAAGAACACCGATGCTGAGGCGGCAGTTTTATCGTTCCAGTAATATTCCAGCCCTAAATCCAGCTGATCCGCCACAAACGGATTCAGTTTAGCATTACCGCCAGAGCCGGTATTTTCAGAGTCGTTACTGGTATTCAGGGTAAAACCTGAACGCATTTCAATCAGCGGCGGACGTGACATGGCCCGTGAAACGCCTAAACGCACCTGCGCCTTATCGCTGACGGTAAATACCATATTCAGTGACGGCAGGATTTTGCTGTAACTGTGGTCAACAACTTCCGGCGAAAACTCACCGGTATTTTCAATGTACTGATGCCCGGAAGACGTAGAGCTGGTATGTACATAGCGGATACCGACATTACCGGTGTATGGAATATTACCGAGATCACCGGACATTTTCAGCATACCGTACAGCGCACTGTTGGTTTCTTCCACTTTCCAGCTGGCCGCCAAATCTGCACCCTGCTTCTGGTATTCGCTACGGTCATCAATACCGCCAAAGCCTTGCGCCACTACGGCACTCCAGTCTTTAAAACCAATCAGGGTCGGAGAGACAAAATCGCCACCAAGGGCATAATTAAAGGCATAATCGGTCAGGTTATGATTAGTCAGTGCTGATTGCGACCAACTGATAACATCATTATCTTTATCACGATCAGAGTAGCGTCCGCCAACGGTCAGCGACTCAAAAATACCCCATTCGATACCACGTTCAAAATCCAGTTTGATGCTGACCATTTTGTCAGTCAGGTCACGGTCTTTATCGACCGTCATACTGGAAACAGCATAATTGGCGGTGTCGCTGACCGCATCCGGTGCCCATATCTGTAACTGCTTACCGGTATTGCTCCAGCGGATATCCTGCTCACCTTCTGGCAGGAAAGCAGATTTAACATTAACCCAGCGGGATTTGATCCCGGCTTCGGAGTAGCCGATATCAGCAGAAACCGCCCACACATCACCCTGCCAGTCGACTTTCAGGCCGGTGCTGATCAGCTCATTTTTCTGAAACCAGGCCGCATTGTTCAGTACACCATCCAGCGCATCGTCCCAGGTCAGCAGGCTACCGCCTACCAGTTGCTGTGAACCATCCGGCCTGGTTACTACTACCGGCGCCGCTGAGGAGTTATTGTAGCTCCAGTTATTGGAACCGCCCCAGTTGCCCCAGCCATCGAACCAGAGCTGGTCTTCACGTTCTTCAATATCAAACTGGGAGTAGAACAGATCATATTTCATGGTCAGGCGGTCGGTCGGTGCCCATTCCAGAATGGTCAGTACGCCGGTACGCTCAATATTACCGAATTTCGAGCCGGTTTTACCGCCCCACGGTGCAGCTTCAGTAATACCATCTTCATTCACATCACCCTGCTCGGCAGGATTGTTGTTATACGAATAAAAAGCGCTTTCACGTTGTACCGACGGCTGATCCTGATAGGCGATACCAAATACCACACCAAAATTTTCAGTCAGCTGGTCAATATAAGCAAAGCTGAGTTTTTTGCCGGTACCATCGGCACCCGGAATATCATCTGCCATCTGGTAATCCATCAGATTACCACTGATGCTGATTAAGCGCTGGTCGCGGCTTAACGGGCTGACAAAGTTCATATTGACCAGTCCGGCAATACCACCTTCGACATTGTTGGCCATCGGGCTTTTATATACTTCAACCGAGTTAATCAGTTCAGCCGGAAACTGCTCGTAACGCACATCGCGGCTTGGCTCAGCACTGACGATCTCGCGCCCGTTCATGGTAGCAATATTCAGGCGGGGACCAAGTCCACGGATAGACAAGCTGCTGGCATTACCACGGTCACGTTCGGCAGCGACACCCGGTAAACGGCCCAGCGCATCGGCAATGGTGACATCCGGTAGTTGCCCCAGATCATCGGTAGAAATAATTTCTACTGTGGATTCTGAGTATTTTTTCTGCATTAACGATTTGCTTAACGTAGCCCCAAAGCCGCGAACAACGATTTGTTCAATCTGTTCTTCTGCCGGTTTGGGTGCAGTTGTGGTGTCGTCAGTAGTCTGAGCGTTTGCGTGCTGTATAGCAAAAATCTGCGCTATGGCTGCTGCCATAACGGTATATTTGAATTGACCTGTCATATCCTACCCCTGTGATATAGCTTGTTATTTTTTTATGCTATTTCTGGTATTCAGTACTGATAAAGATGAAGTACGGCTTTTCCGGCTATACCGCTTTGTCATCACCTGAAACGAACCGGTCCAGTTTCAGCATGGTCATGTTATATCACGCAAGGTAAACGTTTACCAAACTATTTTTAGTAAAACCAATATGGCTATACATAACTTTATGATTAAAAATAAAATTAAATCAGAAAGCGATTTCCGGAATAAGGTTCATTTATCGCATTTTGCTCTTAAAGCCGTAAGCAGAAGCACAAACCGGTTCCTGGCCGTCGGTAAAGAAACCGGTATATTGCAGGTTAAACCTGCCGGTTCTGGTAAACGGAAAAGTCAGGTACTTCACGCTGGTAGTTTTGCTGATACAAGGTGGAATGCACAATAAAATCAGCGGTGGCCTGATTACAGGCTACCGGGATATTCCATACCACCGCCAGCCGGATCAGGGCTTTTACATCAGGGTCATGTGGCTGGGATGACAGCGGATCCCAGAAGAAAACCAGCCAGTCAATCTGCTGCTCCGCGATTAACGCCCCAATTTGCTGATCCCCTCCCAACGGCCCACTGGCCAGACAGGTAACGGGTTTGTGCAGGGTTTCCTGCAATAATTTACCGGTAGTTCCGGTAGCCACCAGTTTTTTATCAGTAAAAAACTCCCGGTGTTTGCTTACCCAGTCCAGTAATGCCTGTTTTTTACCATCGTGTGCAACCAGTGCAATTGTTTTCATAACGTATTCCCAGAAGTGTGTTCAGGATCTGTCGGACTTTTGAGGTTACCGCTGATTGCGGATAAAAAAAAGCCCCGCAAAGCGGGGCAAACAACCAAGGTCCACGTATAACATCGTTATTGGCCAGAATAACGCAACCGCAGTTACGCCTTTCTGTATTACCACATCATTCTTTTGAGCGGCTCAGCGCCGGCTTACACAATACTCTTCATTGCGGTCATATAACCACGCAGGGTTTTACCGACAATCTCAACCGGGTGCTGGCGGATGGCCTCGTTTACCGCAATCAGCCGCTGGTTATCAACACTGTTATCACCTTTCAGCCCTTTGCCGATATACTCGGTGCTCAGGCTGTTCACGGTATCACGCAGTAACGGCACGGCGGCATGTGAGAACAGATAGTTACCGTATTCAGCGGTATCAGAAATTACCACGTTCATTTCATATAAGCGTTTACGGGCGATAGTATTGGCAATCAGCGGTGTTTCATGCAGTGATTCGTAATAAGCCGATTCTGCAATAATGCCGGCATCAACCATAGTTTCAAACGCCAGTTCAACCCCGGCTTTCACCATTGCCACCAGCAGAATGCCACGGTCGAAATATTCCTGTTCGGTAATTTTTTCATCCGAAGCCGCTGCCTGTTCAAAACCGCTTTCAAGCGTTTGCTCACGCCAGGTCAGCAGGTTTTTGTCATCGTTAGCCCAGTCAGCCATCATGGTGCGGGAGAATTCACCGCTGATGATGTCATCCATATGTTTTTCAAATAATGGCCGTAACGTCACTTTCAACTGCTCTGCCAAATCATAAGCTTTAATTTTTGCCGGGTTAGACAGGCGATCCATCATATGAGTGATGCCGCCATGTTTCAGTGCTTCGGTTACGGTTTCCCAGCCATACTGAATTAATTTTGCCGCATAGGCAGCTTCAAAACCTTCAGCTACCAGCTTGTCAAATGCCAGTAAGGCGCCGGTCTGTAACATACCGCACAGAATGGTCTGTTCGCCCATCAGATCTGACTTTACTTCTGCCACAAAAGAAGACTCCAGCACACCCGCTCTGTCACCACCGGTTGCCGACGCATAGGCTTTGGCAATGGCCAGCCCCTGCCCTTTCGGATCATTCTCCGGGTGAACGGCAATCAGTGTTGGTACGCCAAAACCACGTTTGTATTCTTCACGAACTTCGGTTCCCGGACATTTCGGTGCGACCATGACCACAGTAATATCAGCACGGATCTGTTTACCTTCTTCGACAATATTAAAACCATGCGAATAGGCCAGCGCTGCGCCCTGCTTCATTAATGGCATAATGGCGTCAATAACGCTGCTGTGCTGTTTGTCCGGTGTCAGGTTTAATACCAGATCCGCTGTCGGGATCAGCTCTTCATAAGTGCCAACTTTAAAACCATTTGCCGTTGCTTTCTGATAAGAGGCCCGTTTTTCAGCTATGGCTTCTTTGCGCAGGGTGTAGCTGATATCCAGCCCGGAATCACGCATATTCAGCCCCTGATTCAGCCCCTGGGCACCACAACCAACGATGACGATTTTCCAGCCTTTTAAAAAGCTGCAACCGTCTGCAAATTCTGATTTATCCATAAAGCGGCATTTACCCAGCTGTAACAGCTGCTGGCGTAAATTCAAGGTATTAAAATAATTACTCATCACGGTTCTCTGCAATTCGTTAACTGATCAGTTGACTGATCGCAAGCCATACCTGTATGGCTTTAATGCAACGATACTAAAAGATCGCTTTTATTGCGTGAAGTGATATATTTTCAATTCTGTATTTCACTTTATGAAATAGAACAATTTATGGATATTCGTAGCGCACAGTTATTTCTGCATCTGGCAGGCAGCCTTAATTTTGCCAAAACCAGTGAGCAGATGCATGTCAGCCCATCAACCCTGACCAGGGTTATTCAGCGGCAGGAGGAAGAGCTGGGCAGCACGCTGTTTTCCAGGGATAAGCGCTCAGTCAGCCTGACCTCTGCCGGTAAACGTTTTCAGCAGTTTGTCCGGTTATGGCTGGCCGAATGGCATCAGTTACAGCAGGATTTATCACTGACCAGCGCAGAGCTGACAGGCGAAATAAGAGTATTCTGTACGGTAACGGCCAGTTACAGCCATTTACCGGCAATTCTGGATAAATTCCGCTTGCTGTGCCCTAAAGCCGAAATAAATCTGGTAACCGGTGACGCTGCCCTGGCACTGGAAAAAGTACGGCAGGATGAAGCTGATGTTGCATTAGCTGTCTATCCGCCACAACTACCGTCGAATGTGGCATTCAGCAGTATCGCCCGCTTACCGCTGTTTTTTGTTGCGCCAGTGATCCCCTGCAAGGTCAATGATTTATTAAGCAAAGAGCCTGTTCCGTGGCAGGATATTCCGGTAATACTGCCGGAGCATGGCCCGGCCCGCAGCCGCTTTGATAAATGGCTGAAAGATACCGGCATCACGCCAAGAATTGTCGCCAAAGTAGACGGCCATGAAGCGATGGTCAGCATGGTGGCTCTGGGAACCGGTATTGCGATAGCTCCTGACGCGGTGGTCAACAACAGCCCGGTGCGTGATCGGGTAAGAAAGCTCGATAGTGGTTATCAGTTCGAAGCGTTTGATTTAGGGATCTGCACTTTAGCTAACAAGCTGAAAGAGCCGCTGATTAAAGCGTTCTGGCAGGTAGCAACTGAAAAATAAATTAAAGCTGCAGTTGCAGCTTAATTTATTTGACGACTTTTAAATGGGAAGCTTTGCGTGGCTTTGGTAGTTCCGGCTCTGGTGGTACATCATAATCCAGCTCTTCAGAAAAGATTTCTGCTTCGTCTTCTTCATCTTCCAGCGTGAATACTGTACCGGCGCCATTTTCACGGGCATAGATCGCCAGCACCGCATTTACCGGAATGCTTAACGCAAACGGCTGGCCACCAAAACGGGCATTAAACGTAATAGCGTCATTTCCCAGTAACAGGTTGCCGACAGCTCCGGGGCTGGTATTCAGCACGATCTGGCCATTCTGCACAAACTGTTGTGGTACTGTAACGTGCGGATACGTAGCATCAACCACCAGATAAGGGGTACAGTTGTTGTCTACAATCCACTCGTAAAACGCCCGTAATAAATAGGGGCGGTTTGCCGTCATTTTCATCTATAGCTTAATTCCACGGCGGATTTCACGTTCGACATCAGTCAACGATGCCTGAAATGCATCACGTTCAAAAATCCGGTTCATATAGTTTTTCAGTTCTTTGCTGCCAGAGCCTGTCAGCTCAATACCCAGTAATGGCAAACGCCATAACAATGCTGCCATGTAGCAGTCAACCAGGCCAAACTCTTCGCTCATAAAAAACGGCGCTTCGGTAAATAACGGTGCTATTGCCAGTAAACCTTCTTTCAGTTCCTGACGCAGAGTTGCCACATCACCTTCGTTACGTAAAATTTTACCTGCTACTGCATACCAGTCTTTTTCAATACGGTACATCATCAGGCGCGCCTGACCACGGGCTACAGGATAAACAGGCATCAGTGGCGGATGAGGAAAACGCTCGTCCAGATATTCCATAATAATATCTGCCTGATACAACGCAAGTTCGCGATCCAGTAACGTCGGCAGACTGCCGTAAGGATTAACTTCGTACAGATCTTCCGGCAGATTATCCTGGGTGACCTGAAGAATATCTACAGTTACGCCTTTTTCAGCCAGTACGATTCGAACCTGATGACTGAACATATCATCTGCTGCTGAAAATAAAGTCATCACAGGGCGTTTATTGGCAGTGATCGCCATGTATTCCTCCGGTTAAATAAAAAACGGCAAAGGGGCGCAAAGGCCCCCGAAACATATTAGTCAGCTAAATCAACTAATTAATGTACATCTTTCCAATATTCTTTCTTCAGTAAGTAGGTAAATACGAAGAAAATTACCAGGAAAATCATTACTTTCACACCCAAGGCTCTGGCCTCAAGTTTGGTTGGTTCGCCAACATATTCCAGATAGTTTACCAGATCAGCAACGGCTCTGTCGTATTCTTCGGTGCTTAACTCTCCGCTGCCATCAGTCTGGAGCCCCACATAAACTTCTTTTGGTTCACCATCAACCAAACGGGTTTCGTAGGCTTTGTATGGTACACCCTGTAATTCCTGCAGTACATGCGGCATACCAACCATCGGGAAGACATCGTTATTCACACCGAACGGACGTGAAGCATCAGTATAGAAACTGCGCAGATAGGTATATAACCAGTCAGGGCCACGAACCCTGGCTACGTTGGTCAGATCAGGCGGTGTGGCACCAAACCATTTCTCACCATCTTTGGCTGACATATTATTGGTTATATGATCACCCACTTTTTCGCCGGTGAACATCAGATTTTCCATACCGATATCTTCCGGAATATCAAGATCACGGAAGGTTCTGGCATAGCGCTGATACTGCATCTGGTGACAGCCCAGACAGTAGTTCTGGAAAATACGGGCACCATTCTGTAAAGAAACTTTATCAGTCAGATCAATAGGTGCCTTATCCAGCGGGATTGTCGGCCCTGCAGCCATTGCCAGTGATGACGCCAACAAGGCAACTGCTGAAAATATTTGCTTCATCATTATGTTAACCTCACTGGTAGTGGCTTGGTTTTTTCATTTTTACTGTAGAACCACAGCAGTATGAAGAAACCAAAATAGGTAAAGGAGAAAATCTGCGCCAGTAATGTATATAACGGCGTAGCAGGTAAAACCCCAAGAATACCCAGAATGACAAAGCTTACACAGAAGTTAATTAAATTCAGTTTGTGCAGCGTACAACGATACCGGACTGAGCGTACCGAACCGCGATCAATCCACGGTAATAATGCCAGTGCGATAATCGCCAGGAACATAAAGATTGCACCGAACAGTTGATCCGGTACTGCACGTAAAATCGCGTAGAACGGCGTGAAGTACCATACAGGAGCAATATGCTCAGGTGTTTTCAGCGGGTTGGCCGCTTCAAAGTTTGGCGGCTCAAGGAAGAAACCACCGCCCTCAGGCATAAAGAAAATAACCCAGGCGAATACCAGCAGGAAACCAGCAACACCTACCATATCCTTGACGGTGTAGTAAGGATGGAAAGGAATGGCATCGACAATGATTTTCTTGCCACCTTTAGTGAAATACTCGTGGAAAGTGAATTTCTTATCCGCTTCAGTCTGTTCAACCGTACCATCGTTAGTACGCTTAACTTCGATCCCATCCGGATTATTAGAGCCTACTTCGTGCAGGGCCATAATGTGCAGGAATACCAGAATAACCAGTACCAGAGGCAATGCGATAACATGCAGCGCAAAGAAACGGTTGAGGGTTGCACCGGAGATAACATAGTCACCGCGGATCCACAGGGTTAAGTCATCGCCGATAAACGGGATAACCCCGAAGATCGAGATAATTACCTGAGCCCCCCAGAATGACATTTGTCCCCAGGGCAGCAGGTAACCCATGAAAGCTTCAGCCATCAGTACCAGGAAAATCAGCATCCCGAAAATCCACAGTAATTCACGCGGCTTCTGGTAAGAGCCATACATCATGCCACGTAGCATATGCAGGTAAACTACAACAAAGAATGCAGATGCGCCGGTAGAATGCATATAACGCAGCAGCCAGCCATAATCGACATCACGCATGATGTATTCTACAGAGGCAAATGCGCCTTCAGCAGTAGGGTTATAGTTCATCGTTAACCAGATACCGGTCAGGATCTGGTTTACCAGTACCAGAATGGCCAGAGAACCAAAGAAGTACCAGAAGTTAAAGTTTTTAGGTGCCGGGTACTGCATGACATGAAGATTCATTTTCTCCATGAAAGGCAGCCGATATTCAATCCAGTTCATAATATTTTTAAACATTATGCGGCTCCATTATCTTCACCAATCAGGATGGTGTTGTCATCAATGAACACATGAGGCGGAATTTGCAGATTGGTCGGAGCAGGTACGCTCTGGAACACACGGCCTGCCATATCGAATTTTGAACCGTGGCACGGGCAGAAGAAACCCGATGATACGCCTTCAACCTGGGCTGCAAAATCATTTGGCAGATAAGTTGGAGAACAACCAAGATGCGTACAGATACCGACAGCGATAAAAATTTCCGGCTTAATTGAACGATAGTTATTCTGTGCATAGGAAGGTTGCTGTTCAACCTTGGATGCAGGGTCCTTTAATTTGTCTTCGTGTTTCGTCAGCTGTTCCAGCATGGTTTCAGGACGTTTTACAATCCATACCGGTTTTCCACGCCATTCCACCCTGATTAACTGCCCTTCTTCGAGTTTAGTGATGTCGGCGGTTACCGCGGCACCAGCCTGTTTGGCTTTTTCACTCGGATTCCAGGACGCAATAAAGGGCACAGCAGCTCCTACCGCACCAACGCCCCCTACCACAGAGGTTGCAATGGTAAGGAAGCGACGGCGACCTTGATCTACAGGCGCATTGCTCATCCACTTATCTCCACGTTAACGCTTAAAATACGACTTTTTAAGCGGCTGAATTCCAGCAATTATTATAAGTTTGAAAATATCGCCGATCATAATGAAAAGCCCTGCTTTACACAAGGATAAAGGTGCACTGAATCGGTAAATCCTGCTACTTTATGAGACAAAACAAACCAGATAACCCAAGAGAAATATGCCATAAGTTGGATAAGGGGGTATATTTTTGGCGAAGATAAAAAAACCGGCAACAAGTGCCGGTTTCTGACAATAAACGATTAACGTTTTGAGTATTGTGGACGTTTACGTGCTTTACGCAGACCCACTTTCTTACGTTCAACCTGACGCGCGTCGCGGGTAACAAAACCGGCTTTACGCAGTGCTGGACGCAGAGATTCATCAAACTCCATCAGTGCACGGGTGATACCGTGACGGATAGCGCCTGCCTGACCACTGATACCACCACCTTTAACAGTGATGTACAGGTCAAATTTTTCTGTCATTTCAACTAATTCTAAAGGTTGTTTTACTACCATACAGGCAGTTTCACGACCGAAATAATCAGTTAATGCACGCTGGTTGATAACGATGTTACCGGAACCTGCTTTCAGGAATACACGGGCCGTTGAGCTTTTACGACGACCAGTTCCGTAATATTGATTCTGTGCCATGTGATGCTCCGATTAAATATCTAATACTTGAGGTTGCTGAGCAGCATGTTGATGCTCTGCGCCTGCGTAAACTTTTAACTTACGGAACATTGCACGACCTAATGGGCCTTTTGGCAACATGCCTTTGACAGCTGTTTCCAGAACCATTTCAGGCTTTTTGTCGATTAACTTCTCAAATGTGATTTCCTTGATACCACCTGGGAAACCAGTATGAGAGTAATACTTCTTAGCTTGTGCTTTAGCGCCGGTAACCACAACTTTCTCAGCATTAACCACAATGATGTAATCACCGGTATCAACATGAGGTGTGAATTCTGGCTTATGCTTACCACGTAAGCGGGCAGCGATTTCAGTTGCGATACGACCAAGAGTTTTACCTGATGCATCAACAACATACCAGTCGCGTTTTACGCTTTCTGGTTTTGCAGTAAAAGTTTTCATCTAAACCTATCCAAATAACTTAAGTTACACCTGACACCATACAGGGCTAGTTGTATATGTGTCGTTATCGCACCCCTTCGAGTACAAAACTACCGGGCTAACGGCAGTGCAAGGCTGTAACGTAGGCCGGGCGCGGATTATATATTAAACAATTTCAAAAATCAGCACCTTTACCTAAAATTTCATGAAATAACTACGGCGCTATGGCAGGTGAGGTTTCGCCAGATACTCTCTTGACTGCATTTCCTGCAAACGGCTGATACAGCGTCTGAACTCAAATGACAAAATACCTTCGGTATACAACTGCTCCAGAGCGGTTTCTGCCGACAGGATCAGTTTTACATGCCGCTCATAAAATTCGTCTACCAGGGCAATAAAACGCCGGGCGGCATCATCATTCCCCTGCCCCATTTGTTTAACGCCGGACATCAGCACAGTGTGGTAACAACGGCTCAGTTCCATATAGTCATACTGGCTGCGGGCCGATTCACACAGTTCACTGAAATCAAACCAGATCACGCCTTCAGCGGCATATCTGGCAGACAGTTTACGACCGGCGACTTCAATCTGAATCAGCTTTTGACGTGGCTCGGCAGACAATGCCAGAAAATATTTATACAGGTTTTCGTCTGCGGCCTCATCTGCCGGATAATGATAAATCTCGGCCTGCTCCAGCGTACGCAGGCGGTAATCTATACCGCTGTCAACATTTACGATCTGAGTATGCTGTTTAATCAGCGTTATTGCCGGTAAAAACCGGGCCCGCTGCAAACCATTACGGTATAAACCATCCGGTTCGATATTCGATGTTGCAACCAGGGTGATGCCTCTGGCAAACAAAGCCTGCATCAGGGTTCCCAGAATCATCGCGTCGGTAATATCCGACACAAAAAACTCATCAAAACACAGAATATCCGCTTCCTGCTTAAACTTATCAGCGACTTTTTCCAGCGGATCACTAACGCCTTTTAACAGCTTCAGTTCTTCATGTACCCGGTGCATAAAACGATGAAAGTGGATCCGCATTTTGCGGCTGGTAGGCAAACACTCAAAAAAAGTATCAACCAGATACGTTTTACCGCGACCAACGCCCCCCCAGAAATATAAGCCAAGCAAAGGGGTGGCTGACTGTGTTTTGCCGGTCAGCTTTTGCCATAGCGTTGGTTTTTCAGGCGCTTTATGCACAAAATCATCGAATAATCGTTGCAGCTGTTGTACTGCGTATTCTTGTGCAGCATCATAGTGAAAATCGTCGCGGGTAAGATCCTGTTGGTATTTTTGCAGTGGTGTCATCGGAATAATGCTTGAAAGTCTGCCAGTTAAGCCTTAATTAAGGCGATAATAGTAACATGCCTTACCACTCTGTATAAGAAGTTAGGTTACACTAAAAAAAGAAATTTAATTCAGGAGTCATTATGGATCTTACTTTAGCTCTGACAGGACTGGTAGTTGGCTTGATCATCGGAGCCCTGCTTGCCCGTTTCCTAACTCTGAAGCAGTTTAATCAGCATAAATTACAGCAGGAACTTAACGAAAGCCGTCAGCAGTTACATCAATACCGGCAGGATGTTTCCAGCCATATTGAAACGACTAACCAGTTAATGACCCAGCTACAGGATAATTATTCCAAAATTGCCCGGCATATTGCGCAATCTAAAATGCAATTAGTAGAACAACCAGCCCAGTTTGCTGAAGAACCTGATCTGAATTATTTATCCGGAGATACCGCAGAACATATTCGCCAGTCTTTAAATCAGCTTGATGAAAAACGGCGGATTTATCCTTCGGTTGAACAACAACCGCGGGATTACTCCGGTGAATCCAGCGGGCTGATGAAAGATCGTACGATAAATAAATCCGTCGAATAATTTGTTACACAAAGACTGCTGGCAAGCTGAACTTTTTTTATATCAACACGTTCTTAGTCGCATATCGGTAAAGGAGACTATTACGCTATGAATAAAAAACGTACGTTACTCTGCAGTGCAATCATGGCAGGCCTGTTATTAGCTCCGGCAGTATCACATGCCGCCCTGCCATTTTTTTCAAATACCCAGGAAATGCCTACTCTGGCTCCGATGCTGGAAGAGGCAATGCCTGCTGTGGTTCATATCTCTGTTGAAGGCAGCCGCGAAGTACGCCAGCGGTTACCGGAAGCTTTCCAGTATTTCTTCGGTCAGCGCGGCCCTAATGAATACCGGCAGGAACGCCCGTTCAGGGGCTTAGGTTCCGGTGTTATTATTGACGCGGCCAAAGGCTATATTGTCACCAATAACCATGTGATTGAAGACGCCACTAATATCCAGATTAAACTGAAAGACGGCCGCACTTTTAAAGCTAAAAAGCTGGGGGCTGATCCGGAAAGCGACATTGCCTTATTGCAAATAACAGCAGATAACCTGACCCAGCTGCCACTGATGGATTCTGATAAAATCCGGGTAGGTGATTTTGCCATCGCTATCGGTAATCCGTTTGGGCTGGAGCAAACAGTAACTTCCGGTATTATCAGTGGCTTAGGCCGCAGTAATCTGGGAATTGAAGGTATTAATGGCCTTGAAGACTTTATTCAGACCGATGCTGCCATTAACAGCGGTAATTCAGGTGGAGCTTTAGTTAACCTGCGTGGAGAACTGATCGGCATCAATACTGCTATTCTGGGGCCTAACGGCGGTAATGTCGGCATCGGTTTTGCCATACCCGCCAATATGATGAAGAACCTGGTGGATCAGATTATTGAGTTTGGTGAAATACGCCGGGGCAGCTTAGGCATTCGCGGCGGTGATGTCACCCCGGAACTGACCGAAGCATTAAATCTGAAAGTTAATCGCGGGGCCTGGGTAAGTGAAGTTATCGCAGACAGTGCTGCCGATAAAGCCGGCTTAAAATCCGGTGATGTTATTACCAGTATCAATGGTAACCGGATTAGCAGCTTTCAGGAACTCAGGGCTAAAATCTCAACTATCGGTGCCGGCAAAGAAGTCAGACTGGGCATTTTGCGGGATGGCAAAGAACGTACTGTCACAGCCAGACTGGAAGAAACCACAGGAGCTCAGGTTACCGCGACTCAGGTGCATCCGATGTTACAGGGGGCAACATTAGCCAATGCATCAACTGGCGGAGTTGAAATCACCGAAGTAACTGCTAACTCTGCTGCGGCACAGCTGGGGTTGGTACAGGGAGATATCATCAGCGGTGTAAACCGCCAGCCGGTTAATAATCTGGCTGATTTACGCAAAGCACTGGAAAATCGTCAGGGTATCGCGGCCCTTAATATCCGCCGCGGCAGCAACAACCTTTATATCCTGATCAGATAATCAGAAAAGCATTAAGCGGTAGCCTGATGGCTACTGCTTAATGCCATTTAATGCTATGCTAGCTGCACACTAATCTCTTCATCAGCCTGAAATCTGTGCAAAAATTTCTGTTATTTCTCATTAAAAGTATTGCGTACGGTCTGGCACTGGCTTTAGTTATTCTGCTGGTATTTCCAAACCAGACCGGTATCAGGTTACCTGTTGGCAAAAAACAGATTGCAGAAGCAGAACCTGCCCCGGTTTCTTACTCGCGGGCAGTTCGTAAAGCAGCCCCGGCAGTAGTCAATGTCTATACCCGCAGTACTTTGATTGATCCCCGCTCCCGGGCGTTCAGGCCAAGAACTATCGAACGGCAGGAACTGGGTTCAGGTGTCATTATGAGTGCCCAGGGTTATATTCTGACGAATCATCATGTGGTTTATGGCGCCGATCATATCGAAGTTGCCTTACAGGATGGCCGCTGGCTGGAAGCCGTATTGATTGGGCAGGACGAACTTACCGATCTGGCATTACTTTATGTGCAGGCCGATAATTTGCCGGTGATTCCGCAGGATCCGGAACTGGAACCTCAGGTCGGCGATGTGGTACTGGCCATCGGTAATCCGTTGAATCTGGGGCAAACCATTACTCAGGGCATCATCAGTGCCAATGGTAATACCGGGCTCAGTTCTCAGGGTTATATCGACTTTATGCGGATGGATGCGGCAATTAACGCCGGTAACTCCGGCGGAGCACTGGTTAACAGTAACGGGACTCTGGTCGGTATTAATGCTGCGGCTTTCCAGTTACAGAATCAGGATATTCAGGGTATTTTCTTTGCCGTACCTTATAAGCTGGCTTACAACGTAATGCAAAAGCTGATTAAGTATGGCCGGGTTACCCGCAGCCATATTGGTGTATCTGGTGATGCGGTGGTTAATGCTGCCGGCGACAAGCTTTTCTCCACCGGTCAGAAGCTGTACGGACTGGCGATTACGGCGGTTACCGCCCAAAGCCCGGCAGCTGAAGCAGGTATCGAAATCGGGGATATTATTCTGGAAATAGCGGGTAATCACTTTGACAGTGTACAGGAAGCACTGAACATGATTGCAGAAACTAAACCTGATACCGAACTCACATTAACCGTTGACCGCAGCGGGCAAACACTGAAATTGCCGGTCACGGTCCGGGAATTACGCCGCTAAAAAAACGGCTTCTTTAAGAAGCCGTATTTGCCCGTTCGATTTGGGCGCCAAGTCCCTGGAGTTTGTGCTCGATCTGTTCATAACCACGATCAATATGGTAAATCCGCTCGACCACCGTCGTTCCTTCTGCAACCAGACCGGCAATAACCAGACTGGCTGAGGCTCTCAGATCTGTTGCCATTACCTCTGCGGCCATCAGTTTTTCAGTGTGCTGACAAACTGCGGTGTTTCCTTCAAGGCGGATTTTTGCTCCCATCCGTTGTAACTCGGGAACATGCATAAAGCGATTTTCGAAAATGGTTTCCGTAACCATTCCGACCCCTTCAGCCACCACATTCAGGACGGTAAATTGCGCCTGCATATCGGTCGGAAAGCCAGGGTGAGGTACTGTTTTCACATTAACAGAATGCAGAGTCCGGCCTGTCATATTCAGGCGGATCCAGTCTTTGCCGGTTGTAATCTCAGCACCGGCTTCACGTAATTTGTCCAGCACCACTTCCAGCTCCGCCGGATCAGTATTACGGCAGGTCACATCACCTTTTGTTACAGCGGCAGCAACCAGAAAAGTACCGGTTTCAATCCGGTCCGGTAACACCTTATGCCCGCCGCCATGCAACGCCTTAACACCTTCTATCACGATAGAGTCAGTACCGGCACCGCTGATTCTGGCACCCATCGTATTCAGGTAATTTGCCAGATCGACAACTTCCGGTTCTCTGGCCGCATTGTCAATTACGGTCTGGCCATCAGCCAGTACGGCAGCCATCATCAGGTTTTCTGTACCGGTAACACTCACCATTTCCATAATGATATGAGCACCGGTCAGCCGTTTGGCTCTGGCCTTGATATAACCATTCTCCACGACGATATCAGCACCCATCTTACGCAAACCGTCAATGTGCAGGTTTACGGGTCTGGCACCAATAGCACAACCACCGGGTAAAGAGACTTCTGCCTGCCCGAAGCGACTTAACAGAGGGCCTAATGCCAGAATAGATGCCCGCATCGTTTTAACCAGCTCATAAGGTGCAAACTGATTATTAATCAGGTTGGCATCAACAGTAACCTGATCTTTATGGCGGGAAACTTTCGCCCCAAACAACCTGAGCAATTCAAATGTGGTCTCGATATCTTTCAGAGCCGGCACATTAGCGATAGTCGTTTCTTTTTCAGACAGGATGGTAGCGAACAAAATAGGTAAGGCGGCATTTTTAGCTCCGGAGATTTGCACATCGCCGCGTAATATTGCCCCCCCTGTAACAAGAAATTGCTGCATAGAGTTTCTTAAATTGGTGGGTTAAGGAGTTTCTCTCTACGCCATTGTTCCGGCGTAAAGGTTTTAATTGTGACAGCGTGGATAGATCCATCCGCAATAGCGGCCATCAGAGGAGCATAAATAAGCTGTTGCTGCTTTACCCTGTTAAGCCCGGCAAAACGTTCTCCGACAGCAGTAACCGCGTAATGAGAGCCCTCTGCCTTTACATATACTTCCGACAGCTGCAACTGCTCTGCCAGCAGTTGCTCAACCTGTTTAATATCCACTTGTACACCTTAATCAATAATGGGTAGTAAGCCTGTCACCGCACTCACATCTGCTAATGATAACAGTTGTGCCGGTACATTACGCAATTCCACAACCAGACTTTTTTTTCTGCTTAAAGCCAGTTGCTGAATTAACCAGGCCAGACCAGCCGTATCAGCACTGGTCAGGTTACCCATATCAAAGGTGACCCGGCCAGACAACGCATTTAACATTGCAAAGGGTGAATGCAACATTAACGTATCACGATTCAGCTCACCTTTAAAGCTTACTGTGTTGTCTTCGCGGGTTATACTTAGTACCACAGCTTACTCCGGAACCTTAATTGGCTCTTTTGCTTTTTCTGTTAATAAGGTAGTAACTTTTACCAATCCCTGCTGCCTGATCAGATTACTCAGTTCTGCACGCTTACTGTCCAGTAAAGAAATACCTTCAGCAACCATGTCATAAACCTGCCAGTTCTGGGAGTTTTTTGGCCGACGCAGTTTAAATTCCACATTAATATCAGGCTTGCCCGGATCGATAACCCGTACTTTTACTGTTGTAATAGTCTGATTATCCAAAGGTCTTGCCGGCTCAATAATCACTTTCTGATCGCGGTAATAAGTCAGCGCACCGGCATACGATGCCACCATATAATTCTGAAATGCCTGCACGAAAGAACTGAAATCCTCAGCATGCTCGCGCAGATTAACCGCCTGGCCAATCACCAGTGCCGCCGCGTAACGGCTATCGATATATGGCACCAGTTCGTCATTGACGATAGTACGCAGGTGTTCGATGTTCTGCTGAATTAACCCCTGATCCTTTGCAATACGGGTAAAGGTTTTATCAGCCACAACTTCTATCATTTTGTATGGATCAGTGAATGTCTGTACTTCTGCTTTTGCGGGCAGCAGCGAGCCACCAAGAAGAAGCAATGAACTGTATATCAGAGTAGAGACTTTCATAATTAATTCCCGCGGTTAAATAAAAACTGTCCAATCAGCTCTTCCAGCACAATCGCTGATTTTGTATCCTGGATATAGTCACCGTTGCCAAGAATATCAACAGTTTCATCAATAAAACCCGGCTGTAAACCAAGATACTGCTCTCCCAACAACCCCGACGTCAGAATCGCCAGTGAGCTGGTTTCAGGAAAGTTACTGTAGTCACTGCTGATATCAAGCCGTACTACCGGCGTATAATAAGTAGTATCAAGCTCAATAGAGGCAACCCGCCCGACAACGACTCCTCCTACTTTCACCGGAGAGCGTACCTTAAGGCCGCCAATATTTTCAAATTTGGCATAAAGCGTATAGGTCTGGCCTGTGCCGCCTAAGCCACTGTTCGCTACTTTTAATGACAGCAGCAAAAATGCAGCTATTGCCAATACAATGAAAGCCCCTACCAGAATTTCTATTTTCCGTGTGGTCATCTTATCCACCAAACATTAATGCAGTTAATATAAAGTCAAAACCAAGAACAGCGAGCGAGGCAGTAACAACCGTTTGTGTCGTTGCCCGACTGATACCTTCCGAAGTAGGAACAGCATCAAACCCTTTGTGCAAAGCAATCCAGATAACTATCAGTGCAAATACCAGGCTTTTAATCACACCGTTAAACACATCCTGATATAAATCGACGTTTGCCTGCATCGCAGACCAGTAACCGCCGCCATCCACACCCAGCCAGTCTACCCCGACCAAATGCCCGCCCAGGATACCTACCGCCGTAAAAATAGCTGCCAGCAAAGGCATACTGATCACCCCTGCCCAGAAACGGGGAGCAATAATCCGCCGCAGAGGATCCACCGCCATCATTTCCAGACTGGACAGCTGTTCTGTCGCTTTCATCAGCCCGATTTCAGCAGTCAGGGCACTGCCCGCCCTGCCGGCAAACAACAGCGCAGTAACCACTGGCCCCAGTTCCCGTAATAAACTCAGCGCCACCAACGGACCCAGCATCTGCTCGGCTCCGAATTTCACCAGTACAGTATAGCCTTGCAGTGCCAGAACCATACCGATAAACAATCCTGATACCAGAATGATTAACAGGGACAGCACACCAACCACATAAAGCTGTTTTACCAGCAGCGGAAAACCTTTACGAAAATTGGGTTTGCCAATTAACGCCCCCATCAGCATCAGACCGGCTTTACCAAAGCCCTGTACTGTCTGGATAGCGGAGGCTCCCATTTGCTGTAACTTATCTGCAATCACGTATTCAGCTCCATCAATTCATGGTTATACGAAGCCGCTTTATAATGGAATGGCACCGCGCCGTCAGCCTCACCTTTCAGGAATTGCTGTACCAGCGGAGACGGGTCACTCCATAACTGTTCAGGCGTTCCCTGTCCAATTACCTGTTGTTCTGCCACGACATAAACATAGTCAGCAATACTCATAACTTCTGCCACATCATGCGACACCACGACAGACGTCAGGCCCAGCGCATTGTTCAACGAGCGAATCAGACGAACAATCACGCCCATCGAAATAGGGTCCTGCCCGGCGAAAGGCTCATCGTACAAAATAAGTTCCGGATCCAGTGCTATTGCCCTGGCCAGTGCAGCCCGGCGCGCCATACCGCCTGACAGCTCGGCAGGCATCAAATCGCGGGCTCCGCGTAAACCGACAGCCTCAAGCTTCATCAGTACAATCAAGCGGATCAGCGACTCAGGCAAACGGGTATGCTCACGTATCGGAAAAGCAACATTGTCAAAAACCGACAATTCAGTGAAAAGCGCCCCGCTCTGAAAAAGCATGCTCATCTTTTTGCGGGCCTGATACAACTCACCACGGGACAACTCAGGAATATTCTGCCCTTCAAACAGAATTTTGCCCTGTTCGGGTTTCAGTTGCCCGCCAATAAGTCGCAGTAAGGTCGTTTTACCAATACCACTGGGGCCCATAATGGCCGTTACTTTCCCCCTGGCGAATTGCATGCTCATATCCCGATAGATAACACGCTCGCCACGCTTGAAAGTCAGGTGTTGAATATCAACTAAAATATCAGACAAAGCTGTTCCCATAGCGTTGTAACCCCGGCAGCAGTGCTACCCTTAAAGTATCTGCAAAATATACATACAAACATGTATGTTTGCAATTTTAAACTTCCCTTGCACCGTTTTATTGTAAACGCCTTTACAGATTAAGTCGTTACAAAAAATCGTAACAAACTGTTCTAAAATTTAAAACGGTGTCAGAGTACGGCCCGTGTTTACTGATTAATTTTGCAATTAATACCAATAAACAGGAAAATAACTTGCTGCACACTTACCGGGCATTTTTAATGCAGCATCCGGATACAGGAATAACTGCGAGAACACTATGGATCACAATTTTAGGATACAGGCGCTGGAAGTGCTGCGGATTGAAGCTGAAGCGGTACAACAGCTGGAGCAATACCTGAATGATGATTTTAACAAAGCATGCCAGCTGATTTTTGACAGCAAAGGCAAAGTGATTGTTTCCGGTATGGGAAAATCCGGTCATATAGCCAATAAAATTGCGGCTACCCTCGCCTCTACCGGTACTCCTGCATTTTTTGTACATCCGGGCGAAGCCAGCCACGGTGATCTCGGTATGCTGGCCAAAGACGATATCGTGATCACAATCTCCAACTCTGGCGAAACCGCTGAAATTCTGACCATCATTCCGGTAATTAAGCGCCAGGGTATCCGGATGATCGCTATGACAGGCAACCCTGATTCGACTCTGGCCAAGCTGTCGGATATCCACTTATGCGTAAAAGTAGCCAGGGAAGCCTGCCCGCTGGGGCTGGCACCAACGGCGAGCACCACAGCAACACTGGCGATGGGCGATGCCCTGGCCGTTGCCTTACTGGATGCCAGAGGGTTTTCCGCAGACGATTTTGCCCTGTCACACCCGGGCGGCAGCCTTGGCAGAAAGCTGCTGCTCAGGCTGGAAGATGTGATGCATAAAGATGACAATATGCCGGTAGTCAGCCACAATGCCACTATTAAAGAAGCATTACTGGAAATATCCCGTAAAGGTCTCGGTATGACGGCAGTAACAGATGACAACGGCAAACTGGCCGGTATCTTCACCGATGGCGATTTACGCCGCATCCTTGATCAACGTTGGGATATACATACCGGACTCATTTCTGAAGTGATGACCCGCAACTGCACTATCGCAGAACCCCAGATGCTGGCAGCAGAAGCACTGAAAATTATGGAACAGAAACGTATTAACGGCCTGATTATTGTAAATAGCAACCAGCACCCGGTCGGGGCAATGAATATGCACGACTTACTGAGAGCCGGGGTATTATAAAGCATGTTATTCAGCGAGCTTTATCAGGATATTTCTGCCGGGATACTTGAACGTGCTGCCGGTATCAGATTACTGATCTGTGATGTAGACGGCGTTTTTTCTGATGGCAGAATCTATCTGGGGAATAACGGAGAAGAACTGAAAGCTTTTCACACCCGCGATGGCTATGGCATTAAAGCCTTACGTCATGCAGGTATTGAAGTTGCAGTAATTACCGGGCGGCAATCCGCTATTGTCGAACAGCGTATGAAATCCCTGACAGTGCCGTATATCTGGCAGGGACAGGAAAATAAAATTGCGGCATTTAAGGAAATACAACACAAACTGCAACTAAGCCCGGAACAAATTGCCTATATAGGTGATGATCTGGCAGACTGGCAGGTCATGCAACATTGCGGGCTGGCCGTTGCAGTAAAAGACGCACATCCTTATCTGGTAAAACAGGCGCATTACACAACCCTGTTACCAGGCGGTTTTGGGGCAGTGAGGGAACTTTGCGATTTACTGCTTATCAGCCAGCAGAAATTTAATTTATTTGATGGCAGCAGCTCATGAGGAAACTATTTGTTCTGATAGTGCTGATCCTGACAGGGATAGCAGCTTATCTGTGGTTCAGCCCCACGGAACCAGAAGATACGCTGCTGACAGATCAGGAACTGATACCGGATTATATCGCAGAACAGGTCAGCAGAATTCTGTTCGATGAACAGGGCAACATTGCTGATCAGGTTCAGGCTGAACGGCTGGAGCATTTTGAAACGCTGGGATTTACCCAGTTTGAGAAGCCAACCTATACCCTGTACACTCAGAACAATCAGCCAGCCTGGCAAGCCAGCAGCCAGTATGCCGTATGGTTTCCTGAAGACAGGATTATTCTGGATAAGCAGGTAAATATTATCAACCTGCAACAGGATGAACTAATTGAAAAGATCGAAACAGTATCTCTGGAAATGCTGTTCCCGGATAACAAATTACAGACAGATCAGCCTGTTCGCCTGCTGGGTAAAGGCTTTTATATCAACGGAGTTGGTATGCGCGCGGATCTGACAGAAAAAACGATGCTGATATTGCAGCATCAGGAAACGGTATATCTCAATGAAAACTAAATTACTATGGCTTATGTTAGCGGGTATCACCTGTACCGCCCAGGCAGCTGAAGACGACTTCACACAGCAAATTCTGATTCAGGCAGACAATAACCTGACATCGATCAAAGATAATATTTCCACTTATCTGAATAATGTTGAAATACGCCAGGGCAGCCTGCTGATTAAAGCTGACAAACTTGAAGCTAACGCCAGTGCCGGTAAAGGAAATGAAGTTTTTATAGCTTTGGGTAACCCGGCCAGCTATTCGCAGATACTGAACGACGATGAAGCACCGGTTACTGCCACTGCTACCGAAATTCGCTATGACCTGGCCACCAGAACCTTAACGCTCAGCGGTAATGCCAGCCTGACACAAAGCGGCAGTATGGTTCAGGGGGCAGTGATTCGCTATAACATTGAAAAGCAGGAACTTACCGCAGAAAGCGGTGATGATAACAGCCGGGTAACCACTATATTTACACCGGAAGGAAAAAAGAATCCATGAAGTTAGTGGCACAGCATCTGGCTAAAAGCTATAAAGGCCGTCAGGTAGTAAAAGATGTCAGCCTGGAAGTTAACGCCGGCCAGATTGTAGGTTTGCTTGGGCCAAACGGCGCCGGAAAGACCACCACTTTTTATATGATTGTCGGGTTAGTGCCATCAGACAAAGGTTCTATCACGCTGGACAATCATGATATTACCTTTGATCCTATTCATGCCAGGGCAAGACGCGGCATCGGCTACCTGCCACAGGAAAGCTCTATTTTCCGTAAACTGACAGTTCACGAAAACCTGCTGGCCATTTTACAGACCCGTAAAGATCTGTCCCCGGCCCGCAGGGAAGAAATTGCTGACGATCTGCTGGAAGAATTCCATATCGGCCATATCAAACACAGCCTGGGTATGAGTTTATCCGGTGGTGAACGACGCCGGGTTGAAATCGCCAGGGCACTGGCGGCAAATCCGGCCTTTATTCTGCTGGACGAACCTTTTGCCGGTGTTGATCCGATATCAGTACTGGATATCAAAAAAATTATTCAGCATTTATGTCAGCGGGGAATTGGCGTACTGATTACCGATCACAACGTCCGGGAAACCCTCGATGTATGTGAAATTGCTTATATTGTGAGTCACGGAGAACTTATCGCCTCAGGAGCACCACAGGAAGTATTAGCGAATCAAAAGGTCCGCGATGTATACCTGGGTGAACAATTCAGGCTATAGTTAGCAAAACTAAAACAATAATAATGTCTGTTTTCAGGAGAACATAAGAAGTACATGAAGCCCTCATTGCAACTTCGCCTTGGCCAGCAACTCACTATGACACCTCAGCTACAGCAGGCTATCCGCCTGTTGCAGTTATCTACTATTGAGTTACAGCAGGAAATACAGGAAGCGCTGGACGCCAATCCGTTGCTGGAGGCCGAAGATGAATTCGACAGCTTTAATGATGATCCGGAAAAACTCAGCCTGAACGGTCATGATCGTGACACCGCATCCGACGATTACTCAGGTTCAGACACCAACGCAGAAGAATATACAGAACCACAGGAACGCGATACCAGTGAAGCAATGACAGAACAAACCATACAGGAAGATCTGCCATTAGATAACCACTGGGATGATCTGGTCAGTGCCGCTCCGGTCAGTGCCGGCATTTCCTCAGATGAAGACACCGTATTTCAGGGAGAAACCAGCGAAACATTACAGGATTACCTGCGCTGGCAAATGCAACTGACCCCTTTTTCAGATACCGACCGGACTATCGCCGAAGTGATCATCGAAGCAATCGATGACAACGGCCTGCTGACCATCAGCTGTGAAGATATCCTGGAATCTCTGGGGTTCGACGATGTGGAAGCGGATGAAGTAGAAGCCGTTATCAAGCGCATCCAGCTGTTTGACCCCGTTGGCGTCGGAGCCCGTTCAATTCAGGAATGCCTGCTGGTACAACTGCGCCAGTTTGATCCTGAAACGCCTTACCTTAAAGAAACCCGTCATATTATCAGCGAATATACTGACTATTTAGCAAACCGGGACTTCCGTTCTCTGATGAGGGTGACTAAACTCAAAGAAGACGAACTGAAAGAAGTTATGCGACTGATCCACAGTCTGAACCCCAGACCGGGCGCAGACGTGATACGCCAGGAACAGCAATACGTTATTCCGGATGTTACAGTGGTAAAAGTGAAAGGTCGCTGGCAGGTGGAACTAAATCCGGAGTCGATACCCAAAATCAGAATAAACCAGCAATATGCCGCGATGTCGAGAACCGCCAGAAACAGTTCAGACACGCAGTTTATACGGTCACATTTACAGGAAGCAAAATGGTTTCTGAAAAGCCTGGAAAGTCGTAATGAAACGCTGCTTAAAGTAGCCAACTGTATCGTACAACAACAACAGGCATTTTTTGAGCATGGGGAAGAAGCCATGAAACCTATGGTGCTTAATGATGTGGCAGAAATGGTAGGGATGCACGAATCCACTATCTCCAGAGTTACCACACAAAAATTTATGCACACCCCACGGGGAATTTTCGAGCTGAAGTTCTTCTTCTCCAGCCATGTCAGTACAGAAAGTGGCGGAGAATGTTCCTCCACTGCGATCCGCGCCTTTATAAAAAAATTAGTGGCGGCGGAGAATCCGGCCAAACCGCTGAGCGACAGCAAAATGGCTGAAATTCTGTCTGAACAGGGAATCAACGTAGCCCGGCGAACTATTGCCAAATACCGCGAATCCCTGTTTATACCGCCGTCAAATCAACGCAAGACCTTGCTATGAGCTTGCTTAACAGAAGAAGGAAAAGTCTATGCAAATCAATCTAACAGGTCGTCATGTAGAAATTACTCCTGCGCTGAAAGAGTATGTAGACAGCAAATTTGCCAAGCTTGGCAGACACTTTGATCATATTAACAATGTACATGTGATCCTAAACGTGGAAAAATTAAAGCAGATTGCAGAAGCAAAGCTACATTTAAACGGTGGCGAAGTTTTTGCTGTTTCCGAAGATGAAAATATGTACGCAGCCATCGACCAGCTGATTGATAAACTGGATCGTCAGGTCATTAAACATAAAGAGAAGATAGCCAGACACTGAGTATGAAAAACCTAAGCTCAATGCTGTCAGAGAACTGCACCAAAAGTGCAGTTCTTTTTAACAGCAAAAAACGAATTCTTGAATATATTGCAGAGCTGGCCCAGCAACAACTGCCAGAAATTACCGACTACACCATCCTGGAAGCCCTGCTGAACAGGGAAAAACTGGGATCAACAGGTATCGGAGGAGGTATTGCCATACCTCATGGCAAAATGAGCTCCGTCACTAAACCGGTACTGGTATTTGTCGTCAGTCAGGAGCCGATTCCTTTCGATGCGATAGACAACCAGCCGGTAGATATTTTCTGTGCGTTCCTGATCCCCGAAAACCAATGTCAGGAACACCTCAGTACCTTAGCCGGTATTGCTAAATTACTGAGCCAGAAAGAATTCACCCGCAAAATCCGTCATGCAGAATCCGATCAGGCACTTTATCAGTTACTGATAAGCTACAGTGAAATGGAAGACGAAGCATGAAGCTCCTGGTAGTCAGTGGTCGTTCCGGTTCAGGCAAATCTGTTGCCTTACGCGTGATGGAAGATCTTGGCTACTACTGCGTTGATAACATTCCGGTAAATCTGTTGCCAACCCTGGCAACAACCGTTATGGGACAATATGAAAGGGTAGCTGTCAGCATAGATGTACGGAATCTGCCACAGAATCCGGATGTGCTGACAGATATCCTCTCCTATTTACCGCAGAAACTGGATTTAACTATTCTGTATCTGGATGCAGAACACAACACCCTGATTAAACGTTTCAGTGAAACCCGCCGTCTGCACCCGTTGTCGCATCAGGCCATTTCACTGGATGAAGCAATAGAGCACGAACGCCAGTTACTGGACCCTATCTCAAGCCAGGCCGATTTATATATCGATACTACTGATCTGAACGTGCATCAGCTGGCAGAACAGTTGCGTGAACGTATTCTCGGTAAGAAAAGCGGCCGGCTGGTGATGCTGTTTGAATCATTTGGCTTTAAATACGGTATTCCTAAAGATGCCGATTTTGTGTTTGATGCCAGATTTCTGCCTAATCCCCACTGGGAACCCGATTTAAAACCGCTGACCGGACAGGATCAACCCGTTAAGGATTATCTTGCCTCACAGCCCGTAGTCGCCAAATATATCTGGCAAATCAACAGCTTCATCGGTACCTGGCTGCCACATCTTGAACGCAACAACCGCAGTTATCTGACCATTGCCATCGGTTGTACCGGCGGTCAGCACCGCTCTGTTTACATTGCTGAAAGTCTGGCTGAAAGCTACCGTAGCCTGCGTGATGACGTACAGGTTCGCCACCGGGAACTGGCAAAGCATTACGAGCAAAAGCAACATGGCAAATAAGTGCAGTGAACAGGTTACTATTGTAAACCAGCTGGGTTTACATGCCAGGGCTGCAACCAAACTGGCACAGCTGTGCCAGCAATTTGAAGCCAGCATAGAACTGGTGCAGGAACAAAAAACGGCAGATGCCAGCAGTGTACTGGCCCTGTTGATGTTAGCCAGCAGCAAAGGTAAAACGGTTCAGGTCTGTACAACAGGTGAAGACGCCGAACAGGCACTGAAAGCCGTCGTCGATTTAATTAAAAACGGTTTTGATGAATAACATAAAAAAGCTCATATCAGTGATATGAGCTTTTTTGCCATTACCCGGTATTTATTCAGTTTTACCCAGCAGATTCAGAATAAAAGCATATTCCTGTGCCGTTTCGGCCAGTCTGGCGAAACGTCCTGACTTACCGCCATGCCCTGCTTCCATATTGGTACGGAAGACCAGTGGATTATTATCGGTTTTTACATCCCGTAATTTTGCCACCCACTTAGCAGGCTCAAAGTACTGCACCTGGGAATCATGTAAACCGGTCGTCACCAGCAACGCCGGATAATTCTGGGCTGTTACCTGATCATAAGGCGAATACGACAACATATAGTCATAGTAAGTTTTCTGCTTTGGGTTACCCCATTCGTCAAACTCATTGGTCGTCAGCGGAATGCTTTCATCCAGCATAGTGGTTACCACATCAACAAAAGGCACATGCGCCACCAGCGCTTTGTATTTCTCTGGTGCCATATTGGCAACTGCGCCCATCAGCAAACCGCCAGCACTGCCTCCCATACCAAATACTTTATCTTTTGCAGCATAGTTGTTTGCCACCAGATAATCGGTTACGGCAATGTAATCGGTGAAGGTATTGATTTTATTCAGCAGCTTGCCGTCTTCATACCAGTGGCGGCCCATTTCCTGACCTCCGCGGATATGCGCTATCGCATAAACAAAACCACGATCCACCAGCGATAACACCGTAGAGCGGAAAGACGGGTCCATCGATGCACCATAAGAACCATAAGCATACTGATACAGCGGTGCCTTACCATCTTTGTTAAAGTCTTTACGGTACAGCAGCGAAACAGGTACTTTCACCCCATCTTTTGCCGTGGCCCATACCCGCTCGGTGACATAATTATTTTTATCAAAACCACCCAGCACTTCCTGCTCTTTCAGCAGTTGTTTGTCGCCGGTTTTCATATTTACCTGATACACACTTGGCGATGTTGTCAGCGAGGTATAGGTATAACGCAGCCACTCGGTATTCTGTTCGGCATTTACCTCAAACCCGGTGACATAGGCAGCTTCATCAGAGGCCAGATAAAACGCTTTATCGGGTGCATTCCACGGCTGAATACGGATTTTTCTTAAACCATCACTACGCTCACTGATTGCCAGATAATCATTAAACAGTTCAAAACCCTGAATAAATACCTGCTCATTATGTGCTATCAGCGGCTGCCAGTTGGCACGGTTACCAATTTTATCTGCGGCAACGGTCATTAACCGGTAATTAGGGGCATCCCAGTCAGTACGGATCACCCAGCGGTTCCGGATATGCTCTGCATCATATTTAAAATCACGCTGCCGTGGCGCCAGCACTTTAAACGCGCTGTCAGGTTTAGTGGCATCCTGTACATGTATTTCGTTAGAAACCGTACTTTGCAGATAAATCATCACATATTTGTCATCCTGACTATTCCCTGCCCACATATAAAAACTGTTGTCTTTTTCTTCATATACCAGCGCAGCTTTGGCACTATCCTGCCCCAGTTTATGCTTCAGCACTTTGGTACTTAACAGCGTAACCGGATCATTCTGCACCACAAACAAATGCTTGCTGTCAGCAGACCAGGCGATAGCCGCTGACAAACCTGTCAGTTGATCAGGTAATTCTTTACCGGTACGCAGATCACGGATTTTCAGGGTATATTGCCGCCGGCCGTTTAAATCTTCCATATAGGCCAGCAGTTGCTGATCCGGGCTGACCCGTAAATTCGCCACCTGATAGAAGTCTTTACCGGCTGCCATTTCATTCACATTCAGCAGGATCTGCTCTGCACCGCCAGCAACCGGTTTACGGGCATAAATCGGATATTCCTTGCCGGTTTCATAACGGGTGTAATAGCTATAATCCCCTTTGGTATAAGGAACAGAGCTGTCATCCTGTTTTACCCGGCCGATAATTTCCTGCTCCAGCTTTTGGGTCAGCGCACTGTATTTGCTGCTGTACTGCTGGTAATAAGCATTTTCCTGCTCTAAATAAGAAATGACTTCCGGCGCTTTACGTTCATCATCACGTAACCAGTAGTAAGGGTCGTTACGATCACCATTAGGTGAGGCCACAGCAAAGTCCTGTTTCTTGGCAACCGGTGCCGGCACAGTTTCAGCCAGTGCCGTACCGCAGCAAAAAGCACCGGCCAGTAAATAACTTAACGGTTTTTTTATCATTGTTGTATCTCCTGGATAATCAGCCAGAAATTAGCATAACCCTATGCGGGCAGCTACGCATCAGTAGCAGAAAAGTGTAAGACAATATGTATCAGGGAAAATACAGTAACAGTTGCTGCTGCAATTGTTGCCGCCAGTGATCTGCCTTTGCGGTATACCCCGGCATCATCAGATACCACAGCCAGCACCAGCCACTGTAGATTATTTTCGCCAGTTGCAGCTTACGCATGCTGACATCCGTATTGCCGCCAAGACCACGTACTGCCCGGTAATTTTGCAGCAGTTCGGTTTCTTCATGTTGCGACAACTGGTTATGCAGGCAGAGCGTTGCCAGATCAAAACTGGCATCAGCCCGGCAAACATATTCAAAATCGATAAAATAAAGTTGTTGCTGCTCTGACAGTATATTTTCTGTTGTCAGATCGCGGTGACATAACACCATATCCTGCTCTAATGCAGCATGCGCTGCCGCTGCCTGCTGCAATTGGCAAAATAACACTTCATCAAAAAAAACCGCCGGAGCTATCGCTGCTTTCAACTGTTGCAGATACAACAGGCTGTCAAGTTGCGCGGTTTTTACAGGAAATTGATGAAATGCAGCCAGAGCGGTTACCAGTGGTGCAACACACTCCGGCGAATACTGAAAATGTGTTGCCCGTTCCAGAAATTGCGTAATCAGAATGCCTTTGCCTGCATCATAATACAATGGCACCGGCGCAAACCCAGCGGCAGCGGCCCGTAACTGGCATTTAAGCTCTTTATACCGGCTTAACTGCAGCGGCTTGGCCTGATATTCCCTGACAAAAAAAGCTTGTTTTGCAGTCGTTATTGCCCGCCAGTTGCGATGGCTGAGCCCTGTTAAAGGCTCCAGCCTGACCACCGGGTCAGTCGCAAAAAAAGGCAGCTGATTAAGCGAAGCGCTATCCATAGCCTCAGTTTACAGCGACCAGAGTGCCCGACTGCTGCCGGTAATGGCGCAGCCAGGCAAAATACCCTATTACGGCAATCAGTGTATACAGCATAAACAGCACGGTGGTGAAGTACAGATTCTTCTGCAGGTAAACGTAAATCGATACCGCATCAATCACCACCCAGTACAGCCAGTTAGATACCAGCTTACGGGCCACCAGAAAGGTGGCGACAATACTGAAACAGGTAGTTTGGGCATCCAGATAGGCAAAATCAGCATGAGTATAACTGGCCATCAGCTGTCCCAGCACCAGCCCGGCAAGAAACGTGCAGCTAATCAGCAGGCAATGGCGGGACCACGGCCATTCACAGACCATACCTTTGTTCTGATGATGCGGCTGACGCAACTGTTGCCAGCGCCACCAGCCGTAAACCGCCATACCGGCGTAGTACACTTGCAGTAACGCATCAGACAACAGCGCTGAGTGCCACATAATATGCACATACAGCAAGGTACTTAGCAGTGCCGCCGGCCAGCACCACAGGCTCTGTTTCATTGCCAGCAGCACATAAGCCAGCGCCAGCAGCACTGCCAGTAACTCCAGGCTGGTCATCAGCTGCCAGCCAGCTGCCGTCTGAGACAGAAAGTCTGTCATGGCAGCAAATCACCATGCAAAAACTTACAGACAAATACGACCTTGCCATAACGCTCAAACGACCATTTCACAGACTGCTGCAACAGTTGCATTACCTGATCATAATCACCGGATACCTGAGTACTCAGGGCATTGGTAATTACTTTTACATCAGGATACTGGTTCAGTTGTTCAATAAAACCTTTAATCGGTGGAATATAATCGTTTGCCAGCGGGTATTTGCTGATATCAACCGTCAGTTTCATGGTAGTGGCTCCTTTTGTCAGAACTGGTAACTGGCTGTTACACCGATACGGCGTGGCTCAGCAAACTGCTCATAAGTGTGTGTGGCATAGCCATCACGCGGATCATTACCAAAATAAAACCCTCTGATACCAATATCCTTATCCAGAACATTCCGGGCCCATAAAGCAAATTCCCAGTGTGGTAACTGGTAACTGAGCCGCATATTCACCAGCTCATAGCGCTTGGAGCGGGCATTATGACCATCTGAATAATAGAAGGCGTCTTTTCCCTGCACACTGACATTAAAAATAAGCTGTTCTGTTAAATACCAGTCAGCCGCAACACTGTACTGAAAACGGGGCGCATGTGCCTGCTCCCGGCCTGACAGATCATCACCATCCAGCGTAATGTAATGACCCAGTTTACTCTTCAGCCAGCTACCGTTGACAAATAAGGCCACGGAATCCAGCCACTGGATACGGTTTTCCATTTCAAGACCATAATTGCGGCCACTGCCGGCATTATCGATAAAACCGGCAAACTGCGGGCCGGCATCAGGGTTCAGCCAGCCTTTTACCTGCATATCATCCCGCCACATATAAAACGCAGCGACCCTGCTAATCAGGCGCTGATCCGGGCTGCTACCTTTTACCCCGACTTCAGCATTCCATAAGGTTTCTGATTTAAAACTGGCTTTGCTGCGTAGTTCATTCAGGGCACTGTCTTCAGCTTTTGCCAGTGCTTCGCCATTAACCCCGCCCGCTTTATAGCCGCGGGAAGCCAGCAGATACATCATAGCCTGCGCATTAACCTGATAATTCAGACCCAGTCTGGCACCCCACATGGTTTCATCACTGTCGATAACCATGGTGGCAGAATCGGTATATTCATCATCGTACTGCTCCACCCTGACACCACTAATCAGTGTCAGTTGTTCGCTAAGTGCCGTACTCAGTTCTCCGTAAAACGCCAGATTTCTGCGCCGCAGGTTGCTGCCAAACTGTCCGGGCTCTCCGGCATCCCAGTCCCACGAATAGCGGGTCAGATCAAATTCTTTATCACTGGCATAAATACCCGTTACCCAGTCTGTACTATCACCGATTCTGCCGGCAGGCTTAGACAATAACCGGTAATCCAGGGTCAGTTGTTTACGCTGACGGACATAGTGATCTGTTGTCGAGTATTCATCAGGGTGAATACCTACGTAGCCCCAGTCTTCATCAAAACGGTATTCCATATCAGCATTAAGCCAGCTTAACTGAGTCTGCATATCGGCAAATGCCAGCCCGCTGTAATCAGCCGCTAACGCCAGCGCTTTACTGCGTTGCATATCGCGGCCCGGTTCATCAGATAAGGTGGTACGGTTACGATCCAGCGAAAAGGCATCATAGCCGTTATCCTGATCGGTAAGATGGGCAATCAGGCGCAGAGTCAGGTTATCGGTTGCCAGGTAATGCAGCTTAAAACGCCCGGAGAATTCGTCAATATTGTTGGTATCGTCGCGGTTAAGGTAGGCATTATCAATAAAACCATCAGATGTCTGCTGTTCCAGCGCAAAACTGTAGGCGACTTTCTGGCTTAATGCATTGCTGTAGTTTGCCGCCAGTTGCCAGCTGTCATAATTTGCCAGTGATGCGCTGATTTTTCCTTCCGGAGTAAAAGATGGCTGTTTGCTGGTAATATTCAGCATACCAGCCAACGCATTCGCCCCAAAACGGGTCGCTTCCGGCCCCCTGAATACTTCCAGTTGTTCAATCCCGCTCAGCCCGCTGAATCCAAGACCTGAATAATCAATGCCATCCACCAGAATACCAACCGACGGATTGACAGTGTCAACAAACTCACTGCGTTCACCAATGCCCCTGACCTGCAGAAAACGCCCACGCGAAGCCCCTGCCGACAGGTTCACGTTAGCAAACTGATTTAACAGCTCATCAAGATGCTGTGAGGAGGTGCGTTTAATATCCTGCTCAGACACCGCCGAGACACTGCTGGCAATACGCTGTAAAGAATGCTGGCGAAAATCGCCCTTAACCTCGATATGTTCAATACCTTCAGGTTGTTGCTCAGCTAAAGCAGCAGCAGAAAATAACGATAATGTGAGTAACGACAGCGGGAAACGCATAAGTGATCGCTCCAAAACAAATAAAGGATCACACTAGCAAGGAAGTCAGCACCATCCCTCCGCCGGCATAATCCGGATCAGGTTATAAGGGTTTGCTTTAAGGCATCTCAGCACCCTTTCCATTCAGAAAGAGAGCACCCCTTGGTTGCGCGAGCAGTGTATAGCGTTTTAATTAAACAAGCAACCGGACGCTCACAGCCCCAGATACCAGGTCGCGATTGAAAAGTACAGTACCACTCCGGCAACGTCAGCGATAGAGGTAATTAACGGGCCGCTGGCTGTTGCCGGGTCAAGGTTAAACTTGCTGAGCAGAAATGGCAGCGAAAGTCCGATTAAACTTCCGACCACTACCACCAGCATCATCGTTACACTGACCACCACCGCAATATCGTATCCGCCCCGCAACCAGCCCAAGCCAACAACAGCAGCAGCCATTGTCAGCCCGAGCAGCCCGGCGACCAGACATTCTTTCCCCAGCATAGAGCCCCAGTCACGCAGCTTAATTTCTCCTGTTGCCAGCGCCCGGACCATCAACGTACCAGACTGCGCTCCGGCATTACCACTGCTGCCAATCAGCAACGGTAAAAAGAACAACAACGCCAGATGCCCGGCAATCGTTCCTTCAAAATAAGCAATTCCGGCTCCCGAGAAAATATTACCGAACACCAGAATAACCAGCCAGAGAACCCGCTTCCGGTACAACAGGCCAATACCGGCATCTTTTACACTGGTTTCCAGTTTTCCGATGGTAGCGGTTTTGTGAAAGTCTTCTGTGGCCTCTTCTGCGGCAACATCCATCGCGTCATCGTGCGTTACGATACCGACCATCTGATTTTCTGCATTAACGATAGGTAATGCCAGTAAGTCGTATTTAGCAATTAATGCGGCAACTTCTTCCTGCGGCATATCCACTGAGGCAAAAATGGGATCATGATTCATCAGCTCGTCAACCTGCATGGTCACCGGAGCAAGGATCAGATCCCGTAGTGATACCACCCCAATCAGCTGGCGCGCTTTATCAACCACATAAGCAGAATAAATAGTTTCTTTATCGGGTGCTTCACGCCGTAATACTTCCAGCGCTTCACGCACGGTCAGATCCGGCGACAACATCGCATAATCCGATGTCATAATGGCGCCGGCAGTGCCTTCCTCATAGGACGTCAGACGTAATAAGTCTTCACGCTCAGCCTGTGCCAATGCGGGTAACAGCGTTTCCTGCTGTTCATCAGTCAGGCGGTTAAATAAGTCTGCTCTTTCATCAGGGGACATTTGCCGGATAATCGGCGACAACTTACGGCGGCTGACCGTAATGGCCAGATTAACCTGCACTTCTGCTGGCAGATAACCAAAAACTTCCGCCTGTTCAGCACGCGGTAATACGGTAAGTAACGCCCAGAGATCAGCCGGGGCAAATTCGGTTAATGCAGCGGCATAGTCCGCCGGGTGGACATCTTCCAGCTGATCGCGCACCAGATGAGTAGTATCTGATTCCAGTGCATAGCGCAGGGTATCAATAAGAACAGGCAATTCCATAGCGACCTCATATCTACAGGCCTGGTAAGGCTATGGTTGCCAAAGGAAATTAGCTTACCAGACAGAATTCTCGGAAAAAACAGATTTCAGGCTACGCCTGCTACTGGGTATGTCCATAAGATGACAAACTCTCATCAGTTAGTATTAACACATTGCCAAATAAGCAAATTAAGCGGCTATTTTATAATAATACTGCTGTTAATCTCAACCGCCGGAAAGCGGTATCCGTTAATATCGGATATTGCTAAGATACGCTTATTATCCGGCAAACCATATTGCAAAATTATGACAAAAAGCGAAATCCGCCAAAAACCTCTTGCTCCCTGGTGGCATCCTGTCAGTTTAGAAGCAGAAAGTTGTTATAGCTATGCTATAGGTCCTCTGACGTTATACCTGAAACGACAGGAACATGAATGGCAACTGGCATTTGAACGACAGGAAGAAAACGAAGATCTGTTCCGGGTACTGAACCATGCAGCCGTTTGTATGCCTTCCGGTTTAAAAACACATCGCTATATTTTTCAGCATAGCCCCGACAGTTTTCAGCTGAAACCTGTACTACCGGAGCGTCCGCTAGTGGTCAGAACCCGCCAGCCGGTTAATATTCCCGATGGCGGGCAATCAACATTCTATATCAGTTGCCCGGTTTCAGTACAGGTAACACTGCCGGCAACAAATACATTGCTACAGGAAATACCGGTACTGCGGTTATCCGATACCTGGTTTGGCCCTTCCACCCAGGTCGGCGAATTATGCTATGCCACGAAAACACAGGCCCGGCACGACAGAGCGGATATACCTCTGAGACCACACCGGGCGGTTACCCCTGTCACTATTATTAACCGCTCCGGTAATATGCTGACGATTGAAAAACTCAGCATCCCGGTGCCCTTGCTGGCTGTTTACGGTGCGCCCGATGGTACGCTGTGGACAGATCCAATCTCACTGGAGCATGATGGCGAACACGCACTGGCCCGTCTGACCTTTACCGGCAAACTGCCCGCAGGGCTCAGCACAGCAGAGCGTTTATCATCACCACGTATCAGCAGCGGCAAGCATAGTCTGGTCAGGGCATTCGCCAGCATATTCAACCAATAACACCGGAGGTTTTTATGGCAGAGAATATCCTGCAATTACTGCAAACCGATCATGCTATGCAATTTATTAAAGCAGCAATTCTGTTCCTTTTCGGACTGCTGGCAGCATCTCTGGTATCCAGAACCGCTTACAGACTGATTAGTCAGAACTTTTCACTGCACCATGCGGTATTATTCAGACGCCTGATCTACTGGGTGATACTGGCACTCTTTATTGCATCAGCTTTACGCGAGCTGGGCTTTTCACTTAGTGTGCTGCTGGGGGCTGCCGGTGTACTGTCTGTGGCTTTGGGTTTCGCTTCCCAGACTTCGGTCTCTAACCTGATCAGCGGCTTGTTTCTGATTGGTGAAAAGCCCTTTCAGCTGGGCGATACCATCAAAGCAGGTAACACCACCGGCGAAGTGCTGTCGATTGATTTACTCTCGGTAAAGTTACGTACCCCTGACAACCTGTTTGTACGGATCCCGAATGAAAGCCTGATTAAAAGCGAAGTCACCAACCTTACCCGCTTTCCGATACGGCGCTTTGATCTGAATTTAGGTGTGGCCTATAAAGAGAATATCAGCAAAGTCAGAGCCATTTTATTCGAGCTGGCAGATAAAAACCCTCTGAGCCTTGATGAACCCTCACCCGTTTTTGTATTTTCCGGTTTTGGCGAATCGTCGCTGGATATTCAGTTCTCAGTCTGGACCAAACGGGAAAATCTGCGCGACATGCGTAACAAACTGCTGGAAGATATTAAACTGACCTTTGATCGGGAAGGGATTGAAATTCCTTATCCCTGCCGCTCACTTTTTACCGGCAGTGGCACGGCACCATTGCCGGTACAGGTTGTTACCTCTCAGGCCACAGCGCCTGACAAAAATAGCCCGCCGCCGGCACAGTAAAACCGGACCTGGCTTGCCATTTGTGAATAAATAACATTAACTGATAGCAGCTTTAACGTTTTCCGAATGCGGTCAGGCCAGGAGGGCATGCGGGTGGTTCGCAGTATAAGCGGCTTATTTTTATTGATTTTCTCTTTCAGGCTTAGCGCAGAATGTCTACCGGTTGATGAGGACGATCCTCGTTTGCAGCAGTCTGGTATCACCATCGGTGCTGTTGAGTTCTCCCGCTATAATGTGTTCGATCTGACAGAGAAAGGTATCTTCTGGCTGCATCATTTTGCCAACTACAGTCATGTGATTACCACAGAACAAACTGTCGCTGATGACCTGTTATTTACTACCGGAGAAAAACTGGATAACGCCGTACTGGCAGAAACAGAGCGCCTTTTACGTGGCCGCCGCTATATTCGTGAAGCAGACGTCAGTGTAAGCCATTATTGCGATCAGAATAATACCGTAGTAGTGCATGTATCCACCTGGGATAACTGGTCGCTGCTGCCTAATCTCGATTTCTCCAGCGAAGGTGGCGAGACCGACTACGCTATCGGCATTTCAGAAGATAACCTGCTGGGCACCGGTAATCAGTTACAACTGGACTACAACAAGGATAACGAGCGTTCTGGCTATCTGCTCAGCTTTGCTTCCCCCAATGTCTTTGGTACGCACTGGAATACTCTGACCCGTTATGAAAATAACTCTGACGGCGAAGGCTATCACTTCACGCTGACGCGGCCATTCTACCGGCTGTCATCTCCCTGGGCATTCAGCCTGGATCTGGAGCGCAGCAAAGAAAAGCTGACCGATTACCTGCTGGGAGAAACAGTCAATGAATACGATAGTAAGCTCAAATGGTTTGAAAGTGAGCTGGGAATAAAACTGGCACAACAGGGCAACCGTATTCACCGCCTAAATGTGGGGTTAACGCTTGAAGACCGCACTTTTGAAGCCATAGACGAAACCTTCTATAACTTGCCTGACGCACGTAACCTTTCGGCTATCTGGATTGAGTATCAGCTGCTGGAAGCGGATTACCGTAAGCTGTTTAATATTAACCAGTTCAACCGTACAGAGGACATCAACCTTGGCTGGCAGGCCTCCTTCAGGGTAGGGCATTTACAACACTGGCTGGGAGCAGACCAGTCAGGCTGGCTGATTAAGGCCCAGCTTGATAAAGTATGGCAACTGCATCCTGATCTCTGGTTTCTGGCACAAACGGCTTATCATAGCCTGTGGCTGAGCGAACGACACCGCCGCTTGCTCAGCACTCACTTGCAACTGGTTTACCAGATTAATCCATCGAGCAGCCTGGTGGGGATCCTTGATGCCGAACTGGGGAATAACCTGTTTATGGATGAAGCCCTGTACCTCGGAGGTGATACCGGTATGCGTGCTTATCCGCTGCATTATCAGCGCGGGGACAGCCGGGTGATTGCAACAGCGGAATACCGTTATTACACCAAATGGTCGATTCTGCAGTTACTGGATGTCGCTTTTGCCGGTTTTGCCGACGCAGGCCGCAGTTGGGGGGCAGAGCAGGAGTTTTCCAGCCCGGTAGACGACAAAATCCTGTTTGGTATCGGCACCGGTGTCAGGTTACTGTCAACACACTCCAGCCGCGGCATTATGATTCATCTGGATGTCGCCCACCCCATCAGCAACAACCCGGAACTGGATACCCTGCAATGGCGGGTAACCGCCAAACACCGGTTCTGATGTTATCAGCTTACTGCTGACAGTTGGAACAAAACACCGTACTACGCTGCCCCAAACGAATTTCAGATAACGGGGTCTGGCATGTCAGGCACGGTAAACCGCCCCGGCCATACACCAGCAGTTGCTGGGCAAAATAACCAGGCTTGCCATCTGCCTGGCTAAAATCCTTTAACGTAGTGCCACCCTGTTTTATCGCCGCAGCCAGAGTCTGCTTAACCTGTGCCACCAGTTTAGTGGCTTCTGCGCCAGTCAGTGTCTTAGCTGCCCTTGCCGGCAGAATACCCGCCTTAAACAAGGCTTCATTTGCATAGATATTGCCAACCCCGACCACCACTTTGTTATCCATTAATACCAGTTTAATGGCAGCACTGCGTTTACGGCAGGCTTGCAGCAGCACTTCAGCATTAAACGCATCGGTCAATGGTTCAGGGCCCAGCTGACGCAATGCAGGATGTAATGTGCCCTGCTCCTGCCATAACACAGCACCAAACCGCCGGGTATCATTCAGTCTGAGCACCTGACCGTTACCAAAAACAAAATCAACATGATCATGCTTGGTAGCCGCCAGCGTCACCGGCACCATTTTCAAATGCCCGGACATGCCCAGATGCACAATAATATTCCCGCCAGGTAACTGAATTAACAG
This sequence comes from Chromatiaceae bacterium AAb-1, assembly GCA_033792355.1. Classification (GTDB taxonomy): domain Bacteria; phylum Pseudomonadota; class Gammaproteobacteria; order Enterobacterales; family Alteromonadaceae; genus Alishewanella. The sequence goes on from JARXRR010000012.1 coordinate 57,918, forward strand.
ATACTTGGCCCGGCGGGAAACACCAAGCACCGGTTGTGCCTGTAATTGCAGAATTTCATCCGGCACCAGCCAGCGTAACTGCCGCTGACGCACAATAACGTTTAATAAAGTCTGCTGTTCAATATGCGGGCTGATCCCTAAACGGGATACTTCAACTTCTGGTAATTCAGGCATGATGTTATACGCATTTAAAGTGCTAAATCAGGAAAAAGTATGATGGCCTGTTCGGAATCAAGCCGGAATAACAGGCTACTCCCGGCCTGCTGTAACAGATAATGTGGTTTATCCGGATACAACAGCCAGATAACCGGCTCTGTCTGGCCAGCAAGCTGTACACTGGCCTGGGCAACCGGCACCCGGCTATGTTCGCCTGTCACTTCTGCCGGTATCAGTTGTGTATGCTGCCAGGCAGTCGCCAGCTGGTTTGCATCAGCGCTGTGCAGTAAACTGGCTGGTTGTAGCTGCCACTGTGCCCCTGCTTTAATCAGGCGCTGCCGCGAAAATGCCACCATCAGCAATTCGGTGTTTTCCGGAACCAGCCGGTATCCGTACCCGGTAGCAGACTGCTGCTGTATACGCTCCGGTATACCATAGAGTACAAACATCAGAATCAGTACCACAAAAATCAGTACATTATTCCAGCCACGGCGGGAAAGTTTCAGCATAGAAGGCACCTGTCGGTAAAATAACTGACCGGAGTATAGTAGCGTAGTGTGGTCTGAAAAAGCAAAAACCCGGCTCTGGCCGGGTTTTTATCGTCGATTACTTGATTTTCGCTTCTTTGAAAATCACGTGCTGACGCACTTTAGGATCGAACTTTTTAATTTCCATTTTCTCTGGCATGGTACGTTTGTTCTTGGTCGTAGTATAGAAGAAACCAGTACCTGCAGAAGAAACTAAACGAATCTTATCGCGCATTCTCTTATTCCTTATACTTTATGACCGTTGGCACGAACTTCGGCCAGAACAGCATCAATACCTTTCTTATCAATAATACGCATGCCACGGGTAGAAGTGCGTAAAGTGACAAAACGATTTTCGCTTTCAACCCAGAAACGGTGAGTTTGCAGGTTAGGCAGGAAACGGCGCTTAGTTGCGTTGTTGGCGTGCGAACGACGGTTACCAACCATCGGACCTTTGCCAGTTACTTGGCATACTCTAGACATGTCAATATTTCTCCAAAATTACTTCAGCTCGAGCTTACTGTCACCCTTCTGGCCAAGGAAGGTGCCCCAAATAAAGAGGGCGCAATTTATACACGAAACAAAGCTTAAATTCAAGTGAATTAAATTTACAGGCAGCAGATCCTGCAGGCATGTTTAACAGTGCCTATAACCAGCCGCGTTCAGCAAACGAGATTACTTCGGTATCGCCTACCACAAAGTGATCTAACACCTTAATATCTACCAGTGCCATAGCCTGATTAAGGCGTTCCGTTATTGCTCTGTCAGCACGGCTCGGTTCTGCTACCCCGGAGGGGTGATTATGAGCCAGAATAACGGCGGCGGCATTATGCGCCAAAGCACGCTGAACTACAATACGGGGATACACCGGAGAAGCATCAATAGTGCCGGAAAAAAGCGGTTCTGCTTTAATCAGACGATGCTGATTATCAAGGTAAAGCAGCATAAATACTTCCCGTTTTTCATGTCGCAGGCTTTGTAATAAATAATTTCTTACATGCTGTGGTTCGGTAAATACCGCCTCCCGTTCCAGTTGCTGCTGCAAATGACGCCGGCTAAGTTCCAGTACCGCTTTAAGCTGCACATATTTTGCCTGGCCAAGCCCCCTGCCCCGGCAAAAATCATACTGTTCGGCGGCCATCAGATGATTCAGGGAACCAAACTGATTCAGTAAATACCGGGCCAGCGTTACCGCATCCATTCCTGCGACACCGGTACGCAGGAAAATAGCCAGCAATTCAGCATCAGATAATGCTGCAGCCCCCATTTTTAAAAGCTTTTCACGTGGTCGTTCAGAATCAGGCCAATGCTTGATACTCATCTGAATACTCCCTGAATGATGCCGATTTTTGCTTTCCGTGTTATCTTATGCCCAATATCTTCCTGCTCAGGCGAGTAACATGCAGCAGACTTTAGCGGAAAAACGTATCCTTCTGGGTATCAGCGGTGGCATCGCTGCGTATAAAAGTGCCGATCTGGTACGGCGCTTAAAGGAACGGGGCGCAGACGTACGCGTTATACTGACAGACGCTGCCCAGCAATTTATTACGCCACTGACATTACAGGCGGTTTCTGCCAACCCGGTCAGTACCAGCTTACTGGATCCCGCCGCAGAAGCCGCTATGGGTCATATTGAGCTGGCCAAATGGGCCGAGCTGATCTTAATAGCCCCCGCTTCTGCCGATGTCATCGCCCGGATAGCACATGGTATCGCTAACGATTTACTCACTACCTGCGTACTGGCAAGCGCAGCCCCGGTTGCCGTTGCTCCGGCAATGAATCAGCAGATGTACCGTAATATAGCAACACAAAAGAATTTATCAACACTAAAAGAACATAAAATTCACATTCTGGGCCCGGCAGCAGGTAGCCAGGCTTGTGGCGATATTGGTGCAGGACGCATGCTGGAACCGCTTGAACTGGTTGCCGCAGCAGAAAACCTGCTACAACCAAAGCAATCCCTGACAGGGCTGCGAATTACCATTACCGCCGGCCCGACCCGGGAAGCAATCGATCCGGTGCGTTATATTTCCAATCATAGTTCCGGCAAAATGGGCTTTGCGCTGGCAGCAGCAGCAGCAAAAGCAGGCGCTGATGTTACCCTGATCAGCGGCCCTGTCAGCCTCGATACACCTGCAATGGTAAAACGTATAGATGTCACTACAGCACTGCAAATGTATGATGCTTCACTTGCCCAGGCCGTCAGTTCCGATATTTTTATCGGCTGTGCGGCGGTAGCAGATTATCGTGTGGCTGACATTGCCAAAGAAAAGCTAAAGAAAACCGACAACAGCGACACCACTCAGCTGGCGCTGTTGAAAAACCCTGACATTATTGCCGCTGTGGCAGCGTTGACAGCTAAACGCCCTTTCACGGTAGGTTTTGCTGCTGAAACCCAGAATGTTGCAGCCTATGCCAGACAAAAACGCCAGAAAAAGCACCTTGATATGATCTGCGCCAACGATGTGTCGCAGCCGGAACTCGGATTCAACAGCGATCATAATGCTGTCACCCTGTTCTGGCAGGATGGAGAACTGTCCCTGCCGGCACAGGATAAGTCTCATCTGGCACAACAGATTCTGGAAAACATCATTACCCATTACAACAGAGTTAAGCCTTAACAATGAAGAAAGCTATCGATATTAAAATTCTTGATCCCCGTGTTGGCAAAGATTTTCCGCTACCGGCTTATGCAACGCCGGGATCTGCCGGCCTTGATCTGAGAGCCTGTCTGGACAGCAGTCTGATGCTGGAAGCAGGGAAAACCGCATTAATCCCAACCGGCCTTGCAATTCATATCGGCGATGCAAATTTATGTGCCACCATTTTGCCCCGTTCCGGGCTCGGGCATAAACACGGTATTGTGCTGGGTAATCTGGTCGGGCTAATCGACTCTGATTATCAGGGAGAACTGATGGTCTCAGTATGGAACCGGGGAGCAGACAGCTTCACCATTCAACCTGGTGACCGTATCGCTCAACTGGTGTTTATGCCAGTAGTACAGGCAGAATTTAACCTTGTCAGCAGCTTTGATCAAAGTGAGCGCGGCGAAGGTGGGTTCGGACACTCAGGACGCAGCTGATAACCCCGTTCTCTGGTCATTTTCCGTTTTTAGTTGTAACAGGAAACTCTATGGCAGCACCACGTAGCAGCAACAGAAAAGAAGATATACTACAGGCTCTGGCTGCAATGCTGGAAAACAGTAATGGCCAGCGTATCACTACCGCAGCACTGGCAGCACAGGTCGGGGTATCTGAAGCTGCCCTGTACCGGCATTTTCCAAGCAAAGCCCGGATGTTTGAAGGGCTGATTGAATTTATTGAAGATACCCTGCTTTCCAGAATTAACTCTATTCTGGAAGAACATAAAGACACCGCAGAACGCACCACCCTGATTATGCAGCTGATTCTGATTTTTGCAGAGCGCAATCCCGGTATGTGCCGTATCCTGACGGGAGATGCGCTGCAAGGTGAACAGGAACGTTTACTGGAACGGGTGGCAGCACTGTTTGAAAAGCTGGAAACTCAGCTTAAACAATGCCTGCGCGAGCGGAAATTGCGGGAAGGTAAAGGCTTTGCGATTGACGAAGGCGAACTGGCTAATCTGTTGCTGGCAACCTGCGAAGGCAAAATTATGCAGTTTGTCCGCTCAGGTTTTAAACGCCAGCCAACGGCTCAATGGGCTAACCAGTGGCAATTTATGCAGCAGGCATTGTTTAACTGACCTTTGCCACTGAATACGTATACAGCCTGCCATCTTACTGACCAGCAGAACCGGCAGGCTGTTTCTTATAAAAATCTCTCATATAACGCACTGCCCCAGACCAGGGCCACAATAATCAGAGACACAAACACTGCTGCCGAACCCATATCCTTGGCCCGGCCTGAAAGCTCATGACGCTCCAGGCTGACCCGATCAGTCAGCGTTTCAATAGCAGAATTCAGCAGTTCGACAATCAGCACCAGCCCCCAGACACTGACTAACAACGCAAACTGACTGACAGATGTTGCCAGCCAGGCTGCCAGAGGAATAGACAGCAATGCCAGTATGGCTTCCTGCCGGAAAGCAGACTCATGCTCCCAACTGGCGGCAAAGCCTTGCATAGAACATTTCGCGGCTTTGAAAATTCTGCCGATACCGGTACCGTTAGGTTTATTCATAAGCTGTTATCTCTGCTGTGTTTAATAACGGCTGGAACCTTGTTGCACAGCCGCAGAGTGTCTGAGAGAGCACCAGCGAACGAGTTGCTGCGGCGAGCACAACAAGCGTTGCAGCCGGTACGCCACCACACTCAGAAATTAATTAATACCATACTGCGCCCGGTAAGCCTTAACCGCTTCCAGATGCTCTGCCAGCTCAGGTTTATCAGCCAGATAACTGATTAAATCCGGCAGGCTGATAATCGAAATAACCCTGGTATTAAAATCCCGTTCCACTTCCTGGATTGCTGACAGCTCACCCTGCCCGCGCTCCTGGCGATCCAGCGCAATCAGTACACCAGATAATGTTGCGCCTTGCGCCTGAATCAATTGCATAGACTCGCGAATGGCCGTACCTGCGGTTATAACATCATCTACCAGCATAATCCGGCCCTGTAATGGTGAACCAACCAGATTACCGCCTTCACCGTGCGTTTTAGCTTCTTTACGGTTAAAACAATAAGGCACATCACGGTTAAAATGATCGGCCAGCGCTACCGCTGTGGTTGTCGCAATAGGGATGCCTTTATAAGCCGGGCCAAACAGCACATCAAATTCAACACCGGCATCCTGTAATGCTGCGGCATAAAAGCGCCCCAGCTTTGCCAGATCACCACCGGTATTAAACAAACCGGCATTAAAGAAATACGGGCTGATCCGGCCGGATTTCAGCGTAAACTGACCAAACTTCAGCACATTACGTGATAACGCAAACTCAATAAATTCCCGTTGAAATGCTTTCATCTGCCATCCTGCCCTTATGCCAGCACACGTTTCTGTTCGTCGATAATTTCACGGATAGCATGACGTCCCAGATCCAGCATTTGCTGCATTTCCTCAAAGCTGAAAGGCGCTTCTTCTGCAGTACCCTGAATTTCAATCACCTTACCGGTTTCGGTCATTACAAGGTTCATATCAGTTTCAGCATTTGAATCTTCGGCATAATCCAGATCAGCCACTGCCGTTCCCTGATACACACCAACAGATACCGCAGCAACCATAAATTTCAGCGGGTTAGTTTTAATAATGCCTTTAGCACGCATAAAATTCAGGGCATCAACCAGTGCTACACAGGCGCCGGTAATAGAAGCAGTACGGGTGCCGCCATCAGCCTGAATCACATCACAGTCAATGGTAATGGTATTTTCACCCAGCAGGCTCAAATCCACCGCGGTACGCAGCGCCCGGCCAATCAGCCGCTGAATCTCCATCGTACGGCCACCTTGTTTACCTCTGGCGGCTTCGCGGTCATTACGGGTATGCGTTGCCCGGGGCAACATACCATACTCGGCGGTAATCCAGCCCTTGCCCTGACCTTTCATAAAACGCGGTACACCTTCCACCACACTGGCAGTACAAATGACTTTGGTGTTACCAAACTCGACCAGTACTGAACCTTCGGCATGTGCCGTAAACTGACGGGTAAAAGAAATAGGACGGATTTGACTGGCTGTTCTGCCGCTTGGACGCATGGGTGCTTCTCCTGCTGAAAAATATGCCCGGTATTATAGGGGTTATCTTCATTCAGGGCTATCAAGTTCACTGCTTTAAACCTGCTATCCTTCCTGTTTTACCGCTAACTCAGGTATACTCGCATTTTATTTATCAGCCGGAACACTGAACATGATCCATAGTATGACTGCCTTCGCCCGCCATGAAACCAAAGCTGACTGGGGTAGCGCCCTGTGGGAGATCCGTTCAGTAAACCAGCGTTATCTGGAAAGTTATTTCCGCCTGCCGGAGCAATTCCGTGGCCTGGAAAGCCTGCTGCGTGACAAACTGCGTAATGCGCTACACCGCGGTAAAATTGAAGTCAGCTTAAAATACAACGCCAATCAGGCCAGTGGCGAATTAAAACTCAACGAAGCCTTTGCCACCCAGTTGCTGCAAAGTGCCAACACCTTACTGGCGCAGGAACCACGAGCTCAAATTAACATTGCTGATATTCTGCGCTGGCCCGGCGTCATGGAAACTCAGGCCGAAGATATCGATACCCTGCAAGCCGAACTGCTGGCCGGGTTTGATACCGCTATGCAGGATTTTCTGGCCGGCCGCGGCCGCGAAGGTGCCGCAATAGAACAGATGATTCAGGACCGCCTTACCGCCATTGGCGAGCAAGTCGCTTTTGTAAAAGCCCATCTGCCACAGGCAATGCAATGGCAGCGTGACCGCATCACCAGCCGTCTGGCAGAAATAAAAGCAGAACTGGATCAAAGCCGCCTGGAACAGGAAATGGCATTTCTGGCTCAGAAATCCGACGTGGCAGAAGAACTTGATCGCCTGGAAGCCCATATCAAAGAAACCCGCCACACCCTGAAAAAAGGCGGTGCCTGCGGCAGAAGACTGGATTTTATGATGCAGGAGTTTAACCGCGAAGCCAATACCCTGTCATCCAAAGCCATCAGCACCGAGATCACCAATGCCGCAGTAGAGCTGAAGGTGCTTATTGAGCAGATGAGAGAGCAGATCCAGAATATTGAGTAATATCTATCATAATCC
>JARXRR010000155.1:0-797 GCA_033792355.1 Chromatiaceae bacterium AAb-1
GTGCCGAGGTTGGTCAGCGTACCGGTGGTGACGGTGCCGCGGTTACCGGCTTTAATCACGCCGCTTTGCTGGTTGGTAAGATGGCTGCTGCTCAGCTGCAGCTGGTTGCCGCTGATAATGCTGCCGCTGTTGGTCAGGCTGCCGCTGGTGTTCAGCACCAGGTTGTGGGTCGCCTGTAATTGCTCCTGGCTGCCAATCGTTAAATTGCTGCTGACGGTGGCCAGGATAGCCTGGCCGGTAATGGTGCCGGTGGTCAGCTGATTGGTATTAATCGTCACCGTGCCATCGGACTGTATTGTGCCGTCCCGGTTATTGAGCGTGGTGGTGGTAAGCTCCGTGGCGGTGGCACCGCTTATCGTGGCACTGTTGGTCAGCGTGGTGGCGTCTATCACCACGGCGCCATTGCGGCTGCCTAAGAGCCCCCTGCCACTGTTGGTGATAGTTGGGGCCGCGATATCCAATACCTGGGCGGCGGATATCAGGCCGCTGTTGTGCAGGGCACTTGTCAGGTTTAAGTCTATCGCGCCGTTGCTGATTATCCGGCCGTTGGCTTGCAGGTCGGTGCTGCTGTTGGAAAGCATGGTGGCATCGATTTGCAGTAACCCCGCCCCGGCTTGCAGGATATTGCCCTGGGTATTGGTCAGCGTACCGGTGGTCATCGCCAGGCCGCTGCCGTTGGCGGCAACCGTGCCCCGGGTATTGTCCAGTTGCTGTGCAATGATAGCCGTGCTGCCACCGGTGGTGGTGGCCATCAGGGTGCCGCCGGTATTGTCCAGCAGGCCGTTGATGTTAAGGTG
>JARXRR010000053.1:0-24912 GCA_033792355.1 Chromatiaceae bacterium AAb-1
AGCTGATATCAGCCATATCTGATGTAAAAAAAGGTAATATAAAGTATCAGGAATGGTTGTGAATTGGTCAGTAAGTGAGCCATTAACCTTTTGAACTGAAATAAATTTTATTTAAATTTAAACTTTCAGGCCAAAAATGGCGACTTGTCTTTCTGTATTCAGTAAGTTTAAATGCCAGCTCTTGGCTTTGTGGTTCATCAGGGGTGTTATGCCGTCTTTACGTTTGGTCTTGTCCCGTTTATCTGAAGATTTGTTGCTGTTGATCTTGATGTTGGCTCTGATCCCATTGCTGTGGCGGCAGCCTGAACTGGTGCCCGAATTACCCGGATTTATAGACTGGCATACACTGACGGCACTGGCGGGTTTAATGTTACTGAGCCGGGGTTTGGAAGACAGCGGTTATCTGACCCGTTTTGCTGGCGGATTAGTCAGCCGCAGTTATTCGCTGAGGGCTGTTGCGCTGACGCTGGTGATGTTTGCGGCTTTGCTTTCTGCCGTTGTCACCAATGATGTAGCGCTGTTTATTCTGGTGCCTGTCTGCCTGAGTGTCGCTAAACTGACCGGTGTGCCCGTTGGCCGGCTGGTGATATTTCTGGCGCTGGCGGTTAATGCCGGTTCTGCTGTCAGCCCGGTGGGTAATCCGCAGAATTTGCTGTTGTGGCAGGCATCGGGTTATTCGTTCGGGCAATTTATGCTGATGATGGCCCCTCTTACGGTATTGCTGATGGCTGTTTTGCTGCTTTTTACATGGCAGGCTTTTTCTCCGGCGGTATTAAGGTTCAGCACCGCCTGGGATACGAAACCTGCCCGTCCCTGGTTATTCCGTTGCTCACTGCTCGGCTACCCTTTGTTTATTGTCGCAATGGAGTATGGTTTTGCTCCTGAGGCTGCGGTGCTGATTTTTTGCGGATATTTGCTGTGCTGCCGTCAGGTGCTGTGGGGCATTGACTGGCTGCTGCTATTGGTATTTACGCTGATGTTTGTTGATCTGGGGCTGCTAGCCCGTTTACCGGTCATGGCGGAGTGGGTTAATACTCTGCAAACCCTGCCGGGCAGTGACTATACTGCCACAGCGTTAATTTCTCAGCTTATTTCCAATGTACCGGCCGCAATCTTTATGCAACATTTTTCAGATGACTGGCGGGCATTAAGCTGGGGCGCCAGTGTCGGCGGCTTTGGTATTGTGGTTGGTTCGCTGGCGAATCTGATTGCCCTGCGGCTGGCAAAACAACCGGGGTTATGGCGCGAATTTCATTTATGGTCGCTACCGGTATTTTTTATCAGCTTTGTGCTTGGCTGGCTGCTGTTATAAATCACCGGGCCGGTTTAGCATGTTTAATCTCTTTATCTGATTAGGTAAATCAATTCTTATCACTTCAGTTAGTGTATCTGCGAAAATATACTGCCTGTTATTCCCGTTATGATCAGGAGTAACAGTATGACGCAAGGTAAAACATTAACCGTGGCAGGACGTTTAATCTGGGGTTTTGGCATTGTATTACTGCTGATGCTGGGACTGAGCTTATTCAGTATTCAGAGAGTGGCTTATGTAAACAGTACGCTGAAGCAGATTTCAGACGTTAACGCCGTAAAACAGCGTTATGCTATTGATTTCAGAGGAAGTGTGCATGACAGAGCCATTATTCTGCGTGATGTTATTCTGCTGGAAAATACCACCGGATTACAGCAGGCGGTGGCAGATATTGCTGAACTGGACAGAAAATACCAGAACGCCAGAATACCACTGGATCGGATCTTCGGTGAACAGCCCTCAAGTTTAGATAAACAGCTGCTGGAGCGTATTCATCAGCAGGAACGCCATACCACACCGCTGATTAAGCAGGTTATAGACGCTAAACTGGCCGGTAATACGCCTCAGGCCACTGCCATTTTATTGCAACAGGCCCGGCTGGCTTTTATTGACTGGCTGGCCAGTATTAATGCCTTTATTGATTACCAGGAACAGCAGAACCAGCAGGAAACGCTGAAAGCACATCAACTGGTCAACTCATTTCCGGTCTGGCTGCTGGGGTTAAATGCCCTGGCGTTGCTGATAGCAATGACGATTGCCTGGAAAACTATCCGTTACCTTAAATCATCTCTGGGTGGTGAACCGGCAGAAGTGGCGGCTATTGTTGGCCGGATAGCCAGCGGTGATTTACGTCCGGAGATTACCGTATCTGAACCGGACAGCATGCTGGGGGCGGTAATCAGTATGCAGGCCCGCTTACGCGAAGTGATGGACAAAGTGATCAGTGCCGCAGCAGAGCTATCGGCCGGTGCAGTGCAACTTGGGCATTCGTCACGCGAAGCATTACAGGCAACAGAGCAACAAGCGGTAGCGTCTGCATTATCTGCCGGCAAAATTGATGAAGTAAGCACCGGTATCAGCGGGATTGCCGCTATTATGCAGCAAACTGAACAGCACTCTGCACAAAGCGTACAGTTGTCAGAGCAGGGACAGTTGTTGGTCAGAAATGCAGCCGCAGAAATGAATGATGTTGTGAAAATGGTGGTCAGCTCAGCAGAGAAAATCGGTACTTTGCAGCAAAGTTCGCAGCAAATCGCCGGTATTGCCAGCGTAATACGCGGTATTGCAGAACAAACCAACCTGCTGGCACTGAATGCCGCGATTGAAGCCGCCCGTGCCGGAGAATCTGGCCGCGGTTTTGCGGTAGTTGCTGACGAAGTACGTAAACTGGCAGAACGCACCAGCCATGCCACTACTGAAATTGCCAGTATGATTCAGCAGGTGCAGGACGAAACACTGCATTCTGTACAGTCTATGGAAACGGCTGTACCTAAGGTGCAACAGGGGTTGTCCCTGGCAAATGATGCTGCGGTTATGCTGCAGGATATTCACCGGCAGGCCGTGCATTCTCTGGAAAATGTGCAGGAAGTGACTCAGGTAACGGCCCGCCAGTCAGCATCTGCAACAGAAATTGCATCGCATGTTGAGCAGATTGCAACTATGTCGCGTGATACATCAGATATTATGCAGCAGAACAGCCAGGTCGTCAGTAAGCTGGAAAGCATTGCCAGCGTGTTGAAAGCACAGATTACCATGTTCCGGTTAAACTGATTGTTCGTAAGCAAATGTGGTAAATGGTTATTAAGTGTAATAGCACTGGATTTGCAGATTCTGGCTGTCTTATGCTCTGGGCGTGTGATGTTCCCGGAGGATCCATGAAAAAAATTTACACTCTGTTGCTGACTAGCTGTCTGGCGTTCAGTGCAGTATCAGAAGCGACCATTGTTCAGGTTAAAACCAATATGGGCGATTTTGAGATTAACCTGTTTGATAAAACCACCCCGGTTACAGTGCAGAATTTTCTGGGGTATGTGAATAACGAAACCTATGACGGCACCGTTTTTCATCGTTCGGTGCCTGGTTTTGTGATTCAGGGCGGTGGTTTTACGTTTCAGAATGCTTTGCCCTTACTACCGGTAAAGAATAACGCCGCCATAGCGAACGAACCTAAATTATCAAATGTGCGGGGTACGGTAGCTATGGCAAAAGTAGGCGGCAACCCCAATAGTGCGACCAATCAGTGGTTTGTGAATCTGGCAGATAACAGCGGTAATCTTGATTTGCAGAACGGCGGTTTCAGTGTATTTGGCTATATTGATGCCCAGGGCATGGAAGTCGTTGATGCCATTGCTAAGTTAAGCCGTTTCAATTTCACCGGCATTTCGGATCTGCCGCTTAGAAATTACACTCAGGACGACCGGGACGATAATAAGGCCCTGACAGCGGATAATCTGGTGACTATTGAAAGCATTACCGTGGTGGAGAGCCGGAATACTACAGCTGACAGCCTGAATCCTAAGCCAAATACCCTGATACAGGAAGTGGATGATGGCAGCAGCGGTGGCAGTACCGGTTTTCTGATGCTGCTTATGCTTGGTTTTGCCGGCTGGCGCCGGTTATTGCGTTAGTATTATGCTCAGGCTGTTATCTGCGCGGTAACAGCCTGATATTTTGTGGGAAAGTCATTTCAGTTAATCAGAAAAGCATAAGCTGTGGTAAAGGCGGTTTCCTGAAAGGCTTTTAGCCCGGTGCTTTTGAAGTCTATCGGCATTGGATGGCGTTTTAGCTGCTCTTTGAGTTCTGCGCCGGATATAATATGTACCGGGCAGTTTTCGAGTAGTTGTAAAGCCGCTTCAATTTTAAACCCAACGGCACCTCCGGCAAATTTACCCTTTTGTGGTCTTTCTTTTATTACCAGCTGCTTTATCTGGTAGTCTTCAATAAACTTACGAAAGATAAACTGAAATTTCCGGATGCTGTCTGCATCCTGATCTTTAGTCAGCGCGAAACGTACTTGCCGGCAGTCGGGTAATTCAAATAAACCGTCTTTTAATGTCATCAGACAGATAATTGCCTCACTGCCTTTTATGTCTATACCGCATACCCGCATGCTGTTTCTCCGTCGCTGCTGAAAATACCTGAAGTCATTGTACCTGATTACTGATTACTTCGCACCGGCGCTGTCTGTGGTCAGTATTTTGGTGTAAACCTTGTTGTCATTTTTGGGGTGGCCTGTAACGTTAGTTTACGGTTTGATGTTGGGTCTGTGGCTAAGAGGGCCGCAAAGGTAATGATAAAACGTTAAAAAGCTGCCGGGGGTAACAGAATCCGGGGGAAGGCATAGATGTTGCTTTATTTTATATCAAATAATAAATAGACAAGACTGTTATAATAACAGCCTGCAAAGACAAGTGGTATGAGGCCGGTTGTGGATCAACAAAAAGCAGAACAACAGAAAATTGATATCAGAAATATTCCTGTGCAGGTGTATTCACCTGAACAGAATAACGTTACTTACAGCTCGCGGGACCGTATTTATGTGCGCGCTGTAAAAGGTTTGCATCAGAATTTACGGCGTAATATCGGTTTTATCTTTCTGGGTCTTTTTATGTTGCTGCCGTGGCTGCAATATAACGGGAAACAGGCAATATTGCTGGATATTGCCGAGCAAAAATTTACGATATTTTCTCTGACGCTGTGGCCGCAGGATTTCACGATTCTGGCGTGGATTTTTATTATTGCGGCTTATGCGTTGTTCTTTGTCACCACATTTTATGGCCGGGTGTGGTGTGGTTATTTATGTCCGCAAACCGTCTGGACATTTATTTTTATGTGGTTTGAAGAAAAGATCCAGGGGACCCGTAACCAGCGGATGAAGCTGGATCAAAGCCCGTGGACGGCCGGTAAAATCTGGAAAAAGATCCTGACCCATGTGTGCTGGCTGGCATTTGCCACGTTAACGGCATTAATTTTTGTCGGCTATTTTACACCGGTTGCACCATTGTTTATTGATTTCCTGACTCTGGATGCCGGATTCTGGGCCACCGTCTCAGTGCTGTTTTTTGCCTTCTGCACTTATGGTAATGCCGGCTGGATGCGGGAAATTATGTGTACTCATATTTGTCCCTATGCCCGTTTTCAGTCGGCAATGTTTGATAAAGATACCTTTACCGTGGCATATGACGAGAAACGCGGTGAAAACAGAGGTCCGCGTTCACGTAAGGATACTGAGTACAAGGAAAAAGGCCTGGGAGACTGCATCGACTGCCAGTTGTGCGTGCAGGTGTGCCCTACCGGCATCGATATCCGCAATGGTCTGCAGTACGAGTGTATAAACTGTGGTGCCTGTATCGATGCCTGTGACGATACTATGGAAAAAATGAATTACCCCAAAGGTCTGATCAGTTATACTACCGAACATAGCCTGGCCGGAAAAACCACAAAAATACTGCGCTCCAAGCTGGTAGGGTATTTTCTGGTGTTATTAACTGTGTCCGGCGCTTTTGCTTACACACTGTACAGCCGGGTACCGCTGGAAATGGATATTATCCGTGACCGTGGCGCCCTGTTCCGTGAGACCTCGGAAGGGTTAATTGAGAATACCTATACGCTGAATATTATTAATAAATCCCAGCATGACAAAACTTATGATTTAAGTGTCAGTGGGGTGAAAGATATTCTCTGGATTGGGCCGCAGCAGGTAACGATTCATGGTGGCGATAGTATGAGCGTGCCTATCAGTCTGTCACTTGATCCGTATACAGTGGATAAACGTATTCTGGATATCCGCTTTACGGTGCAGGAGCAGGACAAGCCGGATAACAGCGTGTCGCAAAGTAATAAATTCTTCGCAGGCCGCTGAGTACATAATACAGGTTAAGGTAACACCCTATTGGCCGGTGCTGGTATTAATCAGCCCGGCCTGTTGCATTTTATTGATCAGGCATTGCGTTAACAGCATGGCCTGCAGACAGATAATTGAGAGTCAGTTTTTAATGAACAATACCATTACCGTAGAAAAACTTTCGCATACTGTGCTGGAAGATATTCTGGCCATTGTGACCGGTACGCTGATGATTTCCTTCGCCATTATTATGTTGCGTCAGGCGGGTGCCCTGACCGGTGGCACGGTCGGGCTGGCGTTTCTTATTCACTATATGACCAATATTTCTTTTGGTACGGTTTTCTTTATTGTTAACCTGCCATTTTACTATCTGGCGATGATCAGGATGGGCTGGCGTTTTACCCTGAAAACGTTTTGCGCTGTGGCTCTGGTGTCGGTGTTTTCTGATTTCCATCTGCTGTTTATTCATTTTGATCATCTGCAACCGGTCTATGCAACGCTGTTCGGCAGTTTACTGATTGGTCTTGGATTAATTGTATTATTCCGGCACCGCTGTAGTCTGGGAGGGGTGAATATCCTGACCCTGTTTATACAGGAGCGCTATGGTATCCGGGCCGGAAAATTACAAATGGTGATAGACGTTACCATTGTGCTGGCGTCTTTGTTTGTTGTAACCCCTGTGATGTTACTGGCTTCCGTTGCCGGCGCTATTATCCTGAATATGATAATTGCGATGAATTACCGCCCTGGTCGTTATATTGGCTGAATTAATTGCAGTTAAGGCTGTCAGAGAACCGAGTTTTTGTTAAGCTGCATCTGTATAGTATGTAACGTATTAAAGGATCATTGGAAATGAAAAAGTTTCTTCCCGTATTGCTGGCTGTGCTGTTGTTTCCGTTAGCTGCATGTGCTGATAAGTTTGAACAGGGTAAGCATTATGATGTGATCGCAGAAGAGCCTACCGCCAAACCGGAAGTAAAAGAGTTTTTCTCATTTTACTGTGGCGGTTGTTATGCTTTTGAGCCGATTGTACAGCGTCTGGCCCAGGATCTGCCAGCCGGAACAGAGTTTAAAAAAGTGCATGTGGATTTTATCCGGGCGGCGTCGCCGGAGTTACAGAATGCCTTAGCCCGTACTTATCTGGTGGCAAAAAATATGGGTAAAGGCGATCAGATTTCCACTGCGATTTTTAACCAGATCCACCGTAACCGCGCACCGTTCACAAATGAAGCTGATATTCGTAATCTGGTGATGATTTATGATATTGATGGCGCTGAATACGATAAGGCCATGAGAAGCTTCTCTGTGATGGGTGCTGTCAGACAGATGAAAAAAGAGCAGGATGAATTGGCTGAAAAACGGGTACTGACTGGTGTGCCAACACTGGTAGTTAATGGCAAATATAAAATTAATAATGCCAACCTGAACCAGCGTAACATCGATAAAGAACTGGGCGAGCTGGTTAATTACCTGCTGAGCAAAGACGCCGGCGAATAAGCTTTATCATTGCAGGCATCCGGCTGCAATAATGCCAGGATGCCTGTCTGCCAAACATTATGAAAGATCATACCCATGTCTGAATCTGCTTTTTATCGTCATACCCAGTACAGCCTGATTTTTTTCAGTATCTTTTTTACGGTCAGCGCACTGGTTTTCTTTGCGTTGCAACATGGTAAACAAGGTGCCGAACTGGCGTTTCTTATTGTGGCTTTTGTATTGCTGCTGTTCTTCCGCCTTAAGATAACCGTAGACACCAAAGGCGTCAGCTGGTTGCTGGGTATCGGGCTGGTAAAAAAACAGGTCGCATTTGCAGATATTGTATCGGTCAGTATTGTGCAAAGTGCCTGGTATCACGGCTGGGGCGTCCGGCTGATTAAAAACGGTGATGGTGTGCTGTACAGTGTCGCAGGCTCACAGGCGGTTGAGCTGATGCTGCAAAATGGCCAGATCATCCGGCTTGGCTCCACTCAGCCGCAGCGATTAAAAGCAGCGATAGAGCAGCATCTTGAATCACCTCAGACCGTTATTGACGAGCCGCAGCATACGCATGCGGATACCGGACAGGAAGATGATTAATCTGGGCTGGTTGTGATAAGAGAACAACGCTGATGGCATATGGTTTTGGAGAGCGTAATCCGGTAATAGCGGTATATGTTGAAAACCGGCCACCTATGCCGCAGTATCAGGACTTACAGCATATTCAGGCATTACAGCCTGCCGACATCGATATTATTAACAGCCATTGTGGTAACGGCTGGCGTAAGCTGTTTAATGTTTATGCCAAGCTGCTGTTTGCATTACATCCGGCACAGTTTGCTTTTTCGCAGCAGGCGGTAAGCTGGCAACAGTACCGGGATCAGCATTTACTGCAACAACACAGTGGTACCGCACTGCTGTTCAGCCTGCCAGATATCACCGGACGCACAGAGACTATTCACCTGATTGCCGGGCGCACTTATGCCAGAAAATGTTTAGATGCCGGATTAAACTGCCAGTTTGAATGGTTAAGCCACGAATTTGCGATTGACCGATACCATAAAGTGCTGGTATCGCCTTATTTTGACTACCGCCAGCTTACTAATGAGAAGATAACGTATCTGGCGGCATTAATGGCTTCACTGGAAAAAGCGGCCTGAATCAGATTTCTCCCCACGTTTTAGATAAGCTATATTGGTATTGGTCATTTTTTCACATATTTGCTATTATTTGTGCAAATAGCACATTTGAGGTGTGATATGACCGCGATACCACAATATGTTCCCCAGCCAGAGGTCGTGCTGGCAAAAGCTGTGCTCAGAGCCGCAGAACAACTGGGACTGAAGCAGGCTGAGCTGGCGGCTGTACTGGGAATACATCGCACTGCTGTCAGTCGTTTAAAGCAAAATCTGGTACTGGATCCGGCATCCAAGCATGGTGAACTGGCGTTATTACTGATCCGGGTTGCCAGAGCTGTGTTTGCACTGGCTGGTGGTGATAAAGACTGGATCCGTCATTTTATGCAGACCCCCAATAATGTTACCGGAGGCATTCCGGCACAGCAGGTGCAAAGTGTGCATGGCCTGATGCAGGTATTGCAGTTTGTGGATGCGGTCCGGGGCAAGATTTAATGATTTGGCAGCTGTGCAACGGAGAGCACCGGATTATGCCATTATCTGGCCGTATATTCCGGCTGGTGGAAAGTCAGGAACAGGTTGCCACCCTCAGCTATGTCGATACATTGGCAGAACAGGCATTACTGGAACAAATGCTGGAAAATGTCAAACCGGCCTGTCCTGAACCAGCCGCTGATTTGCATTATCTGCTGAAAACACCATTTCGCTATCCGCCGTTAAAGTGGGGTTCCCGTTTTGGGCGGGTACATGAACCCGGTATTTTCTACGGTGGCAGTTCAGTTGAGGTAACTCTGGCGGAATCGGCTTTTTATCGTTTTATTTTCTGGTACTCAATGGCCGGTATGGCGCCTAAAGCCAGCTTGCGTTCTGAGCATACTTTGTTTGGGGTCGGTTACCGGTCCGGGCATGGGATCAGGTTGCACCAACCGCCTTTTGCTGATTTTTATGCCGCGTTAACAGATCCGGTTTCCTATGCACAAACCCAGCAGCTTGGTTCTGCCATGAGAACTGCCGGGGTTGAAGTTTTTGAATATTGCTCTGCACGGGACGAACAGCACAGACTCTGTACTGGTGTGTTCTCGCCCCTGGCATTTACTGATACACAGCCACAGTGTGTGAGCCAGTGGCTGTGTGAACTAAGCGCAGAGTATGTGTTGTTTAAGCAGGCGGGCAATAGTCAGGTGTATCGTTATGCGCTAAGCACTTATCTGATAAACAACCAGTTACCTCTGCCGGCTTAATGGTGTTACATATTCAACAACGGCTTTAAATACTTACCGGTATAGGACTTATCGCAGTCTGCTACCTGCTCCGGGGTGCCGGCAATCAGGATCTTGCCGCCGCCGCTGCCGCCTTCCGGGCCTAAGTCTACAATCCAGTCGGCAGTTTTAATCACATCAAGGTTATGTTCGATCACCACGATACTGTTGCCATGATCGCGCAGGCGGTGCAGTACGTTCAGCAGTTGCTGAATATCGTAAAAATGCAGGCCGGTGGTGGGTTCATCCAGAATATACAGCGTCTGGCCGGTGTCGCGTTTGCTCAGTTCACGGGCCAGTTTTACCCGCTGGGCTTCACCGCCGGATAAGGTGGTGGCTGACTGTCCCAGTTTGATATAAGACAGGCCGACATCCATCAGAGTTTGCAGTTTGCGGTTTACTGCCGGAATGGCTTCGAAGAAGTTCAGCGCGTCTTCCACGGTCATATCCAGTACTTCGTGAATATTTTTGCCTTTGTATTTTATTTCCAGTGTTTCGCGGTTGTAGCGCTTACTTTTACAGACATCGCAGGGAACGTAAACATCCGGCAGGAAGTGCATTTCCACTTTAATTACCCCGTCGCCCTGACAGGCTTCGCAGCGACCGCCTTTAACGTTAAAGCTGAAACGGCCAACCTGATAACCGCGTGAACGGGCTTCCTGTGTACCGGCAAACAGCTCGCGTACTGCGGTAAAAATACCGGTATAGGTAGCGGCATTTGAACGCGGAGTACGGCCTATCGGGCTTTGATCGATGTCGATAACTTTATCGAAATGCTCCAGACCTTTTATTTCCCGGTGTGCTGCCGGTGGCTCGCCTTCGCCTTTATTCAGGGTACGGTGAGCCACCCGGAATAAGGTGTCGTTGATCAGCGTTGATTTACCAGAGCCTGATACCCCGGTGATACAGGTCATGACGCCTACCGGGATGGCCAGATCGACATTTTTCAGGTTGTTACCTGTGGCGCCGAGTACTTCCAGCCATTTGCCGCTGAGTTTGGTACGTTTAGCCGGCACTTCGATTTTACGAACCCCGGAAAGGTATTGCCCGGTCAGTGATTCCGGCACTGCCATCACCTGCTGTAAGGTTCCCTGGGCAATAACCTGGCCGCCATGCACGCCAGCACCGGGTCCGATATCGATAATATGGTCAGCGGCCCGTACGGCATCTTCATCATGTTCAACCACGATCACCGTATTACCCAGATCCCGCAGGTGAGTCAGTGTGCCCAGTAACCGGTCGTTGTCTCGCTGGTGCAGGCCGATGGACGGTTCGTCCAGTACATACATCACGCCAACCAGACCGGCTCCGATCTGGCTGGCCAGTCTGATACGCTGGGCTTCGCCGCCGGATAAGGTTTCTGCGCTACGGGACAGGTTCAGGTAATTCAGGCCAACGTTAACCAGAAAACTCAGGCGATCCTGAATTTCTTTCAGCACTTTTTCGGCGATTTTTGCTTTCTGACCGATCAGCTGCAATTCTCTGAAGAATGTCATACAGTCGCCGATAGACAGCTCGACCACCTGTGGCAGATTGGTTTTACCGATAAAGACATGGCGGGCTTCTTCCCGTAGCCGGGTGCCACTGCAACTGGGGCAGGATTGCGTTGCCAGATATTTAGCCAGCTCTTCCCGTACCGCATTGGATTCGGTTTCACGGTAACGCCGATCCATATTTGGCAGAATACCTTCAAACGGGTGGCTGCGCAGTACGACATCGCCGCGGTCATTGAGGTATTTAAAGTCGATAACCGTTGTACCGCTGCCGTACAGAATAACATCCTGATGTTTTTTGCTTAATTGTGAAAAAGGCACATCCAGCTTAAAACCATAATGTTCAGACAGCGATTTCAGCATCTGGAAGTAGTAGAAATTACGTTTATCCCAGCCGCGGATAGCACCGCCGGATAAGCTGAGTTCGTTGCTGACAATGACTTTTTCAGGATCGAAGAACTGCTTAACACCAAGACCATCACAGCTGGGGCAGGCTCCGGCCGGGTTGTTAAAGGAAAACAGCCGTGGTTCCAGCTCTGCCATTGAATAACCGCAGGAAGGGCAGGCAAAGTTGGCAGAGAAGATCAGTTCTTCTGCCTTAGGGTCATCCATTGGTACCACTTTGGCGATACCGCCGGACAGCGACAGGGCGGTTTCAAAGGATTCTGCCAGCCGCAGTTTAATATCATCGCGTACTTTTATCCGGTCAACCACCACTTCAATGGTGTGTTTTTTATGTAAGTCGAGTGTCGGGGGATCGGATAAATCACAGACTTCGCCATCAATCCGGGCGCGGATATACCCCTGCGCGGCTAAGGTTTCCAGTGTTTTAACATGCTCGCCTTTACGTTCCTGTACGACAGGGGCCAGCACCATCAGCCGGGTATCAGCCGGAAATTCGGTAACTTTGTCTACCATTTCGCTGATGGTCTGGGCGGCCAGTGGCAGATCATGAGTTGGGCAGCGGGGCTCGCCTACTCTGGCAAACAACAGACGCAGGTAGTCGTAAATTTCGGTAATAGTGCCGACAGTAGAGCGCGGGTTATGCGATGTGGATTTCTGCTCAATCGAAATGGCCGGTGATAAGCCTTCAATATGATCAACGTCCGGTTTTTCCATCAGACTTAAAAACTGGCGGGCATAGGCTGATAAAGATTCAACATAGCGCCGCTGGCCTTCAGCATACAGCGTATCAAATGCCAGTGAAGACTTGCCGGAGCCGGATAAGCCTGTAATAACAATCAGCTTGTCACGCGGAATTTCCAGAGAAATATTTTTCAGGTTATGGGTGCGGGCACCCCGAATATCGATTTTATCCATTACAGCGTTCCAGAACCGGCGGGTAATATATTTAAACTGTACAAATATACACTATCTGTAATAAAGGTAAAGCTGCAGGGTTGATGTCGGTCAGTTAAGGTTAAAGCATCCATCACCTTACTCACGCTAACACGCCGTGAATACCTCCCTGTAGGCTCGGTTTATAAGCTTCATCCATGAAGTTTACCCTTCGGGCCAGCAGAGCTGTTCAAATTCGTTCCTGACGAATTTGTCAGCCCATCCGGGGCTTCAACGGTTAGCTTAGAGTAAGCTGATTCCTGCTTAACTGATTGGTATTAAAGTTGCGGAGCCGGGAGGCTCCGCCACGGGACATCAGAAAGTATAGGTCAGGCTGAAGTCAACACTGCGCGGCATAATGTAACGGCCGTTAGGTGAGGTAGGGTTACGCGGATCGCCTTCGGTCAGTCCTTCCTTATCGGTCAGGTTGCTGACGGCCAGCTGGGCTCTCAGCTGTGGTGTTAATTCCAGCTGTACCCCGGCATCGATTTTGGTATAGCCTGCCAGCGTAACGTCGTTACCGTTGTCGGCATAACGGTCTGATACGGAAGACAGCGTACCGTAAACCGTAGCAAACATATCGCCGACTTCAAAACCATAGCCCGGTGTCAGCCGCAGTTGCCATTTCGGCTGGCGCATCACCCGGTTGCCTACCCAGTCTGCTTCCGGATGATGGGTAATTTCGGTTTTCTGGATCGTGGAGTTCAGGTTGATGGAGAAACCATTACGGGCCACATAGTTGAAGTCGATTTCCAGACCCAGTGCTTCGGTGGTCAGAATTTCCACCGGTGCGCCCGGCCGCGGAACAAAGCTTTCGCCATCCACTTCGTTAAAGAATGAGGTCAGATACAGGCTGTAATTCTGCTCGGCCCATTTATAACCGACTTCATACTGGGTAACTTCCTTAATCAGGTTGTCGCCGGAACTGTACACCTCAAAGTTATCGCGGAAGTCGTCAAAGTAAGGCATTTTGTTACCTTTATTGACCCGGGCGAACATCCCCATATTGCGTTGCCACATCCAGTTTACCCCGGCGGTCCAGGCAATTTTGGATTCGTCATAATCAACAGCTTTGCTGATATTACCGGTCAGCCCTTCGTCTACCACATAAGTGATTTTGTGGTTTTCGCGGCGGATACCGGCATCAACCCGCCATTGTTCGTTCAGCTGATATTCGGCAGCGGCGTAAACGGCACGGGTATTACCATCGCCGGTGGCGTCGATATCGTAACCCCAGCCACAGCCTTCAGGATCAGTATTACAGGCGATACCAAGCAGTGCTTCGCCACCGCTTTGCAGCACATGCCACGACTGATTACCGATCGACCACCAGTCCTGCACCGAGAAATCGGTACTGTAATAGCCCAGCGTATAAACACCGTTATCCGTGGTTTTACTCAGCGCCAGATCATTGGTAAAAGCTTCGATATCTTTCAGTACCACCCAGCGGCCCAGTTGCTGCACATAGGTATTACCATCGTATTCAGTACCGGTAACGGCACCTGTTACCGGGCCGGTAATACCGGCTACATCCTGCAACTGAACGGCACCGCCTTCCGGCACCAGCCCCAGCGTATTGGCTTCACCGCTGATATAGCTGAAGCGATAGGCCAGGCGCCAGTCCTCAGCTAAATCCAGATCGACAGTACCACCGGTAATACCGCCTTTCCAGCCCCGGCCATCACCGAAGTCGTAGGTTCGGGTTTCGTTATCCGGGCCGAAGGTAATCTGCCCCTGCCGGTTATGCGGGCCAATCTGGCTGAATTTATTATCCACACCCGGCAGGTTCAGCGGTACCGGCAGGTGCCATACCCCATGATCATCTGTCTGGCGGGTATAAACATTGATGGTGCCGTTATCCAGTTCTTTGGTGATATTCACGGTGAACTGATGGCCTTTTTCAGAGGTAAAACCGGTTTCACGGGTACTGTCGGCGCTGCTGATATAACCACCGGCCATAAAATACAGCCGGTCAGCCAGCTTGCCGCTGATTACCCCGTCCAGCCGTTGCAGGTCGTAGCTTGAAGTGGAAAATTTTACCAGCCCTTCAGTTTCTTCGGTGCCTTCTTTCAGCAGGAAGTTAGTGGTTAAACCGGGTTGCCCGTTAGACAGTACCGGCGTTGAACCGCCTCGTAAGCCTTCCATAAAGTGGATGGTCTCATCCAGCCGGAAAATAGAGGAGTTTTCCAGGAATGATAACGTCGGTGGCGGAAAGATTGGCGCGCCGTTAAGCTGAATGGTCAGGTAAGGCGCGTCACCGGTGCTCGGAAAGCCGCGGACAAATACGTTAGCGCCGGCTACACCGCCCGAGCTTTCAGACCAGACACCCGGTACCACCGTAAACAGTTCGGCAGTGCTTTTCGGGGCCAGTCTGGTAATGTTTTCTGCTGACACATTGGTCATGGCATAGCTGGAATCTACCCGCAGGCCAGACATCCCGCTGGCCTTACCGGTAACGACGATCTGTTCTATCTGATTATCCGTATTACGGGAATTATCACTGTTTTCAGTATTGGTAGTCTGAGCTGCCAGCGGCAGGCTGCACATCAGCACCAGTGCTGATGTGATGCTGTTGAGTTTTGGAGTCATATTTTTCTCCTGAAGCGTCCTGTTGATGTTATACCGGCTGATAATTTGTATGGGTTAATGCCGGATAGAATAACCATAGAATAAATTGCAATCGATTGCAATAAGCTGTTTGCAGCAAAAAATACCGTTTAAGCCGGTTAAAGGTAAAAATGCAGCTTTTACTGCGGGCTGGTGGCAAAGTGTGGTAAAACAGGCAGTATAATTCAGCCCGACTGTCGTAAACAGGTAACCGTTTTAATGAAACAGACCAGAAGCATGACGCTGGCCGATATCGCCAGACTGGCCGGTGTATCAGAATCAACCGCTTCAAGAGCCCTGCGTGATAACCCGGTGATTAACCAGCAAACCCGGGAGCGGGTACAACAAATTGCCCGGCAACACCAGTTTAAAGTGAATGCGACGGCCCGCAGCCTGCGGACACAGAAAAGCCATACCATTGCCGTTATTATTCTGTTTGATGCCAAAACCCAGCAGGCCATTACCGACCCCTTCCTGCTGGATATTCTGGGGGTAATTGCCGATGAACTGACCCGGCAGGGCTATGATATGCTGCTGAGTACCAGTAAAACCACAGACAAAGACTGGCGCAGTTACTACTTTGATTCTAAACGTGCCGATGGCCTGATTGTGATTGGCCAGGGAGAGCATGACGAGCGTGTCGATCAGCTTAGCCAGGCAGGCGTGCCGTTTGTGGTATGGGGAGCGGCTACCGGCAGTGAGAAATTTCCGGTAATCGGCAGTGATAACCGTGCCGGAGGCCGGCTGGCCGTCAGCCACCTGCTGGTTCATGGCTGTAAGCGGATAGCCTTTCTGGGCGATATCCGGCATACCGAAATAGAGATGCGCTATCTGGGGTATCTGGATGCGCTGGAGCAGGCGGGTATAACGACCGATCCGGCATTGCAGCTGAATACTGATTTTACTGCGCAGGCGGGTTATCTGCAGACTCAGCAGGCATTACTGCCACAGCTGCCGGTGCTGGATGGTATTTTTGCCGCCAGCGATGCCATTGCGATGGGCGCAATGAAAGCACTGCTGGAGCAGGGTGTTAAAGTGCCACAACAGGTAGCAATAGTGGGCTTTGATGATATTGCGATGTCGGCTTACTGCACGCCCTCGCTGACCACTGTTAAGCAGGATACCCACCGGGGAGGCAAATTGCTGGTCAGCAGCCTGCTGCAAAAGCTCAATGGCCAGGGGGCAGTATCCCGTTTATTGCCGGTAAAGCTGATCGAGCGTCAGTCCAGCAAGCGCAAGTAAAAACAGCCAGACAGCTTTTGTTACCTTTTTAGTAAAGTGATGGATGCTGAACGGCACTAAAGATTTAATGGCTCAGGCTAAGCACCTGCTGCAAATTCAGCTTGTCCAGCGCCGGGTATACCAGTAAAGCGTCCTGCAATACGGCAGCATCGCCGATACCGACCGGCAGCATACCGGCACTGCAGATAGCAGCGATACCGGCCTGGGCATCTTCCACCCCGACGCAATTCTGTGGTGCGACTCCCAGCCCTTTAGCTGCCAGCAGGAAAATATCCGGTGCCGGTTTGCTGTTGGCGACTTTGGCTGCGTCGGCAATATAGTCAAACTGGCCGGCGATTCCCAGCCGCTCTACTACAAAACCGGCATTTTTACTGGCGGAAGCCAGTGCAGTTTTAATACCGCGTTGTTTAAGCTCAGCAAAAAGTTCGTGTGTACCGCTGAACAGAGCCGCCGGGTTCATATCGGCAATCAGTTCCAGATAATGCTGGTTTTTACTGGCCATCAGCCACTGTTCTTCATCAGGGCTCAGGCTTAGCTGGCCTTTTTGCAGGATTAGCCGTAGCGAACCCAGCCGATCCACACCTTTGAGCTGTTCGTTATCCTGTTCATTAAACGGAATCGCTAATTCGTCAGCCAGGGCTTTCCAGGCATGATAGTGGTAAATGGCGGTATCGGTCAGTACACCGTCCAGATCGAAAATCAGTGCTTTAATGCTCATAGTAACCTCCCGTTCAGAGATAAACGCTGTGCCTGCTGTAACTTCAGGCTAAGTGGTTGCCCGAAATGATACAGGGTCAGCGGTTCACCACTAAGCAACGTATAACTGGCCTGTCTGCCATCGGTGCTGAACTGCAATACCCTGCCCCGGTAACTGAGCCGGAATGCCAGCGATGGCAGCTTTTGTGGCAGCTGCGGGCTGAAATGCAGGCCATCTTCGCGACTGCGCACGCCGGCAAAGCCCATTACCAGTGACATCCAGCTGCCTGCCATACAGGCAATATGCACGCCGAATTCAGTATTGTGGTGATGGTTATCCAGATCCATCCGGGCACTGTCACCGAAAAATGCATGTGCCCGCCCGGTGTCGCCGGTTTCAGCAAATTCAATACTGTGGATACAGGCCGACAGGCTGGAATCATGGGTCGTCAGTGGTTCATAGTAAGCCAGATTGCGTTTTTTCTGTTCTGGTGGGATTTGTTGATCCAGCAGGAACATTGCCAGAATCACATCGGCTTGCTTCAGTACCTGATGGCGGTAAATCACCAATGGATGGTAATGCAGCAACAACGGATACTTGTCGGCTGGCGTATTAGCAAAATCCCACGGTTTACGGCTGAGGAAGCTGTCGTCCTGCGGGTGAATACCCAGCGTATCGTCATATGGCAGATACATCTGCTCTGCCGCCCGTTGCCATTGCTGCAGTTCCGCATCTGTCAGCATCAGTTGCTGTAACAGCGGATGTTGTTCCGCTTTCATCCGGGCAACGGCCTGCAGGGTGAAGCGCAGTTGCTGCTGTACCATGGCATTGGTATAAAAGTTATTGTTTACCAGCGCCGAATATTCATCCGGCCCGGTGACCATATGAATTTCAAACTTACCGCTGTGCTCAGAGAAGAACCCCAGCTGCAACCATAGCCGGCTGGTTTCAACCAGCATTTCAACGCCCATTTGTTGCATAAACTGCCAGTCGTCAGTGGCCAGATAATAGCTGCGGATAGCATAGGCAATAGCGGCGTTAATATGGTATTGCGCAGTACCGGCCGGGAAATAGGCGGAACATTCTTCGCCACCGATGGTGCGCCACGGGTATAAGGCCCCTGTCGCATGCGACATTTCCCTGGCCCGCTGCCGGGCGGCATCCAGCTGGCTGAAACGATGTACCAGCAACTGCCGGGCAATTTCCGGCTGAGTCAGGCTCAGACAGGGCACCACATAAATTTCGGTATCCCAGAAGTAATGGCCATCATAACCGGGGCCTGTCAGCCCTTTAGCGCCGATATTACTCAGGCCGTTGCGCCCGGCAGACTGCGCCAGACTGAACAGGTTAAAACGAATACCCTGCTGTAAGGCGGTATCGCCGCTGATTTGCACATCAGCCTGCTGCCAGAATTGTTGCCAGTATGCCTGATGCTCAGCCAGTAACATGGCAAATCCTTGTTCAGCAGCAGCAGCTGCCAGTTGTTTTGCCTGTTGCTGTAATTCGGTCTGCTGCTGATCTGTGGTATCACCCTGATAATGGCAGTAGGTCACCAGCTTATGCAGAGTCAGCGGCTGTTGCTGTTGCAATGATAACGTCAGTTGATGCTGCAGCAGGTTAGGTTGCTGGCTGATGGTATTAACACTGGCTTCAGGTGGTAGTTGCAGCAGGCTGTGGCTGGCGACCAGAAAGTTACTGCCTCTGGCCTGATGCAGCATTGAAGACGACAGCTGTACGGCCTGCTGACTGAGCAGAAGCAGGCTGTCAGCGACCGACATTTCTCCTACTCTGGGGTCATCTTTTTTATGAAAGCCCGGATAGCGCGCATCCAGTGAACTGTGCAGCTGAATATCACCACTGAAGTTCAGGGCGGTGATTTCCAGCTCTATCGCTAACAGGTGCTGGCAATGCTGTGATACGAAACGGCGACTGACCAGCTGCAACTGTTTGCCGGTGGAGGATTGCCAGCGCCAGCGGCGGCTGAGTATCCCCTGCTGTAAATCCAGTACCCGCAGGTGTTCCTGCGCACCACTGATGGTTACCGGTTCGCCGTCTACTGTCAGTTGCAACCCTTTACCACTGGCTACCTGCAACATTTTATGGTTATTTCTGGCAAAGCCACAGGCTGATTCGCCGTAATGAATCGGCTCGCTGCTGTATACACCGTTCAGGTAAGTGCCTTCGCAACTGTCAGTATCCGGCGGGGTGGCTTCTTCAAAAGTGCCACGGGTGCCGATATAGCCGTTTGCCAGACTGAACAGGGTTTCTTTAAGCATATGCTGCGCCGGCACAAAGGCCGTATCAGGCAATTGCCAGTCAGCAATGCCAACCGGAGGAGAAGAGGCTGCAGCCATAGAGTTACCTCAGCAAGGGGTTAGTCAATATAATATGACACACTATACAATGTTTATTTAACGCATTGCAATCGATTGCAATGAGGCAAAAGCTGTGTATAGTGGTTAAAGGAAGCAGGTTTTTATATAAACACTGCACCTATTGATTAATGCGTATCCGCTAAGCAGAAATCAGCTTACTCTAAGCTAACCGTTGAAGCCCCGGATGGGCTGACAAATTCGTCAGGAACGAATTTGAACAGCTCTGCTGGCCCGAAGGGTAAACTTCATGGATGAAGCTTATAAACCGAGCCTACAGGGATGTATTCACGGCGTGTTAGCGTGAGTAAGGTGATGGATGCTGATAAGTATTATATCTATCAACAGGGTTAAAAATTACAGCTGGCAAACAGCGAACTCAGGAAAACCGCCATGGCAACATTGCGTATCAGGCTGTCATTAATACTGACATACTTTGTTTTTGCTATTCTGCTCAACAGTGTTGGTACTGTGATTCTGCAGGTGATTCACACCTGGCAGATCTCCAAGGAAAGCGCCAGTATTCTGGAAGGGTTTAAGGATATTCCGATTGCGGTGGTGTCGTTTCTGGTCGCATCCTGGCTGCCGCGGCTGGGTTACCGCAATGCGATGATGACCGGTGTTGCTCTGGTGATGCTGGCCTGTATTACGATGCCGCTGTTCTCCTCTTTTCTGACGACTAAATTATTGTTTCTGACTGTTGGTGCCAGTTTTGCGCTGGTAAAAGTTTCAGTTTATTCCTCTATCGGTATGGTGACGTCCGGTAAAGCGCAGCATGCATCATTGCTGAATACCATTGAAGGCTTTTTTATGCTGGGGGTGTTGTCCGGCTACTGGGTTTTTGCCGCCTTTATGGATCCGCTGCAACCACATGCTGATGGCTGGCTGCAGGTTTACTGGTTACTGGCCGGGCTGTGTGCACTGAATCTGCTGTTACTGCTCAGTACCCGCTTCCCGCTGCAGCAGATCCCCAGCACGGAGAAAGCCAGCGGTGATTTTATGGCTATGTTGCAGCTGGCGGCACGGCCACTGGTGTTTGTATTTGTGTTGTCAGCCTTTCTGTATGTGCTGATTGAACAGGGTATTGGCAGCTGGCTACCAACCTTTAATAATCAGGTATTGTCACTGCCTAACCATCTCAGCGTACAACTGACCAGTATTTTTGCCGCCAGTCTGGCGCTTGGCAGACTGCTGGCCGGCGTCGTATTGCGTTATATCTCGTGGTATTTGCTGGTTAATGTCTGTCTGGTGGCAATGGCACTGCTGATTCTGCTCAGTATGCCATTAACCCATGATGTGGTAGTGCCGGAGCAGGTAACTCTGTGGACAGCGCCGCTGGCCGCGTATCTGTTTCCGCTGATTGGTTTCTTTATGGCACCGATTTATCCGGTGATTAACTCGGCGGTGCTGACAGCTCTGCCAGTACACCGCCATGCCCCGATGACCGGGTTGATTGTGGTGTTCTCTGCACTTGGTGGCACCACCGGTTCGATGATTACCGGTTTTACCTTTGCCCGCTTCAGTGGCCAGACTGCTTTTTATCTGTGTCTGTTGCCACTGGCGTTATTACTGCTGTCGGTGGCACTATTTCATCGTCGCAGTAAGCTGCCGGTAGCGGTGGCCAACTGATTTATGGCATAGATTCTGTGATCTATGCTTTATTATGATCCGGCAGTGGTGCTGCAGGGTTAATCAGACCTGCTTCCCTAAGTTCACGCCAGAAAGCCGGCGGCACAACTTCGTTCAGTGCTGCGCTGTCTTCAAAGATACGGCCTGGTTTACTGGCTCCCGGAATCACAGCGACAACCGCAGGGTTTGCCAGTGCAAACTGCAGTCCGGCTGCTTTCATACTGATGCCGTAATGATCAGCAAGCTGTTTGATGCGGGCCACTTTTTGCAGGATCTCAGGAGTGGCCGGAGCATACTCAAAATTCGGCCCGCCGACCAGAGCACCTGAACTGTAAGGACCACCAACCACTATACCCAGACCGCGTTCTGTTACTTTCGGCATTACCCGCTGTAAGGCCCGGTCATGGTCCAGCAGGGTATAACGACCCGCCAGCAGGAAACCATCCGGCCGCGGTTCTTCCAGATCCAGCAGCAATTCGATCGGTTCTACTTTATTGACTCCCAGACCCCAGGCTTTAATCACTCCTTCGTCACGCAGCCGGTCCAGCACTCTGAACGCACCCTGGCGTGCGCTTTCGAATACGCTGAGCCATTCATCACCATAAAAATCCTGCGCCACATCGTGTACCCAGACTATTTCAATATGATCTGTTTTAAGCCGCTTCAGGCTATCCTCAATAGATCGCAGAGTAGCGTCTGCCGAATAATCATTGACTATCTTGTTAGGACGACCGTATTTAAACACTTCGCCTTTTTCACCAAGATCGCGGGCGCTGATATCTTCAACTTCATCGAGGATGACGCGGCCAACCTTAGTACTGATCACATAGTCCTGCCGTGGCCTGTCTGCCAGGGCTTCGCCCATGCGGATTTCGGCCAGACCTGCGCCATAAAAAGGCGCATTATCAAAATAACGGATGCCATCGTTCCAGGCAGCATCTACGGTAGCCCGCGCTTCCTGTTCAGGAATGTCGCGGAACATATTACCCAGCGGTGCGGTACCAAAACCGAGCTTGCCGGGAAGAATATCTTGCAGTGCCATTGTCAGTTCCTTTTTTAAATTACAGCGTTGTGTTAATTAACGTTTGGTAATCCGTATAACCCGGATAATTACCACCCAAAAATGTTGCTCTGCCAGGCGGGTTGCAGAGGCTATCGAAAGCTTTACACATATTCTGCATAATAGCTGTACCTGTTCCAATATTTTCTGCCGGGCTTACATGGCTTGCGCTGGTTGCAATTATTGATCACCCGGGAGTCAAGGCTGGAAGCTGTTATCGGTTGAGCTGTTTTATCCGCAGCGTAAACAGTAACGGCCTGATTTATCGCACGATGCGAGTTAACCTGATTGAAATCAGCTTAAAGTGTGCCGGTTCTGTGCTACACTGGCGCGCTTATTTCGGCGGTTAATTCTTATCTGATGCATCAACTGAATTCTATAGAAAAACGTGCGGCTGTCGCTCTGGCTCTGGTGTTTTCAAGCCGGATGCTTGGGCTGTTTATGTTGTTGCCGGTGTTTGCTATTTATGGCGCAGATCTGAAAGGTTTTTCTCCGTTGTGGGTGGGAATGGCTATTGGCGCATATGGCTTAACGCAGGCGATATTACAGATCCCTATGGGCTGGTTATCTGACCGTATTGGCCGGCATAAAGTGATGCTGCTTGGATTAGCACTGTTCGCTATAGGTTCGGTAGTGGCAGCAGTAGCAGATTCGGTATATATGGTCACTTTGGGACGCATTTTACAGGGTGCCGGGGCGATTGCCGGGGCGGTGCTGGCACTGGCTGCGGATTTAACCCGTGAAGAGCAGCGGCCAAAAGTGATGGCCGTGATCGGTGCCAGTATCGGGTTGTCTTTTGCTGCGGCTATGATTCTCGGACCGCTGATTGCAAGATGGAGCGGTTTAAGCGGTGTGTTCTGGTTTACCGCCGTACTGGCATGCTGCTCGGCACTGCTGGTAATGTTTGTGGTTCCGGTCAGTGTGAACCGGGCTCCTGCTGCTGAAACGCTGGCAGCACCTGCGGCGCTGGGCAGTATTGTTAAACATCGGCAATTGCTAAGGCTTGATCTGGGTATTATGCTGTTACATCTGATGTTAACGGCGCTGTTTGTGGTGTTGCCACAGAAGCTAAGCGGCTATCAGTTGTTACCGGATGCTCACTGGCTGGTGTATCTGCCAGTGTTACTGTGTTCTTTTGTGTTGATGATTCCGATGATGATTCTGGCAATGCGGCGCTCACAGGAAAAAGGCTATTTCCTGTTTGCCGTGCTATTGCTGATAACCAGCATGTTGCTGGCGGTTTCAGCAATGAATTTACCTATGCTTATTGTTGCATTGCTGTTATTTTTTACTGGCTTTAATTTTCTGGAAGCCAGTTTACCTGCACTGATTTCGCGCATTGCTCCGGCCGGGCAGCGTGGCTCAGCAATGGGTGTTTATTCCAGCAGTCAGTTCTTTGGTGCTTTTCTGGGCGGTATCCTGGGCGGATACATGGCACAGCATTACGGAAGCGGAGCGCTATTTGCGGCATTGGCGGGTATTGGTTTAATATGGTTACTAATTGCCAGAACGATGACTGTGCCAGCCCGGGCTCAGCGTTTATCATTAGCAGTGCAGCTTCAGTCAGAAGCCGAAGCCGACAGGCTTGCCAGTAAATTAACCGAATTACCGGGTGTGCAGGAAGTGACAATTATACTGGCTGAGCAGCGATGCTACCTTAAAGTCAGTTTACAGCAATTTGATCCGGAGCAGGCCCAGCAGCTGGTTGCTACCGTCAACCACTAAATTTAGGAGAAACTCGCATGGCGCGTGGAATTAACAAAGTCATTTTAATTGGTAATCTGGGTAATGACCCGGAAGTGCGTTACATGCCACAGGGCGGTGCTGTTGCTAATATCACAGTGGCGACTTCTGAAAGCTGGACTGATAAAGCAACCAATGAACGCAAAGAACAGACAGAATGGCACCGGGTTGTTATTTATCAGCGTCTGGCTGAAATCGCCGGTGAATATTTACGTAAAGGCTCAAAGGTTTATATCGAAGGCCGTCTGAAAACCCGTAAATGGCAGGATCAGCAGGGTGTAGAGCGCTATACTACAGAAATTGTTGCCAATGATCTGCAAATGCTCGACAGCCGTGGTGGTGATAACCCGGCACCGGTAGCGGGAAGTTCTATGGCTCAGCCGGTGCAGCAGCCCCGTGCTCCGCAGCAACAGGCTGCTCCGGCATATCAGCAAAGCGCTCCGCAGCAGGGTTATCAGCAACCACAGCAAGCTGGTTATCAACAGCGCCCGGCCCAGCAGCCACAAGGCGGATACAACCAGAATGCACCACAGCAGCGGCCACCAGCTGAACCATCAATCGATTTTGATGATGATATTCCGTTCTAGGCGTTTGATCCAATAACAAGCTTCCCTGTCGTACGGGCATATCGTCTGCCTGCTTTGAACAGGGGAGCGCATGTTAACTCAGAATCTGTAATGTTATTTGTTTAGTGTATTAATATCC
>JARXRR010000034.1:0-42654 GCA_033792355.1 Chromatiaceae bacterium AAb-1
TGTCTGTGTAAAATAATTTACCAGGTAGCTCTTTTAAAACCTGATTAAAGGTTATTAATTGTCCATGTTGTATAGTCATTGTGGTTTATGGTAAAGCCAGGTTCAACTGATTATTGCTGCTGGTTAACGTTTTCCCTTGTAATCTTTACTTTGCTACTGCTGTAATACCGGCATCAGATAGTTTTACAGAACAGGAATCATTATGACACTGGGAGTTGGCGGCGTTACTAAAGCGGAAGCACTGGCAGCATTAACTGATATGACCGGCGGAGTACAGCCCGTCGGTGTACAGGAATATCAGGAACGACTGCAAAAAGCCGTTAAGCTGATGCAGCAGCAGGGTATTGATGCGCTATTGCTGAATGCCGGAACCAATCTGGCTTATTTTACCGGTATCAACTGGTATGCCAGCGAACGGCTGGTGGCTGCGTTATTACTGGCTAATGGCGAGTTGCATTATGTGGTACCGCATTTTGAAATCGGTACCGTAAAACCACTGATTAAAACAGACGGGCAGCTGCATGGCTGGCATGAACATGAAAACCCTTATCAGCTTTGTGTGTCGTTGTTGCAAGGCAAACAAAATGTACGGTTTGCCATTGATGAGAGTGCTGCATTTTTTATTGCGGATGGTTTATATAAAGCTGCTCCGGGCTGGCAATTTTGTAATGGCAGTGTAATTACCGCGGCTTGCCGGATGCAGAAGTCGGCTGCTGAAATTGCCATTATGCAACGGGCAATGGATATGACCCTGCGGGTGCATCAGGCGGTAGCCGGTATTTTATATGAAGGGATTACCACTGAAGAAGTGACGGCTTTTATTGATGAAGCACACCGCCGGGTTGGTGCGCCGGCCGGTTCCTATTTCTGTATTGTATTGTTCGGGCCGGACAGTGCTTTTCCGCATGGCGTTGATAAACCGAAAGTACTTGAAAAAAACGATATGGTGCTGATTGATACCGGTTGCCGTTTACTGGGCTATGTGTCTGATATTACCCGCAGTTATGTGTTTGGTGATGCCAGTGAGCGTCAGCGCCAGATCTGGAATGCCGAAAAAACCGCACAGCAGGCCGCATTCGATGCAGCCCGGATTGATGTTGCCTGTCAGGAAGTAGACAGGGCCGCCCGG
Source organism: Chromatiaceae bacterium AAb-1 (assembly GCA_033792355.1). Lineage (GTDB taxonomy): Bacteria > Pseudomonadota > Gammaproteobacteria > Enterobacterales > Alteromonadaceae > Alishewanella. The sequence continues at coordinate 1,130 of JARXRR010000034.1, forward strand.
CGCAGCCTGATTGCCAGCGGATTATCATCCGGTTATGACTTACCGGGATTGCCACATCGTACCGGGCATGGCATTGGCATGGATATTCATGAATGGACCTATCTGGTCGAAGGTAATGAAACACCACTGGCCGCCGGTATGTGTTTCAGCAATGAACCGATGATTTGTGTGCCGGGTGAATTTGGCGTCAGGCTGGAAGATCATTTTTATATGACCGATAGCGGGCCGCAGTGGTTTACCGCTCCGGCTTACTCAGTAGATGATCCTTTTGGGCTAAGATAACAGCCCCTAATCCGTATTTTCCCTCATCACGGGTTGATGGGGGAGTTATGATATTGATATCAGAGCGCTGCTGAAGATGCCAGGAATAAAAGATCTGTTACTGGCAAAATACAAAAAACCTGTATAACCTGACAACACAACTGACACCAGAAGGTGAGCCTATGAGTACTATTCATTTCAGAATTGACGAAGAGACTAAACGGCTGGCGACACAGGCTGCAGAACGTCATCAGGTAAGTTTGACAGAACTGATGCGTCAACGAGCGGAGGAGCTGGCGGAAGAGGAACGGCAATATCAGCTTAATGCGGCTGATGAATGGCTGGAACTGCAAGTCAGGGAAGCTCTGGCCAGTTATGATGCCGGGAAAAGCGAATTTATCAGCAATGATGATGTACAGACGCGAATGAATGCATTAAAAGCCCGGGCAGCCAGGGGAGAGTTGTGACAGTCATAGTACGCTGGGAAAAACAGGCTCTGGCTGATCGGGAGGGAATATATTGTCATTTGTATAAAGAAGCGGGCCTGAAGGTTGCCAATACAACGGATGATAAGTTTGAATTGGCAGTATCTTTACTGGAGGCTTCGCCAAAAGCGGGTATTGATATAGGGAAATCAGGTGAGCACAGAAAACTGGTGTTGGCAAAGCTACCGTTTATTATTGTCTATGCCCTGAAAAAAAATGAAGTTCATATTCTGAGAATATTACATACATCTCGGAAAGTTACCGCAAAATACCGCTCCTGATATCAAACTAATTTGCCTATCTGATGCAAAACCTGCTTCCGCTTTTTATACTTAAAGTATAAATTTTATACAGGTATGGTCGATAAGCTGCTGAGGAGGTGAAAAATATGGATGCTTTTATGCCGTTTATACAGCGGGTGCCGGGCACACCTGCTGAACAGGACCCTAAACAGGTAGTACCGGTATTCCGGGAATCCCGGCTGGAGCCGCTGAAAGCGAATGAACAGAAATATCTGATCCTGCGTCAGCCACCCAGACGCCAGCGCCGCGATGATGGCGAGTACCCTGCTGCGCCTTATACCACGCCCGAAGATGAACAGCACACAGACAAAGAAGGTCATCTGGATATTTTTGTCTGAATTTTTCCGGCGAACAGGGCATAATAGTCAGCCTTTAATCTTTGCCGGAGTCTGTGTGCCTGCTTTGTTTTTCCCGCCGCTACTACTAGCCGTACTACTAAGAGTATCACTATACCATGCGTAATCAGGTGACAGCTGCCTTTGCTGAACATGGCACTCTGGCAAAACATCTTGACGGCTTCCGGCCGCGGGATGCACAGCAACAAATGGCTCAGGCGGTAACTCAGGCTATCGAAAATACCCAGGCGCTGGTGGTTGAAGCCGGTACCGGCACCGGTAAAACCTATGCTTATCTGGTGCCTGCATTGCTGGCCGGGAAAAAAGTGATTCTGTCTACCGGCACTAAAAACCTGCAGGAACAGCTTTATCTGCGTGATTTACCCAGAGTACAGCAGGCACTGGCTACACCGGTGCAAACCGCTTTACTGAAAGGGCGCTCTAATTATTTATGCCTGTTCCGGCTGGAGCAGCATTATCATCATGTACCGGTGCAGGACCCGCAACTGATACAGGATTTAAGTCTGATAAAAAAATGGGCGGCAGAAACTCATACCGGTGATACCGGCGAACTGACTTACATTGCTGAAGATTCCAAAGCGCTGCCTTATGTAACCAGCACTACCGATAACTGCCTTGGCAAAGACTGCCCGGTGTATGATGACTGCTATCTGGTCAAAGCCCGTAAAAAGGCCCAGGCCGCAGATCTGGTGGTGGTTAATCATCATCTGTTCTTTGCCGATTTAGCGTTAAAAGATACCGGCTTTGGCGAACTGTTGCCGCAAATGGAAGTGGTTATTTTTGACGAAGCCCATCAGTTGCCGGATATTGCCAGTGATTACTTTGGTGAGCATGTCTCCAGCCGCTTACTGCTGGAGCTGTGCCGTGACATTGATATCTGCTGTAAAACCGAACTGAAAGACCATCCGCAACTGGCGAAAACGGCTGATAAGCTGGTATCACTGGTGCGGGACTGGCGGTTGCTGTTTCCGGCAGAGCCGCAAAAAGGCAACTGGCGCGAACTGTGCCTGAGACCGGATATGCAAGTGTCGCTGGGCCGGGTAAATGATGCTATCGAAATGCTGTATCAGGTACTGAAATCCAGCCTGGGGCGCAGCGATGTACTGGATAATTGCTTTGAAAGGCTGGCACAGGCCAGAAATCGCCTGCTGAAACTGACTGATGTACAACAGAATGGTGTCAGCTTGTGGTTTGAAACCACACGGCAGCATGTCAGCCTGCATCTTACGCCACTCAGTATTGCCGATAAGTTTAATCAGGTCGTGTTTAACCAGCAACGGAGCTGGATTTTTACCTCTGCTACTTTGTCGGTTGATGAAGGGTTCAGCCATTATACCGAGCAGATGGGGTTACAGCAGGCACAAACGTTATTGCTGCATAGCCCGTTTGATTATCAGCGCCAGTCATTACTATGTGTACCACGTTTTCTGCCGGAGCCACATCAGCCGGCAATGTTACCGGCATTGCTGAAACTGGCGGTGGAGCTGATTAAAACCAACAATGGCCGCTGCTTTTTTCTGTTTACCAGCCACCGGATGCTGCAACAGATTGCTGATCTTTTACCGGCTGAAGTCAGTCAGCCAATACTGGTTCAGGGGTCGACCAGCAAGCGGATCCTGCTGGAACAATTTGTAAAGCTGGATAATGCAGTATTACTTGGCACCGGCAGTTTCTGGGAAGGGGTGGACGTTCGTGGTGATACGCTAAGCTGTGTGATTATTGATAAACTGCCGTTCGCTTCGCCGGATGATCCGTTGTTGCAGGCGCGGTCAGAAGATTGCAGCTTAAAGGGCAAAGATCCTTTTGCCGAAGTACAATTACCGCAGGCCGTCATTACCCTAAAACAGGGGGTTGGCCGGCTGATCCGTGATGTCACCGATCGCGGGGTGCTGGTGATTTGTGATAACCGGCTGGTGACCAAGCCTTACGGGGCGGTATTTCTGAAAAGCCTGCCGCCAATGCGCCGCAGCCGCAGCCTGGCACAGGCCACTGAATTTTTAAAACAGATCCAACAAGGAAAAGCTGAGTGAAGTTATTAGCGCTGGATACCTCAACTGAAGCCTGCTCTGTTGCATTGCATTATCAGGGGCAATTACTGACACATGATGAAGTATGCCCGCAGCAGCACAGTAAACGCATTCTGCCAATGATTGATCAACTGCTGGCCGAAGCCCAGATCAGCCTGTCGCAGCTCGATGGTATTGTATTCGGGCGTGGCCCCGGCAGTTTTACCGGAGTACGGATTGGCACCGGGGTAACGCAAGGGCTGGCTTTTGGTGCTGATTTGCCGGTTTACGGTGTATCAACACTGGCGGCGATGGCTCAGGCCGCAAAACGGCTGCATGGTGCATCTTCAGTTATTGCTGCCATTGATGCCAGAATGGCTGAAGTTTATATCGGTGCTTTCAGCGCAGATGCCGATGGCATTATGCAACCGTTAAATAAAGAACAGGCAGTAAAACCGGCATTGCTGTCCCCGTTTACATTATCGCTGCCCGCTACCGGGGTTGGCACTGGTTGGCAGACATATCGTAACGAATTGTTGCAATGGCAGCAGGTGGAAATTGCAGAAGATATTTTATATCCTTCTGCCCGGGATATGCTGACACTGGCTTATCCTGCCTGGCAACAGCAGCAGTTTATTGCGGCTGAACTGGCAGAGCCGGTATATGTACGGGACGACGTAACCTGGCAAAAGCTTCCCGGCAGATAAAAAGCTTGGTAACTTTATCATTCTGGTTATAATTAAGGCAGTCAGTTAGCTGAGGTTTTGTATGACACTGTCGGTAAATCACAATATTAACAGTACCCGTAATGTTGCTGCGGTATTCAGTGGTACTGAGCGTGTTCGTGCTGACAAAAAACAGCCAGAATCAAATGCTATTCCCCAGGGGCAGGGTATTAAAGCCAGCCCGCAAGCCATGTCATTACTCGACGAACAGCGCAAAAGCAGCGCATTCAACACCGAACGCTTTCATCAACAGGCAATAGATTTATATCAGAGTGTACAGAATGAGCAGCGCCGCTCAGAGGTGCAGTCTATGTTAGGCGTGGATTTATACGCTTAGGAAAATAAGCTCAGGCCTTAGTGTCACAGGCCTGACTTCATGAGTTATGAAACTGTAGAGCAGGAGAGATGAACTCCTATGGCTTGAGACACTTTAAAAATGGTACTCCATTTGGGTTGTGTCTTACCATTGAATGTTTTGTAAAGGCTTTCTCTGCTTAGTCCTGTAACATCCGCTACCTCGCTAACACCATGTTTTCTGACAAGATGTCCCAGTGCAGAGACAAATACACTTGGATCATCTTCATCCAGGCACTCGCGTAAAAACGAGCTGATTTCCTCTTGTGTATTCATGTAATCAAAAGGATTAAATAGGCTTGTTGGTGTGTTCATGTTAATCCTCCAGTTGTCCAAGCAGTTCGTGAGCTTTGGCAATGTCTTGTTGCTGAGTGCCCTTATGCCCACCATTGAGTAGTAAAATAATTCTGTTGTTTCTTACTGTAAAATAGACGCGATAGCCTTTGCCCACAAAAATACGCATTTCTTGCACCGGTGAACCTGCTGTTTTGGTATCGCCAAAGTTTCCGTTTTCTGCACGTATAATGCGTACCAAAATGGCATTCAGAGCCATTTTGTCTTTCAGGCTGGAAAGCCATTTATCAAAAGTGGGTGTTTTCTCTATGGTATATTTCATAAGGTAGGATTGTATCCTGCAGGATACGGCTGTCAATGTTTTTTATCTCACAGGTCAGATATCAACATCTGAATAATCCTTATTAAACAGGATTTTTAAGGTTTAATCGGATGTTGGGATTAAAAAATCTTTTATAGCAGGATTAATCCTGTAATTACTGGTAGTGCAGCCTGAGTAAAACGGATGGTTGGCAGGTAGGTTATCAGCAGATGACCGAGACAGCGGGGAAGCATCCCCCGCTGCCTGAATATTTCAATACTGTTATTTAGTCTGCTCAATATACTGAATCAGCTTTTTGGCAATCTGGGTATTATCCTGAAAGCCGGCGAAGTCGTCACGGTATTTACCGTAAGCCAGTACCGGTACGTCAATTGCGGTATGGGCACCGCTGGTCCAGCCGGTGTTTGATGCCGTGCTGATAAATTCCAGCAGCTGTTCGCGCAGGGTTTTAGTATCTCCCTGACGTTTACTCAGCAACTGCTTTTGCTGCTCTTCGGTCAGGGACACTGCGGTCAGTTGTTGCCATAACGCCAGGGCTTCGGCATCAGAAGTTGCAGCCTGTAATTTTTCTGCCAGCAGGCGGCCGGTTGCTTTGACGTTTTTAATCACATCGGTACGCCATTCGTAAATACCGTTAGCGCCCAGTGACAGACCACCGGTTTCATGGTCGGCAGTAACAATCAGAATGGTATCAGGGTGCTGATCAACATAATCTCTGGCAACTTTGATGGCTTTGGCAAAATCGTGCATTTCAGCCATAGCACAGGCTATGTCATTATCATGGCCGCACCAGTCTATCTGGCTGCCTTCTACCATCAGCACAAAGCCTTTTTCAGCAGGGCTCAGCAGTTGTAGCGCTTTGCTGGTCAATGTTGCCAGTGGGGATTCAATATCGGTATTCAGTGCGGCAGGCAGGCCAACGTCTGCCAGTAAGGCCATTGCCGGGATTCTGGTGAGTTTATCCAGCTGTTGCCAGCTGTCAGCATACTGAAAGCCTTGCTGTTTAAATTCATTCACCAGGTCTCTGTCTTCGCGGACAAAATACTGAGTACCACCGCCCAGCATCACATCGGCAACAATTTTACCGTCGATGCGGTAATCAAAATACATATCGGCAATTTCGTTATAGGCTCTGCGGGTTTTATTATGGGCAAGGAAACTGGCCGGAGTAGCATGGTTAATCTGTGAACTGGCGACAATACCATTTGCTTTACCCAGCCGTTTGGCAAATTGCATCATGGTGCCCAGCGGAATATGCTGGCGGTTGACCGAAATAGCACCGTTATAGCTTTTAACGCCGGTTGCCAGTGCTGTGGCTCCTGCAGCAGAGTCAGTGACATAAGTATCGTCATCCGGATAAGTACTGGCCACACCGCGCCATAACTCATCAAAAATTGTACTTTCCACGTCTTTGGTCGCCGGATCATCCATGTAATAGCGATACGCAGCCAGATAAGCCGGGCCCATGCCATCACCTATCATATAAATAATGTTTTTAGGGGCGGCCAGCAGAGCGGGAGAAGCTAAAAACAGTGTCAGCGAAAATAGATGTTTATACATAACAGTTCCTGAAATAATAAAATCTCTTGCAGTTATTCTGTTGTGGCATTATTACGCTGTATTGACGTAAAAAAATGTCATTCTTTTACTCTGAAGGTCGCTATAGTCTTATACTGGACGTTCATTATATGGCAACGGCATCGCCAGTGAGCATTGCAGTTCAGTGTATTAATACGCCGGTAAGGCGTTTTACCGGTGATAATTCAATAAATGAAAAGGCCCTCAGGTATGTTCGCTATAGCGCCCAGAATAATAAACAGAACTGTCATCATACTGTCTTTAACCATAGTGGCGATAGTAAATAGCAGTGTTTTTGCGACAGAACAACAGCAGTGGCTGGCTGAGTTACAACGTCTGGCTGAAGCGCCGGTACGTGGGGCAGAGCATATCCGGCGGAATATTTACCGCCACCCTGCTGAAACTCTGACATTTATGGGGTTAAAGCCAGAGATGTCTGTACTTGAAATCTGGCCGGCCAGGGGCTGGTATACTGAAATACTGGCACCATTTTTAAAAGACAAAGGGCAACTGACTATTGCCCAGTTCCGTCATAATGACGGAACCCTGCGGGACGAGCGGGATATTTTCTGGGCTCGTTTAAGTGCCAGACTGGCGGCCAGGATTGAAGCCGAAGCTGAATATTTCGGGCCGGTGGAATTTCTGGAACTTGCTCCACCTAACCTGCTTCCTGCATTGCCTGCGGCACAATTTGATATGGTACTGACGTTTCGTAATGCCCATATCTGGAATGAAAGAGGCGAGCTGCTGGCAACACTGCAAACCTTATTCAGTGTATTGAAGCCCGGTGGCATTCTGGGAATGGTTGAACACCGGGCGGCAAAACTGTCTGATATATCCAGCTCTGCGGTGGAAGGATATCTTGACGAATCTTATGTTATTTCAGTCGCACAGATGGCGGGTTTTGAATTAGTTGCCACCAGTGAAATTAATGCCAATCCGGCGGATACCAAAAATTATCCTAAAGGAGTGTATGCGCTTCCACCTACACTGGCGCTGGGTTTACAGAATAAAGCGTATTATGTCGGTATTGGTGAAAGTGACAGAATGACGCTAAAATTCATTAAACCTGCCGGGTAAATACCCGAAAGTGATGCCTTTGTAGAACTAATTGTGCAATAGCATCATTTGTGGGATGATCCGTAAATCAGAGTAAAAGCTCGATAATCAGCAGACTCAGGATAAAACGCGCAGCAAAGATTGCGCGTTGCTATTTTTATAACTATAGAATAATAACCTTACTAAAAAGGAGAGGACGGTGGATAAAGTCTGGTTAAAACGTTACCCGTCAGGTGTACCCGCAGAGATAGATGCAGATCATTACCATTCCTTACTGGATATTTTTGAACAGACCATAGCTGAATATGCTGATAAAACAGCATTTATCAACATGGGAAAAAGCATTACTTACCGTGAACTGGATAAACTGAGTATCGCCTTTGCTGCCTACCTGCAAAATGAGCTGGGGCTGAAAAAAGGTGATGCCGTTGCTATTATGATGCCGAATTTGCTGCAATATCCTGTAGCACTGATGGGTGTGCTAAGAGCCGGTTGTACGGTGGTCAATGTTAACCCGCTGTATACACCAAGAGAGTTACAACATCAGCTGACAGACTCTGGTGCCAAGGCGATAGTTATTGTTGAGAATTTTGCCCACACGCTTGCGAAAATAGAAGCTCAGATTAATCTTGAGCATGTCATTCTGACCCGCATGGGCGATATGCTGGGGCTGGTAAAAGGAACAGTGGTCAATCTGGTGGTGAAGCACCTGAAAAAACTGGTTCCTGCTTATCAGTTAAAGAAAACCACCAGTTTTAATGCAGTGCTGGAAAAAGGCTTACAACAAAAATATCAGCGTCCGGAAGTATCCGGCCAGGATATAGCCTTCCTGCAATACACCGGCGGTACGACAGGTGTCTCCAAAGGCGCTATGCTGACGCACCGTAATATGGTTGCCAACCTTGAGCAAATCACGGCCTGTATCGATACTTTGCTGGTTAAAGGCCAGGAACTGGTAGTAACTGCATTACCGCTGTATCACATTTTTGCATTGACCGCGAACTTCTTCACGTTCTTTAAATATGGCAGCGTCAACCTGCTGATTACCAATCCGCGCGATATGCCTGGTTTTGTAAAAGAGCTTAGCAAGAATCGTTTTACTGCCATTATGGGAGTCAATACGCTGTTTAACGGTTTACTGAACACTCCCGGATTTGCAGAGCTTGATTTCAGCAGCCTGAAGTTTTCTATCGGTGGCGGTATGGCAGTACAGCGTCCGGTGGCTGAACGCTGGCAAAAAGTTACCAGTACCCGCCTGATTGAAGGGTACGGTTTAACGGAGTGCTGCCCTCTGGTAACGGTTAACCCGCATGATCTGGAAGGTTTTAACGGTAGTATTGGTTTACCTGCTCCTTCAACAGATATTAAGCTGATAGATGAGGACGGTAACGAAGTGCCGTTGGGAGAACCAGGCGAAATGCTGGTTAAAGGACCACAGGTTATGCTTGGTTATCTGAACCGTGAAGATGAAACGGCCAAAGTACTGAACGATGGCTGGTTATCTACCGGTGATATTGCCCGTGTCGACGAGCAGGGCTTTTTCTATATTGTCGATCGCAAAAAAGATATGATTCTGGTGTCCGGCTTTAATGTGTACCCGAATGAGATCGAAGAAGTGGTTGCTATGAACGAGAAAGTTCTTGAAGTGGCCGCAGTAGGGGTTCCGCATGAAGCTACCGGAGAAGCGGTTAAGCTGTTTGTCGTGAAAAAAGATCAGTCACTGACAGAGCAGGAACTGATAGCACATTGTAAAGACCGCTTAACTGGCTATAAAGTGCCGAAACAGGTGGAGTTCCGTACGGAATTACCAAAAACCAATGTCGGTAAAATCCTGCGGCGCGAGCTCAGGTCATAACAAAAGCCGGCGAGTTTCTGATATTTGTCAATTAATGTGCTGTAAGAATCGGCGTGTTCACGCCAACACGCCGTAAATACGTCCATGTAGGCTCGGTCTATGAACTTCATCCATGAAGTTCCCCCTCTGGGCCAGCAGAGCTGTTCAAATTCGTTCCTGACGAATTTGTCAGCCCGTCCGGGGCTCCAACGGTTGGCTTAGAACAAGCCTATTCTTGCTTAACTGATCGGCATCAGGCGAGTGCCGGCTTTTTGCTTTAATGAGTAATCTTGCATGACGCAGTTAATTACCGAAAATGAAACGCTGGCGCATTTTTGCCGGCAGGCGCTGTCCCGCCCTTTGCTGGCCGTTGATACTGAATTTATCCGCCAGACTACGCTTTATCCGAAACTGGGATTAGTTCAGCTGTTTGATGGTGAACAACTGGCGCTGGTTGACCCGCTGGCAATAACTGACTGGCAGCCGTTGCGGGAGCTGTTTGCGTCAGAGCACAGTGTTAAAATGATGCATTCCTGCACTGAAGATCTGGAAGCACTGGCGACGATAGGGATAGACGTTATTCGTCCTTTGTTTGATACCCAGCTGGCTGCAGAGCTGGCAGGCTGGGGCAGCAGTATGGGCTACGCACGGCTGGTAGAACAGGTAACAGGCGAGTTGCTGGATAAAAGTGAATCCCGTACTGACTGGCTTGCCAGACCTTTAACTGATGCCCAATTGTCTTATGCCGCAAATGATGTGCGTTTTTTGTTTCCGCTTTATCAGGCATTTAATAGCAGTTTTGATTCCGGACACCTGGCATTACTGCTGGCTGAAGGAGAATTGCTGACACAGCGTAAAACGCAACATTTACCGCTTGAATACCGGTATCTGGAAGTTAAACAGAGCTGGTTGCTGGCACCAAGAGAACTGGCGGTCCTGCGTGAACTGTGCCGCTGGCGTTTACAGTATGCCCGGCAGCATGATATTGCTCTGGGGTTGATTCTGAAAGATTTTCAGCTGCTGGAACTGGCTAAGAGGCGGCCATCTACCACCGAAAGCCTGATGAATATTCCTGCGATGCAGGAACAGCGTAGTGCCAGGCGGCATGCCCGGATATTGACAGAGCTGATACACGACGCAAAGCAGGTGCCGCCGGAGCAATGTCCCCAGACATTTTATCACCAGGATATTTTTACCGGTTATAAAGATGTGATGGCACAACTGAGTGTAAGTGTAAAACTGGCAGCTGAAGCCAGAAATATACCGCCAGAGTTTTTATCAGTAAAACGGCAAATGCACGAATACTTTAACTGGTGCTGGCGTATTTCTGATACTGAGCGGGCTGAATTGCCTTTACCGGAATATCTGACTGGCTGGCGTCGGCATTATCTGGCGCCTTATCTGCCTTTACCTGAACATACCGGGTTTGTACTATAAAAAGTGAACGACCGGCTGATATGGTAAACCATCAGCCGGTAGCTTACATCAGCGTTTATCGTCAGGGAAGGTGACGTTCAGTTCCAGTACCGATAATTCATCACTGCGGTGTTCCAGCGATACGGTAATCTGATCTGCCGGAATATCCACATATTTACGAATTACTTCCAGAATATCCCGTTCCAGTTGTGGCAAATAATCAGGGCCGGAGCGGCGTTTACGTTCATGGGCAACAATAATCTGCAACCGTTCTTTGGCTGTGCTGGCCGTGTTTTTCTTCGACGAGCGAAAATAATCCAGTAATGACATGTGTTACCCCCCGAAAATCCGTTTTAACAGCCCCTTTTTCTCCGCTGATAAAAAGCGGAAAGGCACCTGTTTTCCAAGCAGACGATCTACAGTATCTGTATAAGCCTGTCCGGCATCGCTGTCTTTATCCAGAATTACCGGCTGGCCAGAGTTTGACGCATTCAATACTGCCTGTGATTCCGGGATCACACCCAGCAAGTCAATTGCCAGAATTTCTGTAACATCTTCGACACTGAGCATTTCGCCTTTTTCAACCCGTTCAGGGTTATAACGGGTCAGCAGCAGGTGTTCTTTAATCGGCGAAAGCCCTTGTTCAGCCCGGCGTGATTTACTGGCCAGCATACCTAAAATGCGATCAGAATCACGTACTGAAGAAACTTCAGGGTTGGTAACCACCACGGCTTCATCGGCAAAGTACAGCGCCATCATCGCGCCAGACTCGATACCGGCAGGGGAGTCACAAAGGATAAAATCAAATTCCTCTGCCAGTTCATTCAATACTTTTTCCACGCCTTCTTTGGTTAACGCTTCTTTATCGCGTGTTTGCGAAGCCGGCAGAATAAACAGATTATCAGTGCGCTTATCTTTGATCAGCGTTTGCTTTAAATTGGCTTCGCCATTAATGACATTGACAAAATCATAGACTACGCGGCGTTCACAACCCATTATCAGGTCCAGATTACGCAGACCGATATCAAAATCAATAATTACGGTTTTATTCCCCTGCAGAGCAAGCCCTGTTCCAATGGCTGCACTGGATGTGGTTTTACCGACACCGCCTTTTCCTGACGTCACAACTATGATTTTTGCCATAGCAATAATCCTTAAACTAGTTCGGTTAACATTAATTGGTCATTATGTAGCCGTATACAGGCTGCTTTACCCCAGAATTCCCCTTGCAGGCTTTCACTTAACCAGTAGTTTCCTGCTACAGAAACTAACTCAGCCTGCAGGTTGTGGCAAAATATCCGCTTATTCTTATCACCACTGGCGCCGGCAATTGCTTTGCCTCTTAGTGAGCCATAGATATGAATATTGCCGTCAGCAATCACCTCGGCACCCGCACCTACAGACCCTTTAATGATCAAATCGGTTCCTTTGGCATAAATCTGCTGCCCTGAACGTACCGTTTGCTCAATAATTTTGCTGTCTGTAATGGCAGATAAGCTGGCTGGCGGCTCTGTTGCTGTTTTTTTACGGTCTGAGGTTTTAGGGCTGTCCTTACCAAGCTGTAAAGCTGCCAGCCCCGCCTGTTGGGCCTGTTTTTTCAATTCTGCACTGGCACCACATACCCCGACCAGCACCAGTTCTAATTCGGTAAAAAGCTGCTTAATGGCTAAAAAGTCAGGTTGCTGCTGGCATTCAGCCAGATTCAGCACTACCGGAGCCTGATAAAAAAAGCCAGGAGCCTGAGCAAGCTTTTGTGTTAATAAGGCTTTTAAGGTATCTGGCGTAAGATCCTGACAATGTAACACTGATAAGGGAAACAAACTCCCTTTTAATTCCAAGGAATGATCTGACATAACAGCTATTAGCGCACTTGATAGACTTATCGCTGCCGGGGCAGCATTATTTGCGAACTCCAGAGGTTCTCTGGTACGCAACACTTGATGTTCATGTTATAGTTTAGCTATCACTTAGGCAAGTTTACAAAGTAGTTTTATTCGATGCTCTGTGCAGTTTATAAAAGCCCGCGTAAAGAGGGAACCTATCTGTTTGTCGAACGCCGTGACGATTTCAGTGCTGTCCCGGCCGGGTTACTGAATTCCTTCGGAGTACCGCGGTTGGTCACAATAATTAATCTTGCTGCCCGGGAACAACTTGCCCAGGCTGATATTCATAAGGTCAGGCAGGCATTAACAGAACAGGGTTTTTACCTGCAGTTACCTCCACCGCCTGAAGATTTACTGGCACAACATAAAGCAGGCATACAACAATAGGTTTTTTATGACTTTCAAATCTGTGTTATCTGTTTCTCTGGCCGCATTATTTGCAGTTTCCGGCCCTCTCCACGCAAATGAAAAACCCTCTTTCACTGAATATACCGCAATCCTTAAACAGGAAACGCTGGACAAAGGCTATGCTGCTGAACTGGTCGAGCAGGTATTCAGTTCGCTGACCTATCATGAACAGGTCGTTTCTGCTGATAAATCGCAGCCTGAATTTGTTGAAACGCTGGATACCTACCTGCCTAAGCGGGTAAGTGAAACCCGTATCCGGATGGCCCGCGAGTATTATCAGCAGCATTTGCCTGAGCTGGAAAAAATTGGTGAAAAATATGGCGTACAGCCACGCTTTATCGTTGCATTGTGGGGGCTGGAGAGCAGTTTCGGCAGAATCATGGGTAACTACTCTGTACCATCGGCATTGGTCACTCTGGCTTATGATGGCCGCCGTGAAACCTTCTTTAAGCAGGAGTTTTTCCATGCGATGGATATTCTGGCCCAGGGGCATGTGACGCTGGAAGGCATGAAAGGCTCATGGGCCGGTGCGATGGGGCAAAGCCAGTTTATGCCCAGCTCTTTTTTATCATATGCGCAGGATGGTGACGGAGATGGTAAAAAAGATATCTGGGGTAACCAGCTTGATGTATTTGCCTCAATTGCCAATTACCTGAAAACCAGGGGCTGGGACAACACCCAGACCTGGGGGCGGCAGGTTAAATTACCTGCGGGGTTCGATGCAGCTAACGCGATTGCCAAAGGCAGTCTGGAACGTAGCCAGTGGCTGAAACGGTGGGAAGAATCTGAGCGCTCACTGGCAGACTGGCAGGAACTGGGAGTTCGTCGTACCGACGGCCGGGATTTACCGGTCAGAGATCTGCAAGCTGCCTTGATTCTGCCTGATGATATTAAAGGACGCGCTTATCTGGCATACAGTAATTATAAAACCCTGATGCACTGGAATCGTTCCTATTATTTTGTAACCAGCGTCGGCTATCTGGCCGATATGATTGTGGCCGGGGAGTAAACATTACGATGTATCAGCATAAAACTGCAGCCGGTGAAGCTATTGATTTACCTGTCGGTAAAGTTGTGTGTATCGGGCAGAACTATCAGGATCATATTGCCGAAATGCAGAGTAAAACAGCAGCTGAAGCGCTGTTCTTTATTAAACCGGCTACTGCACTGTGTCCGATGGCGCCGTCATTTGCTATTCCGGTTGATCGCGGTGCAGTACATAATGAAACCGAAATTGCAGTATTGCTGGCCAAACCCCTCAGCCGGGCGGCTCCTCAGGATGTAGCCGCCGCAGTATGGGGCTATACACTGGCCCTGGATCTGACATTACGTGATGTACAGGCGCAGCTGAAACAGCTGGGGCGTCCCTGGGAAGTGGCAAAAGGGTTCGATGGCGCCTGTCCGGTAGCCGGTTTTATCAGTGCAGAGCACATTGTGCACCCGCAACAGCTGGACTTCAGCCTTAAAGTAAATGGTGAATTTCGCCAGCGGGGTAACAGCGCTAACATGATTCGGGATATTGCCCGCATTATCAGTGAGATGTCACAACATTTTACCTTACAGGCAGGGGATATCGTACTGACCGGCACGCCTGCCGGGGTCGGACCGCTGCAACCGGGTGATCAGTTACAATTGCAGCTGGCCGGGTTACTGAATGTAACCACTCAGGTTATTTAAAAGAGTACGCTTATTTATGACACTTAGCCCACGTTTCTGGGAACAGAAAACCCTGGAACAGATGAGTAAAGAAGAATGGGAAGCCTTGTGTGATGGCTGTGCCAAATGTTGTCTGAACAAATTTATTGAAGATGACGATGACGAAGGGCCGACAGATACGTTGCACGAAGGTGAACAGGTGTACTATACCAATATTGCCTGTCGTTATCTGAACAGCCATTCATGCGAATGTACTCAGTATCAGCAGCGTACCGTACTGGTGCCGGATTGTATTCAGCTGACTAAAGAGAATCTGAAAGATATTTTCTTTATGCCGACCAGTTGCAGTTATCGCAGATTATATGAAGGACGGGGTTTACCCGGCTGGCATCCGTTACTGAACAATGGTAAAAAAAGTCTGATGCATAAGAAGCAGATGTCGGTACGTAATAAAACCTTATCAGAAGCCCAGGTCAACCTGGATGATTTTGAGGATTATATCGTCCGCTGGCCATTAAACGATTCTGATTAACAAGCCGCATAGAGGAACAAAACTTTGTTGCAGTATATTCAGCAGGTAACCCAGCATTTCAGCCCGGCCGTGGTGCAACTTCTGGTAAGTGTAGTGGCGGTATCGCTGTACTTTATTATCAGCCGCCGCATTGCCCCGCTGCTGTATAAATTGATCGCCCATAGCAATCTGAAAGATGAGATGAACAAACGGGCGATGGTGGTATTCCATATTCTGCTGATGGTATTGCTGGTTGTGGTACTGAGCGTTATCTGGGGGGTGGATATCCGCGGATTACTGCTGCTGGCTTCCTCGATGATAGCGGTGGTTGGTGTCGCCTTATTTGCCAGTTGGTCACTGCTCAGTAATATTACCGCCTTTTTTATCCTGATCGGGCATAAAGCCTATACTCAGGGGGCTGAAGTGCGGGTTGTCGATGGGGCGAATTTTATCGAAGGGCGGATTGCCGAAATTAACCTGTTCAGCACGGTACTCAGAACAAAAGACAATGAGCAGGTGGTTTATCCGAATAACCTGATAGTGTCTCGGCCGGTTGTTGTTTTCCCGAAAAAGACCAAAAAACTGCGGGCTAATAATACCGTAGTGGATAAAGCCCAGCGCTGGAAACGGAAAATGCTGGTATCCGGTAAATCAGACTGATATTTTCTGGCAGGCGGTGTAACAAAGATTACCGTGACAGTCGGATAAGGGATCTGCTACATTTGCAGCTAACTGGTTAATAACTATAAAACTTATCAGGGCCAATGCGCTTAAAACAAATTAAACTGGCTGGCTTTAAATCTTTCGTTGATCCCACTCTGGTGCCTTTTCCACAAGCAATGACCGCGGTGGTTGGGCCTAATGGTTGCGGAAAGTCGAACGTTATCGATGCGGTGCGCTGGGTGCTGGGGGAAAGCTCTGCCAAAAATCTGCGCGGTGACGCCATGACTGACGTTATTTTCAACGGCTCATCGCAGCGTAAGCCTGTATCGCAGGCATCAGTTGAGCTGGTATTTGAGAATACGCAGGGCCGGATCAGCGGCAATCTGGCTGATCGCAGTGAAATTTCTATTCGCCGGGTGGTTACCCGCGATGCCCAGTCTACTTATTTTCTGAATGGCACTAAATGCCGCCGCCGGGATATTACCGATATTTTCCTGGGAACGGGGCTGGGGCCACGTAGCTACGCCATTATTGAACAGGGCATGATTTCCCGCCTGATTGAATCAAAACCGCAGGAGTTGCGGGTTTTTATTGAAGAAGCTGCGGGTATCTCCAAATATAAAGAACGCCGGCGGGAAACCGAAAACCGGATTAAACATACCCGTGAAAACCTTGATCGCCTGGCCGATGTCCGGGAAGAGCTGGGTAAGAATATAGAAAAACTGAAGCGTCAGGCCAGTGCTGCTCAGCGTTATAAAGAACTGAAAGCGCAGGAACGCAAACTGAAAGCCGAAGTGACCACCATTCGCTGGCTAAAATATCACAACCAGCTGACCGCTCTGGAACAACAGTTACAACAGCAGGAAACTGAACTGGAGAAGTATCATTCCAGCCAGATGGGAGATCAGAAAGTTCTGCTGGAGCTGAAAGAACAGGCGATTAGCAGCCGTCAGGCGCTGGAGCAGTATCAAAGCCAGTTTTACCAGTCTGGCAGCACTATTACCCGGCTGGAACAACAAATTCTGCACCAGCGCCAGCAACGGCAGACGCTTACCGCACAACTGCAGCAAGGCCAGCAGGCGTTAAATGAGGCACAGAGCTACGTTGCTGCTGAACAGGCTCAACTGGCTGAACTGACAGAGCAGATCACGGCTGATCAACCTGAACTTGAACTGGCTCAGGAACATCTGGCTGAATTACAACACCAGCTTGCCAGCCTGGAAGATGCCCAGCACCAGCAGCAACAGCAGTATCAGCAATGGCAACAGCAGCATTTCCGGTTACAGCAGCAACAGCAGCAACAGCAAATGCAGCTGCAAAATCAGCAACAGCAGTTCAGCCAGCTAACCGAGCAGCAAATACAGCTACAGCGTGAAATGCAGGAGCTGGCGCTGGCTCCGTTACAACAGCAGGTGAAAGACGCTGAAGCTTTGTTACAACAGCGGCAACAACAGCTGGCACAGTGTTCGGATGCGGTATTACAGCAGGAACAGCAACTGCATCAACTGGAACAGCAACGACAGCCGCTGCAGGAAAACCGGCAGCAGCAATCCGGTGCCTTACATTTACTGGAGCAGGAACAGCAGCGCCTGCAACAGCTCCAGCAGCAACAACACAGTGAACAGCAACAGCTGCTGAAACAACTCCAGATTGCACCGGGTTGGGCATTGGCTGTGGCAGTTGCTTTGGGTCAATTACAACATGCCACTCCTGCCGGGGATCCGGACCGGCGTGCTGAGCATTCCAGTGTCTGGCAATCTGCCGAACAGGCCCGTGCCGGTACTTTGGCAACGGTGGTTAGTGCTGGTGTTTATCCTGCTTTTTTTAACCTGATTTATCTGGCAGAACATCAGGATGCCGCCCAACAGCGGCTGCCAATGCTCAGTGCCGGAGAATCAGTAATATGCCGTGATGGCCGCTGGCAGGGTAATAACTGGGTGCAGCTTGCCGGAGTAACTCAACAGGATAATTTCCTGCTGTGGCAGGAGCGTTTACAGCAACTGGCGACTGAAATACCACAACAACAGCAACAGTTAGCTACAGCAGAGCAACAAATTGCAGCACATGACAAACTGCTGGAGCATGCCAGACAGCAGCTGTTAACGCTGAAAGCGGCTGAGACAGAGCAACAGCGTTTATACCAGCAGCAGGAGACTTCTCTGTTACTGCGTAAACAGGAATGGCAACAATCACAAAAGCAGCAGCTGAAACTGGCGGCAGAGCTGGATCAACAGCAATTACGGCAGGCTCAGCTGGAAGAAAGTATTGAGCAACTACAGCTGCAACTGGAAGAAAGCAGTGAGCAGTTACTGGTGCATGAAGGGCGTCAGCAGCAACTGACCGATGGTCAGGCACGGCAGCAGCATGAACTGAGCCAGTTACGCCAGCAGACTGAACAGCAACGACAACGCGAGCAGCAGTTATTAATGCAGCTGAGCGTTGCCGAACGCCAGCGCCAGACGGTACAGCAAAGTATTACGCGCAGCCAGCAGCAGATTGAACAGTTAACCCACCGGTTACGGCATACGGAAGAACAGCTGACCGGTGATGATGAACCAGAACTGGTATTACATGAACAGTTGCAGGAAGCGTTGCTGACCAGAGATGAAGCAGAACAGGCTCTGAGCAGCCAGCAGAATACCGTTGCCGGTATTGAGCAGCAAATCCGTGAGCTGGAGCAGGGACAGCAGGGCATTATGCAACTGGTAAACCAGAAACGGAAAGTGCTGGAAGATTTACGGCTGGACAGCGAAGGTTTCCGGGTCCGGGCGAATAACATGCTGGAACTGTTACGTGAACAGCAGGCCAATATGAAAGATATTCTGGCGGATCTGCCGGCAGATGCTGGCGAAGAGCAGTGGCAGCAGCAACTGGATAAAACAATTGATGCTGTCAGCAGGTTGGGGCCGATTAACCTTGCGGCAATTGAAGAATATGAACAGCAGGCTGAACGTAAAGGCTATCTTGACAGCCAGCATCAGGATCTGACCTCTGCGCTGGAAACGCTGGAAACGGCGATCAGGAAAATAGATAAAGAAACCCGCCAGAAATTTAAAGAAACCTTCGAACAGGTTAATGACGGGCTTAAAGCCTTGTTTCCAAAAGTATTTGGAGGCGGCAGTGCCTATCTTGAACTGACCGAGGACGATTTGCTGGAAACCGGGGTAAGCATTATGGCCAGGCCGCCGGGCAAAAAAAACAGTACAATTCATTTATTATCGGGTGGTGAAAAAGCCCTGACCGCTTTATCATTAGTGTTTTCTATTTTTCAGTTAAATCCGGCGCCGTTCTGTATGCTGGATGAAGTTGATGCGCCGCTGGACGATGCTAACGTCGGGCGTTTTTGTAATCTGGTGCGGGAGATGTCAGAAACCGTGCAGTTTATTTATATTAGCCACAACAAAATTGCCATGGAAATGGCAGCGCAGCTAATGGGGGTGACAATGCAGGAACCCGGCGTGTCACGCGTTGTTGCTGTTGATGTGGACGATGCTGTCAAAATGGCAGCAGCCTCATAATATAACAGGTAATACTTATGGCTGGTGAGTTTCGTTTAGTACTTATTATTCTGGGAGCGCTGGTAATTGGCGCCTTATTTTTTCATGGTTTATGGACTGTTCGTAAGAATTCCGGTAAGCCGCGGCATCGTTATTATGATGAACGGGAGAGCGAACCTGGCAAAGCCGGAAGTGATGGTTTTGACGAGTTTGGCATAGGCAAGGTGCGGGTGGTAAAATCGGCGTCACCAAAAAAGCCGCCTGCTGAAGCAGAAACTGAGTATCAGGCTGAATTACCTTTTGATGAGCCCAAAGAACCCGAAATCAGTTTTTCAGCACTGGCAGATGATGAGCCTGAACCGGTAAGTCGTTCTAAAACACCTGATACTACGGTTGCCGCTAAAACCGAAACAGCCGCAGAAGAGCCTTCAGAAGTACTGATCCTTTATGTGTTACTGCCAGAACATAAAGAAATGAAAGGATCTGATCTGCTGTCAGCATTATTGCCGTTAGGTTTTAAATATGGTGATATGGACATTTTCCATCGTCACCTTGATAGCGCAGGCTCTGGCGATGTACTGTTCAGTCTGGCGAATATGTTTAACCCCGGTACTTTTGATATTGAAAATATGGATAAGGTGACTACCCGCGGGCTCAGTCTGTTTATGACACTACCCGGTCCGGGAGAGGCACTGCAGAACTTCAACTTAATGCATAATGCAGCCAAAAAACTGGCAGAAGAGTTTGGCGGTCAGGTACTGGACGGACAACGCAGTGTGCTGACGGTACAGACAGTACGGCACTATGTTGATAAAATCCGCGAATTCCAGCGTCAGCGGCTGATCCGGGGCTAAATATTTATCTTTCATTAAATAACGGCAGACAGGGTTCTGCCGTTATTGTTATCAGTTGTCTGAATATGGCAATATCCGTTAATAGCTTCTAAGAAATATCCACTATGACTCAGCACTTACAGCAGCAGGTTGCGCAACTGCGGCAACAACTTAATCACTATAGTTACCGGTATTATGTGCTGGATGACCCCAGTGTACCGGATGCAGAATACGACCAGTTATTTCAACAGTTACAACAGCTTGAAGCACAGCACCCTGAACTGGTCAGTGCAGACTCGCCCACACAGCGGGTTGGTGCCGCCCCACTATCCAAATTTGGTGAAGTAACGCATACAGTACCGATGCTGTCACTGGACAATGCCTTTGACGATGCCAGTTTTCAGGCATTCTGCAAACGTATAGCCGACAGGCTGGACAGCAGCAACGCATTCAGTTTTTGCTGTGAACCTAAACTGGATGGTCTGGCGGTCAGTATCCGCTATGAGCAGGGCAGGCTGGTGCAGGCGGCTACCCGGGGCGATGGTTATACCGGTGAGGATATTACTTCCAATATCAGAACCATCCGTGCTGTTCCCTTAACATTACGCGGCGATAAACATCCGGAAGTACTGGAAGTGCGCGGTGAAGTATTTATGCCCCTGAAGGGCTTTGCGGCACTGAATGAACAGGCCCGTTTAACCGGTGATAAGGTATTTGCCAATCCACGTAATGCGGCAGCAGGCAGTTTAAGACAACTGGATCCGGCTATTACTGCCAAACGACCGCTGATGTTTTATGCCTATGCGGTAGGTGCTTTAGAAGACAGCCGGCAGTTACTGAACAACAAAAGCCATTTTCAGCGTTTAATGCAACTGAAAGAATGGGGATTACCGGTATGCCCGGAGATCCGGCTGGCAGAAGGTAACGAAGACGCATTAAGTTATTACCGGGACATTCTTAACCGGCGTGACGAACTGGGATACGAAATCGATGGTGTGGTAATTAAGGTCTCCGATCTGGCACAGCAACAGTCACTGGGGTTTGTTGCCCGGGCACCCCGCTGGGCTATTGCGTTTAAATTTCCGGCGCAGGAGCAACTGACCCGTTTGCTGGATGTGGAGTTTCAGGTTGGCCGTACCGGAGCAATTACCCCGGTTGCCCGACTGGAGCCGGTTGTGGTTGGCGGGGTAACCGTCAGTAATGCAACACTGCATAATCAGGATGAGATTAACCGGCTGGGCATTAAAATTGGTGATATGGTAACGGTGCGCCGGGCCGGAGATGTTATTCCACAAATTGTGGCGGTGGTGATGGAGCAACGGCCTGGGCAGACAACAGAAATTCTTTTCCCGGCCGAGTGCCCGGTTTGTCAGTCTCAGATTGAACGGGTAACCGGAGAGGCCGTAGCCAGATGTACCGGTGGGTTATTTTGTGCTGCGCAGTTAAAAGAATCCATCAAACACTTTGTTTCACGCAAAGCGATGGATATCGAAGGGCTGGGCGACAAGCTGGTAGAACAACTGGTAGATCAGCAGTTGGTAAAAACACCGGCAGATATTTACCGGCTGGATATGCCAGCGCTGGTTGCTCTGGAGCGTATGGCTGAAAAATCAGCATTAAAACTGCTGGCAGCGATAGAAAACTCCAAACAAAGTACCTTATCCCGCTTTATTTATGCGCTGGGGATCCGTGAAGTCGGGGAAGCGACGGCGCTTAATCTGGCTAATCATTTCGGCAGGCTGGATACTCTGTTACAGGCTTCTCTGGATAAGTTGCTGGAAGTTAATGATGTCGGCACTGTGGTAGCAGAACATATTCTGGGCTTTTTTCATGAACCTCATAACCTGCAGGTGATTGAACAGCTGTGCCAGGCCGGTATTCACTGGCCGGATATCGCGCTGGCTGCTGCTACAGAGCAACCGCTTGCCGGGCAGACTATTGTGCTTACCGGTACATTAAGTAGTATGGGGCGTGACGAAGCTAAAGCCGGGTTACAAAGACTTGGTGCTAAAGTGTCCGGCTCTGTCTCGGCAAAAACCCACGCTGTTATTGCAGGGGAAAATGCCGGTTCAAAACTGACAAAAGCTAATGAGCTGAATGTGCCGGTATGGACTGAGCAGCAGATGATAGATTTATTTAATGAGCATGGAGTAGTGTAGCATGTTTGATTTTATTATGGATTTATTCTGGCAGTGGGGTAATTTTTTCCGGCCTTATGTCCGGGATATTGCATTGGCAATGGTGGCGACGGTATTAGTGGTATTCGGTGATGATCTAAACCGCTTTATCCGTCGGCAGATTATTAACCTGCATTTTATCTGGCGTACCCTGATTTTTGTGCTGGTATGCGCTTTTGGTTATGGTGCCCTGACCATTTTTCTGACACCGGTGGTGGCTAAGCAACTGGCAAAACTGAGTAACATCTGGTTACCCTGGGTTTGCCTGCTGATTTTTACCGTGTTGGGCACACTGGCACAACGTAAACGACAGTTATGAGAGAATCATGAGAACCAGGATCTGGCCGTTGGACGACAACGGTCTGGTGCAGATCCCCCTGCGCTTTTACTGGTTATTGCTGTTATTGTTGCGTCCTTATCTGTGCTGGATTCTGGTTCTGACAGTACCGGCACAGCAGCAGGATTTGCTGCGGCTATTTTATCCTGAACGCCGGGAATTTATGCTGGCGTGTCTGATTGCGTTACCGCTACTGTTACTGATTGCAGCGTTAAGTCAGCGTAAGCCAAAGGGCTACCGGCCCTGGAGAATACTTTGGCGGCAGGGGCGTTTACTGTTACTGGTTACTGCGATAATGGATCTTGTGCTGACAACCCAGGCATTGCCTGAACAGGTAATGCTGGATGCACCGTGGAAAGTGATTACCCCGTTTTTATTGGGTGTGTCGGTTATCTGGTTATTGAAATCCCAAACGCTACGGCAGGTTTTTGCTGAATGGCCTGATAGCTGAGCCCATTGAATTATAATCTCTGGTTGCTGATAGTAGTTTTTTTAGCGTAAAAATTGAGCATGCTGGATGAAAAAGCTAACTATTTTCTAAAGCATCTCTTAACTGAATGGCATTAGGCGAATAGGTAGTAATTTTTAACTGGTGGGGTTGGCTAATTAGTATTTATGCTGGTATTTAAATATCCTGTTGCACTATAATCAGGACGCTATAGGTTAATAACTTTTTAAGTATGCGTATAATTTGAGGTGGTTTATGATGATGAGTATGGATTTTGGAGTGCCTGCGTCAAGCATGGCTTTCTCTTCCACGCTTATGGAAAAACTGCTGCGTAATGACTATGCGATTCATGGTAAATCCTGGTCTGAGTTAAGACGAGAAAGCAAAGAACAGAAGCAAATGCTTAAGCTCATGCAAACGAATCTGGATGTATTTACACAGATGTATGATCAAATCAGACATCCAGATTTTCCTGCATCTATCATGAGTGAAAGTTTTGAAAATATATTAGAAGACCTTAGTGTGAAAATGATGGGTACTATTGGTTTTGTCGATAATATCCGCCGTCACACAGAGTTAAGTGGCAATGTTTCCAGGTTGGATTTCTTCAACCAACTTTGTGAAAAGTTATCAGAATTACATAATCTAATAGTAGATATTAGAGAGTATACGATGGAATTACGTTCAGAACTTGAAGCCCCGGTAACCGGAGGGGAAGCATCTTTAGAATGCTTATTTGCCAAATTAGATAGTTAACTAAGCCTCAATATGACGGTTGTAAGCGCAGGAGGTGTAGTTATTGTAGCGTTCGACTACAAACCGTCATTTCAGCGTGACTACAAAAAGCTCACTCCAGAATTACAAGAGAAATTTAAAATCCAATCCAGAAAGCTATTCTCTGCCAATAGGAATGGTACAGCTGCGTTTGAAAAGCTTAAAGGCTATAAACGCCCGGATATATACACCATCCATATTGAAGGGAACTATAAAGCGTCTTTTGAAATTCAGGGTACAACGGCCATTTTCAGGCGTATTGGCAACCATAACAAAATTGATCGCAAGCCATAATATTTCCACTATCAACAATCAGAGCGTATATTCTGGCTATGCACCGTAACTCACCTACAGGCTCAGACACCCTGTGTCCACCAGAACACAATCTCTGGTTGCTATAATGGCCGGTTTGGATGGTACTGGGTTCGAACCAGTGACAACCGTGTAGTAGCAGGAAGCGGGCGGTGCGCTTTCAATGATTTAGAGGTGTAATTTATCGGTATTGTGGTGGATGGTACTGGGTTTGGATCAGCGACAACCGTGTTGTAACAGGAAGCGGGTGGTGCGCTTTCAATGATTTAGAGGTGTAATTTATTGGTATTGTGGTGGATAGTACTGGGTTTGAACCAGCGACAACCGTGTTGTAACAGGAAGCGGGTGGTGCGCTTTCAATGATTTAGAGGTGCAATTTATCGGTATTGTGGTGGATGGTACTGGGTTTGGATCAGTGACAACCGTGTTGTAACAGGAAGCGGGTGGTGCGGTCCCAGTTAAGCTGGCAATTCAGGGAATGTAACTACGTCATAACTATGGTGGATGGTACTGGGTTCGAACCAGTGACCCCCGCCTTGTAAGGGCGGTGCTCTCCCAGCTGAGCTAACCATCCTGGGGTTTGTAACTATCAGAACTTTGGTGGATGGTACTGGGTTCGAACCAGTGACCCCCGCCTTGTAAGGGCGGTGCTCTCCCAGCTGAGCTAACCATCCTGGGGCTTGTAACTATCAGAACTTATGGTGGATGGTACTGGGTTCGAACCAGTGACCCCCGCCTTGTAAGGGCGGTGCTCTCCCAGCTGAGCTAACCATCCACGCTGTTTGATGGCGCTCATTATAGGGAGCGATTGGGCACTGTCAACTTTATTTTCTGAAATTGAATTCAGCTGATGCAAAAGTAAACATAATGCGGTATTCCGGATAAAAAGTCAGGTGTCTGAACCTGATGTTTTGGTGCATCCTGAGGTTAGCATTGTTACAATAGCGGCAGTTCTGCACAGTGATTGGATAAGATATGTCTTTAGTTACCCGTTTTGCACCAAGCCCTACAGGCTATTTGCACGTTGGTGGTGCCCGTACTGCATTATACAGCTGGCTGTATGCCAAAAAATTCGGCGGAAAATTTATTCTGCGGATTGAAGATACTGATCTGGAGCGTTCAACCCAGGAATCAGTGGATGCGATTCTCGATGGTATGAACTGGCTGGGGCTGGATTGGGACGAAGGCCCGTATTACCAGACCCGGCGTTTTGATTTATATAAAGACGTTGTGGCTCAGTTACTGGCTGATGGCCATGCCTATAAGTGTTTTTGCACTGTGGAAGAAGTGGATGCTATGCGCGAAGCGCAGATGGCAGCAGGCGAAAAACCGCGTTATAACGGGATGTGGCGTGATCGCACCGATCATCCGGCTGATAAACCTTACGTTATCCGCTTTAAAAACCCACAGACGGGTGTTGTGGTGATTGACGATCTGATTAAAGGCCGTATCGAAATTGCTAACAGCGAACTGGATGATTTAATTATTGCCCGCAGCGACGGCACACCAACCTATAACCTGACCGTAGTGGTTGACGACTGGAAAATGGGCGTTACCCATGTTATCCGTGGTGATGATCATGTGAATAATACCCCGCGGCAAATGAATATTCTGGCGGCATTAGGCGCTGATATTCCCAAGTATGCCCATGTGCCGATGATTCTGGGCGATGATGGCAAGCGTTTATCCAAGCGCCACGGCGCCGTAGGCGTAATGCAGTATCGTGATAATGGTTATTTACCGGAAGCATTACTGAATTATCTGGTGCGCTTAGGCTGGTCACATGGCGATCAGGAGATTTTCAGTAAACAGGAACTGATTGAACTGTTTGACCTGAGTAACTGTAACCGTGCGCCCTCTGCTTTTAATACTGAAAAGCTGATTTGGCTGAACCAGCATTATATGAAAACCCTGCCACCGGAGCAGGTTGCGGCACAGTTGCAATGGCATATTGAGCAGCAGCAACTGGATGTAACTAATGGTCCGGCGCTGACCGAGCTGGTGAAAGTACAGGCCGAGCGTGTTAAAACTCTTAAAGAGCTGGTGGAAGTCAGTCGTTATTTCTATGAAGATTTCACCAGCTTTGATGAAGCGGCGGCTAAAAAGCATTTGAGGGCTGTAGCCACGGAACCTTTACTGGCGGTAAAAGCCAAACTGGAACGGATTAATGACTGGACCGCAGAGAATCTGCATCATGCTATTAATTCTGTGGCAGAAGAACTGGGTATTGGTATGGGTAAAATCGGCATGCCGTTGCGGGTAGCTGTAACGGGAGCGGGAAATTCTCCGGCGCTCGATCAGACCCTGGTTCTGGTTGGTAAAACCCGCAGCCTGTCCAGAATAGAACTGGCACTCGATTATATAAAGCAGCGGGTTGACAGTAACTAAACGTGCGATACGATTATCTTGAGCACCTGAGCTGATTCAGGTGCTTTTTTGCTGAGCTGAATAAAAAAATTTATCAGAGCGATGAATGACGGCACCAGGTAAACAGAGCTTTCTGTTATACCGGCTAAAAACAACAACAGCCGTACTCATGGGAAACATCGAACAGCATTATGATAATTGCGCAGTA
The DNA here is from genome assembly GCA_033792355.1 of Chromatiaceae bacterium AAb-1. Lineage (GTDB taxonomy): Bacteria > Pseudomonadota > Gammaproteobacteria > Enterobacterales > Alteromonadaceae > Alishewanella. Next base: position 28,196 of record JARXRR010000034.1, read on the forward strand.
TGGAGGTACGAAAGCAGAGCAATGCGATTTTTAAACACTACGATCAGTCTTTGGCTGATCTTAGGCCTGAGTGGGGTACAGGCGTCTGAGTCAGACCAGCTGCCTGTTGGTGAGGAGTTGTTAAGACCTGTTGGTTTTCTGGGAACAGTTTCCGGTGATATAGAGCTGGGCTTTCTGTATACCCGGGGCAATACAGATTCTTTTACTATTCGTACCAACAGCGAACTGATACACGAACTGGAAGCATTCCGGAATCGTTATCAGTTTTACAGCCTGGTTCAAAAGCAAAAAATAACAGATAGTCAAACCGGACACCGTGATAATGCTACCACAGCCAGCCGCTATGGTTTTACCGGGCAGAGCAACTATAAGTTTGTTACGGGCAGGGAAACGATCTTTGGCCGGGCTGCTTATTTGCATGATCGCTTTGGTGCTTTTAAAGAACAGGTATCAATAGCTGCCGGCTATGCTAACCGGTTTTATGAAAGACTGACAGATTATCTGGATTTAGAAACCGGGCCAGGTTTTGGACACCAGCAAAAAGCCAGTGGTGTAACAAATACCGGTTTGATCTGGTATCTGGCAATGAATCTGGATTATACCCTGTATGAAGGCACCAAATTCCGCCAGACCTTTGAAAGTACTGTGTCACTGGATGGTGAAAACTCGGTGTATCTCAGCCGTAGCAGCATTACTGCCCAGATTTATGGCAGCCTGTCGATGCGGGTTAACTTTGTGGCTAAATATAACTCCCGGCCGGAGGGGGATCTGGATAGTCTGGATACAGAAACTTCGGCATCGTTAGTTTATCTGTTCTGATAAAAAGCCAGCTGTTCAGCTGGCTTTTATTTATATCATTCAGTGTAAAACTCTTGCCCGTAATGTACCGGGAATGGCTTTCAGTTCGTTTAATGCCAGCTCTCTGTCTGCCGAATCAATATCGATAACCACATAACCGATATCCTGATTGGTTTGCAGGTATTGCCCGGCAATATTGATATTGTGTTTAGCAAATATTTCGTTGATTTTGGTCAGCATACCCGGCTGGTTTTTATGGATATGCAGCAGTCTGGCGCGGTTTTTATGCTCTGGCAGCGAGACTTCCGGGAAGTTAACGGCAGACAGGGTTGAACCATTATCGCTGTATTTCACCAGCTTTCCTGCAACTTCAAAGCCGATATTCTCTTGCGCTTCCTGCGTAGAACCGCCGATATGCGGCGTCAGGATAACGTTATCAAAGGTCCGTAACGGAGAAACAAATTCTTCATCATTGCCTTTGGGTTCCACCGGGAAAACGTCAATAGCGGCGCCTGCCAGTTTCTGGCTATGCAGGGCAGATGTCAGAGCATCAATATCAACCACAGTGCCACGGGATGCATTAATCAGAATGCAGCCGGGTTTCATCAGTGTCAGCTCTGCTTCACCTATCATATTTCTGGTCTGGGCAGTTTCCGGTACATGCAGTGTAACAACATCTGAGGTTTTCAGCAGAGTACCGAAATCTACCTGTGTGGCGTTACCTAATACCAGTTTGTCTTCAATATCGTAAAACTGGACGCGCATACCAATATTCTCAGCCATAATACTCAGCTGAGTACCGATATGACCATAACCGATAATACCCAGCACTTTATTACGTGCTTCATAGGAATGATTGGCTGTTTTTTGCCATTCGCCACGATGGGCAGCGGCATTACGCTGAGGAATACCCCGCAGCAGCATAATAATCTGGCCCAGTACCAGTTCAGCAACTGAACGGGTATTGGAGAACGGAGCATTAAAAACCGGAATACCGCGTATCAGGGCCGCTTTCAGATCAACCTGATTGGTGCCTATGCAAAAACAGCCGACAGCAACCAGTTTGCCTGCTGCATCCAGCACTTTGTCAGTAAGCTGAGTACGGGAGCGGATGCCGATAAAGTGTACGTCTTTAATTCGTGCAATCAGTTCTTCTTCCGGCAGGGATGTTTTCAGGTATTCAATATTACTGTATCCCTGATTTTTAAATGTCTGAACGGCGCTTTGGTGCAACCCTTCCAGCAGCAGAATCTTGATTTTATCTTTAGGCAGTGAAAATTTTTCCATGATGCTCTCTTTACTTAACTTAAGTTGCAACGCTGTATTATGGTTATTGGTTTATTATTCTGGTACCTGAAGCGCTGCCAACCAGCACTATATCTGCAGGGCGGCGGGCAAAAATGCCATTGGTGACCACACCGGTAATATTATTCAGTTGCTGTTCCAGTTGCGCCGGTTCTGTAATACGCAAATCATGCACATCTATAATTTGGTTGCCATTATCTGTAATAACACCAGCGCGCAGTACCGGCCTGCCACCCAGCTTTTCCAGTTCACGACTGACATAAGCTGTAGCCATTGGAATAACTTCTACCGGTAGCGGAAATTTCCCCAGTACCTCAACCAGTTTGCTTTCATCGACTATACAGATAAATTTTTCTGCTACGGCGGCCACGATTTTTTCGCGGGTCAGGGCAGCACCGCCGCCTTTGATCATCTGTTGTTGTGAGTTGATTTCGTCTGCGCCGTCAATATAAACACTGAAACTGCTGATGCTGTTTAAATCCAGCACCGGAATGCCCAGTGCTTTAAGTTTTTCAGTTGATTGCACCGAGCTGGAAACCGCCCCTTTGATTTTGTGGCGGATAGTGGCTAAAGCATCGATAAAATGATTGACGGTAGAACCGGTGCCTACGCCAACAACTGTGTCTGCCGGTACAAAATCCAGTGCAGCCCAGGCGGCTTTTTTCTTCATTTCATCCTGCGTCATAATATCTGTTTGCCCGTTTAGCCATAAAGACGGATAGTATAACGAAAGCGCCGGCAGACAGAAAGCTCAGTAGATGAAAAGAACTGCTCAGAATGATTCAGGAAGGGGCTGAAATTGCCAGATCTTTTCTGGGGTAATAATCACCGGAAGTGGTACGTCCCAGCTGGCACTGGGTAATTGGGCAACCTGCTGACATTGATGTGCTATACCGGCCAGATAGGGTTTGCGCTGTAAAGAAGAGGTTGCCAGTGTCCGATCATAAAAGCCACCACCCATTCCCAGCCGGTTTCCCTGCTGATCGAAGGCAACCAGCGGCGTGAGGATCAGATCCAATTCTGGCAGCGGGCAGATTTTATGGCATTGCAGCTGGGGTTCCGGAATACCAAAACGGTTAGGATAAAGTGGTGTCGAAGGCGTGTATTCGATAAACAGTAATGATCCGGTACTGAACGGATGCAGTACCGGCAGATAAAGCTGTTTACCGGCCTGCCATAAGGCATTAATCAGTGGTGTGGTATCGGCTTCGCCATCATTACTCAGGTACACGGCAATATGCTGTTGCCGGGCAAAAAGCGGAACACTGAAAAACTGCTGTACCAGCAGCCGGGATGCCTGCTGCTGTTGCTCCGGACTTAATGCCCGGCGCAATTTACGGATATGTTGCCTGAGAGTATTGCGATCAGACATAAAATCTCTGCCATACAAAGAAGCGGGATGTTCTCCAAACTGCCGTGTTGAGTTTTAGCCCTTGAACCATAGGTTCAAGGCGGGAATCAGGCGACTGCCGTAGGCTTCCCGGTACACGCCGGGCCTGCACAATAGCAGTTCATATGAATCCCTTTAAAAAACAATTATCGGCTCAGGGACATCAACCCAATCACAAACAACTCAGAGAACGGTGTTAAGTATAACACCTGAAAACAGCTTGTATAAGCAGATTTGTGCTGCTTTTCTCTTTCTGCCGGCTGTTTGCTGAGTTTTACAGCAATAAACTCAGCAGCCGTTTACTATCGCAGGTCTGATGTTGGCGCATAGTGCTGGCAATGGTAGGATAGCCACAGCGAAACGACGACAAGATGAGACAACATGTCTAAATCCTTTGCCCTTTCTTATGATAAATGGAGCCTGACACTGGAACAGGCTTATGTGATGGCATCTGCTGCCGAGTTACACGGCCTGATCAGTGGTTTACTTTGTGCCGGAGTTAAAGCCGGAGCAGAGCCGGTGTTGCCGGTATTATACGATTTTCTGAATGATGGGCAGGCATTGCCGGTAGCCGTAAAGCCACTGGTTATCCAACTGATAGACGAAACGGCTGAAAACCTGAGCCAGAATGACTTTTCCTTCAGCTTACTACTGCCTTGTGACGACGACAGCCTGACTGAGCGGCTGGAGGCGATGGTGGAATGGGTGCAGGCTTTTCTGGTTGGTTTTTCTGTGCAGCAGACCGATTTATCGCTGGTTTCTGCTGATGTGCGCGAAGCCATTGAGCAACTGACAGAAGTTACCCGGATTGATATTTATACCACTACTGATGGTAGCGCTGACGACAATGAAGAGGCCTATTTTCTGGTGCTGGAACATATCAGATTAATGGTAATGACTTGTTTTGCAGAAGTCGGGCGCCGCTTTTCCGGTGTCAGCGCAGGTAATAAAACGCTGCACTGAGTACTGTTTAGCAGGTTGTCTTGACACAGCGCATAATACTTTACTGCACCAGCCGGTATTTTAAGGGTAAGGTTGTTGCAGGGCAAAAAATGGATCCGTTAATGGTTAAAGCGACAGATGTTGATATTGCGATTGCCGGCGGTGGTATGGCCGGTGCCACCCTGGCATGGGTGCTGACGCAGGCATTACCACAGTTAAAGCTGGCAATTATTGAACAGCAGCCAGCCAGTGCGCCATCAGCCAGTTTTGATAGTCGCAGTATTGCACTGGCGGCCGGCAGTGTTGATTTATTAAAACAATGGGGGCTTTGGTCAGAGCTGGAACGTTATGGCTGTCCGATTACGGATATTCAGGTGTCTGATCGCGGGCATTTTGGTAAAGCCTATCTGAATACTGCCGATTATCACCAGCCTGCTTTAGGGCAGGTACTGGAAGTGGAATATCTGGGACAGGTGCTACAGCAAAAACTGGCAAAAGCAACGGCAGTTGTCCGTTTTCAGCCTGATCATATTGTTGCTGTAACACAGCAGCAGGAGCATTGCCTGCTGCATTTAAAGCACGGCGCTAAGTTGCGGGCCCGTTTACTGGTAATTGCAGAGGGTGGGCAGTCTCCAACCCGGCAACTGGCCGGCTTTCAGGTCACAGAGCAGGCCTATTGCCAAACGGCAGTTATTGCCAATCTGGCTGTTGCTGCGCCTCATAAGTTCCGGGCTTATGAGCGTTTTACCGCCAACGGGCCAATTGCACTGCTGCCTTTGCCGCAGCAGCGTTATTCACTGGTCTGGACCTGTCCCCCGGAGCGGGCTGCTGAACTGATGCAATTATCAGAATCAGCGTTTCTCAGCGAAGTGCAGCAAGCCTTTGGTTACCGGGCCGGTATATTTACCAAAGCCGGGCAGCGAGCCAGTTATCCGCTGAGTTTGCGCCGGGCAGAGCAGATAGTGAAACACCGTATTACCCTGATGGGAAACAGCCTGCACAACGTACACCCGATAGCCGGACAGGGGTTTAATCTGGCGATAAGAGATATAGCACAATTACTGAACCTGCTGCGTCAGCAGCCGGAAGATGCCGGCAGTTATTCGTTGTTGCGGGCGTATGAAAAAGCCCGCCAGCAGGATATGCAGCGCGTGTTATGGCTGACCGATGCCCTGGTCCGGACGTTCTCTAATCAGTCCAGGATTATGGCGCTATTGCGTAACACCGGGTTACTGGCCATGTTACTGTGTGACGAACTTAAACGCCCGCTGGCAGAACAGGCAATGGGCTTCAGGACAGAAAATGCATAATGTCGATATTACAATTGTTGGCGCTGGTAGTGCCGGATTAACGCTGGCGCTGTTACTGGCCAGACTGCCACTGAAAATTGCGTTACTGGAAAAAGGGCCGGAGCCTGAAGCCGGTATGGCAGATTACCGGCGGGTAAGTGCGCTTAACCTGGCTTCTCAGCGGGTGCTACAGCGGGTAGGTGCCTGGGACGGTATTGTGGCATCTGCTGCTGCCTATCAGCAGATGCAGGTATGGGAAGCCGACAGTTTTGCCAGTATCAGTTTTGATGCCGCCTCACAACAGTTACCCGCTCTGGGCTGGATTTGTGATAACGAGCAGATCCGGCAGCAGCTTTATATGCAGCTGAAAAAACACACTAATGTCAGCTGTTACTTTAACTGTGCGATTAACCAGCTGAATCAGGGCGAGCGGGATGTATTGCTGAATATTAACGAGCAACAGTTATTGCTCACCCGTCTGCTGGTTGGTGCCGATGGTGTAAATTCATTTGTCCGCCAGCAACAGCACATGCCGCTTTTCCACTGGGATTATGATCATCAGGCTATTGTGGCTGTTATCCGTACCACAGAGCCGCATCAGGCAACCGCGCGGCAGGTATTTTTACCGGAAGGGCCATTAGCATTACTGCCATTACCCGATCAAAATCTGTGTTCTATCGTCTGGAGCACTACACCACAGCGGGCAGCGGAGCTGATAGCCATGGAGGATACCGCTTTTAATCAGGCGTTGACCGCCGCCAGCCAGACGGTACTCGGACTGGCTGAAGTTCAGGGCATACGGCAGCAGTTTCCGCTGAAAATGCGCTATGTCGGTGAATGGGTAAAAGGCAAGGTCGTGTTGGTAGCCGATGCGGCTCATAGTATTCATCCGCTGGCGGGGCAGGGAATGAATCTCGGACTGATGGATGTAGCCGCATTAGCAGAACTTATAGGTCAGCAAATAACGGATGAAAAAGCCCTGAATGAGCCGCGGATACTGCGCCAGTACGAGCGCTGGCGCAAAGCAGAAGCACAGACCATGATTGCTACTATGGAATTGTTTAAACGTGGATTTACCAGCAAACAGCCACTGCTTAAACTGGTAAGAGCTGTAGGTATGAAAGCTTTTGATCAATTGCCGTTACTGAAGAAAAAGGTAATAGACAGTGCTCTTGGTAACAGTGGCGATTTACCGGAAATAGCACGTTTGTAAATGAATGCTGTCCGGTAATCCTTGTGATATGTTTATGGAATAACTTATATCACATTATAAAAAGTAATCTAAAAGGGGCTGTTTGCTGCCGGATGCTTGCGTTATAATCCAGACGCCTTTTTCTCTGCAGGCAGGCTAAGATTTGCATAAGTTACTGTTTCATCATAACTTAAATTTTTTGCTTGAGCCTGCAGCACAATTATAAGCAGGAACAGTAATGGCTCAACAAACAGTGTTATTTGCTAAGCATCTTGAAGCTGGCGCCAAAATGGTAGATTTTTTCGGCTGGGATATGCCGATAAACTACGGTTCGCAAATTGAAGAGCATCACGCGGTGCGTCAGGATGCCGGTATGTTTGATGTGTCTCATATGACCATCATTGATTTAAAAGGAGCGAATACCCGTGCCTTTTTACGTTTTCTGCTGGCCAACGATGTTGCTAAGCTGACGACACCGGGCAAAGCACTTTATTCTCCGATGCTCAATGATGCCGGTGGTGTTATTGACGACATTATTGTTTACTTTCTGCAGGAAGATTTTTTCCGTATCGTTTCAAATTCGGCAACCCGTGAAAAAGATCTGGCGTGGCTTAATGCCAAAGCACAGGATTTCGGCATTACCATTACCGAACGCCCGGAATTTGCCCTGATTGCCGTACAGGGGCCGAATGCCAAAGCCAAAGTAGCAACCTTACTGACTGAAGAACAGCAGGCTGCCATTGCCGGTATGAAACCTTTTTTCGGTAAACAGGCAGGGGATTTATTTATTGCCACTACTGGTTATACTGGCGAAGATGGCTATGAAATCGCGCTACCTGATGCAAAAGCCGCAGACTTCTGGCAAAAACTGCTGGAAGCAGGGGTAAAACCTTGTGGTCTGGGCGCGCGTGATACCCTGCGCCTGGAAGCGGGTATGAATTTATATGGTCAGGATATGGACGAAACGGTATCACCACTGGCTGCCAACATGGGCTGGACTATTACGTGGGAACCGGCTGATCGTAACTTTATTGGCCGGGCAGCGCTGGAGCAGCAAAAAGCGGCAGGCACAGAAAAGCTGGTTGGTCTTATTATGGAACAAAAAGGCGTACTGCGTCATGGCCAGCGGGTTGTGGTTGCAGGTGGGGAAGGTATTATTACATCCGGTACTTTTTCTCCGACGCTGGGTTACAGTATTGCAATGGCACGGGTACCTGCTTCTGTTGCTGACAGTGCCGAAGTGGATATCCGTGGCAAAATGATTCCGGTGAAAGTGGTAAAACCGTCTTTTGTCCGTATGGGTAAAAAAGTCATCTAAACTAACAATGATCAGATTGATTGTATTAATCAAGGTGCAGCAGCTAAGGAATTAACATGAGCTCAATACCAAAAGAATTAAAATATGCTCCCAGCCATGAATGGGTTCGTCATGAAGGTGATGGCGTCTATAGCGTCGGTATAACCGAACATGCGCAAGACCTGCTGGGTGATATGGTGTTTGTTGAACTGCCGGAAGTTGGCGGCACGGTATCTCAGGGCGATGATTGTGCAGTAGCAGAGTCGGTAAAAGCTGCCTCTGATATTTATGCGCCGCTGTCAGGCGAAATTGTTGAAGTGAATGAATCACTGACTGAAGCGCCAGAGCAGGTTAACAGCAGCCCTTACCATGATGGCTGGATGTTTAAAATCAAGATTTCTGACGAGTCTGAACTGGCAGGCCTGCTGGACGCAGAAGGCTACCAAAACGTTATTGAAGAAGAGTAAAACACAGCTTCAGCTAAGCAAAGCCCCGTAATATACGGGGCTTTATGTTAGCGCAAAGTCTGAGTGCCGTACCAACCCAGGATACCCTAAGCATGACCAATTCAGCTGTTAAAACCCTGTCGCAACTTGCGAACCCTCAAGAATTTATCCAACGCCATATCGGGCCGGATGCTGCCGAAACGGCTGCCATGCTGGCAGAACTTGGCGTCAACAGTATTGAAGAACTTATTGCCCAGACCGTACCGGCTGATATCCGCCTGAAAACGCCACTGGCGATCGGGGAAAGCCGTACTGAAGCTGATGCGCTGACCTATCTGAAACAGGTTGCCGCTAAAAACAAAGTATTCAAGTCTTACATTGGTATAGGTTACCACCCGGTGCTGACACCGAATGTTATTCTGCGCAACGTGCTGGAAAATCCGGGCTGGTATACTGCTTATACACCTTATCAGCCGGAAATCGCCCAGGGGCGGCTGGAAGCATTACTGAATTTCCAGCAACTGACGCTGGATCTGACCGGTATGGATTTAGCCAGTGCATCGTTGCTGGATGAAGCAACAGCTGCTGCTGAGGCTATGGCGCTGGCGAAGCGGGTAACAAAAAGCAAATCCAATACTTACTTTGTGGCCGATGATGTACATCCTCAGACCTTAGGCGTGGTGAAGACCCGTGCTGAAATGTTTGGTTTTGAGGTAATTACCGGGCAGCCGGCTGATGCCGTTAAACACGATGTATTCGGGGCATTACTGCAATATCCTGCGGCTGATGGTGATATCCGCAACGACAGCGAACTGATTGCTGCATTACAGGCTAATAAGGCTATTGTGGCGGTGGCGACAGATCCACTGGCATTATTACTGCTGAAATCACCGGGTGAATTGGGTGCTGACGTGGTTCTGGGCTCTGCCCAGCGCTTTGGGGTTCCAATGGCATTTGGTGGCCCGCATGCGGCTTTCTTTGCTACCCGTGATGCTTACAAGCGCTCTATGCCTGGCCGGATTATTGGGGTCTCCAAAGATCGTAGCGGCAACCCGGCACTGCGTATGGCAATGCAAACCCGCGAACAGCATATCCGCCGTGAAAAAGCCAATTCCAATATCTGTACCGCTCAGGTATTACTTGCCAATATCGCTTCTTTCTATGCGGTATATCATGGCCCGCAGGGGCTGAAAAATATTGCTGAACGTATTCACCGTTGTGCTGATGTATTTGCTGCCGGGCTTAGTGCCAAAGGTGTGCAGCTGGTTAATGCTCACTGGTTTGATACTATCACCTTTAAAACAGCTGATCGGGCGGCGGTGATTCAGCGTGCACTGGCGGCGGGTGTCAACCTGCGTACTGACGTTGCTGAAACACTGGCCGTCACTTTCCATGAAGTAACAGCGGCAGCCGACATTGCAGAATTGTTTGATATTGTGCTGGGTAACGGGCATGGCCTGAACGTTGCGGCACTGGATGCAGATGTTGTAGCTAAAGGTTCCGCTTCGATTCCTGCCGGATTAGTGCGTACCGATGCCGTGTTAACCCATCCGGTATTTAACCAGTATCATTCAGAAACTGAAATGCTGCGTTATATTAAAAAGCTGGAAAATAAAGACCTGGCGCTGAACCATTCAATGATTTCACTGGGCTCATGTACCATGAAACTGAATGCAACAGCAGAGATGATTCCTATCACCTGGCCTGAGTTTTCATCACTTCATCCGTTCGTACCAAAAGATCAGGCTGAAGGCTACTACCAGATGATTAACGAACTGGGTGGCTGGCTGGTCAATATTACCGGTTACGACGCGGTATCTATGCAGCCTAACTCCGGCGCCCAGGGGGAATATGCCGGTATTGTGGCGATCCGTAAATACCATGAAAGCCGTGGTGATTCACACCGTAATGTGTGTCTGATCCCGGTTTCTGCCCATGGTACTAACCCGGCGACTGCGGCTATGGCCTGTTTTGATGTCGTACTGGTCGATTGCGATAAATCCGGCAATATCGATATGGCGGATCTGAAAGCCAAAGCGGCTGAAGTTGGCGATCGTTTAGCGGCCATCATGGTAACGTATCCTTCAACCCACGGGGTATTTGAAGAAAGTATCCGTGAACTGTGCGATGTTATCCATTCGTATGGCGGACAGGTGTACATGGACGGGGCCAACATGAACGCGCAGGTAGGTGTTACCTCTCCTGGCTTTATCGGTTCAGACGTATCGCATTTAAACCTGCATAAAACCTTCTGTATTCCACATGGCGGCGGTGGTCCGGGTGTAGGTCCGATCGGGGTGAAAAGCCACCTGGCACCTTTCCTGCCAAATCACAGTGTGGTAAAAATTGAAGGTACCGGTGCAGATAACGGTGCAGTTTCTGCGGCGCCATTCGGTAGTGCGGGTATTCTGCCAATCAGCTGGATGTACATTGCCATGATGGGTAGCGAGGGCCTGAAACAGGCTACTGAGTACGCTATTCTGAATGCTAACTATATGGCTAAGAAATTAGGCAGCAGTTTCCCGGTGCTGTACGTGGGCAAAAATGGCCGTGTCGCGCATGAATGTATTATCGACATCCGGCCACTGAAAGAAGCCAGCGGTGTTACCGAAATGGATATTGCCAAGCGCCTGATGGATTTTGGTTACCATTCACCGACCATGAGCTTCCCGGTTGCCGGCACGCTGATGATTGAGCCGACTGAATCAGAAAGCAAAGCCGAACTGGACAAGTTTATCGAAGCAATGACGACCATCCGGGCTGAAATTGCTAAAGTAGAAGCCGGCGAATGGACACTGGAAAACAATCCATTGCACTTTGCCCCGCATACGATGGCAGATATTTTCGATCCGGCATGGGACAGAGCTTATGAGCGTCAGTATGCCGCTTTCCCGGCGACATTTGTAGCAGAGAACAAATTCTGGCCAACGGTTACCCGTATTGATGACGTATACGGCGACCGCAATCTGGTATGCTCCTGCCCCAGCCCGGAAGCGTATCGTTAAGCACTGAGTATAGCGTAACAACTAAAAACCCCGGCCGTAGAGCCGGGGTTTTTTATGCTAAGCCACAGATTGAAGTTTGAAATTTTATGGTTAAGCTTTTAATATCGTCTAATATGACATCATATAAGCTATCATTTTATGAAAGTTGTGGTAGATACTAATGTACTGATTGCAGCACTACTTAGCGGTAAAGGCTCTAACCGGGAAGTTATCCGGCACTGTTTAACGGGCAGGCTACTACCACAACTGGCAGCTGCACTGTATTTTGAGTATGAAGATGTGTTTGAACGGCAGACTGTACTGGTACTGTGCAAGCTGAATACAGAACAACGAACTCAGTTTTTGGATGCTTTTCTATCTGTATGTCAGTGGAATCAGCTTTACTTCAAATGGCGTCCTAACTTACGGGATGAAGGAGATAACCATCTGGTTGAACTTGCGGTTGCAAGCAATGCCAGATATTTGGTAACCAACAATATTAAAGACTTTCGTTTTGCTGAATTAAAGTTTCCGGCTTTGGAGGTAATAAAGCCGGAACAGTTGCTGGAGCTATTAACATGACAACACTGACCATCAGAATGCCTGATGATAAAGCCAACAGGCTTAAAGCACTGGCAAAAAGTCGTAATATCAGTGTAAACAAACTTATTGAAGAGTTATCTACGGTTGCGCTGACAGAGCATGATGCGCAAGTCAGATTTGAAGTCCGTGCTGCAAGAGCAAGTGCAGCGCAAGGGCTGGCATTGCTTGAAGAATTGGAAAAGCTGGAATGAGCGGGTAAGCCTGGTGGCTGGTCAGCGTCTGATTTTTCGCTGCTGCGAAACCATTATGTCAGGCAGATGCTAAACCAGTATCAATGTTTTTTTGACCAGGTTGAAAGTAAGCCATTAACGGCAAAACAACGGGAAGCCTGCGTTATAGACGATGATAACAATTTAGTGCTGGCCGGTGCGGGTACCGGTAAAACCAGTACTATGGTAAATTTAATTACTTCAAACGTCTGGGGGGACATCAGGTATTGATTGGCGGTATGTCGCCTGGAATGGCCGCAAACTATTCACAATCAATAAAGTTGCTGAAATAGAATAATGTACTACAGTTTAAGTTTAACAATATGTTAAATTTTAATGGTGAAATCTGCTTTCATACTGTTTTTTTGCTGTTTGCCTTTAACAGCTGCAACTAAACCTGATTTGCTGTTGGCTCAGGTTTATCACGATAATATTGATGTTCAGCAATACTGGGTTAGCGAAAAGTTGGATGGTGTGCGTGCTTTCTGGAATGGCAAAGCGTTAATTTCCCGTGGTGGTAATGTGATTGCGGCACCAGCGTGGTTTGTTGCTGATTTTCCTGCAGAAAAACTGGATGGCGAGCTGTGGTCTGGCCGTAACCAGTTTGCTGAGATTCTAAGCACGGTCAGTAAACAGGAACCGGTTGATGTGCAATGGCAGACAATGCGTTATTTTATTTTTGAATTGCCGGATGCTGCCGGTACTTTTACTGAGCGTATTAATGCTATGCAGGCTATTACTCAGCGACAAAACAGTCCTTACTTAGAGGTTGTTCCACAGTTTCGTATTACGACTAATGCCGGATTGTTTGAAAAACTGAGGGCGCTTGAAAGCGCCGGCGCTGAAGGTTTAATGCTGCATCATCAGGATGCACTGTATCAAACTGGCAGAAGTAACGATTTACTAAAACTGAAAACCTATCAGGATACGGAAGCAGTCGTTATTGGGTATCGGCCGGGTAAGGGCAAGTATCAGGGCATGGTGGGGGCTTTAATGGTGAAAACACCGGAAGGTAAAACCTTTGCCATTGGCAGTGGCTTAACGGATGAACTACGCCGGAACCCGCCAGAAATCGGTGCCGTGGTGACTTACCGCTATAACGGATTCACGAATAATGGCTTACCCCGTTTTGCCCGTTTCTTACGGATTCGGGAAGCGTTTTAGTCATTTTCATATTCAGATCGATTGCAGGTATGTTGTGCCAATACTTTAGCATCTTCACCCGCGATGATCTTCATCGGGCTGCTACTATCATTGGCGGCGAGCCAGATTGCTTCGATAACGTCTTGAATATGGGTCACCTTCGTTTCTTCTTGCCAACTATTAAACACCTTCTTCGCAAGATCTGAATAGGGTTCAGGAAAAGCATTCTTCATGCGGGATTGTGCATTCGAGCCAAATTGTGTTTCCGGAGCACGGCCTGGCAATACAAAATTGACCCGGATATTAAATTGCTCCAACTCAATAGCCAGGGACTCACTGAAGGCATTTATTGCTGCTTTACTGGCGGTGTAAACAGACAGTAAAGGTAGTGGCACTAACGCCACACTTGATGTGACGTTAATAATCACACCGGATTTTTGTAATCGAAAACCGGGTAAGAATGCTTTCGTCATATGAATTGTACCCAGTGTATTGGTCGCGAATACATCCTGAATATCCCTGGCTGATGTTCCCTCCAGCGCTCCAAGCATGCCAATCCCTGCATTGTTGACCAGGACATCTATCGGGCCCGCTAACTTAACTACTTGTTCAATACTATTTATATCGGTGACATCAAGCGGTAGTAAAGTCAATAACTCAGATTGCGGCAGTAAACTATCTGATGGGTTACGCATGGTTGCGATGACTTTCCAACCTTGAGATAAAAAATACTTTGCTGTCTCAAGGCCGAAGCCTGAAGAACTTCCGGTAATTAATACTGTTTTCATAGTGTCTCTTGGTGTCTCTTTAGCGTGAAGTGGTAAACACACTATAGCTATCCAGATTAACACTATATATAGT
>JARXRR010000032.1:0-43634 GCA_033792355.1 Chromatiaceae bacterium AAb-1
CTTTATTACAGCATACGATCATGCTGCCGATACACTAAAAAATACAGTATTAAATTATAATAATGATATTAACTTTATTATACGGCAATTTCCTTTCTTCTTTTCTGCTGGTATTGCTGACACAACACAACAAAAAACAGAAATATTCAGGCTAAGGCACCAGGTTTATTGTGAAGAACTCTGCTTTGAACCTCTAAAAGAGGATTGCCTGGAATCTGATCAGTTTGATCTGCGCTCGGTACATTGTGCGATACGGCATCAGGGCTCTTCACAACTAGCCGGTACCTTAAGAATAATTACCTCACAACATGCCGATGAATTACTGCCGATAGAGCAGCATTTTTCAGATTCTATTCAAAATAGTCTGCTTGCACCTGCGGCTTTTCCCCGACAGCATATTTGCGAAATATCACGGCTGGCAGTACCGGAAATATTCCGGCGACGACAAAAAAATCTCCCTCAGAATATCAGTTCAGACCTCAGCAATATCAAGTATCTACCTGAAAACCATTGTTACCCGCTCATTGCCATCGCATTGTATCTTATTGCAGCATTAATCACTCAAAGCACCCAACGTTTTCATGTTTACGTTATGGTCGAACCCGGCCTCGCCAGAATACTGCAACGTATCGGTATTAATCTGCAATGTATCGGCTCTGCCATTCAGTTCAATGGTAACCGCGCCCCTTACTACCTTGATGCCAGAACCATTCGTCATACATTACAACAGCTGTACCGGCCATTGCAGGAACAACTGTCACGGCAGCTTTTTGCTGAGCAATATCATGTCGCTATCTGATAAGCAGCAATCGGGTTAAACGTCAGCCATTATTAATGGCCAATAACATTATAACCCGACCAGTCGGGGCGCATTTCCTGATGGCGCCCCCCACCGGCCAGATGAATATACCACCCTTGTAATTGTGCTATCGCAAAACAGTTATCCAGCTCCAGCAGGTTGTCTTTATGCTGATGCTGCACCTGATTTAACAACTGCTGTTTTGCCCGGCTTTTTGCTGCAGTGGCAGAAGGCGCCACACATAATGTAAAAGCATGCTGTTCGGCAATATATTCCGGTAAATAACCGCCAAGATTTACAAAGAACAGTTTCTGTTCACCATCAGAAGGCGTTTTCTGCAGGCTGATATCAAAACCATCAATAGCCGAAACCTGCATATAACTGTCGATATGTAATCCTTTCTGCTCACCAAACCATTGGCTGCGCAACTGGTCATAGGTATCTTCGATACTATTGCCGACAACAAATCTGACATCATGCAATTCAATATTAGCACCGGTAGCCGAGCCACCTAAATACACCAGAAATAACTTCATTGTTCACCTGCTTTTATTACATTTGCTACGCTTTTGATGATTTATCTGTCACATGCCAGAAATTGACTTAGTCTATGCAGCTTATCAATGCTATAACAAATAAGATATTGTTTCGTATTCATCTGCCTACAGGTATCCGATGCAAGCTTATTTACAGCACATCCTGCTGCAGGTCAGCCGTAGCCCGCAAATAGATTTGGGTGATTTAACCGCTGCCAATAAAATTATCCTGCAGGCAATTACCCAGGGGCTGGCGGTAGACAGAGCCGGAGTATGGCTGTTTGCCCCGGATAACACCTCAATGCATTGTACTTATCAGCTTGATTGTGATCAGCTGATGACGACGTCTGAAATAACCCTTAGCCAGAACAACTACCCCCGCTATTTTGCAGCGCTGAGCGAAGAACGCAATATCGTCGCCCCGGATGCGGCAACCCATGAATACACGGCAGAATTTGCACAGAATTACCTGAAAACACTGAATATTATCTCAATGCTTGATACACCTATCCGCCATCATGGTGAAACAGTAGGTATTATTTGTATTGAGCACCGCCAGAGAAAAGAGTGGCACATTGACGAAGTGGTTTTTGCCGGTTTTCTGGCAGATTTGTATGGCCGGGCACTCAGCGCCTATGAGCGCCAATGCTACCAGACAAAGCTGGAGCAGTTAAACAGTAATCTGGAACAGATAATAAATGAGCGTACCCATGAGCTGGTTCAGTCGCTGGAGCAGTTACGCCAGGCCCAGCAGCAACTTATCGACTCAGAAAAAATGGTCAGTCTGGGCAGAATGGTGGCCGGTATTGCCCATGAAATTAACACGCCGTTAGGCATTGCCATTACTGCAAACTCCAATGCCATGAGCACAGCAAGCAAGTTGGAAGAAGCCCTTATTCAGGGAAAATTATCACGCCAGTATTTTACTGCACAGGGCACCAACCTGAAAAAAAGCATTTCACTGACAGAAAGTAACCTTTATCGTTCAGCTGATCTGGTTAACAGCCTGAAACAACTGGTGTCAGAGCCTGCCAGCCAAAAACTGGAATGGTTTAACCTGAGCCGGTACATTCCTGAAGTCATGAAAAGTATGCAGGGACTGCTGCAACAACATAACATCACACTACAGCTTGAATTGCCCAAAACCCTCAGAGTTCAGAGTTATGCCGTTCCGGTTGCAACTATTCTGACCAGGCTGGTTGAAAATGCCTGCCAGCACGCCTATGCCAATACCGTCAATCCATTATTGACAATCCGGGCCTGGCAGCAAAATCAGCATTGGTATCTTGAAGTCGCTGACAACGGGCGGGGGATGAATACCGAAGAGCATGCCAGAGCTTTCGAGCCATTCTTTACCACCACCCGTAACCTTGGCACCAAAGGATTAGGGCTGACACTGGTATTTAACCTGACTTCTCATTTACTGAAAGGCAGAGTTGAATTACGGCAAAACTCACCGGGCAGCATAGTACGATTATGCTGCCCGCTACAATTACAACCGAACGGTTAAGCCATCAGCCAGCGCCCTGCGATACGCCAGCCATGCCGGAATAGCCGCCAGCAATGCCGCCAACGCCAGAATAATACCCGCCCAGTACAGACTGTCGTAACCAAACGGATTGAGACTGATAAAAAGCCCGTATTTGCTGGCCAGTGTATCCTGAACGCCCCATAATGCCACCACCAGTAACACCGCGGAAAAAGCCAGCGACCACAAAGTAAGCAGTAACACTTCCAGCTCAATCAGCACAAACAGATACCACGGATGTGCCCCTACAGCGCGGAGTATGGCAATCTCTCTTTGCCGCTCTTTCATTGACGCCAGCAAGGTGGTTATCATTCCAACCAGCGCAGCCAGCAAAACCAGCAGCGTAATCACCAGTAACAGGTTCTCTACCATTCCCAGCATCTGCCATAACTCAGCCAGCGCCACCCCAGGCAGAATTGCCGACAGTGGTTCACCCCTGAATTCATTAATCTGGCGCTGTACCGCAAATGTTGCCATTTTAGACTGTAGCCCCAGCATAAATGCGGTAATGGCTTTCGGGGTTAAATCCTGCTGCAATGCCTGCTCTGCCGTAATACTTCTGCCGGGCATCGGTACACCCTGCTGCCAGTCAAGATGAATAGCTTCTATACCTTCCAGGCTGACATGCACCGTCTGATCAACCGGTGTACCCGTAGGCTTCAGAATTCCTGTTACCACAAAAGGCTTATCTTTATGTTCACTGAAACTGACAGCACCGACACCATGCGCCAGTATAATTTCCTGCCCCAGCTGATAATTCAGCTTACGTGCAACTTCAGCCCCCAGAACCGCATCATACACCTGAGAAAACGGCCTGCCCGCTGAAAATGCCAGGGGTTGTCCGTTGGCATAGCGGTAATAGCTGAAGTAATCCTGATTAGTACCCAGCACCCTGAAACCCCGGTGCGAATCGCCCAGTGACAGCGGAATGCTCCAGCTAACCTGCGGGTGATTTTTAATACGCTCATAGCTTTTCCAACTGACATTAGCCGTGGCATTACCAATCCGGAATACGGAGTAAAGCAACAGATTCAGTTGCCCGGAGCGGGCCCCGACAATCAGATCAGTCCCCGAAACGGTACTGGTAAAACTGCTTTTGGCTTCTTTACGTAAATGGTCAATACCAAATAACAGGCTGATACTGATGGTCAGCGACAATAATGTCATCAGCACGGTTCCACGCCGGTTCCACAAGCTTAAACGGGCTAATTTCATTAACATGGCTGTACTCCCGCTGACAGTTGCTTCATATTCAACTGAGAAGAAAAATAATGACGCAACGCCCTGTCATGGCTGACAAAAATCACTGTCGTACCACACAGATCCGCTTCACTCAGCAGTACCTGCATAAAAGCATCGCGGTTGTCGGCATCCAGGGCCGATGTTGGTTCATCAGCAATCAATAATGCAGGTTGTGTTAACAATGCGCGGGCAATCGCTACCCGCTGCTGCTGCCCGATACTCAGCTGGCTGGCCCTCTGTTGCCATAACACCTTTGTCAGCCCAAGCCGGGTTAGTAATTCTTCTGCCCGCGCCCTGACACTGATGCCCCGCTGTCCGGCAAAATGTGCGCTCAGTAATACATTATCCAGCACCGATAAATAGGGGATCAGGTTCAGCTGCTGAAAAACAACACCAATATCTTCAGCCCGTAATCGGTCGCGTTTACCGGCACTTAACTGATGCAATGGCTGACCATTTATCCATAGCTCCCCCTGTTTTACGACTGACACACCAGCCAGTAAATTCAGCAGCGTGGTTTTTCCGCTACCTGATGCCCCCTGAATAAACAAATGCTGCCCGGCTTCCAGTTGCAAAGCAGCAATTTCCAGTTGCCAGCCGCCGGGCTGATAGTAAAACACCACATTTTTGAGCTCAATCGCAGGAATTTTCGGCTTTATCGTCACAGGAATTCTCTCTGTCATGCTATGATAGCTGCGTTTTTCTTACCGCTATTATGCAAAATTAAGGAGGCCAGCTCCAATGTTAAGAATGTTATCTGTTGTGCTGTATCTGGCACTGGTCGCATATTCCGTTCCTTCAATAGCTGCCGATACCGTTCAAACCATAGAATGGATCGACCTCATGCCTGAGGAAGACAGAAAGCTGCTGGAACAAATGCCGGAAATAGAGCATGACGAATCACAACCCTCTATTTTTGATGAAAACTACGCCGGTGATGATCCAACAGCAGCGGCATGGCAGCAGATCCTGCAATCAGCCAGAGTACGTTCCGAATTCAACAACAAGAAAGTCAGGATCCCCGGTTTTATTGTGCCACTGGAATTCGACAGCCAGCAGAATGTCACCAGCTTCTTTCTGGTGCCATACTTCGGCGCCTGTATTCACGTACCACCACCACCACCTAACCAGATTATCTATGTCAGTGGCGCTAAGAATCTGAAAGCCCATATGATCTATTCGCCATTCTGGATCACCGGCACACTCACAACTGAAACGATTAGCCATGATCTGGCAAACGCGGCTTACAGCATTAAAGCTGACAGCGTGGAAGAATATACTTATTAAAACTACATAATGATACAGGCCAGTTAAGGTTCAACACGAAGCGCTTGCTCACACCAACACGCCGTAAACCCATCCCTGGGGGCTCGATTCCGCCCATCCGGGGCTTCGGTTGGCTTAGAGCAAGCGCTTCGTGCTTAAATGAACAGCATTACCATATAGCAGCCTGTTCAGAATGTTACAACAGGCTGCTGCAATGTGGCCGATGCCGCCCCCTGCTGCTCATTAATCACCCACTGTACATTCACCCGCTCCAGCGCAGGTAATAAATTAAACAACTCCAGTTGCAGCTGTTTTAACCGGGCCGGACGCTGACACAGCAACTGGTAATTAGCATAAAAATCAGCATGGGTGCCTTCAGTAATATTCTCAGTTAAATCGGTACTGGTATCTGCCCCGGTAATTTCACAATTGGCATCATCATTCAGGCTGAACCAGCCAGCTTTATTAAAAATATCGATAGCAGCGGCAATTTCCTGTAACTGCTCAGTGGTAACCGCTTTATGCTCAAAACCAACCACATTTATGGCAGCAGCCTGCAACGCCAGCTGGGCTTCATTACCTTCCAGAATAAAAGTAATACTGGCCACCCCATGCACATGCGCCCCTAACTGGGTAAAGTCGTCATGCTCATGCTGATGTTCGTCACCGGCATGATGATCATGATGGTGTTGGTGGGCAGCATCATGGTCATGGTTGTGTTGCTGAACTTCCTGCACAGCCAAAGCCGGCAGGTTGAGTAAACTTGCAGTCAATATTGCCGAACAGAACAATGTATTTTTCATCATTTATACGTTCCATCAGATAAGCTGAAGCATGTGATAACATAACACAGACCCTGTACTGGCAGCCAGCAGAGATTCATCGGAACCACTACGGCTTTGGCGGCTGTAACTCAAGCCACAGTACGGTCTGCCAGATAGCTTCCATTGCCGCATCCAGAAAATCCTGCCGGATATTATGCCATGTATCTTCCGGAGTGTGGTAATCAGGATGGTCCTGACCGCCGAAAAACAAATAAGGAATACCGGCACGGTGAAAAGCACCATGATCGCTGACATTATGCCAGTTATGCCGGCCAGGTTCCCGGGCTGAGCGCGGTGGGCCCCGGGCAGACAGAAAGCGTATACGTAGCGGCTGCCCGGCTAACAAACTGACCAGCTCAGGATAACGCTTTGCCCCGGTAAGATATAAAGCGCCATGCCGGTCCGGTCTGCTAATCATATCCAGGTTAAGGTTTAAAACTATACTGTGCAACGGCACCGGAGGATCTGCAACAAAAGCTTTACTGCCGTAAAGCCCTTTTTCTTCCGCATCGGTAGCCACAAAAATATAAGAATACGACGGGCAGCTGCCACTCAAACGATCAGCCAACTCAAGCATTGCTGCCACACCCGAAGCATTGTCGTCTGCACCATGAAAAATCTTGCTTCCCAACCTGCCAAGATGATCATAATGAGCAGTAACGACAATAAATGACTGTGGCCAGCGACATCCTTTTATCCAGCCAGCCAGATTAGTACCAACCCGGTTTCTGCCATAGCTGAAGGGATGAAGATACTCCGGCATAAACGCTGCAAGCTGCAAACCGGCATAACGCTGGCTGATATAGCCGGCGGCCATTGCCGCTCCGGCGGTGCCGGTCTCCCGGCCCTGCATAGAGATATCACTTAAAGCTTTAATATCAGATAATAGTTGCGCTTTTACCGTAAAAGCGGCAACCAGTAACAACAGACTCAGCCCTTTACAGCACCGGGCCAGTCTGTGGTTTAAGTTTGGCATGATAATGCTGCTGCTGAGAACCGGAAACAGCCTGCTGTTCAGGGATGACGCTGAAGATTTTCATAAGCTATGTCAGGCTGACAAAAGGTAATACCTTTATATCGCGTCCTCGTCTTCTTCGCCGGTACGGATACGCAGTACCCGCTCAACATTAAATACGAAAATTTTGCCGTCACCGATACGGCCGGTCTGGGCGGTTTTCATAATGGCATCGACACAGCGCTCAACCTGATCATCCGTTACAATGATTTCCAGTTTTACCTTGGGCAGAAAATCCACCATGTACTCGGCACCGCGGTACAGCTCGGTATGTCCTTTCTGCCGCCCGAAACCTTTTACTTCTGTTACTGTCATGCCGGTAACATTAATCTCTGCCAGCGCTTCACGCACGTCATCAAGTTTAAAAGGCTTAATAATTGCTTCTATTTTCTTCATCTGAAATACCTGTTTTTACGCCAGCTTCCGGGAGTTGTTGATACCCAATGCCGGCCGGCGATTATTTCTCTTTTCGGTACAAAGCTACCACTTGCAAACTTAATCAGCAAACATCAACAGTTCCGGGCAGTATAATACAAGCCGGCAATGCCTTCAGTAGTTTACCGAGAATTACTTGATCTGACAGTAGTATATTACGTTAATATAAGACATCTTCCAGCCAGCCCGGAGCCAATCATAATGGATGCACAACAGATAATTGCCGAAATGCAGGTTTTACCGCACATTGACCCTGAGGCGGAAATTCGCCGCCGTGTCGATTTTATTAAACAGAAACTCACCTCCACTGGCATGAAAACTCTGGTACTGGGGATCAGTGGCGGTATAGATTCAACCACCTGTGGCAGGCTGGCCCAACTGGCTGTTGATGAACTGAATGAGCAGCACAACGGTGTTTATCAGTTTATTGCCGTACGTCTGCCTTATTCTTCACAAAAAGATGAAGACGAAGCCCAGCTGGCAATCCAGTTTATCAAACCGACCAAAGCATTGTCGGTTAATGTTCAGCCCGGTGCTGATGCCATTCATCAGGCCACCTGGAGCGCAATGGCAGCGCAGGGTCTGGCCAAAGCATCTGAGCTGCATGCTGATTTTGCCAGAGGTAATGTAAAAGCCAGAACCCGGATGATCATCCAGTATCATATTGCTGCGCTGTTAAGCGGGCTGGTACTTGGGACCGACCATTCTGCCGAAAATATTACCGGCTTTTATACCAAATGGGGTGATGGCGCCTGTGATCTGGCCCCGCTGTTCGGTCTGAATAAACGCCAGGTCAGGCTGGTAGGAAAAACCCTCGGCGCCCCGGAGCAACTGGTGAACAAAACACCGACAGCCGATCTGGAATGTATTAACCCGCAAAAAGCAGACGAGATGGCTCTTGGCTTAACTTATGAGCAGATTGATGATTTTCTGGAAGGCCGGCAGGTTTCAGAGCAGGTACGCCAGCGCCTGATTGAGATTTATCAGCAAACCCAGCATAAACGCCAGCCTATCCCTACCATATATGATTAATGATATTGGTTAGCTGTCCATTTCAGACAGCTAACATTTAAACAACATATAAGATACAATACCTCCGGTGCAATTCCTGCTGAGACGATTTCATGCGCCAGAGCGGCTTTACTTTTACCGAACTGCTTATATCGCTGCTGATAACCGGTATTATATTGGCTACCGGGCTGCCGGCACTCACCGAATTTATCAACCGGCAGCGGGCAGACAGTTATTTATCACTGCTTAGTCAGCATCTGAGCTATGCCAGAGTTATGGCCGCCAGTAGTGACCTGAGAGTCCGGCTTTGTCCCGGAACAGAGGAGCAATGCCTGCCTGACTGGACACACTATCCGCTGCGGTTAAACCTGTTAAACCAGACAGGTACTGCTGTTTTACTGCAGGAAATACCGCCGGTTTATTCACAACACAGGCTGCATTATAACCGGGCGCAGCTTAGCTTCCGTAAAGATGGCAGCCTTGATGCCCTTGAAAATGGCACATTTTATTATTGCCCTCAACCCCATTACCTGTGGCATTATCGTCTGACCGTCAGTCAGGCTGGCCGGCAACGCCTGAGCTATCAGCCTGCTGCCTGCCCGCCGGATATCACCAGCAATCTCCGGCTTCAGGAAGCTGGGCATTACGCTGCCCATACTGATTCAGAGTAAATACCGGACAAAGGGTATCTTGTTGTTGTAACGCCACCGCCTGAGCGGTCAGCAGATAGCCGTTGCCATTATCAGCTAATGCAACCGAAAAACGATAACGCCCGGATCTGCTGAGATAAGGAGCTGCCAGCCCCAATGTCTCAAGGTTGTCACTGTAAGCACCATAATCTGCCAGCCACTGTTCCTGCCGGTTTGCCAGCAGCAATAACACCTGCACCGCTTCGCTGCGGTAACTCTGTAACAGATACTGCTGATAAGCCGGATAACTTAATGCCGACAGGATACTGATGATGGCCAGCACCATAATCAGCTCAGGCAGGGTAAAAGCTTTTTGTTGCTGCATTCAGTGTGCTCCTGCTTCATCTGCAAAAATTGCCACACGCTGCCAGAGTGGAAAGCCCGCGATATCCAGCTTCAGTAACAGACTGCTATAGGCACTGCGGAATCGTTTATCTGCACTATATATTTCTGTAGTTGCCACCCACAGTTCGCATTGCTGTTCATCCTGTTGCCTGGTAGCATCAGCGGCCGGACAAGCCACATTCCTGCTGTGGCTGAATTGCAGATAACGCTCGTCGTAAACCATCCCCTGCAATAACCCGCTAACGGCCTGCTGATGCTGCAATAAAACCTGTTGGGTCACTATCAGTTGCTGCTGTCCGCTATAAGCGACTTTTGCTGCCAGCAGACTGCTTTGTAACATCGCCGTCATCACCAGTGAAATAAGCAGCAATGCCATCAGCACAGTGAGTAGTGCCATACCGTGGATATTCTGCATTACTCCTCCGCTTTGGTTTAAAACAAACTGTTTTGAAATGTGATACTGCTGGTTAGCAACAGACGACGGTAATGATCTGCCGGAGCATCAAACAGCTGCTCTCCCATCTGATAGTGCAGGGTATTTACATAATTATGATCCGGGCTGGTACTGCGCAGTAATATATGAAAGCGGATCCCCAGAATTCTTGCCTGTTGTTGCTGCCAGTGTTGCAGTTGCATCTTGTCGGTAGCCAGAACGTAATCCGCCTGCCCATCCAGATCACTGTCGATAGCAAACTCAAAATGCAGCCGCTCCACTCCATCCAGTACAGAATCTGTTGTCATAGTAGCCTGGCCGCTCTGGTTGCGGATCAGCCTTTTGCGCATCAGCACCGGCACACTACCATCCGGTCCTTGCTGTCGCTGCAGATAAAATACCTGATGCTGATAGGGAAAGTACCAGCCACTATTGCCGGTTGCTGCACTGACAAACTGCCCTTGCGGCCATTCACTGTAAAAGTAAAAGCGGTTCGTCCGCAGTTCATCAGACAGCAATATCTGTCCCCCAAGGCGCTTGATTTGCAGAAATTCACTGCCGGCAATAGCATCACTGATACAGTTCAGCTGCCGCCCACCGGCAGCTGTTGCTGCATAAAGCGGTATAAAACCTGAATCAGGCGCGGGAAAACTGCCACTGTCAATTTGTGGCAACAGGCAATCAACAGCAGGAGCCACGACAGATGATGCACTATCACGGATGTCATTCAGGCTGACCCCGCCCCAGAATCCGGCATGCTGTAATTCATTATGAAACAGGCTCAGCACTAACTGGGCATTCTGCTGTAACTGGTTAAGTTGCTGGATCTGGCGTGATGATCTGAGCAGGTTGTTAAGTACACCGGTAGTCATCGCCAGCAACCCTGCTGATAAAAGCAGCACTATCAGTACTTCCGCTACTGAAAAGCCCCGTGAAATGTTCACGGCATTCTCCGGTAACTGTTTAGCTGAAATCCGGCGCGGGCAGGCTGTAACCCGCAGTCTTGTACAATCCCGGTATCACTTTTAATACCGCGCAGTTGCCAGCTTACGCTAAGCTCCAGCTGAGAACTGTGTTGTTGCAGACAAAAACGCGGCAGAAACAGCCCGGCAGGACTATCCGCTAATACCGTCTCAATGGTGGGACTTAACTGCTGGCGATGCAGCAGATCGGTAGCGGCAGCCACCGCCAGCGTTCTTTGGGTAGCATTTTGTACCTGTTGCAGTATCCGGGTCTGAATTTCTGCGCCGCCAAATATCAGCAGGTTCAGGATCAGAAACGCCAGCAACCACTCTGTTAAGCTAAAGCCTTGTTGTAAACGCATAAAGTCACACCTTAAAGATATGACTTTATATTTACATTAATGAAACTTTATTTCAACGATAGAATTAAGGTCTGCTGTGTCAGCGCAACTCTGCCGGTATCGCAAATACAACATTCTCTTCGCGGCCGGGGTTCTCGGTAATCTGTTTCCCCCCCCATTGATGCAACTGTTTGACTACCTGCTGCACCAGTACTTCAGGCGCTGATGCTCCGGCTGTTACCCCAACGGCTTTTACACCTTCAAGCCATTGTTGCTGAATATCATCCGCAGTATCAATCAGGTATGCCCGGCAGCCCATTTTTTCAGCCAGTTCCCGTAATCTGTTTGAATTACTGCTGTTCTTTGCCCCAACAACCAGTAACAGTTCAGTTTTTCCGGCCAGATCGCGTACCGCATCCTGACGGTTCTGGGTAGCGTAGCAAATATCGTCTTTGCGTGGCCCTTCGATAGACGGAAACCGTGCCCGCAACGCATCAATCACATCAGCCGTATCATCAACCGATAATGTGGTCTGACTGCTGAAACACAGATCTTCCGGGTTTTTCACCTGTAGTTTCTCAACATCGTCCACAGACTCAACCAGGTAAATACCCCCCGCCGGGTTGTCATATTGCCCCATAGTGCCTTCAACTTCAGGGTGTCCGGCATGTCCAATCAGAATACATTCTGTTCCCCGGCGGCTGGCGCGGGTAACTTCCATATGTACTTTTGTCACCAGCGGGCAGGTAGCATCGAATACTTTAAGGCCACGTTGTCTGGCATTTTCACGGACAGCCTGCGAAACGCCATGGGCACTGAAGATCACAATATTGCCATCCGGCACTTCATCCAGCTCATCAACAAACACCGCGCCTCTGCGCCGTAATCCTTCCACCACAAAACGGTTATGCACGACTTCATGCCGCACATAAATTGGCGGTTCATATAATTCCAGCGCACGTTCCACTATGCTGATAGCCCGATCCACACCGGCACAGAATCCTCGCGGGTTTGCTAACAATATATCCATGTTGTTCAGTTCACCTGTACTATTTCAACATTAAAGGTCAGGGTTTGCCCGGCCAGCGGATGGTTAAAATCAACGGTAACAGACTCGCCGACAACTTCACGTACCAGCCCCGGTAATTCGGAACCATCCTGCATGGTAAAACCAATAATCATTCCGGGTTTGGCCGGTGCATCAGCCGAAAATCTGCTGCGATCAACATAATACACATTATCCGGGTTAGGCATACCATAGGCGTCTTCCGGTGCCAGTGTGAACTGTTTTTTATCACCGGCACCCAGTCCCATCAGTTGCGCTTCAAATGCCGCAGATATGCTGCCATCGCCCATTTGCAGTCTGGCCGGTTTATTATGTACCCGGGTACTTTCCGCCGCACTGCCATCTGACAGTTTAATATCAAAATGGAAAATAACGGTACTGTGGTCACTGATTACATTTGCTGTCACGCCTTAACCTCGGAATTACTGCTGAAACTGTCCCAGATTAATAATGCCGCGCCAATGCAGATAGCAGAGTCAGCCACATTAAAAGCCGGATAGTGCCAGTTTTGATAGTACAGATGAAAAAAGTCGATCACATAGCCGTAGATACTGCGATCAATCAAATTACCAATAGCCCCGGCCAGCACCAGGCTCAACGCCAGGCTCAGTTTAAGCTGCTGTGGTTTAACTCTGCTCAGCCAGACGGCAATCACGGCACTGATCACCACCGCAACAAGAGTAAAAAACCAGCGCTGCCAGCCACCGGCATCACTTAAAAAAGAGAATGCCGCACCATAATTACGCACATAAGTCAGGTTAAAAAACGGCAGCAGCTCAATGGAGTCATACAATGCCATATTGCCAATGACCAACTGTTTGGTCAGTTGATCGGTTGCCAGCAGCAATACTATCAGCCACCACCATTTCCAGCCGCTTTGGGTAAATAACGTCATCAGGCAAACGCTCTCAGTTCACCGACACCATCAACGTTAGTCACACAACGCAGACAAATAGACGGATGTGCAGGATCAGCCCCGACATCATGGCGGTGGTGCCAGCAACGTTCACATTTTTCAGCCGTTGAAGGCTGCACCAGTACCGACAAACCTTCGATGGCGGTTTTAACCGCATCCGCCGGAGCCGCCTCTGCACTAACCGTTGCAGTAGAGGTAATCAGCACAAACCGCAATTCATCGGCCAGTTGTTGTAAGTCAGCCGTCAGTTTGGCCGGAGCATACAGCGTAACTTCAGCCTGCAATGAAGCACCGATTTTCTCTTCACGCCGCGCCAGTTCCAGCACTTTATTTACTTCGTCACGTACTTCCAGTAACTGTTGCCAGAAAGCATCATCAAATTTACCGGCGGGTACATCCGCAAACCCGGTATACCAGACATCCGTAAACACAAATTCTGACGACTGACCAGGCAATGCTTCCCAGATTTCCTGGGCGGTAAAGCTCATAATCGGTGCCATCCAGCGCACCATTGCCTGTACGATATGGTACAGCGCGGTCTGGCAGGAACGGCGGGCCACACTGTTTTTATGCGCGGTGTACTGGCGATCTTTAATCACGTCCAGATAAAAACTGCCCAGCTCAACGGTACAGAAGTTCATCAGTTTCTGGCTGACCAGGTGCAACTGATAGCCATCATAGGCTTCTATCAGTTCCTGCTGTAACTGCGCCGCCCGCTGCACCACCCATAAATCCAGCTGTACCATCTGCTCAAAGGCTACACTGTCTGTTGCCGGATCAAACCCGTTCAGGTTTGCCAGCAGAAAACGGGCAGTGTTACGGATACGGCGGTATTTATCAGCAGCCCGGTTAAAAATTTCGTCAGATACTGCAATTTCAGAAGTATAGTCAGTGGTCGCCACCCATAACCGCAGAATATCGGCACCCAGTTTGTTGATCACTTCCTGTGGTGCCACCGTGTTACCCAGCGACTTGGACATTTTTCGCCCTTCGCCATCCACGGTAAAGCCATGCGTAAGTACCTGCTTATAAGGTGCATGCCCTTTAATGCTGACACCGGTCATCAGTGACGACATAAACCAGCCACGGTGTTGATCAGAACCTTCCAGATATAAATCAGCCTGCGTTGCACCATTAAATTCAGGGCGTACATCCACTACGCAGGCATGTGTTACACCCGAGTCGAACCATACATCCAGCGTATCGCGTACTTTTACATAGCGCTGTGCATCTGCACCAAGCAGCGTTTCAGCTTCCAGCTCAAACCAGGCTTCGATACCACGCTGTTCCACCAGTTGCGCAACCTTCTCCATCAGTGCCGGCGTATCAGGATGCAGCGCTCCGGTGTCTTTATCAACAAACAACGCAATCGGCACCCCCCAGGTACGCTGACGGGAAATACACCAGTCCGGACGGCCTGCAACCATGTTTTCAATCCGCTGTTCACCCCATTCAGGAATAAAGCGCGTTTTGGCAATTTCAGCCAGTGACGTCTGACGCAGCCCCTGCTTATCCATACTGATAAACCATTGCGGAGTGGCCCGGAAGATAATCGGTGTTTTATGGCGCCAGCAATGCGGATAACTGTGGTTATAGGCTTTATAAACCAGCAAGGCGCCATGTTTTTTCAGCTCTTCGACAACACTGTCGTTCGCTTTAAATACATGCTGTCCGGCAAACACCGGGGTATCCGGTAAATAAACCCCGTTGGCACCTACCGGGTTTGCCACTTCAAGGCCATATTGCTGCCCGACGGCAAAGTCTTCCTGACCATGTCCGGGTGCGGTATGCACACAACCGGTACCGGAATCAGTTGTAACGTGCTCACCTAAAATAACCGGCACAGTAAAATCGTAAAACGGATGTTTCAGTTGTGCCAGCTCCAGCGCCTGCCCCTTACAGAAACCAAGCGCGTGATAATGCTCAATGCCCGCGCGCGCCATCACATCCTTAACCAGATCGGTTGCCAGAATCAGCCGCTCAGCGCCATTCGGCCCCTGCTCTACCTGAATCAGGCTATAGTCCAGTTTCGCATTCAGGGCTACCGCACGGTTAGCCGGTAATGTCCACGGAGTGGTGGTCCAGATCACTACAGAAACCGGTCCATGCCCGCGGTGTCCTTCCGGGTGGTCAAATTTATCCACATCGCTGTCATTAACCAGGGCAAAACGCACATCAATCGCCGGAGAGGTTTTCTGTTCATATTCAACTTCAGCTTCTGCCAGGGCAGAGCCGCAGTCAGTACACCAGTGAACCGGCTTAAAGCCCTGTTGCAGGTGGCCATTGGCAATAATTCTGCTCAGCGAACGGATAATATTCGCTTCGGTATCAAAGTTCATGGTCAGGTATGGGTTGTCCCAATTACCCAGTACCCCAAGGCGGATAAAGTCTTTCTTCTGCCCTTCTACCTGAGTGGCCGCATACTCCCGGCATTTTTCACGAAACTCGGCAGCAGACAATTTAGTACCCGGCTTGCCGTATTTTTTCTCTACCACCAGTTCAATCGGCAGGCCGTGACAATCCCAGCCGGGAACATAAGGCGCGTCATAATCTGACAGCGTTTTTGACTTAATAATAATGTCTTTCAGGATCTTATTAATCGAATGACCGATATGGATATTCCCATTTGCATAGGGTGGGCCATCGTGCAGAATAAAGGTTTTTTTGCCTTTTTTAGCAGTACGAATTTTTCCGTATAAATCAGCAGCAGTCCATTTTGCCAGCATCTGGGGTTCACGCTGTGCCAGATTGGCACGCATAGCAAAAGCTGTTTCAGGCAAATTCAGGGTATGCTTATAATCGCTCATCCGTTCTGTTCCGTTAGTTAAATTAGCGCACGGCTTCTGCTTTCACAGAACCCGTACTGAAATATTCTCTGGCGGCCTGTACATCCGCCGCAATCTGTTGCTGCAATGCTTCTAAACTGTCAAAGCGTTGCTCCGGGCGTAATTTGCAGTGCAGGCTTACTTCTATCTGGCTACCGTATAAGTCGCCCTGAAAGTCGAATAAATGCGCTTCCAGTTGCTGCCGCTTGCCCTGTACTGTCGGGCGGTGGCCAATATTCGCCACACCATAAAACTCACCCTGTACTGTAACAGCCTTAATGGCATAAACACCATTTACCGGTAATTTTTGCCGGTATAAAAACACATTAGCCGTAGGAAAGCCCAGATTACGCCCAAGCTTACGGCCATGCCGTACCCGGCCGGTCAGTGAAAATGGCCGCCCCAGCATCGCGGCAGCCTGCGTTAACTGATCATCCTGTAACGCCTGACGAATCAAGGTACTGCTAATCCGCTGTTCTGCCAGCATCAGACTTGTGGTGTTGCTTAAACCAAAACCATGCTGAACAGCTGCCTGTGCCAGTAAGGCATAATTACCGGCACGATTTTTACCAAAACAAAAATCATCACCGACGATCAGGTGTGCAACCCCAAGCTGCTGCAACAGCAGTTGCTGAATAAAATGCTGTGGTTCCTGTGCCGCAAATTCCGGAGTAAAACGCACACAGAGTACCCGATCAATACCCAGTTCTGACAGCATGGCATATTTTTCACGAAACCGGCTCAGCCTTGCCGGTGCTGCATCTTTTGCAAACAATTCCAGCGGCTGTGGTTCAAACAGCATCACGCAGGAGGGTAAACCTAAACGTGCAGCAATATCTTTCACCTGCTGCAATACAGCCTGATGCCCAAGATGAACACCATCGAAATTGCCAATAGTCAGCACACAACCACGATGTCCGGGCTGAATATTGTGTAAACCGCGAATTAACTCCATGCCGCCTGTTTGCCTGCCACAGGTTATAAACCGCGCATTATAGCGATTAAATTAATTGCTTTCAGCAACTGAATTGGCCTTCATATGTCGTAAACGAACTCCCAGCAGCAGCAGCACAGCGAAATATCCGGCCACAGCCCCGCCGCACAGCAGCAGTAAATACGAAATTTGCTGCGTTAATGGCCAGCCAGCCCATACCTGAAGTGATGGGCTGAACCAGTATAAACCTGTGCCCATAACAATACTGGCAACACTCAGTTTCAGTATAAAAACGATACTACTGCGGCTAAGCCGGAAAATCTCTGCCTGTTGCAGGCCACGGTACAGCAAAAACGCATTCAGGCTGGCCGACATCGCCGTAGCCAGTGCCAGGCCGACATAGCTTAAAAACGGCGCCAGCATCAGGTTGAATACCATATTCGCTACCATAGCAATAATCCCAATCCGCACCGGGGTTTTAATATCCTGCCGGGCATAAAAACCGGGAGCCAGCACCTTAATCAGCATATAACTGAGCAAACCGGTACTGTATGCCACCAGACTATACGATACCATCAGCACATCGCGCTCTGTAAACTCGCCCCGCATAAACAATACTGCAATCAGCGGCTGGGCCAGAACAATCAGCCCTGCCATTGCAGGAATACCAAACAATGCGACAAAACGAATTGCCCAATCCAGTGTCCGTTTAAAGCGTTCGGCACTGTCATTGGCATAATGGCGTGACAAATTAGGCAAAATAACGGTGGCGATGGCAATACCAAACAGCCCCAGCGGGAATTCTATCAGCCGATCAGAATAATAAAGCCAGCTGACAGCACCGGTCAGCAGGAATGATGCGATTACCGTATCCAGCAGTAAATTAATCTGGCTCACCGAAACACCGAATAACGCAGGCAGCATCAGTTTGCGGATTTTTACTACATTTTCATCATGCCAGCCCCACTTCGGCATCACCAGTAAACCGGCTTTGGCTAAAAACGGCAGCTGAAACAGCAGTTGTATCAAACCACCGATAAATACGCCCCATGCCAGTGCCAGTGCAGGCTCATCCAGCGTCGGCGCCATATAAACGGCACAGGCGATAATAGCGACATTCAGGAACACCGGGGTAAAAGCAGCCACCGCAAAGCGGTTATACGTATTCAGCACCGCGCCGGATAACGCCACCAGACTGATAAACCACAGGTAAGGAAAAGTGATTTTCAGCATCAGGCTGGCCATTTCAAATTTCTGTGCATCTGGCCCGTCATTCAGCCATTCAATAAACCAGCCCATACCAAACAGCAATGCAATCAGCGGTGATGCAATAACGCCAACCAGTGTCACCAGCGTGACAATAACCCCCAGGCTACCTGCCACCTTCGCCACTAATTGCCGGACTTCATCATCACCGTGCCTGGCCTTGACTTCACTCAGTACCGGGACAAATGCCTGCGAAAACGCACCTTCAGCAAATAACCGCCGCAGAAAGTTGGGTATACGGTTGGCGAAAAAAAAGACATCAGCCGCCGCTCCTGCACCGACAAAATTCGCCACCACCACATCACGTATCAACCCAAGAACCCGTGAAATCAATGTCATAAAGCTGACAATCAGGCCTGATTTCAATAATTTCCCCGACACAAAGTTCTCCTTCCCGTTAGCAATTGCTATTTTCACCTGTTATGGCTGCCGATTACCAGAGGCAAGACAGGATTAAATTCCCGTCCTTTACACTCAAAGCATTTGACAATGGGCCATTAAATAGGCATATTATGCGGCCTTTGAAGAATCCGGTTTAGTTTTTAGGAGTGTTACCTTGGCTAACATTAAGTCTGCTAAGAAGCGCGCAATTCAATCAGAAAAACGTCGTCAGCAAAACGCCAGTCAACGTTCTATGATGCGTACTTTCATTAAGAAAACCTACGCAGCGGTATTAACTGCTGACGTAACTGCTTCTCAGGAAGCATTTAAAAAGATGGTACCTGTACTTGATCGTATGGCAGCTAAAGGTCTGATCCATAAGAACAAGGCTGCACGTCATAAATCTCGCTTAAGCGCTCATGTTAAAGCATTAGCTGCTGCGTAAGATCTATTGAACAAAAAAGCCGGCGATTGCCGGCTTTTTTGTTTTCGTTGATCCGTCCTGAATAAGGTTGACACTTATTTCAGGGCCAGTCACGTTATTTACTCATTGCTTGGTTACAGTTGCACCCGGAGTGGAATACAGCTCATGCATCAGACCTATTAACGCTTCTGCCTCTTTGCTGTTTGCGCTGTAATAAACGGTTTGTGCCGACTTGCGGGTTTTAACCAGTTTATAGCGGCGTAACAATGCAAGATGCTGGGATAAAGCAGACTGGCTTAGTGTCAGTTTCTGGTTCATCTCACCGACCGATAACTCTCCTTCCAGTAAATGGCACAGGATAACCAAGCGCCTTTCGTTAGATACCGCTTTGAGTAGTTTTACTGCTTTCGCTGAGCTTTTCAGCATATCTTGAACATTCATTCTTACTACCTTGTGCAATAAATTATTTATTACCGATAGCTGAATATAGCGACAAGGATTGCGGTTATATTAAAAAATAATTGCAGGAAATAATGATTTTATAAAAAGAAAAAAATAAAAATTTTGCCGGCTCAATAAATCAGGGGTTTCACCAGAGTATAAATCCGGGTTGCGGTAAAAGGCTTCACCACAAAAGCGGTTGCCCCATATTCAACCGCCTGTTGCAGATTCTCAATACTGGAAAATGCCGACACGATAAAAATAGCGGCATCATTACGCTGCTGCCGGAACTGTCTGAGCAACTGCTTGCCATTGATATCAGGTAATTGAATATCCAGAAAAATTAACCCGGGATGGTGTTGCTCAAACAAGCGGCTGCCACTGATGCCATCTGCCGCCTCCATTACCTGTTCCACCCCCATCTGGCGCAGCAGATATTTAATATAGCGGCGTACCGCTGCCGTATCATCAATAATCAGGGCAGTAAGTAAGCCATGACGGACTTTCTTATCTGGAAAGTTTTTCATATCCATATGCACTATCCGTTAACATCCTGTCAGGCAGATAATTACAGGGGTTCAGGGTATCTGCATATCTTCCTGATATCAGAAAATACCCTGAAAACGTCAGCATATTTTGATAAAACATGCTAAATTCCCGATTACTTTAACAACAGCAAGGCAGAATGAAAAGATGAAATTGTGGATAACAACAATATTACTGGCAGCAGCATTCAGTGCACGGGCAACAACACTATCACTTGACAATAACCTGGCTTATCAGCTCACCGAATCTCTGACAGTCGAAGTAGGTGCACGCCTGGCGGGCAGCGAAGCCGATGCCAGAGCAGTCGCCTGGGCTGAGAAGAAATTCCGCCAGCTGGGATATGATAAAGTCTGGTCAGAACCCTTCACTATGCAGTACTGGGAGCGTGGCAATGCCAGCCTGACCGTATCCGCCCCTTTCCATCAGTCATTGGTACTGACGGCATTGGGAGGCTCTGTTGGCACACCATTCGATGGCATCAGCACACAGGTTGTTATGTTCGACAGCCTGCAACAATTACAGCAGGCTACCGCAGCACAGGTAAAAGATAAAATCGTATTTATCAACCGCGGCATGACAAAAGATCCGTCAGGTTCATTCTATGGCCAGGTAGTGGGTGCCCGCTCACGTGGTGCGGTTGAAGCCGCGAAGCTGGGAGCCAAAGCGATTATTATCCGCTCTGTTGGCACCAGTACTAACCGGTTTGCCCATACCGGTATTATGCGTTATGAAGAAGGTATTCCCCGTATTCCGGCAGCAGCAGTGTCAGTACCTGATGCGCTGCAACTGAGTAAAATGCTGTCAATCAACCCGGAGCTGACGCTGACACTGAATATGCAGACCAACCTGCCGGGAGAAGTAACCAGCCATAACGTGATTGCAGAAATTACCGGCAGCGAAAAACCTGACGAAATCGTACTTATCAGCGCCCATCTGGACTCCTGGGACGAAGGCACCGGCGCGCTGGATGATGGTGCAGGTGTTGGCCTGGTTATGGCAACCGGCGCTTTATTAAAAAAGCAGGGGCAGCCTAAACGTACCATCAGGGTAGTACTGTTTGGCAATGAAGAAGGTGGCTTGATTGGTGCCAGAGCCTATGCGGCAAAACATGCCGCCCGGCTTGATAAGCATGTATTTGCGTCGGAATCAGATTTTGGTGCCGGACGCATCTGGCGTTTTGACAGTGGTTTTGGTCAGCAGGCCCTGCCCTTTGCAGCAGAGATTCAGAAAAAACTATCACCACTGGGTATTGCTGCAGGTAATAACGAAGCATATGGCGGGCCGGATGTTTCCGTTCTGAAAGCACAGGGAGTGCCGGTCGCAACCTTAATGCAGGATGGAACCGATTACTTCGATTATCACCATACCCCAAATGACACTCTGGATAAGGTAGACCCGGAACAGCTACAGCAGAACCTTGAAGCCTGGCTGATCATGACCCGCCTGATAGCCGACAGCAATGTTGATCTGAGAAAGTAACGCCTCTGGCAGGGGCAATGCCCCTGCTTTCTAAAGATTAGCTTTTTTAGGGTATATTAATATCCCCTGAATAACGCCTTCAGCTTAGCTTTATCCCCACCTGCAAACCATAACTGTCCTGAAGCGATTATGACACCTCCGCTTAAATTCTGTTTCAACACGATTACATTCATAAGAATAACTAATCTGAATAATGCAAAATTACTCAATTGATCAAAATGCCGGCGATCAGCATAATGCGCCCCATTACATCCTGGCAGTTTATTGAAGGTTATTCATGGAAAGTATGCTGTTCGACGTTATCAGCTGGATTGGTCTGACAATCTGTATCGGTGCTTTTTTTATTAAGAATATCTTCTGGCTGCGCCTGACCACGTTAATTGGTTGCTCGCTGTTGTTTATTTACTACAGCTATATTGATATTCCACAGGGCGTTATTTCCAACCTGCTGGTATTACTGATTAACGCCTGGTATTTACTGAAAGTATTTAAAATACAGAAAACCGCCGCACCACAAACCGAAGTGCTGGTTACTGAAGCTGTAACACCGGCTGCGGCACAGCCATCATTGGTTTCTCAAAGCAGAAGCTGCTGATTTAAGACAGCAACGCGGCAATCCCTTTGCCGCGTTTCTCCCCTGCTTTACTTTGTTCCTGCATCTGTAGCAGCTATAATTATCAGCCTGTAACAGCACAGAGCAAGCACATGCAAAACGACGAACTGGAATTATTTCTGCAGGAAATGTCTGATGTCAGACCCTTACAGCAGGATGAAGTATTACAGGCCAGTGGTGAATTTTCTCCTACCCTGGCGCAACAGGCCAGACGAAAAGCAGCTGAGCAGGAAATGGAGTACGATCCAAACTATCTCAGCATGGAATATGTCGATCTGGTAAAACCAGACGAAATTTTTGCCTATAAAAAAGATGGTGTACAGGAAGGTGTTTACCGCAACCTTCGGCTGGGAAAATACCAGCTTGATGCAACCCTGAACCTGCTGGGCAAAAGCCTTACAGAAGCGCGCAGCCAGCTGTTCCATTTTATTGAAGACTGCCACAAACGCGGTATCCGCACCCTGTTAATTCAGCATGGTATGGGGCGTAACAGCAAACCTCATCCGGCTATTCTGAGAAGCTACGTATTTAAGTGGCTTCCTCAAATGCCGGTAGTACTGGCCTGCCATACCGCACAGAAACATCATGGTTCCTGCTCTGCAACTTATGTGCTGCTACAGAAGAATATGGAGCAAAAACGTGAAAACCGTGAGCGCCACGCCAGATATTAGTACTTTCCAAACTAATCACCCCCGGCAAGCGGGGGTGATCAGGGCCGTTCCAGTGGCCGAATTCGGTTCCTGCTACCTATAATAACCAACAGGCAGCTTCGGCTTTGGTCAAAAATGCCGATAACGCCATCAGACAAACAACAATGGCGATTGCGGTAAAGCCAAAACCACGACTGGACGCTTTACTCATAACTAACCTCTGTAACGCTTTTTGTTATTTTTTTAAACAACATAGTTTAAGTTTCCTTAAACCAGCATCCAGTGTAGTTAACTTATAACAAGTTGACAATAGCTGTGTTTTTAACCAGTTATTGTCCACAATTTATGCAAATCTAATATTCCGGTAAGATTGACCGCTTTATTTAATAGCCCCGCTGATAATTCACCCGGTGCAGCAATGGCAATCCTTTGATAGATAAGCTGTAATTTTCGGCGATCTGGGCAACAACCGTAGCAACATTTGTCACTGCCGAAATATGAGGTGTGATCAGAATCGCCGGATGTTGCCAGAACAGATGTTCCGCAGCCAGGGGTTCCTGCCGGAATACATCCAGACAGGCCGCTTCCAGTTTGCCAGCAGCCAGGGCACGCAGTAATGCCTGATCATCGACAATCGCCCCTCTGGCAACATTAATCAGGATACCACCGGTTTTAAAGGCACTGAATGCTTCGTCATTCAGCAGATTTTCAGTTTCAACCGTTAACGGCAGTAAACAAATTACCACATCAGCGTCAGCTACCGCGGCAGCAAACTGCTCTTGTTGGTGATAACAGGTGATACCGGGCAATGTTCTGGCAGAACGGGCCCAGCCACTGACCTGATAACCGGCCTGCTGAAAATGCTGCGCGACTGCAGCGCCCAGCTCTCCCAGCCCCAGCACGGTAATATGCTTTATTTTACGGTTTGCCCGCGGCTTCCACAG
Source organism: Chromatiaceae bacterium AAb-1 (assembly GCA_033792355.1). Lineage (GTDB taxonomy): Bacteria > Pseudomonadota > Gammaproteobacteria > Enterobacterales > Alteromonadaceae > Alishewanella. The sequence goes on from JARXRR010000032.1 coordinate 23,912, forward strand.
TTGTTGCTGCTGTTGTTGTCTGAACAGATCCAGCCGCAGTTTATAGTACGACACAACCCCATCCAGATAAGCCACCATCGCCGCTGCCAGTTCCGGATCAACAATACGGCTTAACGGCACATCCGGTAAGTGCGGATCAGCCAGAATATTATCCACCCCGGCACCAAAACTCTGAATAGCCTTTAACTCAGGGAATGCGCTCAGACAACCATGAGCATGCTTCCACACTACGGCAAATTCAACCTGCTGTGGTGCAGTAATATCAGGCCAGATCTCTATCAGTACATCTGGTAATGCCTGTTGTAATCGTTGTTGCAAATCATCCAGTTTGCGGTCGGGAATAATCAGGGCTATCGACATTCGGGTCACCAAAACTTCAAAAAATTGTCATATCACTGACACGCCGGCAGTTGAAGCTGGCGGGGACTCAAAGATAACATGGTACCGACTGATGCTGAACTGCCGCGCCATTTTTTTATCTGATGTACATCTTGGGTGCAAGGATTGCCAGGCTGACTACCTGCTGGGCTTTCTGGAACGTAGCCAGGCCGATAAGATTTACCTGCTGGGCGATATCATTGACCTGTGGGCCATGCAAAAGCAGGTGCACTGGAAAATCAGCCAGAATAAAGTTGTACGCTACCTGCTGAAAAAAGCGGAACAGGGCGTCGAGATTATCTACGTTCCCGGAAATCACGACGAAGCCCTGCGGCTGTACGCCGGAAAAAACTTCGGTAATATTTCAATACAGTTACGTAGCAGCCATACCACCCTGCAGGGTAAAAAGCTGTTGCTGTTGCATGGCGACGAGTTTGATAAAGAAGTTAACTTCGGCCGCTTACACGCATGGCTCGGCGATAACCTGTACGATCTGCTGTTATTCCTCAATCGCTGGTACAACCGGCTGCGCCGCCTGACCGGTGGCCGCTATTTCAGCCTGGCAGCTTATATCAAGAGCAAAGTACCGGGAGCACAGAAAGCCATCAGCCGATATCGCGATGCGGCTATCGCCAAAGCCCGGCGTGGCGGTTTTGACGGCATTGTCTGCGGCCATATCCATCACCCGGAAATCCGTCTGGAACAAGGTATCATCTACTGCAACGACGGTGACTGGATAGACAGTTGCACCGCACTGGTAGAACAACATGACGGCAGTCTGGCGTTGTATCACTGCACAGAACAGGCCGAGCGTATTGCCGCCCTGCCGGCAGCCAGTGTTAACAAAGCGGCCTGAAGCTTTCTGCAAACTGTCATAAAATTGCACAAAATTTGTCATGATCCACCATTAATGTTGGGCACAGTCGAGTGACTGTGCCGGAGCAGAGAAATGTTTAGTGTTGATCAGGTCATTTCAGAACAATTACCCCAGATAACCCAGAAGAAATGGTTATACAAACCCGTAAAAGGTGCCCTGCGCTATTTATTACACGAACAGGAATTTATTGACTTTGCACAAAGCTACCCGCATTTGCAGGGGCTGGAATTTGTCGAACAGGTACTGGATTATTTTAACTTCCGCTATGCGATACGTGATAACGAAGTAGAACGTATTCCACCATCCGGCCGGGTCGTTATTATCGCCAACCACCCTATAGGCTCACTGGACGGGCTGGCCCTGATTAAGCTGATCAGCGATATCAGACCCGATGTCAAAGTAATTGCCAACCAGTTACTGATGGCAGTAAAGCCTCTGCATTCCCTGCTGATGCCGGTAAATAATATGAATGGCGGCACAGAACGCAGCAGGCTGGAAAATATACAGCAACATCTGGCTGATGAAGGCGCACTGATTCTGTTTCCGGCAGGCGAAGTATCCCGCCTCAAACCCAATGGTATCCGCGATGGTAAGTGGCATGGCGGTTTTCTGCGGTTTGCCGTTAATGCCAAAGCCCCTATTCTGCCAATTTATATCGATGGTCGTAATTCAGCGCTGTTTTACGGTGCGTCCATGCTGTATAAACCACTGGCGACCATGCTGCTGGTGCAGGAAATGTTTAAGCAGCAACGTAAACAAATAGATATGCGAATTGGGGAACTGATCCCCTACGACAGTTTTGCCAATCTGCAACTGGAAACCCAGGCCAGAATAAAGCTGTTCAAAAAACACCTTTACCGGTTAGCAAAAAACAAACCGGTACTGCTGCGTACCCAAAGTGCCATTGCCCATCCTGAAGATCGCCGTGTACTACGCAACGCCATAGCAGAATGCCAGTTGCTGGGTGAAACAGCCGATGGCAAACAAATCTACCTGTACCGTTACCAGCAAAGCTCCCCGATTCTGCGGGAAATTGGCCGGCTGCGGGAAATTGCTTTTCGTGCCGTAGGAGAAGGCAGCGGATTACGGCGCGATATCGACAAATTCGACAGCTATTATGATCAGCTGATTTTGTGGGACAGGGAAGATCTGGAAATTGTAGGAGCCTATCGCTTTGCCAATACCCGGGATATTATCGCCCGCCACGGGCTATCAGGTTTATACACCGCTTCGCTTTTCCAGTTCAGTGACAATATGCAGCCTTATCTTGATGCCGGGCTGGAACTGGGACGCAGCTTTGTGCAGCCCAAATACTGGGGAAAACGCAGTCTGGATTACCTGTGGTACGGTATCGGGGCTTACCTGAAACAGAACCCCGATATCCGTTACCTGTTCGGTGGTGTCAGCCTGTCTAACAGCTACCCGAAAGCCGCCCGGGACTTAATGGTTTATTTCTACAGCCTGTACTTTACCCCGGTAGTTGGTACGGCCACATCAAACCAGCCCTACCAGTTACCACAGGACATTCTGGCCGGACTGAAACAACATTTCAGCGGTAACGATTACACCGCTGATTTTACCCAGCTTAAGCACCTGCTGGCGAATATGGGGGTCAGTGTGCCTACGCTGTATAAGCAATACAGCGAACTATGTGAGCCCGGTGGCGTACAGTTTCTGGCCTTCGGTACCGATCCGGATTTTGCTGAATGTGTAGACGGTCTGGTACTGGTCGATCTCACCCGGCTGAAAGCCGGTAAAAAAGCCCGTTACATCAGTTAACGGGCTATTTTTACCACCCGTGTAAAGGTTCCGTAAAGTTCAGTTATTGTTCAGCAGGCAACCACTATAAGCTCTATAATTGTACAGAAGGCCATCAGCTATGTACTATAAGCTGTCAAACCGCATGCAGCGGAGGAATAGTGATGAAAAACCTGAACAGAACTTTCCGGCATATCATAATGATATTGCTGTTATCCGTAACCGGCAGCCCTCTGGTATCAGCTGATGAGCTGAATCAGGCGGAGCTGGATCAGATGCTAGCACCCGTCGCACTTTACCCAGATACGGTACTGACCCATCTGCTGATTGCCGCAACTTACCCGCTGGAAGTTGTTCAGGCAGCCCGCTGGTCAGAAAAAAATCCGGATCTCAGCGGAGATGAAGCAGTACGCGCAGCAGAAAAAGAAGACTGGGATCCCAGCGTTAAAACCCTACTGGCTTTTCCGCAATTGCTAAAACGGATGAACGATGATCTGAGCTGGACCCAGCAACTTGGCGAAGCCTTTCTGACAGACGAAACCCAGGTGCTGGCAAGTATCCAGCAGTTGCGGCAAAAAGCCTACGACAATGGCGCACTGAATAAACTGGAGCATGTGGTCGTTGAGCGGGAAAAAGAAGTGATTGTCATTGAGCCTGCCCGCCGCGAAGTTATTTATGTCCCCTATTATGATACCAGGGTTGTGTACGGAAACTGGTGGTGGCCTGCTTATCCGCCGGTATACTGGCATTATCCGGCAGCGCATTACAGCGGGATCTCCTTTTACTGGGGCCCCAGTGTTATTGTCCGCCCTTCATTTTACTTTGGCATTTTTGACTGGAATCACCGCCATATCATCGTCAACCATCACTATTATTATAATCCGCCACGTTATTACCCAAGACGCCATCATCACTATAGCGAAGCCCGGCACTGGCAGCATAACACCTGGCATCGTCGTGGCGTACATTACCAGCATGATCAGCTAAATCACCGTTACCAGAATGGTTACAGCCATCGTACCCGTGAAATACGTCCTGCTAATGCTGTTAACCGTACCGTGGAGTATCGCAGAACAGAGACCAGACCGACATACGAACGCCGGACAGCAGAACAAATCAGGATCCCTCAGCAGCGCAATGACAGAAATGTCACCAGTACTGAACAAATACGGCAACGTCAGCAACGTGATGACAGAAGTAATATCACCCGCACTGAGCAGATACAGCAACGTCAGCAGCGCGATGACAGAAGTAATGTCATCAGTACTGAGCAGGTACGGCAACGTCAGCAACGTGATGTGCAACAGCAGGTGTCACCTTCCCAGCCACGCGAAGCAGCAACACCGCGCCAATATACACGCGAGCCTCAGCGGGAACGGGAACGTCCGTCTGAGCAGGTAAGGGAGCGCAGATCAGAGGCCGTTGTTCAGCCAAGAACACCTGAGCGCCAGCCAGCAGTACAAGTGCAGCCACAACAGCGCCCTCAGGTTCAGGCACCACCGACCCAGACGCAATCACGGGAATTTCGCCAGCAACAACCTCAACCTGCGGCCAGAAATCCGCAGCCATCAGTACAGGTGCAGCCACAGCAGCGCCCTCAGGTTCAGGCACCACCAACCCAGACACAATCACGGGAATTTCGCCAGCAATCTCAGCCTGCGGCCAGAAATCCGCAGCAGGCCAGGGAGTACCGGCAACCACAACAACAAAGACAGCAGCGCCAGCAGTAATATCCATTTATTGATATAAAACAATAGTCGGGGCTAAAAGCAATTTTAGCCCCTTCTTAATTTGATCCAGCCCAAAGAAACCCCCGGTAGCAGGCGCACAATACACGTAGTTTTCAGCACAGGAGAAAATTCATGAAAACGCGTGTTTCTGCTATTAGCTTAGCCTTAGCTTTAGGCTTCGCAGCCATTCCGGTGTCTGCCAATATTCTGGATGGCCTGTCAATCAACGTTGGTGCTATCAGTGTTATGCCAGACGACAGCAGCAGCAATCTGAATGTTGTTGAAGCGGTAGCCGGATTACCAGCAGGTTCAACGGCAGTTGGTGTAAACACCAATACTCAGCTGGGTTTAACTTTCGATTATAAAATTACCCAGAACTGGACGGTAGAACTGATTGCCGCCACACCTTTTAACCATGATATTTCAGTCAAAGGTTCTGCCATTGATGGCCTGAAAATTGGTAAAACCAAACATTTACCACCAACATTACTGGCGCAATACCACTTCACCACCAACAGCCGCTTCGATCCATTTATCGGTATCGGCATAAACTATACTAATTTCTTCCAGGAAGAAGTCAGCGGTGAGCTGAATACAACATTGCAGGCACTGAATGTCACAACAGCGGATGACCGCGTTGAGCTGAAACTGAAAGACTCATGGGGTCTGGCTTTCCAGGCCGGTGTAAACTACAAGGTGACCGATAATCTGGGTATTCACTTTATGGTCAGTAAAATGGATATCGACACTACCGGCCGGGTATTAGTCAACAAAGCGACTATTCAGACTGTTGATGTGGATATCGACCCATACGTTGCCATGATCGGCTTACGCTGGGAACTGTAATCACTGCAAGGCCCCGTTTTTGGCGGGGCTTTATTTTCTGTCCCCTTTTCTGAACTTCCCCTTACTTTAATTTATGACATACTAAGGTCTGCTGGATCATAAGGCATAAGCCTTATCGCTTTCAGCACATCGTGGAGCTTAATATGGCAGAACTCACAGCATCAGGTAAAAAGGTCAAATGGCAGGATCTTCTGAAATCCGGAGATCGTATCTTTATTGGTTCTCATGCCGCTGTCCCCACAGTACTTATCGACAACCTGATAGACAATGCCCGGCAACTGCACGATATTGAAATAATACAGGTTTATACCCTGTCAGATAACAAATGGGTTGAACCACAATATCAGCAATTATTCAAAATAAACGCCCTGTTTATTGGTGGTGAGCAGGTCAGGCAGGCTGTTGCCGAAGGCCGCGCCGACTACACCCCTTGTTTTTTCTCTGATATTCCGTCGCTGTTCAGTGATGATATTCTGCCACTGGACGCCGCTTTAATTATGATCAGCCCGGCAGATCAACATGGCTATCATTCGCTGGGAGTGTCTGTTGATATTGTGTCCTCTGCGGCTAAAGCCGCAAAAACGGTGATTGCGCAAATCAACCCGGCAATGCCGGTAACTTACGGTCAGGCGTTTATTCATCAGGATCAGATAACCGCTTATCTGGAAGCGGAACAGCCACTACCGGAAATGCCCGCCCCTAAGCTTGATGCCGTAACAGAACGGATAGGGCAATATGTTTCGATGCTGGTGGAAGATGGCGCCACAATACAGTTGGGCATGGGAAAAATATGCGATGCGGTGCTGCGCTATCTGGGGAATCACCAGGATCTGGGCGTACACAGTGAAATGATTACCGATGGCGTAATAGAGCTGATACTGAAAGGAGTAATTAACAACCGCAGGAAAACCTTTCATCCCGGCAAAACCGTTACCAGCTTCTGTGTCGGCAGCCAGAAACTGTACGACTTTGTACATATGAACCCGCATATAGGGTTTTATCCCAGCGAATATGTTAACTCCCCGGCGAATATCGCCCGCAATGATAAAATGGTGGCCATTAACAGCGCCATAGAAGTGGATTTAACCGGCCAGATTGTTTCAGACTCCATAGGCCATCAGTTCTACAGCGGTATCGGTGGTCAGGTCGATTTCAGCCGTGGCGCTTCCATGAGCAATGGCGGCAAGCCGATTATTGCCCTGCCCTCAACCGCCAGAAACGGCACAGTATCACGCATTGTGCCTTACATTACCGAAGGCAGTGGTGTCGTCACATCACGGGGTCATGTTCATTACGTGGTGACCGAATATGGCGTTGCTTCATTACGTGGTAAAAGTATCCGGGAGCGGGCGCTGGAGCTTATCCGGGTCGCTCATCCGAAATTCCGTAAGCAATTGCTGGAAGAAGTTCGTAAATATTACTGGGTGCCACATTACCAGACCCAGACGCCGGTCGAAGTCCCTGAGCTGGGAGAAGTGGGTTTTAAACCCCTGACGATTGCCGGAGAAAACTTTGACCTGCGCCCGCTGAATCCGTCAGATGAACGCCGTTTGCAGGAATTTTTCTACTCACATACCAAAGAAACCCTGCAACTGCGTTACAACGCAGTGCCAACACAGATGAGCCGGGAGAAATCCTGTACCCTGGTCAGCGTCGATCAGTCCAGAGATCTGGCGTTGTGTATTGTGAAACAAAAAGGATCTATGGTACAAATTCAGGCAGTAGGACGTTACTACCTGATCGAAAGCAACAACAGCTGTGAAGTCGCTTTTGTCACGCGGGAAAAATTTCATGGCAAGGGCATGGCCAAACGCTTGCTGCAGGAACTGATCAACATCGCCAGAGCCCGCGGGCTAAGCAGCATGGTTGCCTATGTACGCGCAGCCAACAAACCTATGCTGACCGTATTTGAAAAAGCCAGTTTCAAACGCTTACCGGGAGACGACCCCGGAGAAGTGCAACTGGTGCTTAACCTTCAACCGGAGAAAACGGATGCCGATAACCCTGTTTAGCCACCCCGACTGTGCCCGGCATCAGGCAGGAGAGCATCACCCGGAACGTCCGGCAAGACTGAGCGCCATTAACGATCAGCTTATCCGTTCCGGGATGGAATTTATTGTGCAGCAGAAAGACGCCACCCCGGCAACCCCTGCCGATTTATACCGGGTACACAACAAACTGTATGTTGATGAAACCTTTGATAAGGCACCGGCAGAAGGCCATATCTGGCTGGATGCAGAAACCCAGATGAGCCCCGGCAGCCTTACTGCCGCACTGTATGCTGCCGGCAGTACCATTAATGCCGTTGATCAGGTTATGTCCGGCGATAATCAGCAGGCGTTTTGTGCCGTCCGGCCACCTGGCCATCATGCCTGCCGCGATCATGGTATGGGTTTCTGTATGTTTAACAACATAGCAGTAGCGGCTGCCTACGCCATGGACAAGTACGGTCTGGAGCGCATTACCATTGTTGACTTTGACGTACACCACGGCAATGGCACTGAAGATATCTTTAAAGACGATCCCCGTGTGCAGTTGTGTTCTTCTTTTCAGCAGGGGCTTTATCCGTCTGATGACGATTCAGTACCGGCACCACATATTCTGAACCTGCCGCTGCCGGGAGGCACCAAAGGTGACAAATACCGGCAGCAGGTCACCGAATTCTGGTTTGGCGCCATAGATGCGTTTCAGCCACAGCTGATTTTAATTTCAGCCGGATTCGACAGCCATGCTGAAGATGAAATGTCACAGTTTCTGTTAAAAGATGAAGATTACGAATGGCTGAGCCGCCAGTTGAAACAGCTGGCCGATAAACATTGCCACGGCCGGATGGTTTCAACACTGGAAGGCGGTTACGCCTTAAGCGCATTGGGCCGCAGTGTGGTCGCACATCTGAAAGGCATGTTGTAACTCATAAAAAAACCTGCATTTGCAGGTTCTTTCAGTAATCAGGCTGGCGGATTACCCCAGCCATACCCTGGCGTTGCGGAACATCCGTACCCACGGGCTGTCTTCCTGCCAGTCATCCGGGTGCCATGAGTTTGCCACGGTTCGGAATACCCGTTCCGGGTGTGGCATCATAATGGTGACCCGGCCATCAGTGGTGGTCAGCGCGGTAATACCGGCTGGTGAACCATTCGGGTTAGCCGGATACTGCTCAGTAACCTGACCGTAGTTATCAACAAAACGTATCGCCACCGTGCCGCTGTTATTTGCCGCATTAAAGGCCGCAGCAGAGGCAAACTCTGCATGCCCCTCACCATGAGATACCGCGATAGGCATACGGGAACCTGCCATACCACTAAAGAACAGTGACTTGCTTTGCTGAATTTCCACCAGACTGAAACGCGCTTCAAACCGCTCGGATTTATTACGGACAAAATGTGGCCACAACTCTGCACCGGGGATCAGCGATTTCAGATTCGACATCATCTGACAGCCGTTACATACCCCCAGCGAGAACGTGCTCTGGCGCTCAAAAAAAGCAGCAAACTCTTTACGGGCCTGTTCATTAAACAATACTGATTTAGCCCAGCCTTCACCCGCTCCCAGCACATCACCGTAAGAGAAACCACCACAGGCCACCAGACCGTTAAAATCAGCCAGTTTGGTACGCCCGGACAAAATATCGCTCATATGCACATCAACAGCACTGAAACCAGCACGGTTAAACACGGCGGCCATTTCGACATGAGAGTTAACACCCTGTTCGCGCAAAATGGCGACTTTCGGCAGTGCGCCTTTCAGAATAAAAGGCGCCGCCACATCTTCATTCAAATCAAAGCTCAGCTTCACATTCAGACCGGGATCCGTGACATCCGCTTTTGCGGCAAACTCCTGCTTCGCACCTGCCGGGTTGTCACGCAGGGTTTGCATCTGATAAGTTGTTTCGGCCCAGACAGTGCGTAAACGGGTGCGGCTGCTGTTGAAAATATCCTGCTGCTGACGCTGAATAACCAGTTCATCATCCGCGGTAACCTGCCCGATAACGTGACTGACCGCTGCCAGCTGATGTTTGGCCAGTACCTGTTTTACATAGTCAAGCTCGCTGTCTGCCACCTGAATTACCGCACCGGGTTCTTCACTGAACAGTACTGCCAGATCATCGTTGCCTAATGCCCCAATCTCTGCCTTGACCCCGGCCTTACCGGCAAAAGCCATTTCAGCCAGCGTGACAAATAATCCACCATCTGAACGGTCATGGTAAGCCAGCAGCTTTTGTTCATGCGTTAGCTGCTGTACGGCATGGAAGAAATTAATCAATAATTCCGGGCTGTCCAGATCGGCCGGCACTTCACCCAACTGACGATAAACCTGTGCCAGACAGGAAGCCCCAAGCCGGTTAGCGCCCTGCCCCAGATCGATTAATACCAGACTGCTGCTGCCTTTATCAGTACGCAGCTGAGGCGTTACCGTTTTGCGGATATCCTCTACCCGCGCAAATGCAGTAATAATCAGCGACATCGGCGCAGTTACCGCTTTATCCTGTCCATCCTGCTGCCAGCGGGTTTTCATCGACATCGAGTCTTTACCTACCGGAATAGTCACTTCCAGCGCCGGACATAATTCCTCACCAATCGCTTTTACCGCCTGATATAAACCGGCATCTTCACCGGGATGCCCGGCAGCGGACATCCAGTTTGCAGACAGTTTAATCCGCTTTAATTCGCCGATATCAGTAGCAGCAATATTGGTGATGGCTTCAGCTACCGCCATACGGGCAGAAGCTTCAAAATCCAGTAATGCCACAGGCGTACGCTCACCCATCGACATTGCTTCACCATGATAAGTATCATAACTGGCAGCCGTGACACCACAGTCAGCAACCGGCACCTGCCACGGACCAACCATCTGATCCCGCGCCACCAGCCCGGTAACAGAGCGATCACCAATGGTAACCAGGAAGGTTTTTTCAGCAATTGCCGGTAAGCGCAGTAAGCGCTCTGCCGCATCGGCTACCGTAACCCCGGATAATGCCAGTGGTTTACCGGCAGCTTTTTTGCTTTGCACATCACGCTGCATCTTGGGTGCTTTGCCCAGTAATACGTTCAGCGGTAAATCGATTGGAGTATTACCAAAATGCTTATCGGTTAAGGTCAGATGCTGCTCTGCGGTTGCTTCACCGACTACCGCATAAGGGGCGCGCTCGCGCTGACAGATCTTTTCAAAAACCGGCATTTTGTCTGCCGGAATCGCCATCACATAACGCTCCTGCGATTCATTACACCAGATTTCCAGTGGCGACATACCCGGCTCATCATTCGGTACATTACGCAGCTCGAATTTACCGCCTACGCCACCGTCATTTACCAGTTCAGGGAAAGCATTCGACAGACCACCGGCCCCTACGTCGTGAATAAAACAGATCGGGTTATCACTGCCCAGTTGCCAGCAACGGTCGATGACTTCCTGACAGCGACGCTCAATTTCAGGGTTCTCGCGCTGTACAGAAGCAAAATCAAGATCAGCCGCTGACTGACCGGATGCCACAGAAGAAGCGGCCCCGCCACCCAGGCCGATATTCATCGCCGGACCACCCAGAACCACCAGTTTAGCACCGGGAGGTAACAGACCTTTCTGTACGTGCTCAGCCCGGATATTGCCAAGGCCACCGGCAATCATGATCGGCTTATGGTAACCCCGTATTTCCTCGCCGTTATGGCTTGGTACTGATTCTTCGTAAGTCCGGAAATAGCCCAGAATATTAGGACGCCCGAATTCGTTATTAAAGGCGGCACCGCCCAACGGGCCATCAATCATAATATCCAGAGCAGAAACAATGCGCTCCGGTTTGCCAAAATCCTGTTCCCACGGTTGCTCAAATCCCGGAATACGCAGGTTTGATACGGTAAAACCGACTAAGCCTGCTTTCGGCTTGGACCCGATACCGGTTGCCCCTTCGTCGCGGATTTCACCACCAGAACCGGTAGCGGCTCCCGGATATGGCGAAATAGCGGTCGGGTGGTTGTGGGTTTCCACTTTCATCAGGACATGAATATCTTCATGGTGATACTGATATTCCTGCGTATCAGGCTGCGGGAAGAAACGCCCGGCTTTTGAACCTTCCATTACAGCGGCGTTATCTTTATAGGCAGATAACACATAATCCGGTGTTTGTTCGTAGGTATTCTTAATCATCTTAAACAGCGACTTAGGCTGTTTAATGCCATCGATAGTCCAGTCAGCATTAAAAATCTTATGGCGGCAATGCTCGGAGTTTGCCTGGGCAAACATATAAAGTTCGATATCGTTCGGGTTGCGCCCCAGTTGCTTAAAATTACTGACCAGATAATCTATCTCGTCATCTGCCAGTGCCAGCCCCATTGTCTGGTTAGCCGCAGCCAGTGCATTACGGCCACCGGCCAGAATGTCTACCGAGCTGAACGGTGCCGGTGCGGCTTTATGAAATAAGGCTGCAGCCTGTTCCAGCGAGCTGAACACCGCTTCCATCATCCGGTCATGCAGCAGGTTATTCAGTGCAGACTGCTCAGTGTCAGTCAGGGAACGACTTACCTGAACATAGTAAGCCATGCCGCGTTCCAGCCGGTTAACGGGTGTTAAACCACAATTACGGGCAATATCTGTCGCTTTGGATGCCCACGGCGAAATGGTTCCCGGCCGTGGAGTAACCAGCAGCAAAGTACCCTGCGGGTTATCAGCCGCCATGCTTGGACCATAGGTCAGCAGTTTACTCAGTGTATCCTGCTGTGCAGCTGTCAGCTCAGCACTGAGATCAGCAAAATGCATATATTCAGCATAGATACCCGTTACCGGTAACGCATGCTGGGCACACTGATCTAATAATTTCTGGACTCGGAACTCGGACAGTGCTGGTGCACCACGCAGGATCAACATAGGCTTTTTTTCCTGTGGTTAAACGACGATGGAACCTGAAACAGGCGCGCTATTATAAAGAAATTTCCTGCCAAGTGGTATGAGTAAAAACTGACGGCAGCAAAGAAGTTTGGTATAACAACAATTCGTCGTTACCTGCGAGTTAATTCTGAATGCGAATATTGCCTGGTTTGCTGAGTCTGCTGTTTTTGCTGAATGCCTGTACCCCGGTAGTAAATAACAGCCAGCTCCAGCAGATTTATCAGCGTAACAGCATTAAAGTAGGTATTCTGCATGGCCCCTCCAGCTATTTTATCGGTATTGACGGCCCTACCGGTTTTGAATACGAATTAAGCCAGGCGCTGGCAAACTCACTGAATGTCGAGCTGGAACTCTACCCCAGTTACGATCTGGAAGAATTACTGCAAAAACTGGACAAAAATCAGGTTGATTTTATTGCCGGCGGCCTGACACTGACAGCACAGCGCAAACTGAAATACCGTTCCAGCCCGGCCTATCGCTGGATCAGTGAAGTACTGGTATTTAAGCAGGGCAATGCCTGGCCACGTTCAGTACAGGATATCACTGAGCCGGTTATCGTGGTAAAAGACAGCAGTCACGCTGAAACCCTGCAACAGCTGGCGGCAGAGCATCCGGATCTGAAATGGCATACCCATCCGGCCCTCGACGCCGATGAAATATTACAGCAGGTGGTCGATGGCAATATTGCCTATACCCTGACAGACTCCAACCAGTTAGCCCTTAACCGGCGTTTTTATCCCAGCCTCAGTATCGCATTTACGGTACGGGATAATCTGGCCGTATCCTGGCTGTTATCCCAGAATGAAGATGACTCACTATACAACGTCCTGATTGAATTCTTCGGCCAGATGTATCAGAACGGCGAACTGATTACTCTGGAAGATCGTTACTTCGGGCATATCCGTCAGTTTGATTATGTCGACACCCTGAAATATATAGAAGCTATTGAGCAGGTGCTGCCCCGCTTTAAAGACTGGTTTATGCAATATGCGGGAGAACTCGACTGGCGGTTGCTGGCGGCTCTCAGCTATCAGGAATCTCACTGGGATCCTAAAGCCCGCAGCCCGACCGGCGTTCGCGGCTTAATGATGCTGACCTTGCCAACCGCACAGCAAATGGGTGTCAGCAGCCGTCTTGATGCCGAAGAAAGCATCAAAGGCGGCAGCCGCTATCTGCAGCGAATGTTCGCCCGCATCCCTGAGCGGATCTTAATGCCGGATCGGCTGTGGTTTGCATTGGCCGCCTATAATATCGGCTGGGGGCATGTGGAAGATGCCAGGGTACTGACCCAGCGCAACCAGGGTGATCCGGATAAATGGCTTGATGTAAAACAACATTTACCGCTGCTGCGCCAGCGTACACATTATCAGACCACCCGCTATGGCTATGCCCGTGGGGATGAAGCAGTTTCTTATGTCGAAAACATCCGCCGCTATTACGACACTTTACTGTGGGTAGATGAAAGACAACAGGCAGAGCTGAGACTGGAGCAACAAAAACAACGCTTGTCAGAAGAACTGGAACGGGAAAATAATAACGGTGCAGGCAGTGCAAATTAACAGGAAAACGAATTTATGCTAAGACGCAGAAAACCCCGTTTAAAAACGCAGCGCCGTTTAATCAATATCGCTTCTGAGCGGCGCAGGGTAAAACGCAACATTGCCCGCAGAAAACATCACCGGCACCGCGACAGTCACCATTTCTTTTTCACGCCCCCGGAAGCAGAAAGCACTACGGCACCAGCTTAAGCTGTTTCAGGGCTTTCTTTTCTGCTCTGCGGCGCTGAAAAAATGCTGACAACATCTCTGCGCACTGTTCAGCCAGTACGCCTGCCGTAATGTCCGCCTGATGATTCAGGCGCTGATGCTGCACAATATTCATTATTGAACCTGCCGCCCCGGTTTTATAATCCCCGGCGCCATATACCAGTCGTTTAATACGGCTGTGCACAATAGCTCCGGCACACATACAACAGGGTTCCAGCGTCACATAGAGCGTACAATCGGCCAGGCGATAGTTACCGGTTACCGCAGCAGCCTGCCGAATTGCCAGCATTTCGGCATGAGCAGAAGGATCGTGCGAGCTAATCATCTGATTCCAGCCCTCACCCAGTACCTGATTATCTTTGACCACCACAGCACCAACCGGCACTTCGCCCTGCTCTTCAGCTTTCATAGCCAGTTGTATTGCATGCTGCATCCAGTGCTGATCTGTCATAAAGAGTTACAATTTAATCCTGTTAACTGTGCGAAGTTTACCACTATATTCTGGTGAGTTTGACTAACATTTTGGCGCAATTATGATTGGCACAATCAGGAATAAATTTAACATATTGAATTTTAAAGACTTAGTAAAATGGCATTAATTTTGCCACAAAAGCCTACATGGTAAAATTTTACGCTGGAAAAATCGTTACCGATAAGTATTACCGGCTAAAACAAGATATTAACAACCTCTAAATAAGGGCATAACAATGGGACCTTTTGAAATTGCAGCCATTGCTATTATCGGCGGGCTGGCCTATTCGGCGTACGATTCATACAACAAGAACAAGCACCGTACCGGCAGCAAAGAAGTCACCGAGCTGAAAGAAGAAATCAGCAAGCTGAAAGAGCGTATTTCCACTCTTGAAAGCATCGTCACGGATAAATCCTATCAGCTGAAAGATCAGATTAACCGGCTTTAAATCCGTTATATCTGTCCGTCAGGCCAGTTCTGTAACTGCCTGACGGTTTAAACAAAAATATTGCCAGCTCCCACAATTCATATAACAATCCTGCGGTGTATCCAGCATCTCAGGAAATAACATGCTATTGCAGTACCGGGTCGCCAGTATATTTACGATAAAATCTCTGTTTATCTTAGTTATTTGTCTGTTTTTTACCGGTTGCT
This sequence comes from Chromatiaceae bacterium AAb-1, assembly GCA_033792355.1. GTDB lineage: Bacteria > Pseudomonadota > Gammaproteobacteria > Enterobacterales > Alteromonadaceae > Alishewanella. The sequence continues at coordinate 39,269 of JARXRR010000032.1, forward strand.
CATCCAGCCAGACCGAAAATACAACAGAGCAGCCGCCGGAAGTTCTGTCCCAGGTGACACAGGCGGTGGTTTCTCCCCTGAATGATTTGAACTTGTTTCAACAGGATATTCCGCTGATTCTGCTGACAGCAACCAATAATCCTTATCATATTCCGGAAGATCTCTCCTGCGATATGCTTGCCGCAGAAATTACGGCGCTTAATGCGGTACTGGGCTCAGATCTGGATATGCCGCAGGACAAAACAGAAGCCGATTTGCTGGATAAAGGCAACGAAGCCGCCAATAAAGCGGTAATTAAAGCCCTGCGCCGTACCACGGAAAGCGTTATACCATTTCGCAGCTGGGTACGAAAATTCAGCGGTGCAGAACGCCATTCCCAAGAACAACTGACCGCCATTGCTGCCGGTACTATCAGGCGGGCGTTTCTCAAGGGAATAGGCCATACGCAGGGGTGCTCGTCTCCGGCAGCCCCTTATATTGCAAATTTGTCAGATAAATAAAAAATCCGGGCTCTGATCTCAGCAGCAAACTATGTACAGCCCGGGCGCGGACCTGCTATGGTGATACCTGATAAGATTGTTTTGGATCAACGTATTCCCGGCCGCAGACAGGTAAAATCCGGCCAGAATATTAACGGGAGGTGTTATGTCTTTTAACAGGGTCTATATTTCAGCATCAGCAAAAGCAAACCAGTACATTCTGGCAGAAATTCGTGTGACAGATGAGCTGTTATCTCATTACCCGGATTATGAAAGCTGCTTCCGGCCCCTGAGCAGAAAAGTATTTGAACTGGCGGATAAGCTGGATTTACGAAACGTACACGTTATTACCAATGATAAACTGCCCGTTGTCCGTTTCAGTGAAGAAGCCTACCGTTTCCAGACACCGGAACAAATTTTGTTTTTCTATAACCCTGAATATCACGGTGCGCAAGACTCACTATACAAGCTGAACTATCGTCCGCGTAAAATCCGTCTGCTGTTTCTGGCAACGGATACTGAAATTCGCGCTAATTCAGCAAAATTCCATGAAAAAGTGCTGAATCTGCTGCAGGAATTACTGCCATTATTACCGGTAACAGACCTGCAGGTAAAAGTGCGTGACCACCAGCATTTATCTTATGATCTGTTTGCCCGCGATAAAGGCAAAAAAGAAACCTACGGCTATAAACTGCGTGCCCTGCACCAGCGTTACAAAACCCGTGGCGTTGAAATACCAGACGATCACAGCGCACTGACGTATGCCAAAGTCAGCCTGCCATTAAGTCGTAAACTGAGAAAACAAATCCTGCCGGATGGTGCTAACGATTACAGTCCGCTGTACCAATGGCTGGAAGAACAATTTAAAAAAAGTGCTGCTGCCAGAAAAGTTACCCGCCTTGCCTTACTGGCGAATAATTTAACCCCAATCGTCCGTAACAGCCGTTATGACAAACTGGAAAGCACTGAAGAGCTGCAAATGATCGGTTTCGATCCGACCAGCGAAGAACAGCAGTTTATCAGCCACTGGGAAGCTGAAAATCTGGCAGAATCCGTAAATCTTATTCTGGTAGCTGGCCGTAACGACAGAAACGATATCGGTTACGCCCGCTTTATGAACCAGGTAGAAGAGGTATTAAAACAATTTGCCCAGGCCATCGGGCTGGAACCGGCTAAAGAAGATATGATTGTGCGTTTTCACCAGCACATCAGTTATCGTTTATAAACAGCCTCTGGCCATCATAAGAAAACGGGCAGAAATATCTGCCCGTTTTTGTCAGGGTAACGCTTTGCCGCGGGACGCAACATACAGTGCGTACCAGTGCTCCCGGTTCAGATTAACCCGCAATGCTTCACGACAGGCCCGCAGCCGCTGAGGATCGGTAGAACCAACCACCGGCTGAATACCTGCCGGATGGCGTAATAAAAATGCCAGTACAATCGCCTCGGCAGCACACTGATATTCTGCGGCCAGTTGCTGTACAAGTTTTGTCGTTGCCTGCTCAGTTTCTGTTTCAGGCTGACAGCCCCCGGTATAACGCCCCCTCGCCAGACTGCCCCAGGCCTGTAGCTGCACACCATGCAACTGGCAGTATTCCACGGTGCCAAAACTGAAAAAGGTATTACTCCCTTCGGCCATACCGGTCAGAATATTTTGCTCCAGCCAGTCCAGTTGCTGCAGGCTCATCTGCAACTGATTCACTCTTAACGGCTGTCCCAGTGCCTGCTGCAGCAGTTGCAGCTGCGGCCAGCCAAAATTCGACACTCCGAAGTGACGCACTTTGCCTTCCTGCTGCAGTTGCAGCAATGTTTCAGCCACTTCCTGTGGCTGCATCAGCGGATCTGGCCGGTGCAACAGCAGCATATCCAGATAGTCTGTCTGTAACCGTTGTAACGATTGCTCAACCGACCGGCGAATATAACCGGCACTGAAATCATAACGGCCCGGCCCCTGCTGATCAGCAAAACGAATCGCACACTTGCTCTGGATAATCAGCTGTTCTCTCAGCCCGGGATGCAATTGCAGATAATCACCAAAGACCTGTTCAGCTTTACCTCTGGTATAGATATCAGCATGATCAAAAAAGCGATACCCGGCATCCAGTGCGGCATCAAGAGTATTAAAGTTTGCTGTACGCTGCTCAGCAGTAGTTTGCGGGCTATCCCAGCTACCACCTAACCCCATACAACCAAATACCAGCGCATCTGCTGCCGGAAAAATATTCTGAATCGCTAACATTAATTTATACCCCTGAAACAACATAACCTTTATTATCTATAAAGTCAGAGCCGAACAATGCTACCAGTAATATAAAATAAAATACTGCCAGCCCTATATGAAACCACATCAACTTAATATGATTGTTATTAAAAGTCTGCTGCCATTTCTTCATATCTTTACTTACCGTCCGAAACCATCTTTTATCTACAAGTCACACTTTTACCTGTGTACCGGCTCTGAAGCTGCCTGTAAAATACGTTGCGTCTGGGCGGCAATAGCATCAGAAGGTTCCATAATAATAACGCCGGCACCAACCTGCTGTGCAATGGCATCTTTTATCCAGTGGTAATGCGTACAGGCAAGTACAATCACATCCACCTTATTGGTCAGCACTATATCCTTCAGTGCTGACAGCTCAATATCGGCTGCTCTGCCCTGTTCAATTTTCTCTGCCCAGTCGGCACAATCCGGTTCAATCACTGTAATACCGGTTGCCCAGGTATCCCGAAGCACCTGATAGCGGGAGCCGGACAAGGTTGCCAGGGTGGCACATACCGCAATGACCCGGTTTTTGGTCGCCAATGCCGCCGGTTTTACCATCGGCTCCAGCCCGATAAACGGCATAGCCGGATAATCAGCCCGTAACTGGCTGATCGCCGCCGCCGTTGCCGTATTACAAGCCAGCACAATAGCATGACAACCGGCATCAAATAATGGCCTGATCGCCTGTTTGGTTAACCGGTAAACCACATCTGCCGGTTTGCGGCCATAAGGCACATTCTGATGATCATTGGCCGTAATAATTACCGCCTGGGGTAACAGTTGCCGCAAACGCTCAGCAACAGCTTCTCCACCGATACCTGAATCAAAAACACCGATTTTCATCTTGCTGGTTACTATTCCGGAATGGTCTTAATAGTTTGATCCTGTCTACTCGCACCACTGCTGCGGCCCGTTATCGTCATAGCAGCTTGATATCATATCATCCAGATAGAAATGCCGCTGTTCCGGGTTGAGTGTTTGCCAGGTAATTTCCGGTTTCGACTCCTCAAACATATTCAGCCCCCGTGTCAGCTTACGCTTACCGGTCAGGTAGTTAACGCTGGTCTCATATTGTTCGCCTGAACTACGCGAAAAACTGCTGATGTCCAAGCCTATCAGCCGGAACCGCTCATTGTCATACCTGAACTTAAACTGGTAGTTAGAGACACTGTAGCTGCCACAACTTAACCAATAGGTCAGATTTACCGCCAATAAACCACGGTTGATACCAACCCCGCCACCTTCTGATACAGGGTCAGTCAGACAAGGCGAGTGTTCACTATTTTGCTTAGGTAAAAAGCGTTCGGTGGTTAATACCTGACGATAGCCGGCATCGATATTCAGCAATACAATCAGACGACGGGGATTCAAATCCAGCTCCGGTTCACCCAGGCCGTCATTTTTCTTGATATTGGCCGGGTTATCCTGCTGTATCACAATCACTGCATCAGGTTGATTATCTTTATTCAGATCGCCGGTCGCAGTCTGGATCAGCTTCCATCCGGCCGGCACCCAGTCAGAAAACTCCCCGGAGACAACATCGTCAGCAGCCATTAATGGCACAGTAAAAACGCTCAGTATTAACATTGAAAATAAATATCTTTTATAACTCATACTATTACTC
>JARXRR010000011.1:0-67078 GCA_033792355.1 Chromatiaceae bacterium AAb-1
GTATTTATTGTTATGAAGATTTTGAAGTTGGTAATATGCCAGACTGGTTGGTTCAGTCAGTTAAGATTCATTTGGAAAATAAAATAAAAAAAATAAAAAAACTGGATATTTCATGGTTTGGTGGTGAACCACTGGTAGCAAAGAAAATACTTTTTGAAATAGCAGAGTACGCATATAACCTTTGTTTGAAATATAACTGCAAAATTAAAGGTGACCTTACTACAAATGGCTTTCTGTTGGATTTGAAAACACTAACTCGATTGGTTGAATTAAAACAAAACCGGTTTCAAATTTCAATTGATGGTGATGAGGAACTTCATAATCAAACGCGTGTTACTAAGAATAAACACGGTAGCTTTGCAAAAATATGGCAGCGTTTAATTGATGCATCACAAACTAATCTGGATTTTCATATTACGCTTCGTATTCATGTCACAGATCTGAATCAGGATGGGATTGAACGGTTTTTGACGTTGTATGAACAGCATCTTGCAAAAGACACACGCTTTTCGTTGTTCTTTAAGGCAATCGAAAATCTTGGTGGTGATCAGACTAAGGTACAGCAACTGATAGGACAAAAAAGTGCTGCAAATTTTGTTGCTGAACTAAATGCTCGTTATTACGGTAATGATACCAACAAACCAAATTATATTTGCTATGCCTCTAAGCCTAATTCACTGGCTATAAGAGCTGATGGCAGTCTGAATAAATGTACTGTGGCTCTGAAAGATGATATCAACCGGATTGGCCAGATTAATAAAGATGGCAGCTTAACCATTCAGCAGCATAAATTTGGTAGCTGGATTAGTGGCTTTGATACTCTGGATAAATGGCGATTGGGCTGTCCCCTAAGTTATTTAAATGCGCATCCGGGGAAAAAACAAGTGACAGTCGGAGATATTAATGTCATTCAGGTGGCTTGATGTGCTGGCTTATATCCGCTGTATCTTGTTTTATATCTGGTTATTCATTGGCGTTGTAAGTGCGGCTGTGGCTGAAACAACACAGTATCAGGCAGATGACTCAGTTCACTTTGATTACCAGCAGTTGATGCAAGATATCGGGCCAGGCTGGATGCGGCTGTCGCCTGATCAGCAATGGTTAATTCTGGCGGATAGCAATGCTTATCCATCTATACACAACGAAACTAGCGAGGGGCGAATTGAGTTGTTAGGACGGGAGTTTTATCTGGACCGTCCTTTGGAGGCCGGCAGTTTTCTGACCGATACAGTAAAATTAATCCATATCAGTACAGGTCATAGCAGAGAACTCTCATTGCCAGAGCGGAAAATCCATGATATCCGTTGGGCGCCTGATTCCGAACGCTTTGCTTTAATTGGATTTAGCTCAAAGACGCTGGATATCTGGCGCTTTAACATTTCTCAGCAACAGCCTGAACACTGGTCTAACATCGAATTATCAGGGCAATTAGATTCACCTGCTATTGTATGGTTGCCTGATAGTCAGAGTGTTGTTGTTCGACGTAGCAGCATGCTTTCTACAGACGCGTTAGGACCCTCAGTTGTTACGCTTCAGATTGCGGATAATCAATCCGTTCAAACACGTGTCTATCGTAATACCCTGGATACCGATTCAGCGCGGCATAATTTTGCTGCTCTGTTGCGCCAGCAAGCTGCTCTGTTAAGTAAAAATGGTGAAGTACGCCCATTGACATCAGAGCTTTTACTGGAATCAATCAGTGTTTCGCCGGATGGACGATATCTGCTGGTTCAGCACTTTGCTGATGAAATGCAGCCAGGGATCCGCATAAACCGCCTGGCACGGGAGTATCAGGTGGTAGAAATTGCGACCGGAAAAATAAGCGTTTTATTGCCGAAACAGCTGACGGATAGGCTGCATGCCAGACAGCCCGATGCCGCAGCGGAAGGCTCACGACAGGTGCAATGGCGGCCTGATCACCCTGCTTCAGTGATCTGGGTGGAGAGTGTTGAGCAACAGGGGCATACCGTTGCGGCTGATATCCGTGATGTCGTAAAGGTATTTGAAGCTCCGTTTACAGGTTCACCGGTTGAGTTATTTAAAACCAGCTGGCGTTTGCACCAGCTCTATTTAACAGAGCATGGTCGGGTGATTTACAGTGATTTTCATGCGGGGTTGAAGCAACTAAGATACTGGAGCTTGCAGCTAAATGCAGCCACCCGGCACAAAGCATTGTTAACACAATACGATTATACCAAACGTGCTGAATTTCCGGGGGAACTGGTAACTCTGTTACTACCTGAAGGCAGAACTCAGCTGGTCAGTAATGAGCGGCAGGATGTATATTTTCAGGCTGAGGGCCCGCATCGCTGGGGGGATGGTCCTTATTTGATACGGCAAGGTATACAGACCAGTGATCAGAGGGTTGTTTTTGAAAACAATAACGGTAAACAACTCCGGACACCCATTTATGTCAGAATAACCGGGAGCGAAGAATGGTTGATAGTCACGGCAGAGACATCGGAACGTGCTCCTTCCTTACGTGTGCATCAAAAAAATTCAGAAGAGCAGCTGATTTATGACTGGCACTCCGACGATCTTCTTTCAACGCCAGAGCCTGTCTTGCTCGAGTTTCAGCGTAGTGATGGTGTGCAGTTATACAGCCAGTTGTATCTGCCCGAAAAAGCGACTGATGATTTATTACCCGCAGTGATTTGGCTGTATCCACGTGAGTATCATAGTCATCAGCAGCAACCTAAACCATCGCAACAAGTGGTATTCCAGCCGATAGAACCACTTAGCCCTTTGGTTGCGCTACTGGATGGCTATGCTGTTGTTGATGCCAGCCAAGCTCCGATTATCCGTCAGGATGGGCGGGAACCGAATGATACTTTTTTACAGCAACAGCAACAAAATATCACTGCTTTAATTAACGTTTTGGCCGAGACGGGTCGTATTGATACCAGCCGCCTGGTACTGATGGGACACTCTTATGGTGCGTTCAGTGCTCTCAGTCTGTTGACAGAACGCACAGAGTTTCGCTGTGCCATTGCCCGCAGTGGCGCTTATAATCGCTCACTCACGCCTCTTGGTTTTCAAGGGGAGAAACGTACTCTGTGGCAGGCGCCTGATTTGTATCAGCAGCTGTCGCCATTTTTTAACGCGGACAAGATTAAAACCCCCGTCCTGCTAATCCATGGTCTGGCAGATGAAAACCCTGGTACAACCCCGCTGCAATCTGAAATGATGTTTCAGGCATTGCAGGCGCATCAGGCACATGTAAAGCTTTTATTGCTAAATAAAGAGCGACATATCTATCGTTATCGTGAAACTATAGAACAGATGCTGATTGCCCAATCGGCCTGGTTTAAACAATGCTCTCAAGTTGATTGAAATGTTTTTTAAACTAAATATGAATTAATAGAGATATATAGTTTACATACCTTAAATAATTCACTTGCCCTGTAATATCTTACAGGTAATAATACCATTAAATTTATGTGGCTATTTTGGGTGTATGTCTAAGGTTATCCTTGGTGATTATATTTTCGATACCAGCATTAATTTACTATTTACTGGTGAGAAAGAGTTAGAAGCAGAACCTAAGGTGTTGGAACTGCTTGCTTACTTATATTTGCATCGGGATCGTTACATCAGCCTGCAGGAATTACACGAACAGGTCTGGGCTGGTCGTGTAGTCAGCGATACGGCTGTCAGAGGTACTATTAAAAAGCTCAGAAATCTGCTTGGTGATACTGATATAACCGAACCCAAATATATCAAGTCTCTCTCGAAACGTGGTTACAAACTAGTTTGTTATGTTTCCGATTTTGCCAGTGTGCCTATACCAGATACTATCATCTCTCCAGGATCTGGAGTTGAGCTTGAAATTTTGGATGTGTCGGGTGGTTATACAGAAGCGCTTGAGCAGCCCGATATTATCTCTATCCGTCCTGTTAAATTTTTATCTCTGGCACTACTACTGTTTTTAAGCGTAGTTATTCTCTGGCTGGTTTTGCTGTGGCAACAAGAGACCCCGTTGTTTGAAGAACAGCTTTCGTCTGGTCAGCTTATTCCAACTATCGCTGGAGAAAAGCGTGGCCTGGCAGTATCCCCGGATGGAACACAGCTGGCATTTATAGGTCGGCAAAACCAGAGTGAACGGTGGCAAATTTATGTGATGAACCGGCAGACCAGGGACATTCGCCTTCTGCCTGTGGCGATCCAACAACCGTCCATGTTGGTATTCGATAATGATAAATCACTTCTTGTCGTTGATCAGGTTATGGGTGACTCCGCTATCTATCGTTTGGAACTGGATAAAAATATACAGCTTGTGCGTGAAGAAGCAGTGGCTGGTTTTTCCGTTATCTCGCATTTAAGTCCGGGTACGGAACAAGGCGACTGGTTGATTAATGCCACTGATGATGTACAAAGTACTCTGAAGTTGTATCGTTGGCAGTCTGATGAGTTACATCTGTTGCAAGCTCGAAGTAGCGCTATAGAGCATATTTATCACTCAGTTTATTCACCATCGGGACGCCGGCTGGCCAGTGCTGTGCTAATAAATGGTGTTGAATTCCGGCTGGAAGTTCAGGACATTCAGTCAATGCGTACAGTGTACTCAGAGAAAACCACAGGTCGGGTTAACAGACTGGAGTGGTTCAGTGAAGAATCGCTCATTACACTCGATGAGCAGGGGCTGGTTTTGGTTGAATTGGCATCGAATAGTCAACGGGTAATGATCGAGCATGATGAAGGTAAAATCGCCGATTTTTCTATTGCAGAGTCAGGAGAGCGGCTACTTTTAATGCGAAATGAATATTTGTCAGAACCTGTATTTCATGAGTTGCTACTTAGTCCCGAGATATCCTTGAAACGGCTGGTAAACGTACCCCATGGCGTGCGGATGATCAATTATGCCGAAGCCGATCAGTGGTATTTTGGCGTCGTTCAGGCACAAGGTAACCGGATGTTAGTGAAATATGATCAAATCCGCGGTACCAAAGAAATTCTTTTCAGCACTGATCAACAGATTGAGCTATTGGACCATCATCCAGAGCAGAGCGCATTGTTATTGTACGTTGGGCAACAGTTAATGGTGCTAAGTCTCAAAAGTAATTCGCTAGAGCTGGTATCGTCCTCACAGACCTACCTTGATAGCCATGCCGCTTTTTCACTGGATGGAAATAGTGTTTATTTCGGCCAGTTAATTGCCGGAGGATGGGAGCTGCATCAATTTGATCGTGCTAGTCAGCGAAGTCGTCAGCTTGTAAAGGGATATCGCTCAGTACGGGAAACACCACAGGGGTTTATTGCTGCCACAGATCGGGGGGCTTTGTATCAGCTGGATCACCAGTTTCGTCAGCTATATTCTTTTGGACACAGTATTAACACCGAATTTATCAGTCGCTGGTATGTTAAGGATCAGAGGCTGATTTGGAGTGATTTCGATTTAGCATCAACCTGGTTAAACCAGTTAGATTTGGTCAGTGGTGAGTTTCATCAAACCCGTTTTCCTTATGAAAAAATGTGGCCTCGTTTTGCAATCAACCAGGATGGCAGCCATGTGCTTGTTTATAGCCTGGGTTCACGTACCACCAATCTTAATGACGTTGATTTATCCGTTTACATTACTAAAAAGTAATAAATTAAACACAGTAAAATTAGCTTATCGTTATTCCCTCTGCTCTTTGTCTCAGCCAGTATTTTTCTGAATACAGACAAAGGAGCTTAGCAATGAAAAAAATCATATTTGCAATCTTAGTTATATTACCTTCAGCATTTGTGGTTGAAGATAATTCAGATCGGGAAATAGTTTCTCCCTTTTCTCTCTGTAAGGTGCTTGGCACTTGTGATAAGGAAAATTAAATCCGGGAGGCCGTATGAGTTTCTTTGAGCAAACTGTGACCATATTGAATCAGATTAAAACATTGCCTCAGTTAGAGCGCTATTTGATTCAATTCACCGAATTGTCCCATATCGATTGGTGCTGTTTTATTGTTCATAGTTGCAACACCGTCTATATGGGAATAGCTCCTGACGATGTAAAACAGCAGCTTACCTTGGCAGCGCTAAAACGGGTAAACCTACATTGTTATAAACCATCATGGTCTGGCTCAGATGAATTGATCAAAACGACTTTGCCGCAGGCCAGCCTGCTGGTTCCCGTTGTTACTTCGCGGCCCGATTATGCATGTCTACTTCTGGGGTTTTCGAATCAAAGCATCGAACCAAAGCTCGCTGAAAAGCTGTGTTGGTTCTGGCAGGTTATCGCTATTTATGTTTACGACACTTATCGCCGTGTAAGTGGTGGTAGCACTGTAGGTGATTTTCAGCTAACCCCACGGGAAATAGAATGTATTCACTGGACTGCACAAGGAAAAACGTCTTGGGAAATCAGCAGAATCTTAGGTATTACCGAGCGCACAGTTAACTTCCATCTAAGCAATAGCATGCAAAAAACCGGCAGTTCCAACAGGCAGCAACTTATCCATAACTGTATGAATATACTGTAATTTTTAAAGGTTATTTTTTGGTGATAAAAAAAGCATGGCTTGATGATTGAGGTATCAAGTGCTGGCAGGCACTGTTATCAAAACGGAAAGGTTACAAATCGAGGTGAAGAATGAAAGACTTTTTTAAATTGGATGTACCCTTAACTGCTACAACAACGGTGGAAGGGTTTATAGAAGTCACTGCCTTAGATGAGTTGGACAAAATAGTGGGCGGCTTTCTTAACCCTGACGAAATTTATATTGAGCTGGATGATGATGTGTCAGGATCTTCAGTGCGCTGAAAGTATACTCTGATGCTGGTACTAGAATATTTGACAGGTGACGAGGCGGTTGATTTTTTTGATTATTAAGGCCTTGTTTTCCTTACAGGACGGATTTAGATGTCATATCTGAAACTCTTTCGCAAAGAGGCGCTACGGCACCAGTACAAATCACAGGAATTTGGGGAGTCGGTGATTCAGCAGCCCTTGCTGCTTGATAAAGCCTTGATCGCCATGTTGATTGCTATCTGTCTGTTGATCTGTCTGGCTGTTATCTATCCTTTTGTCAGTACAGAGCGGTTAAGCCTTGAAGCGCATGAGTCTAACTATTTTCCTATTGTGTCTCCGGGGCCAGTGGTGGTTGAGCGGCATTTGCACCCGGATGGCAGTCGCATCAATCGTGATCAGGTAATTACTCAGGTCCGTTCTTTTGATGCCGCAAGCCGACGCGAGCAAGTCGACTTGCTTAGCAGCAGCGAGCCTGGGGTTTATTTTTCGATCATCAATGCAGGCACCACTGCACAAAGTTTTCAAACCATAGCCAAAGTACTGCGTAGTAATGACGATCATTTGTTTTTCTTCACACTGACAGGGGCCAAAGCTGAGCAATTGAAACCGGGCCAATTGGTAGAGTTAAAAGCTGGGGCGCACCGGGCCAGAGGTAAGTTGCACTCAGTTATTGGTCCGTTTCAGCAAGGCAGAATCAATATCGGCATCCAACTGGAACTGCCCTATGATCTTGGCGTGTTACATCCCTCGGCGGCCGTCCGGTTGGAGCTAAGCGTGAAACGTAACAACTTTTTTGCCTTGCTGAGAGAGGGGAGCTGATGGATATAACCGATTACATTCAATTCAGAAGCCAGCAGTTGCCGGTTTATTTGCAAAGTGAAGTTGCAGAATGTGGCATTACCTGTATTGCGATGGTGGCATGCTACCATGGTTTTAAAACCAACATGCTTGCTATGCGGCAGAAGTACCCGGCAGGCCTGCATGGCGTCACTGTTAAGCAAATTGTGCAGATTGGTGATGAGTTAGGTTTGTCAGCCCGGGTGTTGAAGCTGGATTTGGGGCAACTGGCCAAGGTGAAAAAACCTGCCATTTTGCACTGGAACTTTAATCACTTTGTTACCCTTGCCAAAGTCAGCAGTAAAGGCATTACCATTCATGATCCGGCAAAAGGACGGCTTAGTCTGGACTGGAATCAGGTATCGGAATCCTTTACCGGTATTGTGATTGAGCTGGTTCCTTCCGGGAGCTTCGAACGCAAGGACGAGCGTGTCCGGGTGCCATTGCGTCATTTTATCGGTAAGATTGATGGTTTATGGTCGTCTTTAACTAAAATTTTTATCATTGCCCTGTTGTTACAGGGGCTGTTCCTTATCTCACCCTATTACATCCGGGTGGTCATCGATCATGGTATCGAATCTGGCCAGGTTAGCTTGCTGTGGTCTGTGTTCACAGGCTTTTTGCTGGTACTGGTTTTATCCGTGTTGGCTCAGATTATCCGCTCCGCAGCCATCATGTACCTGGAAAAAAACCTGAGTTTTCAAATTAAAGCCAATATACAGCGCCACCTGTTACATTTACCACTGAGCTTTTTTGAGAGCAGGCATGTTGGTGATATTAAATCCAGATTTGAGGCTTTTAATGAAGTACAACGTCTGATTAGCAGAGGTTTTATCACTGCGGTAGTTGATGGCTTGCTGAGTATCACGACCTTGCTAATTATGTATCACTACAATAAAGCGCTGGCGCTGGTTTCCGTTGGTTTTTTGGTGGCGCTTTATCTGATACGCTTTTTCCTGACCAATAAAGAAAATGAGCATTTGGAACAGCAGCTCAGTAAACATGCACGGGAAAACAGCCACTTTATTGAAACCATTCGGGCCATTATGCCCATTAAAAGCTTTGTTCGTGAAAACAGTCGTTTATCCAGCTGGATGAACTTTTATGCTGATACATTGAATGCCAGTATTCAGCGGGAAAAGATCACCATTGCCAGTGATGTGACTCAAAATGCCCTCGGACGGATCGAATATCTGGTAATTGTACTGATAGGAGCACACTTTATTATTAATGGTGCGCTTAGTCTGGGAATGTTTCTGGCATATTTGGCTTATCGACAGCAATTTGCCGACAGTGCCCAGTCATTGGTGGAAAACATTTTCCGCTTCCGGATCGCTGGTACTTATTTACACCGAATGTCGGATATCGTGATGCAACAACCGGAGCAGGATCAGGCGCGGATTGCTCTGCAGCCGGAACAGGTGGCAGGGGCATTAGAGCTGCGGAATCTGCATTTTCGCTATAGTGACAGTACTCCCTGGCTATATCAGGGGTTAAATTTTAAGGTCGAAGCGGGCGAATCTGTTGCGATTATTGGTCGTTCTGGTCTGGGTAAGTCCACCTTGCTTAAAATCATGACTGGCTTAATTCAACCACAACAAGGTGATTTGTTACTGGATGGTATGCCGTTAAGATCTTTGGGTTTCCGGCAATTCCGGCGTTACTGCGCCACTGTGATGCAAAATGATCAATTGTTAAATGGCTCTTTGCTGGAGAATATCACTTTCTTTGAACCTACCCCCAACCTTGATTTGGTGAAAGAGGTGTTGCGAGGTGCGGCCATTTGGGATGAAGTCCAGGCTATGCCTATGGGGTTACATACTCAGGTAGGAGATTTGGGCAGCACATTATCTGGTGGTCAGAAACAGCGTATTTTACTGGCGCGGGCATTTTATGCCCAGCCTAAGATATTATTTCTTGATGAAGCGACCAGCCATCTGGATACATTGAGTGAACAGCAGGTTAATCAGTACCTGAAGCAAAAAAATATAACACAGATCAGTGTGGCTCACCGCAAGGAAACCATTGAGGCAGCGGATCGGGTGATTGACCTGACCGAGTTGATTAACAATGTTCCTAGAGCACAAAGCGCATAAAGGAATTAACGATGAAAAAAAGTATTAGCACCCTGGTTTACAGTGCTGTAGGTCTGCTATCAGCATTGTTGCTAATCAGCGGTTGGAGCATCGGCTTTGCCGGTGGTTTGCACTATATCAGTGTGGACAGTGTCAGTGTGGCTACCGTACAAAGCGGTGATTTTACGCAAAGAGTGGCCGGCTATGGCAGCCTGCAGTCGCAAAATCAGCGGTTACTTACTGCCAGCAGTATGGCTACGGTGGATGAAATTAAGCTACGGCCGGGCGCGATAGTTGAGCCCGACAGTATCATTCTCACCTTAAAAAACCCGGCTTTAGAAATGGCCGCGCAGCAGGCGCTGGCTAACTTGCACAATAAACGCAGCAATAGCCGCAGGCTGGCACTGGAGCAGCAGCGCGAAATTTTAGAGCAAAGCTCGCGGTTGGCTGAGCTGAAGTCCGATGCGGAGCTGGCGGCCTTGCAAGTTGAAGCCGAGGCACCGCTTGCGGCTGCAGGTATTATCTCTGGTATGGATGCCAGGCGTAGTCGGGCTCGGGCCGAACAGCTTACTGAGCGCTATCAACTGGAGCAACAGAAGCTGGCAACACTGCAGGACGTGCATCAGCAGTATTTACTGATCCAGCAGGAAGATGTACAGCAGGCTGAAGCTGAATTAAATAATGCGACCTATCAGCTGCAACAACTGGTGGTACGCGCCGGTTTGCAGGGGGTGTTGCAGCGTTTGCCGGTCAGCTTGGGGCAAAGCGTTAATATTGGTGATGAGCTGGCGTTGGTGGGCAGTTTGTCTCCCTTGGTGGCAGAAGTGAAAGTGCCGCAAATGCAGGTGCGTTTATTGCAATTAGGCGCCAGCGCCGAGGTTGATACCCGTCATGGCATTGTTACGGGGCAGGTGGTACGGATTGATCCGGTTGTGGCCGATGGTGCAGTGCAAGTGGATATTCTACTGCCCGAACAATTAAGCGCCGATATCCGGCCAATGCAGATGGTAGATGCTCGTATTCATGGACAAAGCCGTGGCCAGGTCAGTTTTGTCGACCGGCCCGCCGGTGTGGCGGAAGATGCCAAAGTGGAGTTATTTAAACTGGATGCTAACCAGGTTGCCGGGCGGGTAGCGGTGCAGTTTGGTAAGGCGTCCGGCCAGCAAATTGAAGTGGTGTCGGGTCTGGTACCAGGTGACCGCATTATTGTCAGCGCCCTGCAGTTGGATACCGGTGTGGCGCAACTAAAACTGACTCAGTAAGGATAGGCGATGAAAACCGATGTACTTAAAGTAAAACAACTTAAAAAAACCTTTCAGTCTGGCCAGCAGCAACAAGCCGTATTAAATGGCGTCAGTTTTAGTGTGCACGAAGGTGAGTATGTGGCAATTTGTGGCCCCTCGGGCTGCGGTAAATCAACCTTGCTAAATATTCTGGGTTTGCTCGATACCTCTGATAGCGGCGAATATTATATCGATGGTTTGCTGGTATCGGATATGAATGCCGAACAGCGGGCGCAAATGCGCAGCCGCCGTATTGGCTTTGTGTTTCAGGCTTTTAACCTGATTGATGAATACACGGTGCTGGACAATGTGGCGCTGCCGCTAAAATACCGCGGTGATAGCATAAAACAACGCCAGGCACGGGCATTAGCGTGTCTGGAAAAAGTCGACTTAGCTGATAAAGCGGCGCTTTTCCCCAATCAATTATCCGGTGGTCAGCAGCAGCGGGTCTCTATTGCCCGGGCGCTGGCAGCTGATTCCGGCATTATGCTGGTAGATGAACCCACCGGTAACCTGGATTCCAAAAATGGTGATGCGGTAATGGCTTTGCTGGCTGATTTGCATACTCAGGGCACTACAATTTGTCTGGTTACCCACGATCCGCGTTATGCCAATATGGCACACCGGCAAATTCATTTGCTGGATGGGCAAGTGGTATCGGCTGATGTTAAGCAGGATAAAGTACAGGAGCACGTTGCATGAAGTGGCACATGATCTGGCGCAGCTTTCGCCAGGCCCGGCAGTATTACCTCACGGTGATACTAAGCCTGGTGTTTACTCTGACTTTGCTGTTTAGTGTGCTTAGTTTAGTCAATATTACCTTCTTCGCGCCTCTGCCTTATAAAAACGACAGTGAACTCTACTATGTAGGGGCGGAAATGAATTACCAGGGCGCATTGCATCAGGCCAGCAATGTGCAAACTCTGTTTGATTTACAGCAACAAAGTCAGTTGCTTGGGCAGATGGCAGTGTATTTTAGCTTTTCCACCGAATACAAGTTATTAGATTTAGCCACCCGACCCAAGGTGCAGGTGCTGTTTGGTGCTCACGATATTTTTGAGGTAATGGGTGTAGAGCCTTTATTGGGCCGCTTATTTAACGGGCAGGAGCAGATGGGTAATAAGCAGCCGTCGGTGGTCCTGAGCCAGGCCATCTGGCAGCAGCACTATCAGGGCAATCGTGATATTGTTGGCCAGACAATCCAGCTTAATCAGCGCCAGTTTACGGTGATTGGAGTGTTAAAACAGGCGCTGGAATTACCGGGACTACACGATGCGCATGAAGCCATCTGGTTGCCACTGGATATGGATGAATATGTCGATATTCGCGGCTGGGATGGCTACTCTGGTGGTTTTGCCGCACTGGGCCGTTTAAAGCCGGGTGTTAGCCTGCAAGAGGCCAATGCCGAAGCGTACCGGCTGGTAAAGCAGGCATCTGCCGAGCGTCACCCAGATCTGCAGCAAATGTTTGATTACTACGGCAAGGTGGTACCGCTACGCCAGCAAATTCAGGGAGATTCCGGTCGGCTGGTACTCACGCTACTGGCCGGGGTGTCGCTGTTGACCTTAATTGCGCTGGTTAATTTATCCAGCATGCAGCTGGCGCGGGCGGTGAAACAGCTGCAGCCGCTGGCGGTATGCTATGCCTTTGGTGCCAGCAAAAAGCAAATGTTTTATCAGGTGTTTCGCCATAACGCTGCCTTGCTGGCGGGTGCTGGAGTTTTTGCGTTGCTGCTGACCTGGCTTGGTTTTAGTGTGATTACCCAGGTTGCTGCTGAGCAATTACCCCGGTTAAGTGCCCTGCGGCTTGATGGGTTAATGTTACTGCTCACCTCTCTCGTTTTGTTGGGTATCGCTCTGCTTTTCAGCTGGATTGAGCTAAGCGGTGTACGCGAGCAGCAACTGATGGCCAGCTTACAAAGCAGTGGTAAAGGCGCCGGTAAGCAATTACGTCAGGGGGTAGCCCATAGTTTAATTGGTGTGCAGTTGCTGTTATCGCTGTTGGTATTGCTGGCTACGGCGCATGTTTTTGTTGCTGCCTGGTCCGAAGCCAACCGGCCAACCGGAGTCAATACCACTGATCTCTGGTCACTGACGGTGAATTACGCCGATTTCGACAACCGTGAGCAGCGGCAAAATAATCACCGCGCTTTGTTGCAAAGCCTGGCAGCATTGCCAGAAATTCAGGCCATTACCCCTGTTTCTGAGCCGCGGGTACCAAGGGTGCGCAATCAGGACATTGTCAAAAATGCGCAGGGTGAGGTGATCACCTCAGCACGGCAGATTAGCGTATTACCAGGTTACTTTCAGTTTTATGGGCAGGAGCTTGCGGGGCAGGACTTTACCGCTGAGCAGGTCGGGCTGGAACATTATCCGGTTATCGTCAATCAGCGGTTGGCCGATCGGATCGTCCGCCTTAGCGGCAAGCCGGCCATAGGACAAAGCGTAGCATTAAGTGACGACAGTATGCAGCGCCAGATTATTGGTGTTGTAGTTAATACTAACTTTCCAGGTGATCCTGGCTTTGAAGTGGATGAAGTATTTTACCCGGCAGAAAACCCTGGCTGGCGCGAATACAGCTATCTGTTGAAGTTAAGCCCTGGTGCAACACTAACCGATACTACTCTGCTGGAGCAGCTGCGTCAGTTGGATCCGCGGTTGGATTTGCTGGATTTGACCACAGTACAAGCTGCATTTGATCGCTTTACACTGTCAAATCGGCTGGCTGCGGCGTTATCGGCTACCCTGGCACTAATGAGCCTATTAACGGTACTGGCTGGTATTGCCGGAATTGTCAGTTACCTGATACAGGCCCGTCGTTATCAGCTGGGGGTAGAAATGGCGATGGGTGCCAGCTTAAGGCAATTGTTACAGGATAATTTACGCAAACTGGCGCAGCCAATAGCTGCCGCACTGCTACTAAGCTTCTCCTGCTTTTATTTTATCGCCGGATTAAGCCGTACCCAGCCTGAGCTGATATTTCAGGCTAATTGGCTGCTGGTGGTCAGCCTGCTATTATTGCTGGCTATCGCCGCTCTGTTATGTAGTTTTATTCCGCTACGCCGGGTGCTGCTAACCGATCCGGTTAAAGCTCTGCGTAACGAGTAATGTCGTGGGAAATAAAGATGACGGAACCAACAAGACGCAAATCAATTAACTGGGAGAAATACACTGCGCTTTGCTCAATGCTGGTCGCTGCCTGTGCACTGATAATTTCTATCTGGCAAAGCTATAGCATACAGCAGCACAATAAACTGTCACTGCGGCCCTATCTGGAAACGGAGTTTAATCTTGACCTGGATGGTAGCTGGGAGCTTTATCTCCATAATAATGGTATGGGGCCGGCGCAGGTAACTGCCTTGCATTACCGGGTGGATGGTGTGTCTTATCACAGCCGTGAGGATTTTCTCGTTGCTTTGGGTGAAGAACCGGATTGCTACGCCAGGGGCAATATTGGCCGTTTTTATAAAGTGGATGATCGGCAGGTGGCATTTCGGGCGCTGCAGCCGGCATGCCATAAGACCGTGGAAGATCTAAATACCATGCTTAGCAGAATACAAATTGTGGTGGAATACCAGTCACTTTATGGTGAGCTTTATCAGTTGCTGATTGGTAACACAGAAGTTGTGAGTAAGCCCTCTGGTTAGTCGAGGGCTTTGTGCTATTTAAATCATCAGGCCTGATCAACCAACACAGCAATAGCCCCATCGCCGGTGACATTACAGGCAGTGCCGAAGCTGTCCTGCGCAATATACAGCGCTATCATCAGGGCTATGGCGGCTTCGTCAAAGCCCAGCATGGCGCCAAGCAGACCGACGGCTGACATTACTGCACCGCCGGGTACGCCTGGTGCGGCCAGCATCACAATGCCCAGAATAAAAATAAACGGCAACATCTCGGGCAAGGAGGGTATTGTCAGCCCCTGGCTGATCGCCATCACCGCAACCGCGCAGGTGACGATGGTAATTGTTGAGCCGGATAAATGAATCGTTGAACACAATGGCACAGTGAAGTTGGCGATTTCTTCTTTTACGCCGTTTTTCTTGGTTGACTGTAATGCGACCGGGATAGTGGCAGCGCTGGACATGGTGCCCAGGGCAGTAAAGTAAGCTGGCAGCATATTTTTTATCAGAAACAGCGGTGACTTCCCGGCTCTGATACCGGCAATAATAAACAGGCTGGTCAGCCATATCCAGTGCATCAGTACCGCCAGTACCAGCACCAGACCAAAGGTTTTCAGCGTGCCAAATACGGTACCAGCAGCGGCCATAGTGGCAAATACTCCGGCAATATATACCGGTAGCAGCGGAATGATCACTTTAACCAGAAATAACTGGATAATATCACGACCTTCATCAAACAGGCTGTGCAGTGTTTTAGCACGGGTAACGGTAATCCCCAGACCAAAAATAAATGCCAGTGTTAATGCTGACATGACTTCCAGTACCGGTGGAATAGTTAATTCTATATAAGGTGTCAGCGAGGTGACATTATCGCTGTTCTGTAGTTCTCCACCACTAACCAGCTCGGCCAGTGCTGGTACGACAGCCGCTGCCACCAGAAAAGACAGGATACCAGCCACTATCGTGGATAAATAAGCCAGGCCTACGGTTTTGCCCAGTAAGCGCCCTGAATTTTGTGGCAGGCTGCCAATACCGCTGGCGATAAAGAACAGGATCAGTAGTGGCACGGTAAAGAATAATACCTGCCCGAACAGAGCCTTAAAGGTAATCAGAATTTGTGTCAGCCACTGCGGTGCATATAAACCACAGAGCATACCCAGGATAATACCCGCAATCAGTTTCAGAATAAGTTTCATCACACTCTCGTTATTATAATGGTTCCGGATTTTTGCCGGTGAGCATAACATAACTGCCCCGGCAATGCTGCTATGCTCTGGAAGTGTATAGTTTTACCATATTGCAGAATTTAGCGTTTTTATATGATGATTACGGTAGTATTCAGCCTGAGCTCAGCAAAAAGTATTCAGGATCTGCGGTTACAGGAGAAATTTATGATTCGCACAGTGATGGTTATGTTTGCTTTACTGCTTGCAGGATGCGCGCAGTTAAGCCAGATGTCAGTATATTCGGTATCAGAATCCCAGCTTGAACAATTGCTGATGCAGCAATTACCCAAGCTGACCCGGCAGTCAGAGGTGGCTGGTATCCCGGTAAAAATGGAAGTTCAGAAAATGGCCGTGACTATCGGGCCTGATAACAGCGATGTCGTCAGAATTGATACTGCTGCCACAGCGGCATTATCTTTATTTGGGCTCAGTTATCCTGCCAGTATGGCGCTGGTGGTTGAAGGGACCCCTTATTATGATGCCAAAGAGCAGGCAGTTTATGTCCGTTCGGTTAAATTACTCGATTCCAGTATTGAGGCATCTGGCTATCGTGGCAATCTGGCACCGGTAAGTAATGAATTACTGCAGTTAGTGAATACTTTTCTGGCTACTAATCCGGTATACCGGCTTGATACGTCAGATCCGACCGTTAAGTTACTGACTGCGGTACCGCTTAATATGTCGGTAAAGAACAACCGGATTAATTTTTCTCCGGCAGCTCAGTAAAGATCGCGCCGGTATCGTCCCTGTTGCTGCAATTCGGTCAGCTGTTGCTGGCCGATAGCGTCCTGCAGAACCTGATGAACGCTGCCGCCCATCCCTTCCAGGCTGCCACAGACATAAACAGCAGCTCCCCGCTCCAGCCAGGCTTTTACTTCTGTAATGCGAGCAGATAAGGCATGCTGCACATAGCGGCGTTCTGCCTGGTCGCGTGAGAAAACTAAATCCAGTTCGGCTAAAAACCCCTGTTGTTGCCATTGCTGAATATCTTTTGCGAAAAAGAAATCGGTTTCCTGTTTTCTTTCACCGAATAACAGCCAGTTTTGAGTATGGCCACGGGTTATCCGCTCAGCCAGCAATGCCCGTAAACCCGCAATACCTGTACCATTTCCAATCAGAATCACCGGTCTGTCATCATCTGGCAGATGGAAGTTACTATGGCTGCGTAAACGTAATTTAACCGGTTGCATTTCCGGTGCCCAGGCGGTCAGCCAGCCGGAACCTATACCTAATGCGCCTTGATCTTTCTGTACCTGACGTACCAGCAATGTTATTTGTCCTTCAGCCGGAACAGAAGCTATAGAATAAGTTCTTACCGGCAGCAGTTGTTGCCTGCTCAGCCAGTCTTCCAGTATTTCATCCCTGGCTGGTGGGGTATCCGGTAGCTGAAGTTGCCCAAGTGCCCAGCAAAGCGGCATTGTCTGTTGCTGGTACTGTACCGGCTGGCAGCCATTCAGGTTATGGCGGGTCAGCCATAAAGCTACGGTAGATTTA
Source organism: Chromatiaceae bacterium AAb-1 (assembly GCA_033792355.1). Taxonomy (GTDB): domain Bacteria; phylum Pseudomonadota; class Gammaproteobacteria; order Enterobacterales; family Alteromonadaceae; genus Alishewanella. The sequence continues at coordinate 17,265 of JARXRR010000011.1, forward strand.
CCATTCTGAGGCTGAATATCGACTACATCCCCGGCCTGCCAATGGCAATTCTCAGGTATTTGCAGTTTTACCACATAGCATGGCAGGCCCGGGCTGGCCGGGTTAATGCGGTAACGGCTGAACAAACGCGCATATTGCCAGCTGGGTTCCAGAGCCTGCTGCGCAGGTTGCAGATTGGTTATTTTGCTTAGCAGATGCTGCCAGGCAGTAATACTGTTGCTGTTTCCGGCTGCGCTGTCCAGTTCGATAGGGTGTTGTAACGGATTAGCCTGGCGTGCTGCCAGCCACTGATAAAGCCAGTGGCCAAACGCACAGAATTGCTGATAGCTGCGATCACCCAGAGCCAGAACTGCAAATTGTAATCCATCCAGGGTTCCCGGCCATTGCTGCGCCAGTTTGTAAAACTGGCTGGCGTTATCCGGTGGTTCGCCTTCACCATAAGTGCTTACTACAAATAATGCCCGCTGGTGGGTCAGTAAGCTGGCTTCTGAAAGTGCATTTAACGGAGACACTTCTACCGCAAAACCTGCCTGCTGTAACTGGCTGGCACTTTGTCGTGCCAGCTGTTCTGCCATGCCTGACTGACTGGCATATCCTACTAGCCAGGTTTGTTGCGAAGATAAGTGGCTGCTGGCTGGCATTTCAGTATGCTCAGTACGTTCACGCCAGTAAATCCAGCAGCGCAGCGCTAAACTCAGTAAGATTAACTGACAGCTAAGCCAGCTGAGTTGCCCAAGCCCGCTGCGAAAAGGGGCCTGCGGCATATAAAAAAGTACCAGCAGCATAAGGCAACATGCCAGTGCCAGCGTTTGTTCAAGCCAGTCAAAGCCATGCAGTGGTTTTACCGGCCGGGAATTTAATTTAAACCAGAAGCTGCCAGCCAGTCCTGAAATCATAGTACAGAACAGCAACAGAACGCTTTTAAATTCGACAGGGTTATTACATTGGGAAAATAGAATTAAAGGGATTATTGCCAGTAATATACCAGCCAGATTTAACCATTCTAATTGTGTAAGCCAGCGCTTTAGCATGGGATCTGTGTGTTCCAAAAAAAGAGGGGTAGTTCTGGCTACCCCCTAACTGCAAGACAAGTTTAAAACAACGACCAGAAGAGCCCATCATGGGCGGGTAACAGCGTCCTTCCTTTGACGCTACTGACTATAACGTAGTCTTTTTATTAATGCAAATAATTATCATTAACTATTTTGGTTTTTATTCGCACCCTGCATATTTCTTTTTCGCCGCGACTTTGCGCACCAGCTTTTTAGTTTCTGTCACCCATGGCACTTTACTGATTAGCCAGCAACTGTGCCAGTTTGCGTTGATCTACCGCGAATTTGCGGATACCTTCGGCCAGTTTCTCTGTCGCCATCGCGTCCTCATTCAGTTGCCATAAGAATTCGGCTTCGGTCAGTGGCACAGAAGCCGGAGCATCCAACTGTGGTGCAGCTTGTAGTTGCCGCGGTAAAGCTTCGTCCGAGTCCTGCAATTGTTGCAGCAGGTTTGGCGCTATGGTCAGCAGATCACACCCGGCCAACTGGCGGACTTGTTCGACATTGCGGAAACTGGCGCCCATTACCACGGTTTTTATCTGGTGCTGTTTATAATATTGGAAAATACTCTGTACCGACTGCACGCCGGGATCTTTCGCCCCGGTAAAGTCCTGCTGCGGGTACTGTTGTTTATACCAGTCGAGAATGCGGCCGACGAAAGGAGAGATCAGCGTGACACCGGCATCGGCGCAGGCTTTGGCCTGGGCCAGGCTGAACACCAGTGTCAGGTTGCAGTGAATACCTTGTTGTTCCAGTTGTGCCGCGGCCTGAATGCCCTGCCAGGTCGCCGCCAGTTTGATCAGTATTCTGGATTTGTCGACACCGGCAGCACTATAGCGTTCGATAATGCTGAGCGCTTTGCTGACACTGGCGGCAGTATCAAAAGACAGCTGCGCATCAATTTCGGTCGATACCCGGCCCGGGATATGGCGCAGAATTTCACAGCCGAAGTTTACCGTAACCTGCTCACAGGCGGCGTCAATATCAGTCGCATTACCTTGCAGCGCATCTGACAGCAGATGCTGGTATTGCGGCAGCATACTGGCCTGCAGAATAAGTGACGGGTTGGTGGTCGCATCAATGGGTTGCAGCTGGCGGATAGCGGCGATATCGCCGCTGTCTGCCACCACTACCGTCATCTGGCGCAGTTGTTCAAGTTGATTCATAAGTGATGTTACTCAAGTGATGTTATTTATAGTACTGATTAATATTATGTGCTGTATAAACCATGCTCAGGGCACCCGCTGGCTTTGCGGCGGTCCAAGGTAACTGGGTTGCAGGCCGCCGGTATCGATCAGCAATTTTTGCAGCACCACAGCCGGATCTACCAGATAAATACGCAGTTTATGCGCGCCGGGTTTGTCTACCTGCAAGCTACTGCTGGTGATACGGACGCCGTCCAGCACCGACTGTTCCCAGGCCTGCTGGCTGTTGTCAGCGAAAATATCCACCAGCTGTGGCGGCCCGTCATTCAGCGCCACGGCAAAGCGCAAGCCGCGGCCCGGCACCAGATCCAGCGTCGGCGCGACGATAGCATGCAACGAAAACTCACCACTGGAGTGGAAAAACAGCGGGTATTCCAGATAAGGCGCCTGGCGGATATCGCTAATCTGGTAATCGAGTTCGGTCATCGCCGACATCGAGGACTGTGTGCGGCCATGCCACGGAATTTCCTGCCACCAGGCCTGGGCGGTATTAGTAACCACGTGGCCGCTGGCGGCTTCCAGCGAGATATAACCATCGGCTTCGACAAAGCCGCCTTTGGGCTGTACAGCCGGTTTCAGCGCCGATACCTGTATTTTAGCACCGCCCCAGCCCGTGCCCTGAATATGCACTTCGCCCTGATTCAGGCCAGTTTTGGCCTTGTCCCAGTTAATGCTGACCTGAATGTTTTGTGCCGTCTCAATCTGGCCCTGGCTATGACTGAGCAGGATCCAGTCGGCTGAGGCTTTGGCGCTGAATGCAAACGGCACAGCGCCTCTGTTAAACACTTCAAGCTGGCGCTGGCTTTGGCCATGCGGATAAAAACGCTCTAACGCCAGTTGCTGGGCTTTATAGTCAGTGGCCGGCCAATACCATGCTGAGCCTTCGGCCATTACCCCCATATCGGCCACAGCAGCAGCTTCGGTCACGGCCAGTGTCGGCATCTGGTTGGCTTCAGGGTTGCGCCAGTACGTTGCGCCGATATGCGGCTGCGACATCATATGGTTCCAGCGGCCATCACCAAGGCGGTGATATTGTGCGGTCAGTTCGGCATCCCGCCTGAACCAGGAGCGCACCTGCTCCGCCCAGTCATTAGTAGTTGCCCGGCCTTGTTCACCGTGCAGCTTATTTATTGCCGCAGCACGGTTTAGTTCAAATACCGCCTGACTGGCTTTTAACGGGTGCGATACCAGCTGGATATAAGCATCACGCTGGCTGGCCGGCAACTGCGCTTCAAGCTGATCGGCTGTTGCTACCAGTTGTGCCAGCTCATCACTGATCCGTTGCGCTTCGCCATAGTGGAAAATGCTGTAGCTGTCTGGCTCTACTGCTTCCGGCTTACGCCGGCCGTTATGCCGGCTATAGCCCTGGATCAGTTCGGCAATAGTGGCCGCATGTTCAACAGAAAACTGCTGCGCCGCCCAGTCGGTGGCAAACTGCTGCAACTTGTCAGGGCCAAAGGCATCCGGGTTCCAGGCCATACGCAGAAAAAAGTCGATCGGAAATTCCATCGGTTTCAGGTCGCCGACATTCACAATCCAGATCCGATCAGCCTGAAATTGCCAGGCCAGGTTCATCTGCTCCCAGATTTTAGCCATAGGGGTACTGTTGATCCAGGTGTAGGAACGTGGGCCGCCGACATAGTCGAAATGATAATAAACACCGGTGCCACCGGCGCGGCCACGTTCATCGGCAGTGGGCAGGCGGCGGATATTGCCGAAGTTGTCATCAGCCCAGAGCAGCGTTACATCGTCCGGCACCCGCATACCGCGTTCATAAAAGCTCTGTACTTCTTTATACAAGGCCCATACCTGCGGTACTTCGCGGATATCCCGGTCAGTAAAGGTTTCAGTCAGGATCTGCCGCTGATCGGCGACAATTTGTTCCAGCAGCTCGATATTCTCGCCCTCGCTCATCGGCTCGTCTTCCTGGCCGCGCATACCCAGTGTGAAGATACTCTCCAGATTTTTATGCCGCTGTGCGCCGTGCTGCCAGAACTGATAGATATTGTCGCGGTTGCTGGAGTATTCCCATGGCCCCTTGCCATAACGGTTCCATTCCTTGTCGGCACGCATCATAGGTTCGTGATGGCTGTTGCTCATCACTATGCCCATTTCATCGGCCAGGATGGCATTTTGCGGGTCATCATCGGCAAAAGCATTATTCCACATGGCCGGCCACAGAAAATTGGCCTTAAGCCGTTGCAGCAGCTCAAACACATGCAGATAAAACTGGCTGTTATAGCCGCCAAATTTTTCGTGGGTCCACTGCGTCAGCGCCGGATATTCGTCATTTAAGAAAATACCGCGGTATTTGACTTTCGGTTGCTCTGTTAGCCGGGTATCGGCCCTGATATACAACTGCTCATGCTTAACCACCGGCACATCGGCCCACCAGTGCCAGGGCGATACTCCGATAGTCTCGGCCAGGTCGTAAACACCGAAAATAGCACCGCGCTTATCGCTGCCAGCAATCACCAGTGCCTGGTTAACCCCGGGCAGCGGCTGCTGAATCACCTGAATAATGTAGGCTTCCCACTGACCGGCAATGGCACTGACATCTAGCTTGCCGGCTGCAACCAACTGGTCCAGCACGCGACTGTTACCGAGGCTGCCGATAATCAGTATCTGCTCTGCCTGAGCGCTATGGCTGATGCCCAGTTGCTTACCACTGACTTTTTCAATATCAGCCTGCAAAGTTCGCACTGCCCGTAACAGGCCCTGGTGATCATTGCTATCGACCTGGATTAATGCCTGGCTGGTGTTGCCTACCAGGGCAAAATCACTGCTGGCTGGCTGCTGTGCCAAATAGTTACCGGGTAGTGCCCATACAACCTGGCTGACCAGTATGCATGCTGAAAAAAGTACGTTTTTTATTCTCATCAGTTCTCCTCTGCTTCCAGCCTGCTGTGTAAACCCAGCATGGTGCCGACAAAGCCACCGGCAGCCTGGGTACTTAGTAACATCGCATCCTGCGGGCCTGCCACGGCTTGCCAGTCATTGTTGCCCAGCGCGTAATAAAAGCTGATCGTTCCAGCCCGGCCACTTATTTTCAGCCGGAGCGGTTCTGGGCTGGCCGGTAGCGGCTGGCTGGCGATTTGCTGCGGTGCGCCAGCAAAAGCCTGTTCCAGAAACAGTTCAATGCCGCCAGAGTGGGCGCGCACGCCAAGATAGTAATGATGCTGTTCGTTCTGAAAGGCGGCTATACCTGCAGAGAACTGCCTGTTGTGCCCAAAAGGAGGCAAACTGAGGCTGGTGCTGGCATCAAAATGCATATGCTGCTGGCGTCGGCCAATAAAGGCCGGCTGCAACAGCGAATCCAACCTGGTTGCAGCAGGGGTAAGGCTGAGCTGCTGGCCGTCCAGTTTTAGCCAGCTCTGGTCGAATTCCCGCAACAGGTTCCAGTGAGGATTCAAAGTCGTGCTGCTAAAGTCATCACGCCAGTTGAAGTTCCCCGTCAGTGTTGTGGCTGCCGGGCTGATTTCCAGCCCCTGTGGCGCAGAACGGCGGTAAGGAATAGTTTGTCCGGCCGTTAAAATATGCGGCCAGCCATCCTGCCAGCTTACTGGCAATAAGAAGGTTTCGCGGCCGGTATTGAAGTAGCGTTGCTGGTAAGCCCGGCTGGCCAGAAACACCGCCCACCACTGGCCGTCAGGTAACTGCACAAAGTCGGCATGGCCTGCTGTGGTAATCGGGTCTGGCCGCTCTGGTGCCAGATCGCGCTGGGTCAGGATCGGGTTGCCACTGTAGGGTACAAAAGGCTCTGGCAGGCTGCGGCTGCGGAAAATCACTGCCGAATGCTGATCTGCAGTGCCACCTTCAGCACATAGCAGATAGTACCAGCCGTCGTGTTTGTACAGGTGCGGCGCTTCAATCCAGATTGGCTTAGTGCTTAAGTCCACACCGCCATTAACCAGTAGCTGTTGTGAATCCGGCAATACTTTCTGGCTTTGCGGATCATACTGCCATAACCAGATCGCCTTGTGTCCTTCATACAGCGGCTCTCCCGGCGCATCACCGTTGTGGGCAATATACACCCGGCCATCGTCATCAAAAAAGATATCCGGGTCTATACCCTGTACCTCGGGTAACCAGATCGGATCGGACCAGGGGCCAGCCGGGTTTGTGGCGGTAAGAAGAAAGTTGCCCCCTCTGTCCACCACAGTAGTGATCAGATAAAAAGTACCATCGTGATAACGCAGAGTAGGGGCAAAGATACCACGGGAAATCTGTAAGTCAGACATATCCAGTTGCGACGGGCGTGTCAGTGCGTAACCAATAAGCTGCCAGTTAACCAGATCGCGGCTGTGCAGTATCGGTAGCCCCGGAGTATAGGCAAAAGAGGACACGGTCAGATAATAGTCATCACCATTACGGGTAATGCTGGGGTCTGGGAAAAAACCAGCCAGTACCGGGTTCTGATAAGTGCCGGGGGGTAGCGGTTCCGCAAATACCGGATCCCGCCCCTGATAATCAAACCAGTCAAATTGTGCTGCCGCAGCTGGTGTTGCCTGATTGTTTGAATCTGCTTTGTTAGCTGGCTGGCAGGCGCTCAGGTACAACGTCGACCCAAACCCCAGTCCAAGCCACAGGAACATGGCCTGATAGCTGGTTGTCATCTGTAATCACTCCCGCTGTCAAAGCCCGGATAGCGCAGGTTTGTGCTGTCTGCAGTGGCGGGCCCAAAACTAAAAGGTAGTGACATTAAAAGGAAAAAAGCCATATTCATCAATGGCCTTACTGTTATGAAAATACGTCAGCACTGTGCGTTTTTTGGCGTGGAAAATACTATAGGGTTCTGGCCGGGCAGGGAATGGGCAGGCAGCCCCAGTTGATTAGGTGCGCCTGCCCATTGAGATTCAGTTATTTACCGCCTGATGATTAAAAGCTTCACCACCGGCGTCGCGGTATTCTTTCGGCGTCTGGCCAAAATGCCGCTTAAACACCGCATACATATATTGCAGTGACGGGTAGCCGCAGATATTGGCGATCTCTATCGGGTTAACCTGGGTTTCCAGCAGCATTTTGCAAGCTTTGGTCAGCTTCTGGTTATGCAGTTCGGTATGGATCGAATGACCGCGTTCGTTACGGAACCGCTGTTCCAGGTTGGAGCGGGAGATACCGACAAAATCGGTAACCTGTTCCACCTTGGCGCCGCGGGTGGCGTTGCGGCGGATATAGTGCATGGCCTGGATCACATAAGGGTCGCGCAGTGCCTTAAAGTCGGTGGACTGGCGCGACGCCACGCCGACCGGCGGTACCAGAATACGCTTTTTGCCGACATCGATATTGTTCAGTTGCGTATGCAGCAGCTTGGCGGCCTTATAGCCCATTTCAAAGCAGCCCTGGGTTACCGAGCTGAGACTGATGCGGCTGAGATAACGCGCAATGTCGTCATCGTCGATGCCAATAATGGAGATATTATCCGGCACTACTATACCGATATGCTCGCAGGCCTGCAGTAAATGCCGGGCTCTGGAGTCCGTTACCGCAATAATGCCAATCGGTTTGGGCAGGCTCCGGATCCAGTCGGTCAGGCGGTTCATTGCATATTGCCAGGTTTCCGGCCGGGTGCAGTGGCCCTGATAGATCTGGCAGTCGTAACCATCGTGCGCGGTCAGTTTATGCACTGCGTTTTCCCGCTCTCTGGCCCAGCGATGTTGTTCATCCACCGGTACACTGTAAAAAGCAAACCGATCCAGCCCTTTGCGTTTCAGATGCTCGTAGGCGGCCTGTACCAGCGCATAATTGTCGGTGGCGACATAGGGCACTGCCGGATAATCCGCCGGGTTACTGTATGACCCTCCCACGCCAACAATCGGCTTGTCAGAACCGGCCAGCGCGCGCTGGATATTCATATCATCGAAGTCGGCGATAATGCCGTCGCCGCCCCATTCGTGAATATGTTCAAGACGGCACAGGAAGTCTTCTTCCAGATACACGTCCCAATCCACTTTTGACGACTGCAAATAATGGCCTATACCTTCAATAACCTGTCGGTCATACACCTTGTTCGCATTGAACAAAAGCGTAATGCTGTGTTTTGCCTTAAACATATCCCCGCCCCGTTTATTTATTACTTTTTTTATTTTTTTAAGTTAGCGGTTTTAATCTTAGACCGGTAAGCCTTTTTGGCAAACCAGAAAACATAATTCGGCAGGGAATTATGAATTTTCGTAATTGCTGACGGCGCCCGGCTCACCAAGTATGAATTCATTATTGCTAACATCAGGGCGCGGCTATGTACATCGGTATAGATTTGGGCACATCGGGGATCAAGGTGATTTTGCTCGGCGAAGACGGCAAGGTCAGAGACAGTGCTACGGCCGAATTTTCAGTAAGCCGGCCTTATCCGCTGTGGTCAGAACAAGATCCACAACACTGGTGGCTTGGTCTGCAGGCCTGTATGACAGAACTTAGCCAGCGCCAGCCACTGGCAGCGGTAAAAGCCATTGGCCTGGCCGGTCAGATGCACGGCGCCACCCTGCTCGACGGCCAAAACCGGGTGATACGCCCGGCCATATTATGGAATGACGGCCGCTCCTTTGCGCAATGTCAGCAATTGCAGCAACAGGTCGCCGCACTGCCACAGATCACCGGCAATCTGGCTATGCCGGGCTTTACCGCACCCAAACTGCTGTGGTTGCAGCAGCATGAGCCAGAACAGTTCAGTCGTATCGCCAAAGTACTGTTGCCGAAGGATTATCTGCGCTTTTGCCTCAGTGGCGATTTTGCTTCAGATATGTCAGATTCAGCCGGTACCTTATGGCTGGATATGGCACAGCGGGACTGGAGCGATGCACTGCTCAGCGCCTGTGGCCTGAGCCGGACGCAGATGCCAACGCTGTATGAAGGCAACCAGATCACCGGTACGCTGCTGCCTGAACTGGCTCAGCAATGGGGTATGCAGAGCGTACCACTGGTGGCGGGAGGGGGCGATAATGCCGCCGGTGCTGTCGGCGCAGGCATCGTCAGCCCCGGCCAGGCCATGTTGTCGCTGGGTACCTCCGGCGTGTATTTCGCCGTCAGTGACGGCTTTATGGCCAATCCTCAATCTGCTGTGCACAGTTTCTGTCATGCGCTGCCCGCTACCTGGCATCTGATGTCGGTCACCCTCAGTGCAGCCAGTTGTCTGCAATGGTATGCCGACCAGTTGGCGCATGCGCCGGTGGAGGAACTATTGGCAGAGCTGGAGCAGGGCGCTGTTAATATCACGCAGGCACCGCTGTTTCTGCCGTATTTATCCGGAGAACGCACACCGCATAACAACCCTAATGCCAAAGGAGTCTGGTTCGGTCTGAGCCACGCCACCGATCGCACAGCGCTGACGTATTCAGTGCTGGAAGGCGTCAGTTTTGCGCTGGCGCAAGGCGCGGAGGCGCTGCATGCCAGCGGTCTGCTGCCAACAGAAATCAACCTGATTGGTGGCGGTGCCCGCAGTCCTTTCTGGCGCCAGTTACTGGCCGATGTGATCAACCAGCCGCTGACCTTCCGCGAAGGCGGCGAAGTGGGGCCGGCGCTGGGCGCAGCGCGACTGGCCAGGCTGGCACTGGAGCCGCAGGCTAACCTGAGCGAACTTTGCCCGCCACCGCCGGTTGTCAGCCAACATCTGCCAGATGCTGAGCGCCATGCCGTGCTGGCCGGGCGCTACAGCAAATTTAAGGCGCTGTACCAGAGCCTGGCCGGACATTTCTGAACTGTGGTTTCAGTACTCCCTTGGTCATTGCCGTTGCAGCCAGACGCACAACCAACAGTTAATAACGACGGGAATATGATGAAAAGCACAAGATGGCTCTGAAAAAACATAATTGTTATCAGAGCCGGCAATGCTCAACACTACAGCAGTAGAACCAGTACCAAACAGGAGAGCAGCGTGGCTCAGTATTTCGATCAAATTGACAACATCGCCTATGAAGGTGCCGACAGCACCAACCCACTGGCATTCAAACATTACAACGCCGGTGAAAAGATCCTGGGCAAAACCATGGCAGAGCATCTGCGGCTGGCGGCCTGTTACTGGCATAACTTCTGCTGGAACGGCCAGGACGTATTCGGCCAGCCAACCTTTGGCCGGCCATGGCTGGCCGCAGGGGATGCGATGCAGCAGGCGAAATACAAAGCCGATGTGGCGTTTGAATTCTTCAGCAAACTGAGCATTCCTTACTATTGCTTCCATGATGTGGATGTAGCGCCAGAAGGTAACAGCATCAGGGAGTATGTGAATAACTTCGCTGCCATGGTCGATGTGCTGGAGCAGAAACAGGCGGAAACCGGCGTGAAACTGCTGTGGGGCACCGCCAATTTGTTCAGCAACCCACGTTATGCGGCAGGTGCCGCCAGCAACCCCGATCCGGACATTTTCAGCTACGGCGCCACTCAGGTGTTCCATGCGCTAAACGCCACCCAGCGTCTGGGCGGGGAAAATTACGTACTGTGGGGCGGTCGTGAAGGCTACGAAACCCTGCTTAATACCGACCTGCGCCAGGAGCGCGCCCAACTGGGCCGCTTTATGCAAATGGTGGTCGAACATAAGCATAAAATCGGTTTTAAAGGCGCTTTACTGATTGAGCCAAAACCGCAGGAACCGACCAAGCATCAGTATGATTATGATTCGGCCACGGTGTACGGTTTTCTGAAGCAGTACGGGCTGGAAAAAGAATTCCGGGTCAATATTGAAGCCAACCACGCTACGCTGGCCGGACATTCGTTTCACCATGAAGTGGCCACTGCCATTTCACTGGGCATCTTCGGTAGCATCGATGCCAACCGTGGTGACGCCCAGAACGGCTGGGATACCGACCAGTTCCCGAATAGCGTGGAAGAGCTGAGCCTGGTGATGTACGAAATCCTCAAAGCCGGCGGTTTCTCCAGCGGCGGCTTTAATTTCGACGCCAAACTGCGGCGCCAGAGCCTGGACCGCTACGATCTGTTCCACGGTCATATCGGCGGTATGGATCATCTGGCGCTGGCACTGAAACGGGCTGCTGCACTGGTGGAAAAAGACTTCCTCGGTGCCGCTGTAGCAACACGTTACGCCGGCTGGAGCAACCAGCTGGGCAAGGCCATCCAGGGCGGCGAGCACTCGCTGCAATCACTGGCCGAGCTGACAGTACGGGAACAACTGGACCCGCAACCGGTCAGTGGCCGGCAGGAACTGCTGGAAAACCAGGTCAATCTGGTACTGTTCCGCTAACGATTATTGACTCCCGTTGTAGTGTTACTGCCCGGCCCGCCGGGCTTTTTTTATATACATGGATCGGAATTATAGTATTTCGCGATCGGTTAAGTGCGGTTTTGGCAGCATGGTCTTATTTAAAATGCCAAAAACAATAATATGGTTTTTGACAATTGCATAATAAATAACATGGCGTTTGTATGGGTACCCTCTTGCGCCATCCCTGGTATCCGGCCGGTCGCTGCCTGCCAGCGGATTGGCTGCCAGTATTGATAAAGTTTTGCGTATATCTGCCAGATATTTTTTCGCCTGGGCAGTGCCCCACACTTCAACGGTATACTCTTTTATATCGCGCAAATCGGCGCGAGCCGATGCTGTTAACTGGTATTTCTTTTTTACTGCCAATTACATATCTGCCAGCAACTCATCAAAAAACGTATCGCCGTCAACCAAATCATCAATATTATCGACTTCCTTTGCCCTTAGTCGCAGCATTTCCAATTTCACCTTGTCCATAGCATCATAAGCGTCCACTGATATTACAACGGCAACCGGCTTGCCGTTTTTGTTTATCTGCACCGGTTCAACCTGAGCTTTTAGCAGCAGGCTACCAAAGTTTGTTTTGGCCTGGTTCGCTGTTAATGATTCCATGATATACGCCCATTTCGTTCGATTCGACTATCAAAATAATACGCCTATCTACCGGTAATTACCAATGCCATCCATGCGAACACACCCAGCTCTTTTCCAACTGATAACGAATATGCGCGATAAAGAGCTGTTCCGGGCGGGTGAAATGGAACGGAAAGCCTGGCTGGTTTGGTGAGTCGGGGAAAAACTGCGGTTCCAGACAAATGCCCTGCCGGGGCAGGAAGGGAGCGCCGAGATGCTCGCCGGTATACACCTGCAGGCCCGGATAGTCGGAGCTGACTTTAAGACGCAAACGCTGATCCGGGCTGATTAATTCCGCCGCCGCCTGCTGCAGATTGCCATGCACTACAAAGTTATGGTCCAGCCGGATACCGTCAAGGGTTTTGGCCCGGCTGAAATCCAGTTCAGTGCCTTGCACCTTACGCAACTCGCCGGTCGGAATATTGCAGGTATCCACCACCGTATAATGGGCGGCCTGCAGCCGTAATTGATGGCGGTCAATCACGGCCTGCTCCGGTGCCAGATTAAAGTAGGGGTGCAAGGTCGGCCCCACCAGCATGGTTCGGCTGGCCTTTGCCTCCAGCCGGATATCTACAGTGCTCTGCTCCGACAGTTGATAAGTAACGCGAAAGGCTGTGGTGCCGGGGTAACCGCCCTCGCCATCGGCCAGATCGCAGGCCAGTACCAGCCTGCTGGCATCTTGCTCCAGCAGTTGCCAGTTGCGCTGATGCAACCCCTGGCTGCCGCCATGCAGATGATTTACGCCTTCATTTTGCTGCAACTGATAACGCTGATCATCAATCCGCAGTATACCGCCGGCGATGCGGTTGGCATAAGGCCCGACCACAGCACCGAGATAGCAGGCATCCCGGGCATAGGCCTGAGGCTCGGGATAGCTCAGGATCAGTTCACGCCGCTCATTGCCCAGTTGGGTCGACCAGTGCTGCATGGCGGCGCCCCGCTCCAGGATCGTCAGCTGATCGCCGGCCCGGTTTACCAGCTCAAAGACTTGCATCAGCCCTGATTCCGGTCAGTTAAGGTTTCGGCACGAACCGGTTTGCTCACGTCAACACGCCGTAAACCCAATCCCTGGGGGCTCGATTCAGGCATCCATGCCTTCAACGGTTGACTTAGAGCAAGCCGGTTCTCGCTTAAGTGAGCGGCGTTATGCATTATCCCTCCATCTGCTCCAGTTCCCGACCTTTGGTTTCATGCACCATCTTCACCACAAACACTATCGAAAGCAGGGCGCAGAAGGTATACAGGCCATAAACACTGGCCAGCCCGATACCGGCCAGCAACAGCGGGAATGTCATGGTAATGAGGAAATTGCAGCCCCACTGCGCCAGGCCACTGACCGCCAGCCCGGAACCACGGATCTGGTTCGGGAACATTTCGCCCAGCATCACCCACATCACCGGCCCCCATGACATATTGAAAAAGAACACATAGGCGTTGGCACTGATCAGCGCCAGCAAGCCCCAGTCGCCCAGGATCAGGTTGCCGCTGTCGTCCTGGGCAGCATTGCTAAACGCCAGCACCATCAACCCCAGTGTCAGGGCCATACCGCAAGAGCCCCATTTCAGCAAAGGTTTACGGCCAATTTTATCTATTACCAGCAGCGTAATAACACAGGCCGCAATGCTCAGGCCGCCGCTGATCACGTTGATTAACAAAGCATGGGATTCGGAAAAACCAACCGCCTGCCACAGTACCGCACCGTAGTAAAACACCACGTTAATACCCACCAGTTGCTGAAAGCTGGCCAGCCCGATACCGACCCAGACGATTTTACGCACTTTACCGGTCTGGCTGTTGAGCAAATCGGCCAGCCGCGGCTGATGATCGGCCGCCAGCGATTGCTGAATTTCAGCCAGCTTGCGCTGTGCAGCCTGGCTGCCGAACAAACGGTTCAGTACCGCTTCGCCTGCGGCAGTACGGCCTTTCAGCACCAGAAAACGCGGGCTTTCCGGAATAAACAGCAACATCAGCAAAAACAGACAGGCCGGGAACAGTTCTATCCAGAACATCCAGCGCCAGGCGGCAAAGTCCAGCCACAGGATTGCCGTCGAGGCGCCGGCATATTCGGCCAGCAGGTAGTTACTGACAAAGGCCATAAACAGGCCAAAGATAATGGCAATCTGCTGGATGGTGATCAGCATACCGCGATAACGTGCCGGCGCTACTTCTGAGATATAGGCTGGCGTAATCACTGAGGCCGCGCCGACTGCCAGCCCGCCCAGTACCCGGTACAGCACAAACTCCAGCGAACTGTCGGCAATACCCGAACCCCAGGCACTGACGATAAAAAACACCGCCGCGACCAGCAACAGGCTCCTGCGGCCGTAGATATCGGCCAGCCGTCCGGCAAAAAACGCCCCTATGGCACAGCCAAGCAACATACTGGCGACATTAAAACCGGTACCGGCGCTGGCGGAATTAAACGCCTGTTGCAGGCCATCCACAGTGCCGTTGATTACGCCGCTGTCGAAACCGAACAGAAAGCCGCCGATGGTCGCCACCACACTGATAAACAGGATAAAAATCTGGTTCTCTGCCTTGCCTTCATCGACGGCGGTACTGATACTATGCTGCACAATAGTGACTCCGGTTGTTATTGTTATCCGCTTGCAGCATAAGTTCTATTTCGCAGCAAAGCAGTCTGCTTGCTAAAAAACATAAATCTTTCAGTACATTTCGTTAATCCGCTAAGCTGCCTGACATTGTATGGTAAGGTCAGATAAGCCTGATAAAAGTAACGTTACGCATGATGTCAGCAACACACTCACCGCTGTTATCCTGGCGGGCCATACTGGCCGGCGGCCTTAGCTTGCTGTTGTCTGCCTGCACCGCTCAGATACAGACAACGGCTGACGTTGCTGTAGCACAGCCGGTTCTGCCGGGCAGCGCTATCAGCGGCCAGTACCCTAATCTGTTGGCTCAGCTTGGCTACAGCGAGCAGGCTATCAACGCTAAAATCGACCAGGCCTTTCAGCACTTTTTTTATGGCGACCCGACCAGCCAGGCGGTGTATTTCCCTGCCGGCAGCAATGCCAGCGGTGCCAAGGCTTATATCCACGATATTCACAGTGACGATGTACGCTCTGAGGGTATGTCCTACGGCATGATGATAGCGCTGCAACTGGACAAACAAGCCGAGTTCGATGCGCTGTGGAACTGGACGGTCAGCCATATGTACCAGAGTGATCCGGCACATCCGGCCTATGGCTATTTTGCCTGGTCGGTACGCACCGATGGCACCGCCATCGACGAAATGCCGGCACCGGATGGTGAAGAATACTTCGCCACAGCGTTATATTTTGCCTCGGTGCGCTGGGGCGACGGCGAAGGAATTTATCAGTACCGGGCCCAGGCCGATACGCTGCTAAGCCATATGCGGCATCGTCCGGTTATTAGCGGCCAGACGATAAAAGGCACGCAAAGTGCCACCAATCTGTTCCATGCCGAACATGCGATGGTGCGTTTTACCCCGGATCTGCAGCATGCGGAGCATACCGATGCGTCTTACCATCTGCCGGCTTTTTATGAAGTCTGGGCCAGAATGGGGCCAAAAGCAGACCGCTCGTTCTGGCACAAAGCCGCTCAGGTCAGTCGTGACTATTTTAGCCTGGCGGCACATCCGAAAACCGGACTGACGCCGGATTATGGTAATTTTGATGGCAGCCCCTGGGCGGCGCCATGGCGACCGGAGTCGGCCGATTTTCGCTTCGATGCCTGGCGCACCGCAATGAACTGGTCAGTTGACTGGAGCTGGTGGCGCAAGGATGCCAGAGCCGTTGCATTAAGCGACCGGCTACAGGCATTTTTTGCCCGTGAGGGTTTAGACAGCTATGTCAGTCAGTACAGCCTGGATGGCAGAAAACTGGATCAGGCCCAGACCATAGGGCTGGTAGCAATGAATGCGGTGGCCAGCCTGGCTGCCACCGCGCCGGTGGCGCAGGAGTTCGTCAGGGCGCTATGGCAGCAGCCAGTACCCAGCGGCCAGTATCGCTACTATGATGGCATGCTGTATATGCTGGCACTGCTGCATGTCAGTGGCCAGTTTCAGGCCTGGCTGCCAGCACCACAGACAGAATAAACATAATAAAAACATAAAAATAGAAGCACTCAACAGGCGGATGTAATCAATGCAAACAGACTCGCAAAAACTTAGTATCACGGAAAAAGTCGGCTACAGCCTTGGCGATCTGGCCGCCAACCTGATTTTTCAGACGCTGATGACCTTCCTGGCGTTTTTCTACACCGATGTATACCAGATCCCGGCCGGGGCTGCTGCTGCCATTATCTTTACCGGCGGGCTGATCGGTGCCTTCTTTAATCCGCTGATGGGCATTATCGCTGACCGTACCCAGACCCGCTGGGGCAAGTTCCGGCCCTGGCTGCTGTGGACGGCAGTGCCGTTCGGTATTATTGCGCTGCTGGCCTTCAGTACGCCGGATTTCAGCCCGCAAGGAAAAATTGCTTATGCTTTCACAACTTATGTCATTCTGGTACTGGTGTATTCGGCCAATAACCTGCCTTACTCGGCGTTAAGTGGCGTACTGACCGGTAATATGGCCGAGCGCAACAGCCTGTCGTCCTACCGCTTCGTCGCCGTGATGGTGGCCCAGTTTGTCATTCAGGTGCTGCTGTTACCGCTGGTGCTGATCCTCGGTGATGGCGACAAGGCCGTCGGCTTTGAAAAAACCATGACGCTGTTTGCCTGTGTCGGCATGCTGTTTTTCCTGATTGCGTTTATCACCACCAAAGAACGGGTGCTGGCCATATCGTCGCAGACTTCCAGCATCCGGCAGGACCTGACCGACTTGCTGCGTAACCGGCCCTGGGCCATTATGCTGACGCTGACGGTACTGGTGTTTATTACGCTGGCGCTGAAAGGCGGCATGACTATTTTCTATTTCGAACATTACCTGAGCGAGCCGCATATTGCCGTGTTCCTTGAAGATATCGGCTTTAATGCCTTTATCGTCGGGCTGAACAGCCTGCTGACCGGCATGGGCCTGACGGAATTCAGCTGGCCCGAAGCGGCCGCCACGTCTGGCTTCAGCCTGTTTAATGCCGGTGGCATTATCTGCATGATTATCGGTATCGGCTTTTCCAAACCACTGGCCGACCGCTTTGGCAAACGTGATGTGTTCGCCACCGCACTGCTGGTATCCACCCTGTTTATTCTGCTGTTTTACCTGTTGCCGCCCGATGCTATCGGTCTGGTATTTTTAGCGCAGATCCTGCACGGCTTGTTCTACGGCATCACCATTCCGCTGTTGTGGGCCATGATTGCCGATGTCGCCGACTATTCGGAGTGGAAGAACCATCGCCGCGCTACCGCCATTATTTTCTCAGCGATGATTTTCGGCCTGAAACTGGGGCTGAGCATCGGCGGCGCCCTGGTAGCCGGTATTCTGGCCCAGGTCGGCTATGACGCCCAGCTGGCAGTGCAAACCGCCGACACAGTGAACGGCATCCGCCTGGCGGTCAGCCTGTATGCGGCGGTGCCGTTCCTGCTGGGTGTTGCCGCTATGTGTCTGTATGAAATCAATAAACACAAAGAAAGCCAGATCGAGCAGGAACTGAGCGCGCGCCGCTCCGCCGCCGGTTCGCTGCAAGCGGAGTAAGCACGATGTCAGACACCGATTATCAGGCATTACAAGCAAAGGCTATTTCCCAGCCGCTGGTGGAACACATCTATACCGCCGACCCTTCGGCGCATGTATTCGACGGCCGGATTTATATTTACCCGTCGCACGATATTGAGGCCGGTATCCCGTTTAATGATAACGGCGACCATTTCGGTATGCAGGACTATCATGTGCTGTCGCTGGACAGCCCGGACAGCCCGGCCACCGATCATGGCGTGGCACTGCATATTAACGACGTGCCCTGGGCCGAACGGCAAATGTGGGCACCGGATGCAGCCAGAAAAGGCGACAACTATTATTTCTACTTTCCGGCAAAACGACCTGATGGCATCTTCCAGATTGGCGTTGCCGTTGGTGATTCACCTGCCGGGCCTTTTAAACCCCAGCCACAGGCCATTGAGGGCAGCTACTCCATTGACCCAGCTGTGTTTGAAGACGATGACGGCCACTTTTATATGTATTTCGGCGGCATCTGGGGCGGCCAGCTACAGAAATACCGTCATAACCAGTACGCTGAGCAGCACGAAGAACCAAGCGCTGACGAACCAGCGCTGGGGCCCAAAGTGGCCCGGCTGACAGAGGATATGCTGGAGTTTGCCGAAGCACCGCAGGAAGTGCTGATCCTGGATCAACAAGGAAAGCCATTGCTGGCGGGTGATACTGACCGGCGCTTTTTTGAAGCGTCCTGGCTGCATAAGTACAACGGCAAATATTATTTTTCCTGGTCCACCGGCGATACGCACTATATCTGCTACGCCAGCGGCGACAGCCCTTACGGGCCTTTTACTTATCAGGGCCGGATTCTGGAACCGGTAGTCGGCTGGACTACCCATCATTCGATCTGTGAATTTAACGGCAAATGGTATCTGTTTTACCACGATTCGATTTTGTCCGGCGGCGTAACACATTTGCGCTCGGTGAAAATGACCGAAATCCACTATGACGAGCAGGGCCGGATCAGCACCTTGCGCCCGTACCGGGACTAAGCAGGAGGCAACTTATGGCCAGACGACGGCTCGGTATAGCACTGCTGGCAATGAACGTCGTAGTATCTGTCGCGGCGCAGGACTTGCCGTATCAGGATGCCAGTCTGACCACTGAGCAGCGGGTTGAGGATCTGCTGTCACGGATGACGCTGGAGGAAAAAGTCGCCCAGTTGCAGACGGTGTGGCAGCAACGACGCAAGATGGAAGATGCACAGCAGCGTTTTTTACCACAGCAGGCCGCACAGATTATACCGCTGGGTATCGGCCATATCGGCCGGCCCAGCGAGTTTAAAACCCCGCAGCAGACCGCCGAATTTAATAATGCGCTGCAGCACTGGTTAAAACAACACACCCGCTTAGGTGTACCCGCTTTGATGCACGAAGAAGCATTGCATGGTTATGCCGCCTTTGATGCCACCAGTTTTCCGCAGGCGATAGCGCTGGCCAGCAGCTGGTCGCCGGAGGATATGCAGGCGGTGTATGCCTTGTCTGCCAGCGAGATGCGAGCTACCGGCGCGCACTGGGCGCTGACGCCAATCCTCGATATTGCCCGCGATCCGCGCTGGGGCCGGATTGAAGAAACCATGGGCGAAGACCCTTACCTGATGTCAGCTATGGGAGTGGCTGCGGTAACAGGATTTCAGGGCCAGCCGCAAGCCGATGGCCGTTTTGCAGCAGATAAAGTGGTCGCCACACTAAAGCACCTTACCGGTCACGGCCAGCCGCAGGCCGGAGTGAATATTGCCCCGGCCCAGATTGGCCCGCGTGAGCTGCACGAAGTGTTTCTGCCACCGTTTGAAGCGGCGGTTAAGCTGGCCGGTGCCAGCAGTATTATGGCGTCCTACAACGAGATTGACGGCATCCCTTCGCATATCAACCGGGCGCTGCTGCAGGATATTGTCCGTAAACAGTGGGGCTTTGACGGCGTTATCGTCAGTGATTACTTTGGCATCAGGGAACTGAACACCAAACACAGCCTGTATCAACATGACGCTGAGGCAGCCAGAGCGGCGCTGCTGGCCGGAGTGGATCTGGAAACGCCGGACCCGCAGACTTTTCCTCATTTAACCGGGCTGGTGCAATCCGGCCAACTGGAAGAAAGCGTGATCGACCGTGCAGTACGCCGGGTGCTGGCACTGAAATTCCGGCTGGGGTTGTTTGATAATCCCTATGTCGATGCCAGTCAGGCCAATGCCTTGGTAGGCGCACCGTCACAGCGGGATTTTGCCCGGCAGCTGGCAGAAAAATCCATGGTGCTGCTGAAAAACGACGGCATTCTGCCGCTGGACGCCGGCAACATAGCCAGACTTGCGGTAATTGGCCCGCATGCCGATGAAACCCTGCTCGGCGGTTACAGCAGTATTCCGCGCCAGACGATCAGTATCTTTCACGGTTTGCAACAGAAACTACAAGGTAAGGCCGAGGTGCAGTTTGCCCGCGGTACTGTGCTAACTAAGGCTTTAACCAAAACTGCCGCGACGGCCGCAGCTCAGGCCTTTGTCACTTCGGATATACAGCAACGCAGCAAACAGGCCAACACCTTTTCCATGCAGCGCTGGAACTATGACCAGATCGCGCTGGCCGATAACAGTGACCGCAAAGGCTTGCTGGCCGAAGCCGTGGCGCTGGCAAAAAATTCAGATGCGGTGGTGCTGGTACTGGGTGAAAACGAAGGTTTATCCAGAGAAGCCTGGGCCGATCAGCATCTGGGGGATCGCACCAGTCTGGCGCTGGTCGGCAATCAGCTGGCACTGGCGCAGGCGATTCTGGCCACCGGCAAGCCGGTGGTACTGGTGCTGACCAATGGCCGGCCGTTAGCGCTGGGCGAACTGGCCGAGACGATGCCGGCTATTATCGAGGCTTGGTATCTGGGGCAGGAAACCGGCAGCGCGCTGGCCAATGTGCTGTTTGGTGAGGTCAGCCCGTCCGGCAAATTGCCAGTCACCTTCCCGCGTAGCGCCGGTCATATTCCCAGCTACTATAACCATAAAGTTTCGGCTAAACGCGGTTACCTGTTTGACGATATCAGCCCGCTGTACCCGTTCGGCCACGGCCTCAGTTACAGCAGTTTTGCCTACAGCGAGCTTAAGATTGATGACAGCCAGGCGCAGGCTGATGGTGCAGTGAAAATCAGCCTGCGCCTGCGCAATAGCGGTAACAGAGCGGCGACTGAAGTGGTGCAGTTATATATCCACGACCCGGTAGCCAGCGTAACCCGCCCGGTTAAACAGCTGAAAGGCTTCAAACGGGTGCCATTAAAGGCCGGGCAGCAGGCCAGAGTCGAATTTACCGTGCCGGTTAACCTGCTGGCATTCTTCGACCAGAGCATGCGCTGGGTAGTGGAGCCGGGTGAAATCAGGCTGATGATCGGCAGCTCGTCGGCAGATATCCGCCTGTACGGCAGCTTCAGCATCGGCGGTGAGATAACCGAGGTCAGTGCTAATAAGGCCTATTTAAGTCAGGCAGTAATACACAACGAATAACCCATTATACAACGGGAGAAACCATAGCTATGGTACACGGATATAACGGTAAAGCGCTGGTGACAAACAGCCAGCCACTGGCGGGCATACTGGTGCTGGCGTGCAGCCTGGCGCTTGGCGGCTGCGACCGGCCGGCTAAGCAACCGGTAACTGAGCAGGCAGCAGTTCAACAGCCAGGGCAGCAGCAATCGCCGCAGCAGCCGGTTATTCAGCCCGAAAACTGGCCGTTACAAAGCCCGCCGCTGGCCCGTTCCGAACAGATAGAAGATAAAATCAGCGCCCTGCTTAGTCAGATGAGCACGGAGCAGAAAGTCGGCCAGATTATTCAGGCCGATATCGCCTCGGTTACGCCACAGCAGGTGCGGGATTATTATCTGGGCAGTGTGCTGAACGGCGGCAACTCGGCACCGGGGCGGGATAACCGTAGCGGCGCCGCAGCCTGGCTGGAGCTGGCCGATGCCTTCTGGCAGGCCAGCACCGACACCAGTGACGGCCGGCCTTATATTCCGCTGATGTGGGGCACCGATGCGGTGCATGGCCATAGCAATGTTAAAGGCGCGACCATTTTTCCGCACAATATCGGTTTAGGCGCAATGCGCGAACCGGAACTGCTGCGTGAAATAGGCCGGATAACGGCGATTGAAATGCAGGTGACCGGGCTGGACTGGACCTTTGCGCCAACCATAGCGGTGGCCCGCGATGATCGCTGGGGCCGCAGTTATGAGTCCTACAGCGAAGATCCGGCGCTGGTGGCCAGCTACGCCACACATATTCTGCAGGGTATTCAGGGCATACCCGGCACGGCAGAATTCCTCAAAGGCGAGCATATGCTGGCCACGGTGAAACATTTTCTCGGTGACGGCGGCACAGTCGGCGGTAAAGATCAGGGCGATAACCGGGATACTGAAGCACAGCTGCGCGATATCCACGGCACACCTTACTACACCGCTATTGCCGCCGGGGCGCGGGTGGTAATGGCGTCTTACAATAGCTGGCATGGTGAGAAAATGCACGGCTATCAGGCCATGTTGACTGATGTGCTGGTGGAGCGTATGGGTTTTGATGGCTTTGTGGTCGGCGACTGGAACGGCCATGGCCAGGTGCAGGACTGTACCCCGACCGATTGTGCCGCCTCTTTTAACGCCGGGCTGGATATGTTTATGGCACCGGACAGCTGGCAAGCGCTGTATTACAGCACACTGGCGCAGGTAAAAGATGGCAGGATCTCTGCCCGGCGGCTGGACGAGGCGGTTAGCCGCATTCTGCGGATTAAGGCCGAAATGGGTTTGTTTGAGCAGGTAACACCGTCTGCACGGCCATTAGCTGGCCGCTACGAGTTACTCGGCAGTGCCGGGCACAGAGCGGTGGCCCGTGACGCAGCACGCAAGTCGCTGGTATTGCTGAAAAACAACCAGCAGTTGCTGCCACTGCCAGCCAACAGCAGGGTATTGGTCGCCGGTGACGGCGCCGATCATATCGGTAAGCAAAGCGGCGGCTGGACCCTGAGCTGGCAGGGCTCCGGCAATAGCAACAGCGATTTCCCCAACGGCGAATCGATTTATGCCGGTATTAAACAGGCAGTGGAAGCTGGTGGCGGTAGTGTGGAGCTAAGCGACAATGGCCGCTATAGCCAGCGGCCGGATGTGGCGATAGTGGTATTCGGTGAAGACCCTTATGCCGAGTTTGTCGGCGATCGCAGCCATCTGGCGTTTGATGATAGCCGCGGCCTGCAGATCCTGACCGAGCTGAAAACGCAGGGCATTGCTACTGTAGCGGTATTTCTGTCTGGCCGGCCATTGTGGGTTAACCCCGAACTGAACCAGTCCGATGCCTTTGTCGCCGCCTTTTTGCCGGGCAGCGAAGGCGGTGCTATTGCCGATTTGCTGATCCGTTCACCGGCAGGTGATATCCGCCATGATTTTCAGGGCAAGCTGTCGTTCTCCTGGCCTGCCGATGCCACCGCTACACCGCTGAATGTCGGCGATCCGGACTATAGCCCGCTGTTTGCCTATGGTTATGGCCTGCATTATGGCAACGAGGTAAATCTTGCGCCACTAAGCGAAGAGTCCGGTATCAGTGCCGATCAGGTGCTGAATATCAGCCGCTATCTGCATGCAGGCAAAGCTGTGAATCCGTGGCAATTGCAGTTGCTGGATCAAGGCCAGGTTACTGTAGTGACAGAGCCACGACAAGATTCTGCTGCTGGCGCGCTGACAGCGCAAGCCACTGACAGATTACAACAGGAAGATTCGGTGTTATTGAGTTTCCATCAGGACGCAGCTGTGGCGTTAACGCATGCTCAGGGCGCAACCCTGGATCTGACCCGGCAATCCAATGGAGATATGACACTGGAACTGGAATACCAGGTAGTCGCCATGGCCACTGGTAACGTGACATTGGGGATGCAATGTGGCCAGGATTGCGCTGCCAGACTGGATTTCACCAATCACTTCGCCGGGGCACAGAACCAGGGCTGGCACAGCGTAAAAATACCGCTGCGCTGTTTTACCGATGCCAATAGCGGCTTTGATATCAGCAAAGTGACCCAGCCACTGCTGCTTGAAAGCAGCGCCGGGCTGGTACTACAACTGGCCAGGGTAGGGCTGGCCGAAAATGAAGGCACAGGGCATTGCGGTAACTGAGCAGCAATGCGCCTTTCAAGACAATTTCAGCATGATCCTTCGTGTGCTACACTGTACTTACTGTGTAACACATGAGGCTACAACGATGAGTGATGCAACCTTTACCTTCCGCGTCGATGAGGCGCTGAAAAACGAATTTGCCACCGTGGCGAAGGCTCATGACCGCACCGGAGCACAGCTGCTGCGTGACTTTATGCGGGATTATGTGCAACAACAACAGGAGTCAGTGGACTATGATGCCTGGCTGAATGCCAAGGTGGAACAGTCACGTGTTTCAGCCAGGGCAGGCCACCTGATCCCGGCGGCGGATGTTGAAGCCCAGTTTGCGGCTCGCCGTGCTGCCACCCGCGCCCGCCTTGCAGCGACTAAGTAATGGAGCTGTACTGGACGCCAGAGGCGATACAAGACCGTAGTGATATTTACGATTATATAGAAGCCGACAACCCCAGCGCCGCACTGGCCCTTGATGAGCGGTTTTCAGAGCAGGCCAACCAGCTGATCGATCACCCTGAAAGTGGACGAGTCGGCCTTGTGCCTGGCACTCTGGAGCTGGTCGTTCACCGGCACTACATGCTGGTCTATCAAGTGGCAGGTGACCGGGTGCAGATACTTAATGTTGTACATACCGCCAGGCAATGGCCAACCAGGACTGATGCAGACAAGTGCTGATTTTACCAGTTAACCCCTTTACCAGTTCAGTTAAACCCTCTACCAATTAAATAAAGTGCCATCTTCCAGCCGGTTTACCGGCAGGTAGGCGCGCTGGTACGGATACTTCGCGGCCAGTTTTTCGTCGATATCCACACCATGGCCCGCTGTTTCGCCGCAGTACATATAGCCCTGCTCAAAACGGTAGTCATGCGGGAATACCTCGTCGGTCTGTGGCGTATGGCGCATATATTCCTGAATGCCGAAATTAGGCACCCAGCTATCGAAGTGCAATGCTGTACCCATAGTGACAGGCGACAAATCAGTCGCGCCATGAAAGCCGGTGCGCACATGATACAACTCGGCCAGTGCGGCAATGCGGCGCAGGTGGGTGACGCCACCGGCATGGACTATAGTGGTGCGGATATAATCAATCAGCTGCTCGCTAATCAGTTGCTGACAGTCATGGATTGAGGAAAATACCTCGCCTACCGCCAGCGGCGTTGTGGTGTGCTGACGGATCAGCCGGAAGCCTTCCTGTAACTCGGCGGTGACGGCATCTTCCAGCCAGAACAGTTTATAAGGTTCCAGTTCTTTACCCAGCCTTGCCGCTTCAATCGGTGTCAGCCGGTGATGTACGTCATGCAGCAGATGCAACTCGTCACCAAACTGCTGGCGCAACTGCGCAAATAACTTAGGTGTATGGTTCAGGTATTTGCTGGTAGACCACAGGCTTTCAGTCGGCAGGTCGGCATCAGCCGGTTCATAAAACAAAGTGTCTTTCGATACGCCATAGGTGGATGCCAGGCCGGGAATACCGGACTGGGCCCGGATTGCCTGATACCCCAGCTCGCGGTAGGTATTAACCGCCTCGACCGTGTCGGCAATGTCTTTGCCATTGGCATGGCCATACACCAGCACCTTGTCCCGGCTGCGACCACCCAGCAGCTGATATAGCGGCATATTGGCGGCTTTGGCCTTGATATCCCACAGCGCCATATCGATGGCAGCCAGTGCTGTCATACCAACAGGGCCACGGCGCCAGTAAGCACCACGGTAGAAATATTGCCAAATATCTTCAATCTGATGGGCATCGCGGCCAATCAGACACGGGATCAGATGATCGTTAAGGTAACTGGCCACCGCCAGTTCGCGGCCATTTAACGTGGCATCGCCAATACCATACAGCCCCTGATCGGTTTCAATTTTCAGGGTGACAAAATTGCGCCCCGGACTACAAACAATAACGCGCGCGGCGGTGATTTTCATTATAAGGTACCCTGGCAGCTGGAAAACCTCAGGCTAGCAGTTGCAAGCTATGCTGCAATTGAGAAAACCCGCCGCATCTTTTACGTTTTTTGCTTACCCCTTAGCCATTCCTGATCTCCGGCTTGGTGTTGCCACAGCACATGGTAGGCTGTAGTCAGTATCTTAGCCGGAACGCTTTGTTATGATAAAAATTCTGCCTGGCATTATGTTGCTGTGTAGCTTTATGGTGAGTGCCGAGATCCGCCTGCCGAAACTGATTGGCGAGGGTATGGTGCTGCAACGCGATACCGCAATAGCATTATGGGGTTGGGCCGAGCCGGGCGAAACTGTTGAGGCAAAGCTTAATGGCAAGTCGATTGGCCGGGTTCAAGCCAAAGACGGGCGCTGGCAACTTCAACTGCCGCCGCAAAGTGCCGGAGGCCCGCATCAGCTTAGTTTTAAAGGCCATAACGTTATTGAACTGAAGGATGTGTATTTCGGTGATATCTGGGTTGCATCCGGCCAGTCCAATATGGAGCTGGACATGTCGCGTGTCGCTGAAGCTTATCCGCAGGATTTAACCAGCGCCAGCTACCCGCTGATCCGCCAGTTTAAGGTGCCACAGGAATATAACTTTAAAGCGCCACAGCAGGATTTCAGCGGCGGTGCATGGGTAGCCGCCAGCCCGGATAGCATTGCCCAATTTTCCGCGCTGGCGTTTTATTTTGCCCGCGAGCTGTTTGAGCATAACGGCGTGCCGATTGGCATTCTGAATAATGCGCTGGGTGGTTCACCGGTCGAAGCCTGGATCAGTGAAGAAGCATTAGCAGCCTTTCCCGAAGCATTGGCCGAAGGCCTGCGCTTTCGTGATGACAAGTTAATTCAGTCTGTTACCGCCGCCGATCAGGCTAAAAATAAGCAATGGTACGGCGATTTGCAGCGGCGTGATCCGGGGCTGAACAGTGCAATACTCTGGTATAGCGAGGCTTTGGACGACAGCAACTGGCAGCAATTTCAGGTGCCGGGCTTTCTGCCGCAACCCTTTACCGGTGTCTGGTGGCTGCGTAAAACAGTAGCACTGACCGCCGAGCAGGCCAGCAAGGCCACTGTGCTGCGGCTTGGCAGCATAGTGGATGCCGATGAGGTGTATATCAATGGTGTTCAGGTGGGCAATACCACCTATCAGTACCCGCCGCGGCGTTATTCGTTGCCTACCGGTGTGCTTAAAGCCGGCGCTAACCTGATTGCCGTGCGTATTACCGCGACCAATGGCAAAACCGGCCTGATACCGGATAAACCCTACTGGATTGGCACAGATGCCGACAAAGTTGCGCTAAGCGGGCCCTGGAAAATGCAGACTGCTGCGGTGGCGGAACCGTTAGCTGGCGATACCTTTATCCGCTGGCAACCTATGGGTCTGTTTAATGGCTTAACCGCACCTTTAACTTCTCTGCCAATTAAAGGCGTGATCTGGTATCAGGGCGAGTCAAATGTCGGCCAGCATCAGCAGTACCAGCAGCGTTTTACGGCTATGATCCGTGACTGGCGGGCGAAGTGGGTTGAAGGCACAGGACAACAGAGCGATTTGCCGTTTTTATATGTGCAACTGGCCAATTATCTGGAAAAAAGCCCGCAGCCGCAGCACAGTGCCTGGGCGGGTTTGCGCGAAGCTCAGCGACAGGTGTTAAGTGAGCCCAACACCGCTATGGTAGTAGCGATAGACACAGGTGAATGGAACGATATTCACCCGGTAGATAAAAAAACGCTGGGCCAGCGGCTGGCATTGGCGGCCAGAGCCGTAGCGCTGGGGGAAAAGGTGCAATATCAGGGGCCGCAACTGCTGTCGGTTCAGGCTGAAGGGACCCAGTTGCTGCTGTCATTCAACCAGCAACTGGTGTTAAAAGAAAGCGGCCATAGTTTTGCCATTGCCGGCGCAGATGGCCAGTTCCGCTGGGCTCAGGTGCAGCAGCACGGCAACCAGCTGCGGCTGTCACACCCGGATATTGCCGCACCTGTGATGGTGCGTTATGCCTGGGCGGATAACCCGGATGCAGTGTTGTATAACAGCGCCGGACTGCCCGCCAGCCCTTTTAAAGCAGAAATTAAGGCAAAGGGTCAATAAAACTGCTAATCGTCAACCGCCCCAACCGCGGATCGGCTGACAGGCTGGCTCCGGCTGGAATAGCGCCGCTATGCAAAGCGTGGCGGCGATAGATAATCAGCCGGTTAAATACGCCGGGCTGCTCGGCTATCTGTTCAAATAACGGCGTATCGCCACGGATATAACCAGCTGTAGCTTTGGGGATATGCGGCCCGTCATTTTCGCTTTCCAGCGCCTGGTAATACGGCTGCATCCGGCTGTCATCGATATATTCAAAACCGGTTTTACGGTGACGGTAAAAGGCGGTGCCACCCTGATCGCCGTGAAACAGGTAATGTACCGCTGCCAGTGCATGTTTTTCGGTAGTGTCGAAATGCGGAATACGTTGCAGCAGTTTAAGTTGCTGTGGTGGTGTGGTAACAATGGAAAAATGGCAGACCGAAAAACCAAGCGATGTAGCGGGTAGCTGAAAATAGTCAATCAGGGTAGATTCAAGGCTTTGCAGCATAACCTGACGATAGGCCGCAGGTGCTTCGGCCCGCACGCCCGGATAATAAGGCGAATTGGCCAGAAATCTCTGGCCACAGGCATACTCGACTAAAGCTTCAGGCCGGGCGAAAAAGTTATCTACCACCAGCAGCGGTGACTGTTCGGTGCCTATGCTCAGCTTTGAAATCTGCATCGCAGCGGATCACTGATTGCTGGACGGGCAATACTGCCGCAGAAAATCCTGGTGCGACGGTAACCGGTCCACAGCCCGGTTGATCGTTTCACGGATATTTTGCAGATGACGGCTGAATTCCTGCGGATCCAGGCTGGCCACCAGCTTATGGTAGCTCTGCGGTTGCAGCCGTTGCCCCATCATCACATGGCTCCAGGACTCCAGCCGGAACATTTCGTCACCGGTCTGGAAGGCATGGGCGCTTTCGCGGAACAATTCCATCCGGTGTGCCAGCGAATCCGGCACCGTCATCGTGCGGCAATAGTTCCAGAAGTCACTGTCGGTGCGCTCGGTCTGGTGATAATGCAAAATAACAAAGTCGCGGATTTTCTCCACTTCGGTGATGGTTTGCTGATTGTATTCATCCACCAGCGCCGGGGTAACGCCATGAAACGGAAACAGCCGCAACAGCCGGATCACGCCACTCATAAACAGGAAGATACTGGTGGATTCCAGCGGCTCGATAAAACCGCTGGACAAGCCAATGGCGACACAGTTTTTATGCCACAGCTTTTTGCGCCGCCCGGTCTGGTACTTCAGTAACCAGGGCTCCCGCAGTGCCGCGCCTTCCAGGTTGCCTAATAACCGTTCCCTGGCCTTGTCATCAGACAAATAATCACCGGCATACACCACGCCGGTGCCGACCCGGTGCTGTAACGGAATACGCCATTGCCAGCCGCTGTCATGCGCCAGTGCGCTGGTATAAGGCGGCAAGGTTGGTCCCGGAGCTGTCTGAACCACCACCGCCCTGTTGCAGGGCAGCCAGTGATCCCAGGGTTCATAGCCGGTTTTCAGCGTCTGTTCCATCAGCAGGGCGCGAAAGCCGGTGCAGTCGATAAACAGATCGCCGCTGATTTCCTGGCCGGATTCCAGCACCAGAGAACGGATATCGCCATTGACATGCTGCTGTACCTGGGCAATTTTGCCTTCGATACGCACTGCGCCCAGCGCTTCGCTGAAACGGCGCAGGAAGCGGGCATAACGCCCGGCGTCCAGATGGTAGGCATAGTTGATCACAGAGCTGTCGGTTTTGCCGAAGCGGTGCAGTTTGGCGGCCTGTAACTCGTAGCAGTAGTCGCCAAAGGGCGCATCGATACCCAGGCTCAGGCCATGTAAATAATAGTGCTGAAAATCGCTGAGAAAAGTGCTTTTACCGGTAACACCAAAAGGATGCAGATAACGATCACCCAACTGGCCCCAGTTTTCAAAGTTAATCGCCAGTTTAAAGGTGGCGTCAGTAGCGCTCATAAACTCCTGCTCGTTTATGCCAAGCAGATTATGAAACAGTTGCACCGGCGGCACTGTGGATTCACCAACGCCGACCGTGCTGATTTGCTCCGACTCTACCAGTACTATTTCGACCAGCCCTTGTAAGCGTTTCGATAAGGCCGCGGCGGCAACCCAGCCGGCAGTACCGCCGCCGGCAATGACGACTTTTTTTACTGCATGGGCTTGTGAAGTAGTGGTCTGCATAATTAATCCCCTGTTGTTATCAATGCCGATTAGTTAAGGTTCTGCATAAACCGGCTTGCCCACACCAACACGCCGTAAATACGTCCCTGTAGGCTCGATTATGAACTTCATCCATGAAGTTCACCCTTGCGGGCCAGCGGAGCTGTTCAAATTCGTTCCTGACGAATTTGTCAGCCCATCCATGCCTTCAACGGTTGGCTTAGAGCAAGCCGGTTCATGCTTAATGACCTTGTCGTTATAATTCTTAATAACGGCTCTTAGTATTAGCTTTCAGCGGTTTAACCGGTTAAGCAGCATGGCCCGCAATTGCCTGGCCTGAATATCGTCCAACTGGCCCAGTACGCCACGGGCAGCCTCCGGCAAATGCCGGCCGGCCTGCTGTGGATCATCAAATACGTAATAGTTCAGCACCTGCTGCCAGGCCCGGCGTTCATGCTCTGGCTTGTCGCGCAGGCATAGCAGGGCGTGATACAGCAGATTCATGCCCGAGCCGGTATAGCGCGGCGCTAAGCTCCACCAGTAGTTCACCAGAATGTTAAAGGCACCCGGCGCTTCGACCTGGTGCCACCACATACTGGGCAGGTACAGCGCATCGCCCGGTTCCAGCTCTGCCAGTTGGCCTGCCGCTATCGCCTGTGGGAAATTCGGAAACCGCTGCAGGTCAGGATTGTCAAAATCCACCATACTAATCACCTGGCCACCGGGTGTCGGCTCTAACGGTCCCGGATATAAATTGGCGATCTGCTCAGGTGGAAACAGGCTGAAACGCCGCTTACCCAGTACGCAGCAGGCCAGATTGTCCGATGCATCATAGTGGCAGGCCGCCAGCGAGCGGTTACCCAGCCAGATGCTGATCCTGTCCGGCTCAGTTGCATAGTTTGTCGCATAGTTCGTCACATAGCTCGTTGCAGGTTTTGGCAGTTGCAGATTATTCTGCTGTAACAGCAGCGGGAAATGGCTCTGGATCAGGTTAGATGCGATATAAACCGAAGGCGGCTGTGGCTGGTCCTGCCATGCCAGAATTTGCTGCAATACCTCATCAATCCGGCCGATCCGGGTGTCGTAATTCAGCGCTGTAGCACTGTCATTATAAAAATAACGGCCATTCAGACCCGGCTCAGCATAATACACCTGGGTGGTCCGGCCGTTGTAATGGCCATTCAGGTATTCCACCACCGCCTCAGAACCGTGCTGGCCTGAAGTAACCAGCGGCCAGTGACTGACCAGGCCCCGCAGGATCACAGGTTCAGTGCCGGACAACACCTCAGGCGGAATAACGCCCGGCTGGCACTCAACTTCTCTGGTAAGAGTTGTTATATCCAGACGCATTACAACAGGCCTTGCCGTCGCAGCAGGTTGTTCTTGCGTGCAATCAGATGGCGGATATTACTGAGCGAACTAACCATCGCATACGCCAGTTGTAACAAACCGGCCTGATTCAGCTGCTCCAGCTCTGCACCACGCAAAGCGGCAAGCCGGCTTTCATTGATCGCGTAGTTGCCCAGCAGGCGGTGTTTTTCACCGTTGTCCAGGCTGAATTCAATATTCAGCGGCTCCAACAGCTCCAGTTGCTCAAAGGCCGCAAACATCAGTGATGCCAGTTCCACGCCCTGATGAATAGCCAGCAACCGGGTGGAAATATGCTCCAGATAAGGGCTGTTACCGCCTTGTGGCAGAAACAGCGACTGGCCCTGCTGTTCGCTGACTTTTGGATGCTCCATATCAATATGCACCACCGGGTTCAGCTCTTCCCCCTGGCTACCCGGCTGACGCTGGAAACCAATCAGAAACGGGCCTTTTTCGATACTGGCCGGAATATAGCGCGCATCCCAGCCTGTAGGGTGCTGGTCGCTCAGGTACAAATTTTCATCCGGCTGCAGGCCCAGTAACACTATGGCCTGATAACGCCCGTCTGGCTGATCACGCCGTACCAGAATCGGATATTCTTTTTGTAACTCAATAAATTCGGTGGGAAAGGCCAGCACACTGGCCAGATTATCACCAAACTGCGGGCCAAACTGATGCAGCACACGGGTATGCTGGTGGCTGATGTTGTTTAACAACAGATGTCGGGGCATTTTATTATTCCTGTGACTACGTTATTGGCGACAGGTCCGCCGATCACATAATGACCGCCAGCCAGGCTGGCGGCAACAACATTTAAAAGTCGTAACGGAAACCTATCTGGTAACGTGGCCCAAGGTCTGTCAGATACCACAACATGGCTTTGTTACGGGCGTGGGAACGGCTGTTCTCACCGGTCAGGTTCAGCGCTTCGGCAAATACTGTCAGCTTATCGTTGATATCGTAACTGATATTAACATCAAGCTGCCAATAGGCTTCCTCAAACCTGGGGTTGTTGGAGCCGCCCTGATTTACCTCGGCCAGATACTTATCGCGCCAGTTCCAGGCTATCCGGGCCTGCCAGCCGTCCTTCTCGTAAATACCAATCAGGTTGGCGGTGTCACTGAGGCCGACCAGCGCAAACTGCGACTCATTGGGATCAGCCAGGGTGTTAAAGCCGATATCGCCACGTACGATAGTGTAGTTGGCCTGCACACCGAAGCCGGTTTCGCCGAAGAAATGCTGAATGGCAAATTCGGCACCGTAAATCTTGGCGGCGCGGTTGTTATCCGGCGTACTGGTACGGAATACCATTTCAGGGTCATCAGCATTAGCGACCAAATCAAAGCCCGGGTTATTGGCCAGGAAATCAATTTGCGACTGTTCGCCGGTAAACTGCGGATTGGCGCCATAGCGGGCAATCATATCCGGGTGGTTACGGTGCTCATGGAACACCATCATCGCATACAGATAAGTATCATCCAGCGGGAAACCGGCATCACGTACCGCCTGAGCTGCCGCTATGGCACGCGGGCCACCGGTGACGTCACGGATGCCCAACAGCGGCTGATCTACCTGGCGGCTACCGATAAAGTTAATGATATTCTTCTGGAAGACGCCGGCAGACATATAACTGAACGGGTTGTAGTACCATTCCAGCGACAGGTCGAAGTTAGTCGATTCCAGCGGCAACAAGCCAGGGTTAGAGGCTTCCGCGGTAGGCTGGGCACCTAATAAGGTAGAACCGCCGCCACCGCCGAAGTTGGACGCCGATACGCCAAGGCTGCCGAGGCCGGCACGGGCAATGGTTTTGCTGAACGAGAACCGGCTGATCAGATCATCAGACAAATGCAGGCTGATATCCAGGCTGGGCAACAGATAATCGTAGTCATTTTTAGCCGTAGCAGGCTGCGGCGGTACACTGGAGTCGACATAGGCAAAGACGTCATCGTTATCTTCCCAGACGAAATACACCTGGCTTACCAGTGAGCTGGACTCTGATTTGGTTTTTTCATAACGCAGGCCTGCCAGCACATCAAACGGCATTTTGCCCAGTTCACCGCTCAATGCCACCTGGAAATAGGCTGCCACGGTATCTTCCTTGACGAGATTGTCATAAGACAGTGCATCTTCAATGCCGGAGGGAATGCCCGGATACAGATTCTCCGCAGCATCGTACAAAGCGCGCGGATCGGCAATAAAGCCATAACCGCCCGGCAGGGTGTTGTAATCTTTAAACTCGCCGGGTAAATCAAATGGCTGGATCAGATCGCCGAATTCACCCGGGTTGCCAACGTTCCAGTTACCCAGCGCAATATTGTTGCCGGCGGTCTGCATTGAACGCGATTCCATATTGCGCATTTCAACACCAAAATCAAAGCGGCCGTCATCCAGTTCATAAATACCATCGAGCTTAACCTGTTTAATCTTGCTTTCCTGACTGGCGTTGCGGATCCTGGCTATTGATGAGCCAACATCACCGGCATCAACTATACCATTGGCATTGGCGCCTTTGTCTGGCAGGGTGTCGTCATACACATTCAGGTAAGTTGGTAAAGCCGCACCGTAGAACCATTCGCGGGAGGTAACAATAGGCGCACCCAAACCCACCGCCAGTTCGCCGGAATTACGTGGTCCGGTACCACGGCTATGCAGCTCGGAGCTGTGGGCGTCCAGTATCAGGGTCAGCGCATCATTAACATGGTATTCAAAGTTCAGGCCAATGGATTTGAGCGTGTTGGTTTGCTCGCGCCATTGCTGTTCATAGCCTTCGTCCACCGCACCGGAATAAATTTCCTGGATATAAGACGGGGTTTTCACGGCATTGTTGTCAAATTCCACCACCCGGGTGTTACTGCCGGTCTGTACCCAGTTGGTGATTTCACCACGATGTTCAACCAGATTATTCTCGGCAAAGGTATAGTCGGCCGTGGCAGTGAATTTGTCTGTTGGCCTGAATTGCAGCGTAAGCTGGGCGTTGTCACGGGTGCGCTCGGTGTTGGAAAATGCATAACGGATATCATTGGGCCGGGTATATAGCTGGCCCTGCGACGGGGCATTGATCACTTCAGTATTGACGTTGTTCCACAGCCGGTCCGGATCGGCGATATCATCCCAGTAAGCTACCTGCCAGTCATTGACAGTGGCACCGGTATAGCCGGAATCACGCCGCTGGTGGCTGGCCGACAGGCTGACGCCAAACTTGCCATCATCCAGCGCATGGCTGAAAATGCCGGATATCTCTGGTGTAACATCGTTACCGGTGCGGTTGGTGGTGTCATGCACCGCTTTTAGCCCGACACTGGCTATGGTTTCTCCGGTGTCCAGCGGGCGGGCGGTTTTAACATTCAGCGTGGCGCCGATACCGCCGGTGGCAATATTGGCCTTACCGGTTTTATATACCTCCACTGCGCGAATACTTTCAGACGCCAGATTGGAGAAATCAAAAGCCCTGGCGCTACCGCCGCGGGTGGTGCCATCGGCACCTGAGCCGGCACCATAAGTGGTGGCTGATGGCATGGTGCGGCCGTTCAGAGTGACCATATTGTTGTCACCGCCAAAGCCGCGCACGGTAACCTCGGAGCCTTCGCCATTGGTGCGGCTGATCGACACCCCGGTAATCCGCTGCAGCGATTCGGCCAGGTTAGTGTCAGGGAATTTACCGATATCCTCGGCGGAAATGGCATCTACCACCCCCATAGAGTTACGTTTAATCGATGCAGCTTCCTGCATACTGGAACGTACGCCGCGTACCATGATCACTTCAATCTGTTCGGCTTCAGCAGCCTGGACCTGTTGTGTATCCTGTTCCTGCTGCGCATATAATGGTAAAACCGCGGTGCCGCTAAGCAGCAGGGAAATAGCCCTTGCTACGGCGGTTTTGGTAAATGTGTTATTATTTTTCATTCTACCCCTTCCCTCTTGATTTGTTATAAGTCACCCAAATCAAACTTCTGGCCCGCTATGTTGCTCTATATCCGGCCAATATGTTTGCTTGTGCAGGTGCTGGGTTTACCGGCTTCCTGCATATCCACGCCGGGTAGCCAACCTCCCCCAAAATCATTGTAGTACTCCTGTCATTTAGTTGAATTTGTCAAAATGCGTTACCTTCTTGCTTTTTTTTATATTTTTCAACCCGCATAAAATGGGTAAAAACATCTTCACATATAAGAACCTACGAAATGTAATTGCAATCGATTGCCCAGGCCTCTGATCAGCGTGCCGGTATGTTAAAACCCCTGAAGCGGGGAAGCTATTTGACGGAGAGGCAATGCAAACAGCCATAACCAATGCAATATTGCTTGCAAATTCAGCATTTCCAATTAGAATAAGTTTCGTTTTGAAACTTAATCGAAAGAAATGAATAAGCGCAATACCCAACAACGCCGGCATCTTATTGTCAGCCAACTGCAACAACAGGGCGAATTGTCTGTTGAACAGCTGGCTGAGCAGTTTAATACCTCGGAAGTGACCATCCGTAAAGACTTGACCGTGCTGGAACAGGCCGGTTTACTGCTGCGCCGTTATGGTGGTGCTGTGCCGGTACCGCAGGATTTCGTCAGCGATTCCAGTCTGGAGAAGGTTTCAAAACGAAAGTTGGCAATAGCCAAAGCAGCCGCCAGCCTGATAAAAGATCACTACCGCATTATTATTGACAGTGGTCGAACCACTGCTGCTTTATTACCGGAACTGGCAGTAAAACAGGGGTTGGTTGTTATGACCAATTCGCTGGCCATTGCCAATGCCTTGCGTGAGCTTGAAAACGAACCCGTATTACTGATGACCGGCGGCACCTGGGATCCACAATCTGAAGCTTTTCAGGGGCAGCTGGCAGAGCAGGTGCTACGCTCATATGACTTTGATCAGTTGTTTATTGGTGCTGATGGTATTGATCTTAACCGGGGTACTACAACGTATAACGAGCTATATAGCCTTAGCCGGGTAATGGCCGATGTTGCCCGGGAAGTAATAGTCATGATTGAGTCCGATAAGCTCGGCCGCAAAATTCATAATCTGGAGCTACCCTGGTCCGCAGTAAAGGTGCTGGTAACCGATCAGGGGCTGTCAGAAACCGATGCCAGCCAGATTGAAAAACAAGGCGTTAAAGTTATCAGAGTTCAGTGTTGATTAACGCTGGGTAAGCATAAATACCGGTAACAGGCCGGAAAACTGAACAATCAGGAGAGACTTATGTGTGGAATAGTAGGCGCAGTAGCGCAGCGTGATGTAATTGATATTCTGGTTGAAGGCCTGCGCCGCCTGGAATACCGGGGATATGACTCTGCCGGTGTGGCAGTGGTTAGTTCCCAGGGAACATTACAGCGTGTTCGCCGTCTTGGTAAAGTGAAAGAGCTGGCCGATGCTGTTGCCGCCGAAGCCGTCACCGGCGGTACCGGTATTGCTCATACCCGTTGGGCAACACATGGCGAACCCAGTGAAAGAAATGCACACCCTCACCTGTCTCATAATATTTGTGTGGTGCATAACGGTATTATTGAAAATCACGTCCCGCTCAGGGAAATGCTGAAAAGCAAAGGTTACGTTTTCAATTCTGAAACAGATACCGAAGTTATCGCCCATCTGGTTGAAGAAGAACTGAAACAGGCTGATTCACTGCTGATTGCTGTGCAACGTGCGGTAAAGCAGTTACATGGCGCCTATGGCACGGTAATTATGGATATTACCGATCCTGAGCGGCTGGTAGTTGCCCGCTCCGGCAGTCCGCTGGTTATCGGTCTGGGCATTGGCGAAAACTTTATTGCGTCAGATCAGCTGGCCTTATTACCGGTTACCCGCCGTTTTATCTTTCTGGAAGAAGGCGATGTGGCCGAAATTACCCGCCGTACGGTAAATATCTATGATCAGCACGGAAAAGCCACCGAGCGTACAGTGCATGAATCAAACGTAAGTTACGATGCAGGTGATAAAGGCCAGTACCGTCACTTTATGCTGAAAGAAATTTATGAACAGCCTAATGCCATTGCCAATACGCTGGAAGGCCGTTTGAGTCAGGACAGCGTGCTGGACGAAACTTTTGGTAATGGTGCGGCAGAGCTGTTTAAAAAAGTAAAACATATCCAGATCGTGGCCTGCGGTACCAGTTACCACTCCGGTATGGTGGCCCGTTACTGGCTGGAAGCGCTGGGTGGTGTTTCATGTAATGTTGAGATTGCCTCCGAGTTCCGCTACCGCAAATCCTATGTACAGCCGGATAGCCTGCTGGTCAGTATTTCCCAGTCAGGAGAAACTGCCGATACATTAGCGGCACTGCGTTTAGCCAAAGAAGCCGGTTATCTGGGCAGCCTGACAATCTGTAATGTTGCCGGCTCATCTCTGGTGCGCGAATCAGATCTGGCATTTATGACCAGAGCCGGTGCCGAAATCGGTGTTGCGTCAACAAAAGCCTTTACCACCCAGCTTATAGGCTTAGCCATGCTGACGCTGGCCGTAGGTAAATACAACGGACTGGATGAAAAGAAACAGCATGAGCTGACACAGGCATTAAAAAGTCTGCCAGCAAAACTGGAAGAAACACTCACTTTAGCGGGTCAGATAGAAGCACTGGCAGAAGAATTTGCCGATAAACATCATGCATTGTTTCTGGGACGTGGCGATCAATACCCGATTGCTATGGAAGGCGCGTTAAAGCTCAAAGAAATTTCCTATATCCACGCAGAAGCTTATGCCGCCGGAGAGCTGAAACACGGTCCGCTGGCTTTAATTGATGCCCAGATGCCAATTATTGTGGTGGCACCGAATAACGACTTACTGGAAAAACTGAAATCAAACGTGGAAGAAGTCCGGGCCAGAGGCGGTATTCTGTATGTATTTGCAGATACCGATGCGCAGTTTAAATCAGATAACACGATGCGGGTAATTAATGTACCGCATACCCATGAGTGGCTGGCTCCGGTTATTTATACCGTACCGCTGCAACTGTTATCTTATTATGTGGCAATTATTAAAGGTACAGATGTGGATCAGCCAAGAAACCTGGCAAAGTCTGTTACTGTTGAATAAGTTTTTGATTTTTTAAAGTATTAATTGTGGTCTGACATAATAGTTCTAAACAAGACAAAATAGTCTTAAAGCGTGACAGCAAAGAACTAAACAGAACAAAATAGTTGTAAACCATTAAAGTCCGGTTATGCTGTTTAAAAAGCATACTGGACTTTTTTTATGGCTAGAGCGCAGCAATCGCTTTCAGAAACTGAAATTGCCCGTCGCATCAAGAGCGGGCGCGGCCAGGGTCATGGACAGCATTATAAACCCTGGTTTCATGTTCAGGATGTCCCTTCAGATGGGCGTTCTCATCGTA
This sequence comes from Chromatiaceae bacterium AAb-1, assembly GCA_033792355.1. GTDB lineage: Bacteria > Pseudomonadota > Gammaproteobacteria > Enterobacterales > Alteromonadaceae > Alishewanella. The sequence continues at coordinate 55,969 of JARXRR010000011.1, forward strand.
TTTACTCTCATAAAACGCAGCGGGTTCATCATCTGCTTTCCGATCTGGAATTAGCAGTTTTTCTTGTGCTTGAATGGTCGTCAGACATTACAGATATCAGGGAGCAATTCCCTTTAAAGCGAGATGAAACCAGGGCTCTCGCTGCTGAGCATCAACTGAGACATCCTTCTGTCCGAGGTGTTGACCAGGTGATGTCGTCAGATTTCCTTATTGATGCTACTAACGGTCCTGACAGACAGTTCGCTATTCAGGTGAAACCAGTGAATGAGTTAGCCAAGCCTGGGACTATCGAGAAGCTTGAGCTGGAAAGGCGCTATTGGCAGCTAAAGCAAATTCCATGGTTTCTGGTCACCGAAGAAGAAATCGATCTGGTGATAAAACAGAACATCGAATGGTTATATCCAACAAAAAATGATGCAGCAGTGGATCCTGCTTTGTTAGCTCAGCTGCCTTTTTTATCTAAGGCATTTAGCAAAGCTCAGGACTCGAAGGTCATTGATATTTGCAAACATCTGGATACCGCATACGAGCTGGAGCTCGGCCACAGCTTACGAGATGTTCGGACTTTGGTAGCCAATGGCTTTATTAAATTTAATATCAATAAGGCGTTTCGTTCTGTGAAGGCGTCAGAGCTCAGGTTCTGTCAGTTTGAAGATATGGAGGCCTTGCTGCATGTGGCAAATCAATGAGGTTCTGCGATTTGACGAACAGCTCTATCGTATCTTAGCTGTGCATCCGGGCGAGCTCGTCTGGATCCAAATTGACAGTGATAAGGGATTCCCCGAATTTATCCTGGAACTGAAGCTTATTTCCTATCTGGATGAAGGCCGGTTGTTCAGAAGCACAGACCCTTACGCATTTCTGCATGATGAAGAGCCAGAAGTTGGGTCTGTCGCATTTAACCGACGTGAAAAAGCATTAGCCATTATTCAGCCCATTATTGTTGACGAGCTGTGTTTTGAAACTAAAGCCAGAGCGCGACGGGTGACTGAAGTTGAAATGGCTGGTGTAGCAACCAAAGCGACTATCTATAAGCTACTTCGCAGGTTTTGGCAGCGAGGCCAGAAGCCCAATGCTTTATTGCCTGACTTCAAAAACAGTGGAGCCCCGGGGAAATCCAGAGCGGCGTCAGGCACAACAAAAGTTGGCCGTAGCCGGTTATACGGCGATGGTTCAGGGATTAAAGTCACCGTCGATGTTGAACGAATATTTCGGGTCAGTATAGAAAAGCACTTATTAACTCAGAAAAAACTTCAAACAACGGTCGCGTATCGTCGTTTCAGGGATTTGTTTGCACAGTACCACCCTGAAGTCTTGCCAGAAGATTTCCCCACGTTACGGCAGTTCCGTTATTTCTATAACCGGGAGTATAAGAAGCCACAGCGGTTACTTGAAAGTACGAATCCCGGTATCTACAAAAAGGATATTCGCCCTTTAACCAGCACTGCCACTGCCCATGTGCTGGGACCTGGCAGCCGATATGAGATTGATGCAACTATTGCTGATATTTATCTGGTTGCAGATGACGACCGCAGTAAAATTATCGGCAGGCCTACCCTTTACATCGTGATTGATGTGTTCAGCCGAATGATAGCTGGCTTTTACATCGGTTTTGACAACCCTTCCTATGTGGTGGCTATGCAGGCTGTGGCAATTGCCTGTACTGAGAAGGTCACCTCCTGTAAGTCTCTTGGTATAGATATAACTCCGGACGAATGGCCATGTGTTGGTTTGCCTGATGTTATTCTGGCTGACCGCGGTGAGATGATGAGCCATCAAGTGGACGCGCTGATTACAGGGTTTAATCTGCGGGTCGAAAGCGCACCTCCGAGACGTGGTGACGCCAAGGGCATTGTTGAAAGTTGTTTCCGTACTCTTCAGGCCGAATTTAAACCCTATGTGCCTGGTGTTGTTACTGGTAACAGAGTGAAAAAACACGGAGAGCGTGATTATCGTCTTGATGCCGTAATGACGATCACTGACTTTGCCCAAATAATGCTGAAGACTATTCTTTTCCGAAACAACTACCATGTGATGGATAAGTACGATCGTGATGCGGACCTGCCAGCTGATATCCCTTCAATTCCAATTCATTTATGGAACTGGGGCATGCAGCACAGGGTTGGTAATTTAAGGCAGGTTGACCCTGAGCAGTTAAGAATTGCTTTGTTGCCACGGCAAAAGGTCAGTATTTCTCAATATGGCGCAAATATGTGGGGTATCTACTACAGCTGTCCAGAGTTTCTTCGAGAAGGATGGCTACTGCGAAGCCCGGATATTCAGCGTTCTCAGAAACTGGAGGCTGCTTACAACCCGGGCTCTGCAGATACCATTTATCTGTTTCCACAACCAGGTAGCCGGACCTACTGGACTTGTACTCTTACTGATCGCAGTCGCCAATTTAGAGGTCTTACATTCTGGCAAGCTTGGGAGCTTCAGGCTCAGCAAAAACATAACATGGCAAATGCCAGGCTGGATGAAGATGCAAAACGGCGGGAACTGGATGCTTTTATAAAAGAAAAAACTACCAATGCTATCCGAGCAACTCCAGCCATCAAAGAATCAGGTCAAAAGCGTATTGCACAGATCAGGGGTAATAAAAAAGAGGCTCGTGAAGCTGAACAGCTGCAGCGAGCCAGGCCTGCAAACGAAGTAAAAGACAAAGCGCTTGCGCAAGTTATTCCTTTACGGGAAGCAGAAGAGGATTACAGTCTGCCAAACTATGTTCCGGACTTGTTTGGTGACCAGGATGGAGAACCTGAATGAGCGCAACAAAAATTGATGCCGTCTACCGGGATGCAGATGTCACGGCTTATAAAGGCAATCCGTTTGTCGAAGCTTTGCCGCCACTGCAGGAATCTGTAAACAGTGCTGCGGCTCTTCGTTCAACATCACTTTTCGATGCGTCAGATCTGCAGAAACCAAGGGTGGTTCGTGCCCACAGTATTTGCCGTATCACCAATGACTTTTTCCAGCCGCTGGGCTCTCACATGCTCCTGAGTGAGCGAGTTTCGCTAATGATTCGTGGGGGCTATGTTGGCCGTAATCCTAAAACAGGCGACCTGCAGCGGCACTTACAAAATGGCTACGAAAGAGTTCAAAGTGGTGATTTGTCTAGCTTTAGATTTGAAGAGGCGAAATCAACTGCTCAGAGTATGCTGCTGATTGGTTGCTCAGGTAGCGGAAAAACAACGTCTTTAGCGCGCATCCTGGACACCTATCCTCAAGTCATTTATCACCCGACGATGAATTTTGAGCAAGTGGTTTATCTGAAAGTGGATTGTTCACACAATGGTTCGCTTAAAGAAATTTGCCTGAACTTTTTCCGGGCGCTGGATAAAGCGTTGGGCTCAAATTATGAGAAAAAATATGGCCTCAAACGTAATGGTATTGAGACTATGCTGGCACTGATGGCTCAGATTGCCAACGCACATGCGGTAGGCTTACTGGTCATTGATGAGATCCAGCATTTAAGCCGGGTGAAATCTGGTGGCCCGGAAGCAATGCTGAATTTTTTCGTGACCATGGTGAACACCATTGGTGTGCCAGTCATGCTGATTGGAACGCCTAAAGCCCGGGAAATTTTTGAAATTGATCTCCGGTCAGCCCGACGCGGTTCAGGTTTAGGTGCGATTTTTTGGGAACCAATGAAACAAGGACCCAATGGTAAGCGTAACCCTGAGTGGGTTGCCTTTACCGATAACCTCTGGAAGTTGCAGTTATTGCAGAGCAAGGATCTGGTATTGACCGACGAGTTACGGGACCTTTGGTATGACCTGAGCCAGGGCGTTATGGATATAGTCGTTAAGCTCTTTGTGTTATCTCAGTTAAGAGCCTTGGCTTTGGGTAAGGAGCGACTCACTCCTGGCCTAATGAAACAGGTATATAAAGACGAGCTAAAACCTGTTCATCCTATGCTGGAGGCCCTTCGATCTGGCGTTCCGGAAAAAATTGCGCAGTACTCTGATTTGATGCTACCGGAAATGGATAAGAGACTTATTCAACTGCAAAGAGATATTGCTGGCATGAAGGTCGAAACCCCAGAGGAATTAGCGCTAAAACAGCTGGCAACAGACGACGAACGCAGAATCTACCTGATGCTCAAAGACGATTATGACTCAAGCCTGCTTGTGGCCACGGTGCGCAAAGCATTTGCTGAGAATCCGAAGCTGACTCGCCCCCAACTGTTACCTGTGATTTTGAACTGGCTGTCAGATGCCGACAATTCAGTTGAACCAGAACAACCGAAAATACGTGCTAAGAATACCAAACCTGATAATTGGGATACTCTGGATTGGGATGACTTGCGCTATATCAGCTCTCAACAACAATCCGTAGAAGCTATGCACTCGGCTTTGGGCGTCAAGGGTTTGTTATTTGATTTGAAGAAATTGGTTAGTTGAGACTTACACCTTCGATTTTTAGTATCAGTCAAAATGCAATTTCATTGAACTGATAGCCGTAGTCAGGCCTCTTTCAGCAAAAGAGCTAAATGGTCCAATTGGTTTGATACTTTGCTATCTTCCCGGCGATTAAATATTTAGCCATTTAAGGAATATTTCTTGAAATATGGGTACGCCGCAGTTAGGTTTGTACAAGTAAGCGACAGAGCAACGTTCCTTTCATTGGCGTGATGTAAATTAGACAAGATGCTTAGCTAAGATTGGACCTCATGGAGGGGGAGACGGAAATATGCGATTTGATTTGGATATCGTTTGCTTAGCAAATTCTTGGAAGCATGGTGGAAGATGTGTGGCAGGGAAAATATATTCTGGGGCTAGGGCTGGAGAATGGGTAAGGCCCGTCGGTCCAGATGTCGCAAATCGACAAATTTCTCTTATGCAAATGAGCTATGGACAAAATCAGTATGCTGATGTTTTAGATATAGTAAGGATTAGTTTTGATGGCCAAGAGGCCAATACGTTTCAGCGAGAAAATCTTGTTATATCTAATAGGCCTTGGATCAAGTTAGGCGCAATACAGAAAAACCAAATTGTTGGATTGTTAGATGCTCCGCCAGCTCTTTGGTTAAACGGGATGTCCAGTAGATTCGGGTTTAACGATAAAATCGAAGCGGCTATGCTAACGCAGTGTCGGTCATCTCTTGTAATTATACGACCTAATAATCCAAGAGTTAGGATTGCCGAGGAATATGATAGTAAGATTAAGATCAGAATACTTTTTGAGTACAACCGTCAGAATTACGCTTTAACTACAACTGATTTGTGGGCTCAGGAAACTTATCGAGAGCGCGGAATCGGAGAGCATGCTCTACCGCCGGTTAGTGCAATGACAATTAGCCTAGGTGAGAAATTGCCTAATGGTAATAGCACAAAGATAGTTGCTCAAATATTTAAGGATTAAATATGCGTATTTTAACGATAGGATTTACTGAGAAAAAAGCTGAACGTTTCTTTGCTTTGATCAAAATTTCGAATACAAAAAGAGTTGTTGATGTAAGACTCAATAATGTATCCCAGCTTTCTGGTTTTGCCAAAAAAGACGATTTGAAATACTTTCTACAAGAAATCTGTGGAGTAGACTATGCTCACCTCCCAGATCTTGCGCCCACAAAGGAGATCTTGTCTCCGTATCAAAAAAAAGAAATCACTTGGCAGCAATATGAGGACAGATTTCTCAACTTAATGGCTAAGCGCAATATAGAAAAGTATGTAAAGCCGGAGGTTATAGATAACGGATGCTTACTCTGTAGCGAGCATTTACCCCATCAGTGCCATCGACGCTTAGTGGCTGAATATTTAAAATCTCACTGGCAAGAGAGTGACGCAGAAATCAAACATCTAACATGAACGATATTAAGTTTGTCCTCATCGTATATCCTAAAGAATTTCTTTGCTATGAAAAATTCAAAAGGAAAATTGATTATTACATAAGCAAATCCAGTGAAATCGAGTTGGTTTGTTTTGATGATTCCAATGGCTTTACCAAACGGTATTCTAAGGAAAGGGAATTCGGATTTACAACGTATATGTCACAAGATGAAGCTATTGATCGAGCTACACACGCAATTATTTTCGAAGATAGAGGGTGCTACGAAAAACTATCTGGTTCGTTGAAGGCCGCAGGAAAATTTATGCGGAAGGTCTTACTTGAACTTACGCTTGTTGTGAATAAGGATAGAGGGGAATCATATGACGTGTATATTGGGCGTGGAACAATTTGGGGGAACCCTTACCAAATAGGTCAAGATGGAGACCGTGATGAAGTCATAAGGAAGTTTGCATATGACTTTGACCGAGGGTTTCTTAAGCCGTCAGATAATTTAGATCATAACTTGTCGATGCTGAAAGGAAAGATCATTGCCTGTCATTGCAAGCCTGCAGCCTGCCACGGAGATGTTATTGCTTCCTATATCAACTCACTGGATGACGGCAAATAAATCTCGTAGAAGCAACTTACGGAATTATCTCAGTGTATTGAAAGGGATTATCGCTGGTTCGCCTGGTAACGGTGTAATTTTGATATTCTAGGAAATTGGGTATGTGATGTTGCCTTATGTGTTTTGCAAATAAATTTAAATGTTTACATAGGCTAAAAGTGCAGCGCTGCACTTCTAAAGTCCATTTCTCCAGTTCATTATCGTAAAAGCGAGCATTTGGATTGTTGGGGATACTTTTCCATGAGTTATCCCAAGCGCGCTCTCCATTTATCGATCTAATATTCCGAGTATTAAACAAGTTCACTAACACTCGAATACTCTCTATGAGCCCATCAATTAATTCTTTCTCGTGTTTGGTAAAGTCCATTGAAAATAGTTTTGATGCAATCTCTGACAAAACTGTAAGATCTGACTCAAATATCGCACTGAAAGAAAGTTGCTCATCCAAATCTCTCCATTTTGTTATTGGCAGTCTTTTCGATATTATTTTCGCCGCAACTGTTATTGCTGGGTCACTTGCAGTGCCAATAGAGTGTCTCGCTAACAACGCTTCTTGTTTTTCTGGGTCTATTGATAGGAATATTTCGACAAGATGCCTAGAAGTTAAAATTTTCGTTTGTATTTTTTCGGTCTTCGAAATATTTTCAATTGGGGCTATAAGACTCTTGTCTACTCCTTGAAACTTATCGTTAAAAACGAAAACATACTCTCTTAGCTTTATCAAATAGTGCCAGTTCTTAATTAGCTTGTGGAAATCTGCAAAAATTTTTGACGAAGCGTTTTCAATCGTAGAGCGAGTTATAGCTTCTGGCGCATAGACTTGATAGTAGGTTCCGGTATCACGAACAAAGCCATCGTTGCCACCATCATTTCTTTGTCTAATAGGACAAAAGCCAGGTATACCCCATGACATTAGGTCGTTAAAAAAAGCTTGAAATGCTAAGCCATCTAGCTTATGAAAAATCAATTCTAACTCTGCACTATGCATCTGTAATAATTACCAATTCCAAGTTTTAGGCTAATATAAACATAAGTACACAAGAGTTATATCAACAAGAGGGCAATAACTCTATCTGCTTTACGCTGTATTCTCTAATATTTTTCACTTTGTGGAAGTCCTACGTATCGAAAAAATCTACCTAAATTAGTTTACAATTAAAGCTATGTTTGTTTGACGAATTCACTAACCTTGCTCAACTTCCCGGTCCCCTACCCTAATGAGCTGATATACAGCACTGTAGCCCGAACCTGCACTTATCTGGGTATATCTAGCCCTAAACAATTACTGGATGAGGTATATGGTGATCGTAAGGTTATTGCTACCATGGATCTGCCTTGTCATTTGCAGGCTATTTCTAACCAGCTAAAAAGAACAGGTCGGTATTCTGTTGATGAGCTGGTTTATAAGCACACGCTATTCCCGCTGTATGCCCCTTTTATTTCTGAAGAACACAGGCTTAAGGCATTGAAGCTGATGGCTGCAAGCTCGCAAGGTGCTGTTCACTTAATGCTTGGTGTTGCTGCTTCCCGAGTTAAATCAGTACATGGGTTCCGCTATTGTGCTGCTTGTGTGCAGCAGCAACTAAAGAGGTATGGGGAGTGCTTCTGGTTGCGTGAGTGGTATTTTCCTGGTCTTGGCGTTTGTCCTGACCACGGTCCGTTAACTGTGCTATCTGAAAACATAGGCGATCATCGGCATTTATTTTTACCCTTGCAACAAGCTATCGGTAAAACACAAAGCAGCGCTGACGTAGGTTCTGAGCGGATGGTGCTTGCCTGTTTATCTCGAGAGCTAATTCAGTTGTCCCCGCAGGTATCGCCATCATTTGAACATTGGACAAAGTTTTATCATAGTCTGGCTGCTGATTTCGGGTTCTCCAGAGGCAAACAAGTTTTGCACGGCCTGATATATGAGCGTATCCAGCAACAATTCTCTGTTCGAGCCTTGTCTGAGCTTCATCTGCACGGGCCTATTAGTGAAAGCTTTTGGCTCAGATCGATGTTTCGGAAGCACCGTAAGGCTTTTAGTTATCTGGAACATTTAATTGTATGGGCAGCTCTATTACCTGGAATGACTCCTGCTGAAATTCTCAACCTGGTTCGGAGATCGGGTAGCAAGATTTGGCCTGCATTGGATGTGACTTGTATTGCTGAGGCTCCAACTGTGGTCGATACGCAAAAACGTGAAACCTGGCAGAGATTGGCTCTGGAACTTGGAACTAAAGCTGCTCGAAAGGTTGAACCCGGTGGTGCCTTGTACGCTTGGCTATACCGAAATGACAAAGCCTGGCTTATGGACTTTAACAAGCAACACAAACTGCCAAGAGATTTGCCGGGTCATAAAGTCGACTGGCATCGACGAGAGCTGGCTGCAATTAGACAGTTGCGTAAGCTGCTTGCAGATACTGAACCGAATTATACCGGCCCGAGATTTTCCGCAAACTACCTTTTAGCTCGCTTACCAAATCGAAGCACGATAGAAAAAAATCTTGATAAATTACCGCTGGTTAGGATGTATTTACAGCGGTACACTGAAACTATTACCGAATATCAGTTAAGGCGATTAGCTAATACTTGTTTTGGGCTTTACCAAAACTCCGGAATATTGAAAAAATGGGTTGTACTGCGTAAAGCGGGATTGAGCAAAGAGCGGCTGACACCAGAGACTAAAAGAGTGCTGAAAGAATTGCAGTTGTTTTGACAGGAGTTGGCTTGACGAAAATCAAAGGATTTGGCGACGATTCATTAGTGGTACATATCGGTGACTTTTTCCGCTACAACAATGTGGCTGACTGGTCGCTTGCCTTGTGGTGTCGTCCTATTCAAGACAAAAAGCATACGCGTTTGGCAAATATCCCTGTTATTAGTCGGGGAAAGTTGATTAACAGCCAAAAACGACAATCTCGCCGTGTGGATCGAGTGTTCACTTTCAAACCTGGTTATCAGATTTCTGCTAGCACCTTGTCCGTGTTTCCAGAATTAAGCGCTTTCCAATCGGTCAGAGATAAAGAGGGCATTCAGAACGCATTCTGTTTTGATGGCGGAAAAAGTGATTTGGTTGTATTGCCGCAACTTGAACTCGCTCGTGCCATTTTTCTGGTGAACTCTTATCTATGTCGCGCTTGTCTTAGCAGTGCAACCTTACAATTAGAGTTTGATGTACAGCCGTATCCGGATCGAAACCATGTTGACATCCATGTGCTGAAAACAAGCACTTTTCCCAAAAGTGCTTTTAATCAAAGTGGCACCAAGCGATTACTAGCATGGATCCTCACTGACCACACAGCAATGGCGTCCTACCAAAGTATTTACCGTCATTATCAGTTAAATCGGGAGCTGAAAGGGGCGCTAGAGAGTTGGCGTTTTAGCTTTGAACCACCACCCATGACTAATTGGCAACTTCATGTCAGGGGAAGGTACAACGCAAGTAAAAGTCATTATTTAATCGAAGAAATCATCGGTATCGTGTTTGATGTTGATATTCCAGATCATGTTGCATTTATTAATTCTGCCTTTGTTAAAAAAGAGCAAAATGAGGAAGGTGCCCGAACTGGTTCTGGCGGTGTGAACTGGCAAGGCAGTGCTGAGGAGTTTGAGGTCGATGACAAAGAATCCGCCTCTGACCAAAACGAAACTTTAGTTTTAGAGGGGGATTTATCCTGGGTCAGTTTCACCAAGCCATTTGATGTCTACAAACAAGAGAAGGTAAAAGACAGCAGTAAGCTAATTATGGACGAGCTTACTGATAAGGAAGCTGGTCGGGAGGTTAGTACAGATGAACCTTACCAAGGCGGCACTTTGCCTGCCGCAGATCTTGGGGGAAAACAGGATATAACCGATCGGGAGCGACAGTTTGCCAGTCGCTTTAAAAGCTTTGATCACATGCTGCAGGTGTTAGTCACAAAGTACAAATGTTCAATATTGCAGCAAGAAACCCAGTCTCTGCCAAAAGTAGGTCGCAGCAAACAACATCAGCTTGTGGACGGTTCGCCTCGGGCTATTAAAACCGTCAGGATTCGTCATAAAGCAACTGAGGCTGTACTACTCGAAGTAGATACTTCTGATGGAATTAAGATGCTTTCAACCAAAGTGCTATTTGGCTCTGAACCGCAGGATTGGATTGACCATTTCCTGCAGATCCGCAAGGGTGTTGTCGCAAAATCAATTAGCTGGCCAAATGAGTTGTTAGATAGCCTGTTTGGCGAGCGTAACCACGTTGGCATCAACCATCCGAAGCATCAGGGGGCGGAGGCTGGGAATATTCCATTAGAGTCTATTGAAAGCTGGGCGTTGAGGTTTGTTCAATGTTTGGCTAGCTAATTTAAAACTACAAATTGCTTCCAGTTATCCTTTTTCTGTGTTCGTATATCGGTTTATGAGCCATACCAGCTAATAGTTGAACTAAATAATTAAGCAAATTGTGATCGAACACCAGATAAGAGGGAGACTCAGTCGGATTGCAAAATCATCCGCGCCCGCTAGCTGACGCTGGTATTTGCGCAAGATGCATGATAACTAGGTACTCTGGAAGTCCACCAAGTTAAGCCCTATTAATGAAGGTTCTTCAATTTAAGCTCTCAACCTTGGTTTTGCAGGCTAATGTGGGAGAGTAATCAAGTTCCATACTTAATTAAAGTATCATACTAGGTGATAAATATTCATCCCAAGGCTCTGGCAATTTCCAAAGCTTTGGCATGTGTTGATTTAAAG
>JARXRR010000064.1:0-19241 GCA_033792355.1 Chromatiaceae bacterium AAb-1
ATACTAAAGCTCTTTTAGGAATCAGATAGGATTTAAAACAATTTTTACATTGCTAAATATTTAATCTAGCAATTAATATTAAATTTTATCCTGAAAAAATTTCCATTTAGAAATCAAAATTTAATACAGACGATATTTATACGAATTTCATCCTCATCATCACTATCCTCTGGATTGCTTCCGCCAGATATTTCATTTAACAATTCATCATTAATTTCAATATCACCATTCTCATCTAAAACAACTTTATTCTCTTCGCTCATAATTTGCCTCAATTTAATATTAAGTTTTATTCGCAATCATTTGATGCCAGTTAAGCATAATCAGAATTACCGGAATAGACATCTGTAAAATAGGACAGGTATAGTAAAAGAACCAATAGCTTCCCTGGATTCTTTGACGTTATATAACCGGGATTTGAATGTTTAGTAGAGATGAGGCTGACTTGCCGGACGATATCGCCCGGCATTTCGCGGGTTTAGATCAGTTTTTCAGTTTTACCGGCCGCTGCCAGCCTGCAATATGCCGCTGTTTGGCACGGGCAACTACCAGTTCACCATCAGCGGCATCACGGGTTAATACCGAGCCGGCACCAATAGTCGCGTTTACCCCTACAGTTACCGGCGCCACCAGTGCGCTGTTCGAGCCGATAAAAGCACCATCTTTAATAGTGGTAACAAACTTATTGGCACCATCATAGTTACAGGTGATAGTACCGGCACCGATATTCACTTTATCACCGATTACGGCATCACCGAGATAGGTTAAGTGATTAGCCTTGGAACCTTTGCCCAGAGCAGCTTTTTTCAGTTCTACAAAATTACCGACATGGCTGTCATCTGCCAGTATTGAATCCGGCCGGATACGAGCAAAAGGTCCGACAGAGCAACCATTACCAACTGCTGACTTCTCAATCATTGAGTTGGGTTTAATCTCGGTGTTATCGCCGATAATACAATCTTTCAGGATACAGTTAGCGCCAATGGTGACACCTTTACCAAGCACCACTTTGCCTTCAAAAATCACATTGATGTCGATCATCACATCGTTACCAACTTCAACACTGCCACGAATATCAATCCGGGCCGGATCACGCAGGTTGGCACCAGCCAGCATCAGTTGCTCAGCCTGGCGCAGCTGATATGCCCGCTCCAGTGCCGCCAGCTGAATACGGTTATTGGCGCCTTCTACTTCCATCGGGTTTTGCGGTTGGGCAGTGGCGATATCTATACCTTCGCTGTGCGCCATCGCAATCACATCGGTTAAATAGTATTCACCCTGCGCATTACTGTTAGACAACCGGCCCAGCCAGCTTTTCAGCTGCCTGCCCGGCAGTGCCATAATACCGCTGTTGACTTCAGTAATTTTCAGCTGCTCAGCACTGGCATCTTTTTGCTCAACAATGCCCACCACTTTGCCGTTTTCCCGCACTATACGGCCATATCCGGTTGGATTAGCTAAGTTCACCGTTAAAATGGCCAAACCATTGCCCGGTTTTACCGCCAGTAATTGCTGCAGGGTTTCAATACGGGTTAGCGGTACATCGCCGTATAACACCAGCACAGTATCATCATCGGCAATATTCGGCACCGCCTGCGCCACCGCATGGCCGGTACCTAACTGCTCGGCCTGTAATACCCAGTGCAGTGGCTGCTCACCCAGTGCGGTTTTTAACACCTCAGCGCCATAACCATATACCAGCTGCGGTTTAGCGGCACCCAGTGCCCGGGCAGTGTCAATAACATGCTGCACCATAGGCCGCTCGGCTACTTTGTGCAGTACTTTAGGTAAATCAGACTTCATGCGGGTGCCTTTGCCGGCAGCCAGAATCACAACGTTTAATGCCATAACAAGAATTCCTGTACTCCGTTGTCGTTATTCTAATCCATCAGGCAGCAGATTACAGGGGGCAGGTGAAGTTTTACTGAATGGTTTATATCGCTTTAATTTTAAAAGCTTATCGCTACAAAAACAAAAAGCCACCCGAAGGTGGCTTTCCAGATTAAGTACAGATTATTTTTTACGTAATTTCTGAATGATACGTAGCTGGGCTATTGCTTCTGCCAGTTGGGCAGCTGCTTCTGCATAGTTGAAGTCAGCTCCGGCATTCTGCATTTCTTCTTCGGCACGTTTTTGTGCGTCTAAAGCTGCCTGCTCATCCAAGTCTTCGCCGCGTACCGCAACGTCGGCCAGCACAGTGATGCTTTCGGGTTGTACTTCCAGTACGCCACCAGCAACATAAATCATATGCTCTTCGCCAAACTGTTTTACGATACGCACCATTCCAGGCTTCAGTGTAGTCAGTAACGGTGCGTGAAAAGGCAGAATGCCCAGTTCACCTTCACTGCCTGTAACCTGAACGGATTCGACAAGGCCGGAGAAGATTTTTTCCTCGGCACTTACTACGTCCAGTTGCACTGTCATTGCCATCTCGCTCTCCTAGAAGCTTTGCTTACAGCTTTTTCGCTTTCTCGATCGCTTCGTCAATAGACCCAACCATGTAGAAAGCCTGCTCTGGCAGGTGATCATACTCACCATCCAGAATGCCTTTAAAGCCACGGATTGTTTCTTTCAGTGGTACATATTTACCAGGCGATCCGGTAAATACCTCTGCCACGAAGAACGGCTGCGACAGGAAGCGCTGGATTTTACGCGCACGGTAAACCGTTGTTCTGTCTTCATCAGACAGCTCATCCATACCCAGAATGGCGATAATGTCTTTCAGCTCTTTATAGCGTTGCAGTACTGACTGCACACCACGGGCCACATCGTAGTGCTCTTTACCGATAACCAGCGGATCTAACTGACGGGAGGTAGAGTCCAGTGGATCGATTGCCGGGTAGATACCCAGAGAAGCGATGTTACGTGATAATACAACCGTTGCATCTAAGTGCGAGAAAGTAGTTGCCGGTGACGGATCAGTTAAGTCATCCGCAGGTACGTATACCGCCTGAATAGAGGTGATAGAACCTGTTTTGGTTGACGTAATACGTTCCTGCAACACGCCCATTTCTTCAGCCAGCGTTGGCTGATAACCTACGGCTGAAGGCATACGGCCCAACAATGCTGATACTTCGGTACCGGCCAGCGTATAACGGTAGATGTTATCAACGAAGAACAGCACGTCACGGCCTTCATCACGGAACTTTTCGGCCATGGTCAGACCGGTTAACGCTACGCGCAGACGGTTTCCTGGTGGCTCGTTCATCTGACCGTACACTAACGATACTTTATCCAGTACGTTAGAGTCTTTCATCTCGTGATAGAAGTCGTTACCTTCACGGGTACGCTCACCGACACCGGCGAATACGGAGTAACCGCTGTGCTCGATGGCGATGTTACGGATCAGTTCCATCATGTTTACGGTTTTACCAACACCGGCACCACCGAACAGACCAACTTTACCACCTTTGGCGAACGGGCATACCAGGTCGATAACTTTAATACCGGTTTCCAGCAGGGCGTTAGACGCTGCCTGATCTTCGTATGAAGGTGCAGCACGGTGGATTGACCAGCGCTCTTCTTCACCGATTGGACCCGCTTCGTCGATTGGCTCACCCAATACGTTCATAATACGGCCCAGTGTGGCTTTACCCACCGGAACCTGAATTGCTTTACCGGTATTACCCACAGCTGCGCCGCGACGTAAACCGTCTGTTGTACCTAATGCGATAGTACGAACTGTACCGCCACCCAGCTGTTGCTGCACTTCCAGCACTAAACCAGCCAGATCACCGTCAGTCACGTTTAACGCGTCATAGATACCAGGTACCGCATCTTGTGGAAAGTCGATATCCACAACGGCGCCAATGATTTGGACGACCTTACCTTGACTCATGATGTTTCCTCAAATTTCTCAAAACTGTTTACCTTAGCCTACAGCTGCCGCACCGGCGACGATCTCGCTAAGCTCCTGGGTAATCGCGGCCTGACGTGCTTTGTTGTATACCAGTTTCAGGTCGTCCATCAGGTTACCGGCGTTGTCGGTAGCGGCCTTCATTGCTACCATCCGCGCGGCGTGTTCACTGGCAGAATTCTCTACCACGCCCTGATAAACCTGCGACTCAACAAAACGGTCCAGTAACATATCTAAGATAGGTTTAGGATCCGGCTCGTACAGGTAATCCCAGTTATGCTCTTTCTGTGCTATATCTGCTTTTGGCAAAGGTAAGAGTTGATCGATCACCGGCTCTTGTTTCATGGTGTTGACAAACTTGTTATACACCAGGAATAAGCGATCAATGCGGCCTTCGTTAAATGCCTGCAGCATTACTTTTACCGAACCAATCACATCAGCCAGACGTGGCACGTCACCTGAACCAGACTGTTGTGCTACTACCTTGCCACCAAAACGCTTGAAAAACGCCGTTGCTTTATTGCCGATAACAGCAAACTGAGCATCAACGCCCTGGTCTTTCCAGCTTTTCAGTTCCTGGGCAACACGTTTAAACTCGTTGGTATTCAGGCCACCGCAAAGTCCGCGATCGGTAGAAATAACAATATAGCCAACCCGTTTTATCTCGCGTTCAGCCAGATAAGGATGACGATATTCCAGGTTACCATTGGCAACATTACCGATCACTTTGCGCATGCCATCAGCGTATGGGCGTGTCGCAGCTACACGGTCCTGCGCTTTGCGCATTTTGCTGACCGCAACCTTTTCCATAGCACTGGTGATCTTGCGAGTATTGTTAATACTCCCGATCTTACTTTTTATCTCTTTACCACCGGCCATGACTGTATCTCCGTTTCATTCAACGAACGGGGTGGAAAACCACCCGCGTCAATTACCACGTTTGCGTTGTTTTGAATTTCTCAATTGCCGCTTTTAACGTAGACTCGATCTGATCGTTGTAGTTACCGGTTTTGTCGATATCAGCCATCAGCTCAGTGTGTTCAGCTTTCATGAAAGCGATTAAACCGGCTTCAAAATCCAGGATTTTGGCCACGTCCACATCTTTCATAAAGCCTTTTTCGATAGCGAAAATAGACACACCCATTTCAGCAACAGACATCGGGCTGTATTGAAGCTGTTTCATCAATTCAGTAACTTTCTGACCGTGTTCCAGCTGCGCCCGGGTTGCATCATCCAGATCAGATGCAAACTGAGCGAATGCTGCCAGTTCAGAATACTGCGCCAGAGCAAGACGGATACCGCCACCCAGCTTTTTGATAATTTTAGTCTGAGCTGCACCACCAACCCGCGATACCGAAATACCGGCGTTAACCGCAGGACGGATACCGGCGTTGAACAGGTCAGTTTCAAGGAAGATCTGACCGTCAGTAATCGAAATTACGTTAGTTGGTACGAATGCAGAAACGTCACCCGCCTGGGTTTCAATAATTGGCAGCGCGGTTAATGAACCGGTTTTGCCTGTTACTTCACCTTTGGTATAACGCTCAACGTAGTCAGCATTAACGCGTGATGCACGCTCCAGCAGACGTGAGTGTAAATAGAATACGTCACCCGGATAGGCTTCACGTCCTGGCGGACGGCGTAACAACAATGAAATCTGGCGGTACGCTACAGCTTGTTTTGACAGGTCATCGTATACGATTAACGCATCTTCACCACGGTCACGGAAATATTCGCCCATGGTACAGCCGGCATAAGGCGCCAGGAATTGCAGCGCAGCGGCTTCAGACGCAGAAGCAACCACCACAATAGTGTGTGCCAATGCACCGTGTTCTTCCAGCTTACGTACTACGTTAGCGATGGTAGACGCTTTCTGGCCCACGGCAACATAGATACATTTAACACCAGTGCCTTTCTGATTGATAATCGCGTCGATAGCCAGAGCGGTTTTACCGGTCTGACGGTCACCGATCAGCAATTCACGCTGACCACGACCGATTGGAATCATCGCATCAACCGACTTATATCCGGTCTGCAGTGGCTGATCGACTGACTGGCGGTCAATTACGCCAGGTGCAATTTTTTCTACCGGTTCAAAACCGGCAGCATCAATTGGTCCCTTACCGTCAATAGGTGCACCCAGAGTGTTAACCACCCGGCCCAGCAGTTGCGGGCCGACCGGAACTTCCAGAATACGGCCGGTGCTTTTTACTTTAGTACCTTCGGTTAAGTCCGCATACGGACCCATAACCACAGCACCTACAGAATTACGCTCTAAGTTCAGCGCAATTGCATAACGATTGCCAGGAAGCTCAATCATTTCGCCCTGCATACAGTCAGCAAGGCCATTGATACGGATAATACCGTCAGTTACCTGAACGATAGTTCCTTCGTTGCGAGCTTCACTGACCACTTCAAACTGAGCAATACGACTTTTGATCAGTTCTGAAATTTCAGTGGAATTCAGTTGCATTTCTGTTCCCCATTAAGACTGCAGCGCAGTTGCTAAACGATCCAGTTTGCCACGGACCGAGCCATCAATAACCATGTCACCTGCTTTAATCAGCATACCGCCGACTACTGCCGGATCCACACTGCAGTTCAATTTAACTTTGCGTGCCAGACGTTGCGTTAATGCCTTAGCCAGCTTGTTTTGCTGAGCACTTGTTAACGGAGTAGCAGAAACCACATCAACGGTGGCCTCTTTTTCGTACTCCGCTTTCAGGGCAGTAAAAGAAGTTAATACTTCAGGCAACGCCAACAAGCGGTGATTTTCTGCCATCACTTTAATAAAGTTCTGGCCGTGCTCATTGAGTTGCTCACCACATACCTGGATAAACAGACCGGCCTGCTTGTCAGCAGCGCCGTTGGCACCCAAATAAGCGCCAACCTGGTCGTTCTTTGCCACTTCTGCAGCAAAGGCCAACATCTGCAGCCAGGCGTCTAACGCGTTTTGCTCAACCGCAAAATCGAAAGCCGCTTTGGCATAAGGACGAGCAATATTCGTCAAATCAGACATAGCTCAATCCTCATTACAGTTCTTGGACCAGTTTTTCCAGAATGTCGCTGTGAGCAGCTTCATCAATAGACCGTTGCAGAATTTTTTCTGCCCCGGCTACCGCCAGAGCAGCTACCTGCTTGCGTAATTCTTCACGTAAACGGTTACGTTCAGCTTCAATTTCAGCTTTCGCCTGAGCCAGAATGGTATCCCGTTCTGCATTGGCTTTATGCACCGCTTCATCCATTATTTTTGCTTCGCGTTTTTTCGCTTGCTCAACAATTTCTGCCGCCTGTGCTTTAGCAGCTTTTAACTGATCTTTGGCTTTATCCTGAGCGAGTGCTAAGTCTTTTTCAGCCCGATCGGTTGCTGCTAAACCATCAGCAATTTTTTTCTGGCGAGCTTCAATTGCATTAATCAGTGGTGGCCATACAAATTTCATACAGAACAGTACGAACACCGCGAAAGCAATCAATTCGCCGATTAGAGTGGCGTTTAAGTTCACGGCCGCTCCTCCTTAGTTGACAGTTGTTCGGATAAAAACCTTAATTACATTGCGAACAACATGTACATAGCGATACCAACACCGATCATCGCTACGGCATCGATCAGACCTGCAAGAATAAACATCTTAACCTGCAGTGAAGGAGCTAATTCTGGCTGACGGGCACAGGCTTCCAGGAATTTACCGCCCATGTTACCGAAACCCAGTGCAGTACCAATAGCACCGAAACCAATCAATAAAGCTACAGCGATTAATTTGATAGCTTCTGGCATTGATAAAATTGCTTCCATTTTTTTCTCCGATATTTCAATAGTTAAAGTTAAAGTTTAAAAAAATCAGTGGTTATCTGAACTGGCCATACTTAAATAAACAATGGTCAGCATCATAAATACAAACGCCTGCAACACAATGACCAGTATATGGAATACCGCCCACACAAAATGCAGAGGTAACTGGGCTAAACCAATAGCACCAATCAGGATAAAGATCATTTCACCGGCGTAGAGATTTCCGAATAACCGCAGTGCCAGAGAAAACGGCTTAGCAACCAGAGCAATAAGTTCCAGTATCAGGTTAAAAGGAATAAGCGCAATTTGCAGCGGAACATTTTTTGTACTGAATGGATGTAAGGTAAGTTCTTTGATAAAACCGATAACACCTTTAATCCGGATTGAGTAACCGATCATCAGTATAAACACGCCCAGAGCCAGAGCGGCTGTCATGTTAATATCTGTCGTTGGTACGATTTTCATATAGACATCAGCTGCGTCCATACCCAAAGCCTGTTCGCCGACAACACCGGCAAAGGCTGGCAGAAAGTCAACCGGTACAAGATCCATCAGGTTCAGCAGGAAAACCCAGACAAAAATGGTCAGGGCCAGTGGCGCAATCAGTTTGCTTTTGCCATGATAGGTATCCCTGACATTGGCAGCCACGAACTCAACAATCATTTCAACGAAGCACTGGAATTTGCCTGGCACCCCGGTAGTGGCTTTTTTTGCCGCACTACGGAATAACCAGAGGAACAGAACACCCAGTCCGACAGACCAGGCCAATGTATCGATATGCCATGTCCAGAAACCAGCCTCACTACACGCTTTGTTAAAGGCAAGACCAGCATCAGTCGAGCACATTTTGGCGTTGGTAAGGTGGTGCTGAATATGGCCAGAGAGGGTTAACTCTTCACCTGCAGCCATGTTTCATCCCAATTGTTAATGTTTAAAAAAAAATGGTGCCGTCCATTGTGCAAGCAGGGTAATAATAAAGCCGGTTAAAAAAGGCCCGGTGACCAGCTGTTCCTGTTGAAAAACAACCCCGAATAACACAACTGTTAATAAAATCTTCAGCGAATGCCCGCGCATAAACGCTGCACTCACCTGCGCTGCATAATCTGCTCCGCTATAGCGAAAAGCAAAAAAAGCAAAAACAAAACCTGGTATCACCGCAATTAAGCCGCCTTTAAAAGCTGATTTGGCAGCTTCGGTGCCTGTACCTAAAAAAAAAGCCAGTGCAATAAAACCGGCGATAATCGTTTGACACAATAATAATAAATAAGCCGATTTACGTGCCTGCTTTACAAGTTTTCCGGACACTGTTTGTCCCTCTGAAAGCCCCCACTACAGGGGTCGGAAAAACTTGCGAAAGTATACTTATTTACCTTCAATTTGCAACTAAAAGCGGCAGCTGACGTGGCTTTGTCCACATATTTGAGAAAATCGTAATACAGCTTAGTGGCTATCAGGTTGTAATTTACTGATAATACCGTCCAGCTCATCCAGACTGCTGTAGGCAATAACCAGATTACCTTTACCTTTATTGTTGTAATTTATGATTACCGGAGCAGCAAAACGCTCACTTAAACGCTGTTCAAGCGCTACCACATCCGGATCACGTGCTTTAGGTTGGGCGGCAGGGGCGGGATCCAGTAAACGTCGTACCAGATTTTCAGTGTCGCGCACGGTCAGTTGTTTAGCAGCAACCAGACGTGCGGCATCAGATTGCGCTTCATCGGTCAGTGCCAGTAATGCCCTGGCATGGCCCATTTCAATATCACCATGTTCCAGCAGCAGTTTAACATCATCATTTAACTGATTAAGGCGCAGTAAATTGGTTACAGTAACCCGTGATTTTCCAACAGCATCAGCAACTTGTTGATGTGTCAGTTCAAACTCGGTAAGCAACCGTTGCAGTGCGGTAGCTTCTTCCATGGCGTTAAGATCTTCGCGTTGAATATTCTCAATCAGGGCAATCGCAACAGCCGCTTCATCAGGTACATCTTTGATAATACACGGTACTTCGGCCAGCTGAGCCAGCTGGGCAGCACGCCAGCGCCGTTCTCCGGCGATAATTTCAAAGCGATCAAGTGATACTGGCCGTACCACTATAGGCTGAATAACCCCCTGGGCACGGATAGAACTGGCCAAATCTTCCAGTGCTTCCTGTGACATGTCTTTGCGGGGCTGGTATTTTCCCGGTTTAAGATACTCAACCGGCAATTTCTGCAATTCATTAGCAGACGCAACCTGCTGATTGCTGGTTTTATTTGATGTTAACAGTGCATCTAAACCACGGCCAAGGCCGCGTTTTTTAACCGACATGCGACAATATTCCCTTAAATGTTATCTAATCTAGACGGCAGCCACAGGCTTGACGGCCTTACGGTCAGCTCTTCGCAGTATTTCCCCGGCCAGAGCCAGATACGCTTTTGAACCAGTTGAACTTTTATCGTAATACATTACAGGTGTACCGAAGCTGGGCGCTTCAGCCAGCCTGACATTTCTGGGAATAACAGCCCGGTAAACTTTGTCTCCGAAGTGTTGTTTAAGTTGTTCAGACACGTCATTAGCCAGCCGGTTACGGGGATCGTACATGGTACGCAGGATCCCTTCAATTTTCAGCTCAGGATTAACGGCAGTTGCCAGCTTATTCACGGTATCAATCAGTGCTGTCAGCCCTTCAAGGGCAAAATATTCACACTGCATCGGCACCAGTATTGAATCAGCCGCTGCCATGGCGTTTACCGTCAGCATATTCAGTGATGGCGGGCAATCAATAAAAATAAAATCATAGCTGTTACGGTAGTCTTTCAGGGCATTACGCAGCCGTAATTCCCGTGCAAACACATCCATAAGCCTGACTTCGGCTGCAGTCACATCGGAATTTGCAGCCACAATGTGGTAACCACCTGTGGTTTCTTTCACAACCACATCCATCAGCGGTTTTTCGTCAATCAGTAATTCATAAGAGGTGGCATCAACCGAATATTTATCAACACCACTTCCCATAGTGGCATTCCCCTGCGGATCAAGATCAATCAACAGAACTTTACGCTTGGTGGCGGCCATTGAAGCAGCAAGGTTTACTGCCGTTGTTGTTTTACCAACACCGCCTTTCTGGTTAGTGACTGCGATAACTTTACCCACAGGAACCTCTCGTTAATGGCTACCGGTTTTCCAGTATTACCAAATGCCGCTGAGCATGCAACTGTGGCACACTCAATAACTGAACTGAAGTTACTTTAACAAAATCCGGCAAAGCTGCAATTTCTTCTTGTACTGCTGCTCCTTTCATTGCCAGAAAATGTCCGTTGACTGCCGTTAAATGGCGGCACCAGTGCAGCATATCTGAAAGTGATGCAAAAGCCCGGCTGATCACTCCGTCATACCCCTGAGGGGGCTGATGATCCTCTACCCGGCTCTGTAACGGTGTAATATTGGTTAATCCCAGTTGTAATTTAACCTGACCAAGAAACCGGATCCGTTTACCCAGGCTGTCAAGCAGGGTAAATTGCTTTTCAGGATAATAAATGGCCAGCAATACCCCTGGTAACCCCGGGCCGGTACCGACATCAATAAAGTTTTCTCCGCTAAGGTAGGGGGCTATAACCAGACTGTCCATTACATGCTTTACCAGCATTTCCGATGGCTCTCTTACTGACGTCAGGTTATAGGCGTTATTCCACTTTACCAGCAGTTGTACGTAATCAATACACTGTTGCAGCTGGTGTTCTGAAAGCTGCAGAGTGGTCTGGTTAACTAATTGACGAAGCTGTTCAATCATAATATTACGCCGATTTTCTCAGCAGCCCCTGCTTTTTCAGGTAAACCAGCAGCAGTGATACCGCAGCTGGCGTGATACCTGAAATACGTGATGCCTGACCGACGGTTTGCGGTTTAACCTGATTCAGTTTACTGATAACTTCGTTCGACAAACCTCTTACCGAACTATAGTCAAATTCTGCCGGCAATAAGGTACTTTCATTGCGCTGCTGTTTCTGAATTTCATCCTGCTGGCGGTTGATATAACCTTCGTATTTAATCTGTATTTCAACCTGTTCTGCAACCGCCGGATCTTTTACCGCAGTAGCAGGATCCGTCATCATGATCAGCTCGTTATAGGTCACTTCCGGCCTGCGTATCAGTTCTTCCAGACTGGCTTCACGGCTGAGGGGAGCTTTAAGCAATGAATTAACCGCCGCCAGTGCCGGATGCTGGGGGTGGATCCAGCTTTGACGCAACCGTTGGCGTTCCTGCTCAATCTGTTCCATTTTATTACTGAAGGCAGCCCAGCGGGTATCATCAACCAGCCCCAGTTGACGGCCTTTTTCAGTTAAGCGGGCATCGGCGTTATCTTCACGCAGCATCAGCCGGTATTCGGCCCTGCTGGTAAACATTCGGTAGGGCTCTTTGGTACCGAGCGTAGTTAAGTCATCTACCAGCACACCAAGATAAGCCTGATCGCGGCTTGGTGCCCAGGCCTCTTTTTCCTGGGCGTACAGAGCCGCATTTAAACCGGCCAGCAGTCCCTGGGCTCCGGCTTCTTCGTATCCGGTAGTACCGTTTATCTGGCCTGCGAAGAACAGTCCGGCTATAAATTTGGTTTCAAGGGATGCTTTCAGATCTCTTGGATCAAAAAAGTCATACTCTATGGCGTAACCGGGCCGGGTGATATGTGCATTCTCCAGTCCTTTAATCGATCTGACAATATCCAGCTGAACATCGAAGGGCAGGCTGGTTGAAATACCATTAGGATAAACCTCATGTGTGGTCAGCCCTTCCGGTTCGATAAAGATCTGGTGCTTATCTTTATCGGCAAAACGCATTACCTTATCTTCGATTGACGGGCAGTAACGTGGTCCGATACCTTCAATAACACCGGTATACATCGGTGAACGATCAAGGTTATTACGTATTACATCATGCGTTTGCTGGTTGGTGTAAGTGATATAACAGGAAATTTGTTGCGGATGATCGGCTGCCTTTCCAAGAAATGAAAATATCGGTGCCGGATTATCACCCGGTTGTGGCTGCATAACTGAAAAATCGATGGTTCTGGCATCAATACGTGGTGGAGTACCTGTTTTGAGCCGGTCAACCCTGAATGGTAATGCCCGCAGACGTTGTGCCAGCGCTATCGAAGGCGGATCACCCGCTCTGCCACCGGAGTAATTCTGCAATCCGATATGAATTTGTCCGCCAAGAAAAGTACCTACCGTCAGAACGACGGAACGGGCTTTGAATTGCAGCCCCATCTGAGTTATTACACCGCAGACCTTGTCGTTTTCAACCAGCAGATCATCGCAGGCTTGCTGAAAAATCTGCAGGTTTGGCTGGTTTTCAAGCAGGTGTCTTATCGCAGCTTTGTACAACTGGCGATCAGCTTGGGCACGGGTTGCCCTTACTGCCGGGCCTTTTGAGCTGTTCAGGGTTCGAAACTGAATACCACCTTTGTCTGCGGCAATAGCCATAGCACCACCGAGGGCGTCTATTTCTTTTACCAGATGGCCTTTACCAATACCACCGATTGCCGGGTTGCATGACATCTGACCCAGAGTTTCAATATTGTGTGTCAGCAGCAGGGTTTTCTGGTTCATTCTTGCAGCAGCAAGTGCTGCTTCTGTACCAGCATGGCCACCACCTACAACAATGACATCAAAAGTCTCTTGATACAGCATATCCGCCTCGGGTTATTAACGGGTGATTGGTTAAATGCAAAGGGGGCTATTGTAGCGTGATCTGCGGTGCAGTGGAATGGCAGTGAGGATCTGGATCCTCTTAAATAGAATAAGATCTTTAGAGAGATCTTTTTACTGCTATTACTATTAAGCAGGGGCTTTTCAGTGGATAAACAGATATTGTCATAAAAGATCAGGAAGTTAAGCAGGATCGGATCTTGTGATCAATCAGGGATCTACTTCGGTATAATCGGTGATCAATATCGATACTTATCCACAGACGACGATAAATTATTTTTAATTAACAGGATAACAGAGGCTTAATCACGGTAAATAACTATGGTTATACACATATCGAATCGATGATTTATATTTATGTTGATAAGTTATGGATAGCAGATCTGAAAGTTGATCCGCCTTTTATCACAGCTTTATCATGCCAATATTAAGACATGAGGCATGAAAAGGATTATGTTGTCGGCTGGTTGGTTTTATTGCTGAGACTAACCGTGGGGGCTTACAGTGACCTGTTCTTCCTGAGAGATCCTTGTTTTTGCGGGTACGTTAAGTACCCGTTTTTTATTGTTATACAGCAGGCAGTTGTGTCGTCAGTTGTGGCAGCCAGCTTACTGCCTTATCTTCTGGCATCTCACCTGTTATAACGTCTATTTCCAGACCGGGTAATAACATCTTACCGCCGAGATTATGCAGCTGTGATGCTATTTTACGGCCAGCAAAGCAAAAAGTATCGTAACTTGAATCGCCTAAAGTGATCACTGAGTAAGAAAGTGTGGTAAGATCTGGTTGATCTTGTGCTAATTGATCCGCAAAGGGTTGAATATTATCAGGCAGATCTCCTGCACCATAGGTGGATGTGATAACTAACCAGATGTTATTCCGGGGAAGTTTATCCAAATCGGGTTTCAGATGAAGATTAACTTCATAGCCCGCTTTTACCAGTGTTTCAGCAACTTGTTCTGCCACATATTCCGCTGCGCCCATTTGGCTGCCAACGAGGATTTCAATCATCTGAACCTCTTGTTAGTGAAATGATTGGCTATACTACTGGAATAAAATCGGGTGAAGCTATGCTTTTCTACCCGATTTTCGTGTTTTTACTGCAATGCAGGCAAAGTAAAAACAACAATAGCACTATACTTTAAGCCTGCGTGTTATTGAGGTTAAAACAAGTATGTCTGACTCCGTGTCTTTTTCCCAGCTATTATTGCCTGAAGCCATATTACGGGCGGTTACTGAACTTGGTTATGAAACACCTTCGCCTATTCAGGCTGCTGCCATTCCAAAGCTTTTAGCGGGTGAGGACCTGTTGGGTCAGGCTCAGACGGGTACCGGAAAAACGGCGGCATTTGCTCTGCCATTACTGGCCAGGCTGGATCCTGCCCAGAATGAACCGCAGATTCTGGTACTGGCGCCCACTCGTGAACTGGCTATTCAGGTTGCTGAAGCTTTTCAGGCTTATGCCCGTTATATGCCGGTGTTTCACGTATTACCTTTATATGGTGGCCAGAGCTATACCAACCAGCTTAAATCGCTGAAACGTGGTTCACAGGTTATTGTCGGTACGCCAGGCCGTATTCTTGATCACTTAGATCGCGGTACGCTTAAACTGGATAAACTGCGGGCTATCGTGCTGGATGAAGCCGATGAAATGCTGCGTATGGGTTTTATTGACGATGTCCAGACCATTATGGATGCAACACCTCCCGGCCGGCAGGTGGCAATGTTTTCAGCCACTATGCCTTCGGCGATCCGGGCGATTGCCCAGAAACACCTTAATAATGCCGAGGAAATAAAAATTGCGTCTAAAACCAGCACCGTTGAGCGGATTGCCCAGCGTTATGTCATGCTGGACAGTAACCAGAAACTGGACGCCCTGACCCGTATTCTGGAAGGTGAAGAATATGATGCCAGCATCATTTTCGTGCGTACGAAAAGTGCAACAGAAGAAATTGCTGAAAAGCTTGGTGCCCGTGGTTATGCAGTAGCATGCCTGAACGGTGATATGAACCAGGCACACCGTGAGCAGACGATACGCCGGATGAAAGCCGGACAACTGGATATTATTGTGGCTACGGATGTTGCTGCCCGTGGTCTGGATGTTGAACGTATCAGCCTGGTTGTAAACTATGATATTCCGTATGACAGCGAAGCTTATGTTCACCGTATCGGCCGTACCGGCCGTGCCGGTCGTGAAGGTAAGGCGGTGTTATTTGTTTCTCCGCGTGAACGCCGGCTGTTAAGAACTATTGAACATGCAACCAAGCAGCCGATTGAAAAGATGTCACTGCCATCCGGGCAGATTATTGAACAGCGCCGGATAGAGTCGTTCCGTGAACAACTGGCCCAGACTATTGAAACCCAGAATTTAAGCTTTTTTCAGGATCTGGTTACTGACTGGCGTGAAACTCTGGAAACGTCCGATGTTGAAATGGCTGCTGCTCTGCTCTATCTGGCCCAGAAAGATCAGCCTCTGAATGTGGCCGAACAATTCCCGGAAATTCGTGAACCTCACGCCCGTGCTGAACGGGATGACCGTTCACGTCGTGATCGTCCTGAACGGGCAGAGCGCCCGGAACGTGGCCCTAAAGTTCGCCGCGAATTAAAAGGTGATTATGCAACTTACCGTATCGAAGTCGGTAAGGAACACGGGGTACGGGCTGGCGATATTGTTGGCGCTATTGCAAATGAAGCCAATATTGACAGTCAGTTTATCGGTAATATCAAACTGTTTGATCAGTTCAGTACGGTGGAATTACCGGCTAATATTCCGGCTGAAATATTTCAGCATCTGAAAAAGGTGTATGTACGTAAACAGAAACTGAATATTGCACTGGATAACCATGCTGCAGGCAGTAATAGTAATGAGCGTCGTGGACCTGGTCCGAGACCCGGAGCCGCTCCGCGTCCCCGTAAACCACGCGAATAACTGACAGTAACCGGCAACCAGATTGCCGGTTTTTGTTTTTAATGCTTAACCAGCCATGCTGACAGCTCATCGGCGGTCAGTGGTTCAGAAAACAGATACCCCTGTCCGGTGTGATATCCCTGCTGGCGCAATATGTCATATTGCGCGGCAGTTTCTATTCCTTCAGCGATTACCTGTAAATTAAGGCTGTTGCCAATGCCCAGAATGGCTTTGCTTAAAGCCTGGCTGGCAGGTTCTTCGGTAAGCCCGTCAACAAAGCTTTTATCCAGCTTTAATTCTGATACCGGTAAATACCGCAGATAGCTGAGATTAGAATAACCGGTCCCAAAATCGTCGATAGCGATTTTAAATCCCATATTGCTGAGCATCTTAATTTGCTTATCCGTATCATCGGAATGATGGTCCAGTAAGATGTTTTCTGTGATTTCAAGGCAAAAGTCAGTGGCCTGTAACTGATAGTTATTTAATAGCGAAGTGAGTGATGCGGTAAGTTGTTTATCCTGAAAATTGAGAGGAGAAAGGTTGATTGAAACCCTCGGAATATCAAGCGCCTGATTACGCCAGCGTTTTAATTGCTGGCAGGCCATATCCAGCACTTTATTACTCAGTTTATTGATTAAACCGCATTCTTCAGCCAGCGGAATAAAAAGGATAGGAGGTATCTGGCCTAACTGCGGGTTATACCAGCGGGCGAGTGCTTCAACGCCTGACAGGATCCTGGGATTATCCATACGCAACTGAGGTTGAAACAACAGATACAGTTCATTGTTATCCAGTGCATTATCCAGTGCCGTTTTCAGTATCATTTGTTCACGGGCGCTGGTTTTACCGGATAATAATAATAAATTCCGGTTCTGCAGAATGGTAAATGTGTCATAGTGAATAGGGTTATGGTTTTCTGTCAGTATGGTAACAACATTTATCAGGTTATGGTCTTCTCCGAAAACAGGAGACGCTGTGATATTGACCCAGCGTGGTTGTCCGTCAGATGTCATAAGTTGCAGGCTGTCTTCGTAGGAAATGCCTTGCTGTATCCGCGCCAGTTGCTGCCTGATACGTTTATTCTGGCGATGAATAAACGTCAGGGCTGATTTACCAATCAGCTGCTTTGGGCTGTATCCCAATAACTGGCTTAAACCGTTATTGGCATAAATAATATTAGTTTCAGCATCAGTAATCAGAATTGCTGCTTTACTGGCTTTAACAGAAAGTGCCAACAATTGTTGCTCTTGATCATTTTGTAGCATGGCAACTTTCTCTGGAGAACCCTCCGACTTCATAATATTACCTTTAATTTAAGCATTTTGTATTAAAAAAATTTATTATGATGGTGCTGTGCTTTTTTCAGTTTATTTTTAATTTTTAATTAAATATCAGTAACATAATAAAAAATACATTGAAGCATAATAACTAATCCACTTTTTATTATTATTATTTTTATTAAAGCGTAAACAAGTAACGGATAATAAGTAAAAACAGGGTTTCTATTGTAAAAAATATTAAGAGGATATGGATAAGTGCCTCCTGATAATTCACAATATATAGTGAAGACCGGTACATGACAATAACCGAAACTCCTCCAAAAGGTATTTAGGAGGACGCATGGACATAGGTTTAGGATTTGGTAAGGTATTACGGCGCTTAAGAAAACAAGCTGGCCTGACACAAGAGCAATTAGGCCAGGAAGCTAATTTACAGCGAAATTATGTGAGTTTGATGGAAAGAGGCATTAATCAGCCTACTATTACGACACTTTTTAAATTAGCAAAAGCGCTGGATTGTTCTCCGTCACAAATGATTATGGAAGTTGAAAAAAACAGTAGAGACCGATATTTCTGAACAGAAATTTATGAGTATCACTGTCTTAGTATTTTATTCAAAGCAAACGTAATGCTGTAACCGCTGGTAAGCGGAATATCTGTTTATACCCGGAACGGTCTCAGGCTGTTTTATCCTGTTCAGGCTGGGGCTTTACTTTCATTGCGTATAACACCCCTGTAATTAAACAGATTATACCGCAGAGTGTCATTACTGGTGGCCAGGTCTGACGGAGAATAAAGGTATAAAGTAATCCTGCCAGGGTTTCGAATATAATAAGGGGACCAACGAGTACCGTTGGCAGCCGCTGGCTGGCTTCATTCCAGCATAATGTACCTAACCAGGAGCACAGTAAGGCAACAGCAATCATCAGTGGAATAAACAGTTCAGGTTTTGGTCCCAGGGGGAGTTCAAAAGAGTTGTTTGTTACTGTTATGTGCAGGTATACCAGCAGGTAACCGACAAGTGCCAATGGCAATGTGGCCGCTCCCTGAACTGTTGCCCAGGTGACAGGATTTTTATCCGGATGTTTTCTCAGCCAGCGTGCATTGCGAAGTGCATACCAGGTCCAGCAGGCTACTGCCGCTATTGCCAGAAAAATACCACTACTGTAACGCCATAACTCAAATGTAATTGCCCCCTGTTGTAATTCTGCAATATTAACCAAAAGTAAGCCGGCAATAATTAACAGTAAAGACGGGGTAAGGCTTAACCAGGATAATTTGCCGTCATAGCGGCTGTAGAGTAAGTTGGCTGTTATAGCGATAACGACCGGTAAAGTACCTATAATCATGGTGGTGACAGGTGCACCGATACGCCGGATCGCTTCTGCAAGGCAGGCATAGTAAAGCAGATTACCAACGGCTGACAGTTTCATGGCTTCCAGCCAGTCCTGCCGGCTGAGCTGGTGCAGTTTTCGCCTTGATAACCATAGCAGTGGTAATGCTATCAGACCAAAGGCCAGATAGCGTCCGGTTGAATGTAATGTCGCCGGGTACTCGGGTAACAGTACGGGCACAATAAAAATAAAACCCCACATTAACCCGGCTAAAAGAGCATACA
This sequence comes from Chromatiaceae bacterium AAb-1, assembly GCA_033792355.1. Lineage (GTDB taxonomy): Bacteria > Pseudomonadota > Gammaproteobacteria > Enterobacterales > Alteromonadaceae > Alishewanella. The sequence goes on from JARXRR010000064.1 coordinate 19,140, forward strand.
CTACACCCGCGGACATGATTTCTGCCTATGTATTTCTTATTCAGCCGCTATCTTAATAGATTAAAACAACAAAAATACAGCTGCCAGCAGGTTATGCAGTAC
>JARXRR010000035.1:0-39369 GCA_033792355.1 Chromatiaceae bacterium AAb-1
GCTGAGCTGCAATAAAATATCAGCTGTAAGAAAGTGTAAACTAATATAAACAAAAATATCTTCGCTTTTCTCTATGTCTGCTTGTAGAATAAGAATAACTGTACAAATATACATATCAATATGCTAAGCAACGGACTGAAAACACAAATAAAAGATATTCATATTCGTATCAAAAGTGCTTTACCGAATTATCAGCCCCGGCCCTCGCAGAGCAAACTGATAGCCGAAATGGCAAATATCATTGCGGGCAGTTACCACAATTACGATCGTACAGGGTTGATAGAAGCTGGAACCGGCACCGGGAAATCGCTGGCTTATCTGTTAGCTGCAATTCCCTATGCGTTATCGAAGAAAAAGAAAGTTGTTATTGCAACCGCAACCGTCGCGTTACAGGAGCAGTTAGTTAATAAAGACCTGCCTTTTTTCCAGAAACACAGCCAGCTACCGTTTGAATTTTGTCTGGTAAAAGGACGGCAGCGTTACGCCTGTATAGAACGCATAAAGCAGCAGATTCAGCAGCCTGAATTGTTCGGCTCAGTATCCGGCTCTGTCGTGCAGTTTGAAAAATTACTGATGCAGTGGAAAACCCGTCAATGGTTAGGGGATAAAGACACCCTGCCGGCAGAATTATCTTCTTTACATGACAAATTATGGCCGTCGATTGCCGCTGAGCATTTTCACTGCAGTAAAGCTGATTATCGCCATCATGACTGCCCGTTCCATCTGGCCCGGAATGAAATTGCAGATTCTGATGTGCTGGTAACTAACCATGCCCTTTTACTGGCCGATCTGGATGCTGGTAATACAACTTTGCCATCGCCGGAAGATGCTATTTACATTATTGATGAAGCACACCACCTGCCCGATGCTGCCAGAGAGTTTTTTTCTGCCAAAGCACAACTGAATCACAATAAACACTGGCTTGACAATGCAGTTGAAACATCATCCCGGCTGGCAAAACTACTACCGGAATCCTCACTAAAAGATGCGATGAAATTTGAGGAGCTGTGTACCGATTTCATCACAACCGCCAAACCTGTCGAAGCCGCAGTGGCTGAATTTGATAAACGCTGGTTCAGTGAGAAAACTGAATATCGTTTTACTGACGCCCAGCTACCGGTTATTTTTCAGAAACAGGCACAACAGCTTGCTGAATTATCCCAAAAAGCCTTAACTCAGATAGAAAAATTACATACAGCATTGTCTGATATTTTCAATGAACTCAGAAAGCCACTTAAACTGCATTTTACCCTGTTGCAGGAGTTATCCTTATACGAACAGAAATTCAGCCAGCAGCATAATCTGTGGCAATCGTTTGCCGTTTCTCAGACAATCCCCGCGCAACAGGCCCGCTGGCTGGTTTACAACAAAGAGCAGGAATTAGTTATTGCCCATGCCTGTCCGCTGTATGTCGGCTATCGCCTTGAACAGCTGTTATTCAGTCAGGCATTTGCCTGTATTCTCTGTTCTGCCACGCTGACAACACTGAATACATTTTCTTATATCAGGCATGAACTGGGACTGAGCCAACATGAAGGTTTACAGACGCTACAGGTAACATCGCCTTTTTGCCATGAAGAAAAAGGCGTTATTGTTATTCCTAACATGAAATACGAACCGACAGAGCAGCAATATACTGCTGAACTGGCCGAAATATTGCCTCAGTACCTGCCACAGCACCAGGGTAGCCTGGTGTTATTTGCTTCGTACTGGCAAATGCAGCAAGTGGCAGAGGCACTACGTGGTAAAGGCTATTCGCTGCTGGTTCAGGGAGAAGCCTCCAGGCAAGCATTACTCCGGTTACACAGTGAAAATTGCAGGCACAACCATACCAGTATTTTGTTTGGTACCCAGAGCTTTTCTGAAGGGCTCGATTTACCGGGAAAACTGCTAACCAATCTGGTGATCACCAAGCTGCCTTTTGCAGTCCCTACCTCGCCATTAGAAGAAGCAATGGCAGAAGCGATAAGCCGTAAAGGCGGTAATGCCTTTTTGCAATTAACTATTCCAAGAACCGCAAACAAACTGGTACAGGCTTGTGGTAGACTGTTGCGGCAGGAGCAGGATCAGGGACAAATTGTAATTCTGGATCGCCGTTTAATCAGTAAATCTTACGGGGCTGCCATGTTAAATGCACTGCCACCTTTTCGCCGCCAGATAGAATATTAACAGGAACGTCATTTGTTAGCAGAACTAGGTTTAGACTTCGGGCTATTACTGATACTTTGTGGTGTCGCTTTTATTGCCGGTTTTATTGACGCTATCGCCGGAGGAGGAGGACTGCTGACTGTTCCTGCATTGCTTACCGCCGGTTTGCCGCCTCATGTGGTACTTGGTACCAATAAACTGGCTGCAACTTTCGGTTCTCTGGTTGCATCCTGGACCTACTACAGTAAAAAGTTATTTAATCCCCGTTTCTGGAAACGAAGCCTGCTTTATACCGCATTTGGCGCGATACTGGGTACTATTGCCGCCGATCAGCTAAGCAAAGAAATACTGGAAAAAATTCTGCCACTATTCATCCTGCTGGCAGCCATTTATACCCTGTTCAACCGCTTGCAACCAGATGAAAAACTGGATCTGCCACCACAGAATGGTAAATTATTCTGGCAACAACGGTTACAGGGCCTGACGCTGGGTTTCTATGATGGTATTGCCGGGCCTGGTACCGGTGCTTTCTGGATGGTATCAACCATGGCGCTGTACCGGATAAATCTGTTGCTCACCAGCGGTGTGGCGCGCACGATGAATTTTATCAGCAATGGTTTTTCCCTGATGGCGTTTATTGCATTGGGCCATGTTAATTTTACACTGGGTATTGCCATGGGCTTGTGTCTGATGTTTGGAGCCTGGCTGGGGGCACACTCCGCAATCCGTTTCGGAGGACGCTTTATTCGCCCGGTGTTTATCTGCGTTGTGATCGCGATTGCGCTGCGCCTGGCCTGGCAGGCCTGGAGTGCCTGATGCTTCCTTTACAAAATCTGGCCCTGCAACTGGATGAACTGCTGTTGCAAGCCTCAGAAATAGATAAAACCCCGTCTCCCGGCAAACCACAGGACTGGTTTGACAGCGAACTTTTCAGCTGTCATTCACCGCTGTTAAGTGATTATGTGAATGAGGCCATCCGCCATCTTCATCATTTAACAAACAGCGGCCCGCGTTTATCAGAAGAAGCAAAGCAACGTCTGGCACAGCGGCTGGCAGCACAGGTTGATGCGCTGGCCCGGGGATTCAGTTGTTATCCTGTCCGGCAAAAATACCTGAAAAACCGCCCGGCCAGGGTACAGACAGTACTGACCAAACTAAACCACGGTTCAAGCCAGCAGCTTTATCAGCAACTCAGCGAATATCAGGAATTTGAACGCCGTTTGCTGGATATGATCGAACAGGAGCAACGGCATCCGTCAGTTGACAGTGTCAGCCGTAATCTGGCACTGCATTCGCGGCTGGGGCGCTGCCGCAAAGCAATTTATGATGTTGAGCAACACATTCTGAGACTGGACAAACAGCTTAATTATTAACCGCCCTTATTCTCCGGCAAAATAAAATCCTAACCGGCGTTTCACATTTGCAGGTAATGCAGGCAGTACCGTTTTAGGTAACAGGAAAGTCGCCATACTGAATAAATCGGTAAAAATCCGGTTGCGTTCGGTTGTCCGTTTCAGATAATCGTGCCCGGAAGAACCGCCAGTGCCAATTTTACTGCCCAGCATACGCTGTACCATCATGGCATGTTTATAACGCCATATCGTCAGGTTCTCGTCAATTTCAGTTAAACAGGTTAACAGCTGAAATGGTAAATTAAATACCGGCTCTTCCTGATACAGACTGATAAACAGCGCTGCCAGCATTGCTTGCTGACTTAACCGGAATGAACCTTCCTTTTGCAACTGGAGGTATTTTTCTGTATCCAGCAAGGCGCTGAATTTCTCACGGGTTCTTTCAATTTCATTTAATTGTAACTGCCGCTCGTGTTCTGCAATCTGCACAATATTTTCAACGGTGGTTTTATCCTGTTGCAACACCGCTTCGGTTGCCTGCTGATACATCTGCCAGAAACTAAAGTTTTCCAGTTCCAGAAACGGCATCCGCTCCAGCCAGCGTTCTACCTGTTCAAACAGACTGGGGACAGTCTCAAGCTGTTTCAGAAAAACCTGATCCTGCTCATTAAGACGGCTGTAAAAAGCATTTTTATCAAAATCAATCCGGTACTCACTTTTCAGCCCCAGTCCAATTTCCAGCATTTTAAACTGCACACTCTGAAAACCGGAAGCAGGCACCAGATAATCCCGGAATAGCATAAAATCCTGCGGGGTCATGGTTTCAATAACCGCGACCTGCTGATTCAACAGGTGCTGAATAGTGATGATCCGTTTTAGCTTATGTACTACCCCTGTCAATTGCTCATCTCTGACTTCTTGCTCAGCAAAAACCGCCATTACTGCTTTCAGTTCGTGCAGAATTTGCTTAAACCATAATTCATAGACCTGATGCACAATAATAAACAGGGTTTCATCATGAGCTTCTGCCGCATACTTTGCACTTTCAGGGGCCTGAGCTGTCAGAATTTTGTCCAGTTGCAGGTAATCACCGTAGTAACAGGGGGTGGTATTCTTTTGCATTTTCGTTATCCGTTTTATTTTATGCAAACATTGTAACAGTGGACTGGCTGATCTCAATCTTTCAGCAATACTGAACTGCTGAATTTTAAAATAAAGCAGGGTATGCTGTCAGAGCATTATAAATTTTGTGGAGCAGATGATGAAACTGGATGATGATATTCATAATTACTATGAAAAATTACTACTGGATCACATTACAGAGCTTGGGCTGGAGCAGGAAAAAGATCAGGAATATCTGGCAGATCTGTGCTGTATTTCTCTTAATCAGTTACCACCACGCTATATTCGCTATGAAGTAGATCTGGCATTTTACATGCCACTGAGTGAGCGCTTTGATATGCAGAACAAAGTGAAAGAGGCAGTGGCAAAAGCCCGGGATTTTCTTAATAAGAATACCAAGAAAGCCAGATAAGACAGAATGGGTGGCATCCCCACCAGCCACATCCCGGCACATACATCATAAGCTGTGGCTGCTTCCTTCCGGACCTGACCAGGTTCACCTACTAGTATTGCGAGAGGACCAATGGGGATACCATTGATGGTGCGCCATTACTGACAGCGCGCGCATTATGCTGCAAAACAGGTCCGGGATTCAACCCTAATTTCACTTTATTATGCGGCGTTGTCAGCCATATTCATCAGAAAATATCAGTCAGGCTTAAAGCGTCTCCAATTGCTGCTGATAATTTCTCAGCAATACTTTAAGCCGTTTCTGGTTTTCAGCTCCCAGACGCAACATTTGTTTCTGTGCGGCCGGTAACGCCTCCAACTCAGGATCGGCATAGGTATACATCACTGATGGCCGCTCCAGCAGCACCGGATAGCTGATATCAGGTGTATCCAGCAATGTCTCTATCGCCTGTAATAAGCGTGACTTAAATGAACTGTCCGGATAACCCAGTTCCTCATACGCTTGTTGCAGTAAGGGCTCATAACGCTGGTACAGTGCTAATACCCTGGCCGCAGGCACGCTTTCAAGCAACTGAATATAAGGTGTGTAACGTCTGAAATTTTGTTCGTCAGCCACATAAACCTGCTGTTGTTCCGTTACCTGAAATTCCTGCTCCAGTGGCGTTAATACGTTATGCCCGCTGATCAGCTGCCCTTCGGCAATATTATCAACCTGCACCACCACATTACGTAATATATCCTCTGTTACAAATAAAGATGCCAGCCCTGCCCGCCAGTTTAATGCCAGTAAGTGCTCCCGGACATCCGTATCTGACTGGTCCAGCCCGGGCAACGGCTTAACCGGTTCAGGTTCCGGCTGTTCAATAACCTCTGGTTCAGGTTCCGGCTCAGGCTCCTGCGGTGGCAGTTCTGGCTCTGGTAATGGCTCAGGCAGTGTTTCTACCGGCACAGTAACTGGCTCAGGAACAGTAGTTACCGGGGTAACCGGATCTTCACTTTTAAATAAAAGCCAGACTGCAACCAGAATAATAATTACTACGGCAGCTATACCGGCGTAATACAATTGCTGCCCTTTGCCGGCGGTTTTATCATCTTCGCTCATAAATACCTCTTCTAACTACTATATCGGGGTAATGCCGGTTTAAGCATCCATCACCTTACTCACACTAACACGCCGTGAATACATCCCTGTAGGCTCGGTTCAGGCATCCATGCCTTCAACGGTTAGCTTAGAGTAAGCTGATTCCTGCTTAACTGATTGACATTACTATATCGGGTGTATTATTAATAACCTTATAAAAATAGCATTGCATTATTCAGACTTTTCAGCAATATAATACCGTTCATCTCTGCCAGAGAGCCTAATCAGGAAATAAAGTTCAATCTGTTTATGTCTGAAGCCAATACCAGTTCCGGAAAAAAAAATGCTTTACTCTTAACCGGTGGTGGTGCCAGAGCCGCTTATCAGGTCGGAGTATTAAAAGCTATTGCCCAGCAATTCCCGCGTACCAGTAAAATTCCGTTTCAGATTATCAGCGGCACCTCTGCCGGGGCAATTAATGGCACAGGCATCGCCTGTTATGCTTCCTGTTTTCACCTTGGGGTGCGCAAAATAGAATCAGTCTGGCGTAACTTCCATACAGAGCAGGTATACTATTCCAGCTATTCAAGGGTATTTCTGCAGTTATTGCGTGGTTTTTTCAGTATATTCCAGGCTGATTATGCCAATAAGAAACCTGTCAGTCTGTTTGACAATAAACCCCTGCAATTACTATTAACTAATATTCTCGATCTTCACCGGATCGATCGCAATATTATGGGGGGATATCTGTCCAGCCTTTCTGTTACAGCCTCCTGTTACAACAGTGGCGACTCCATTACCTTTTTTCAGTCTGATAAAGCTGAAGAATGGCGGCGGGCCAAACGCTGCGGGCAACGGACTTTACTGGGTATTCACCATTTGCTGGCCTCTGCGGCCATTCCTATCGTATTTCCTTCGGTCCGTATCCATCAGCAATATTTTGGTGATGGCTCTGTTAATCAACTGGCCCCTTTAAGCGCACCGATTCATCTGGGAGCAGACAAAATATTGGTTATTGGTGTAGCGGATCCCCGTAAAAATGAACGGGCTCAGAAAATGATGCACCATCCTGATCTGGCGACTATTGCCGGTCACTTGATGGATACTGTTTTTACCGACACCCTGAATTCTGATCTGGAGCGGATGCAGCGAATAAACGGCACCATCAATACCCTGCAAAAACATAATATTCAGTCAGAATTAAAACCGGTCAGCAGCCTGCTGATTAACCCGAGCCAGAATCTTAACCAGATTGCCAGCGAGCATTATCTCTCACTGCCTCTGGCCGTCAGAACCTTATTACGTACCATCGGCATCCGGCAACATTCGGAATCCAGTATGGCCAGTTACCTGCTATTTGAGCAAAGCTATACCCGCAGATTAATCGATCTGGGTTATGAAGACGGCTGTCAGCAAATGGAAACGATCCTGCAATTTCTTGCCGATTGATATTATTTTCCTCGTCAAAACTCTGACAAATGATTACTCTTTTCAATAGAATAATAATAACTATATGAATAATAAAGAAATTAAATAACTGGCTTATTTTTTGCTGTTATCAGACCAGTAGTATCTGCCAAACAGTAAGAAGATAAAGTATGGGATTAGAGTTATTCCGCGATGTAGCCATGAATCAGGCCCCCAGCTATGCCGCTGTCACTAAGTTGCAGCACTGGTCTGAATTACCGGCCGCTGCCGGAAAAGACCTGCTGGCACAATTACAGACCACGCTGGAGTTGCAGGAACAACTGGATATTTTTTCTATGGCTGCCGGCAAGGTTATGCCACTAATGGGGATACAACTGAATACCGCTGCCGGTGAATATCATGCTGCGGGTTCTGGAAGTGCATTGTACGAACATCGTAGTGTACTGGTGTTACAGCAGCAATGTCTGGCTGAAATCGTATACCGGAGCAACTGTATATTTACCCCGATGCTGAAACGGGAACTGTTGCTGTTAGAAAGCGACTGGCTGTTCGCATTACGTAATGCGCTGGTAGTTACCCGGTTACAGCAAATGGCCCTGAAAGATAACCTGACATCATTAGGAAACCGTCGTTTTTTTGATGACTGCCTGCACAAAGCCACTACGCTTGCAAAGCGCCATAATGAAGATTGTGCACTGTTGTTGCTGGATCTGGATAACTTTAAACAGGTTAATGATCACTATGGTCACCATACCGGTGACGAGGTTTTACTGGCCGTTGCCGATGCGATGCGGGACACTTTACGTGAAACGGATAATCTGTTCCGCTTTGGTGGTGACGAATTTGCCGTAATACTGACGGATCACGATTCTGAAAATGCAGAGCTGGTTGCAAGCAGGCTGATTAAAGCGATAAATCAGCATCATATTTGCCAGCAATATCAGGTAACCGCCAGCCTGGGGCTGGCCAGGCTAAAACAGGTTAATGAATTATCACAGCTATTCAGGCTGGCAGATCAGGCTTTATATGCTGCCAAACATGCTGGCAAAAACCAGCTGAAAACAGCACAGCGGTAATAACCTACCTTCCTTTAATCTTCAGATTGAGTGTGCCATAAAACCCAGTGCGTAGACTGGGTTTCTGTTACAGCAGAGGCATAGCCGGCTACCAGCTGTAACTTTCCATCAACCAGTAATAATGGAATACTTCCTCTTCGCCATGGTGGAACCTTCCACTGTTTAAGCCACTGTTTAAGCGGTTTATGTTGCTGAGCAACTGCCGGTTTAAACGGCAGGCTGAAAGTACCAAAGGTAATGCTGACCGCCGCAGATGTCAGAGCAACCGGCAGACTGCCAGCAGACGGCTGTCGGCCAAAATGTAAGATCCCCGCATCGCCAGGCAGCGTTACAGCTGTTTCTCCCTGCCATCTTTGCAGGGTGCCGGCTGCGGGTATTTCTGTTGGCTGGCAAAGATAAAGCCAATTATCGAAACGGCGGATATGATAATCGCCCAGTTGTAACAAAGGAGTGGCATCGGCTTTGGCAGCAATAATCTGTTGCTTTAGTGTTTGCAGCCACTGAGTCTGCATATTCAGGCCAAAACCTGCCAGCCAGCGCCGGATAATCAAATCCTGCTGTAATAGCGGATATTGCTGTAACGCCTGCAGATTAAGCCGCTTATGCTGCACGCAATGCGGTAAAGCCTGCTCTGTATACTGATCAGTTAATTGCTGTAATGCAGCGATATGCGACATACTGCGCGCAGCCGTATGCACAAAACCAGGCCAGCGGGCATTCAGAATTGGCGTCAGTTGGTGGCGGATAAAATTACGCTCGAATTGCTCGTCGGCATTACTTTCATCTTCAATCCACAGTAATTTGCAGTGCTCCGCCATTTGCTGTAATTGCTGCCGGGTGACAGATAATAAAGGCCGCACCATATAGCCGGAAGCAAAAGGTTTTTGGGGGGCAATACCACTTAACCCTGCGGCCCCCGAACCCCGCTTCAGTGCCAGCAGTAAAGTCTCCAGTTGATCATCTGCATGATGTGCAGTCATCAGTAAATGTGTTTTGGCGGTGATAAATTCTGCCAGGGCACCATAACGCGCTTCGCGGGCTCTGGCTTCCAGGTTAGCCCCGGCAGCCAGTTTTAAATGAATTTGCTGAAACCCGGCTGCGCGCAACAGACACTGCTGCTGGCAAAACACTCCCCAGCTATCAGCATTGGGGCTCAGCCCGTGATTAACATACACCACCTGCAAGTCAAAGTGCTGCTGCTGTCTGGCCTGATGCAGCAGTTCCAGCAGCACCATAGAATCCAGCCCGCCACTTAACCCCAGCACCACTTTCGTAGCCGAAAAATGCCTGATACTGCAAAGTACCTGTTCAACAGAAATCACTGACATAAAGACCGGACGTTAAGAGAAACGCTGACAGACTAGCATAAAAAAGCCAGTGCAACAGCACTGGCCGTAAAACGGAAAAATAAGTATCAGCAATAACCAAACGACATCAGACGCTTATAACGTTTGTCCAGCAGTTCTGCAGTACTGAGCATTTGCAGTTGCTCCAGATCACGTACCAATACTTTTTTCAGGCTCTGGGCCATTTGTTCAGGTGACCGGTGCGCACCACCTAATGGCTCAGTAATAATATCATCTACCAGATCAAGTTCTTTCAGGCGGGGAGCCGTAATACCCATAGCATCTGCTGCCAGAGGTGCTTTTTCGGCACTCTTCCATAAGATAGAAGCACAGCCTTCAGGTGAAATAACCGAGTAAGTGCTGTATTGCAGCATATTCACCCTGTCACCAACGCCGATAGCTAACGCCCCACCGGAACCACCTTCACCAATAACAGTACAGATTACCGGCACTTTTAAACCCGCCATCACTTTCAGGTTACGGGCTATCGCTTCACTCTGGCCACGCTCTTCTGCACCAATCCCCGGATAAGCACCCGGTGTATCAATAAAGGTAATAATTGGCATCTTAAAGCGCTCGGCCATTTCCATCAGCCGCAATGCTTTGCGGTAACCTTCAGGTCTTGGCATACCGAAGTTACGCTTGATTTTTTCTTTGGTATCACGCCCTTTCTGATGCCCGATAATCATTACCGGTGTCTCCCCCAGACGGGCAGTACCGGCAACGATCGCAGTGTCATTGGCAAAAGTACGATCACCTGCCAGTTCATCAAAATCGGTAAAAATATTGCGAATATAATCCAGTGTATAAGGACGCAACGGATGACGTGCCAACTGAGCAACCTGCCATGCGCCTAATTCAGAAAAAATTTTCCGGGTCAGGTTCAGACTTTTCTCTTTCAGCTTATTAATTTCTTCTTCTAACCCAAGATCATAATCGCCATTGCGACTGACATTGCGTAATTCGTCTATTTTTGCTTCAAGTTCAGCAATCGGCTGCTCAAACTCTAAATAATTCAGCATCATCGACTTGTCACTACCTAAATTAATTAAATTCCAGTTCTATTGTTGCTAATTGTTTCAGCTGATGCAACAAAGTGTCTGTGGGTGTTACCCACCATGCTGTCCCTAACTTGAGTGTTACTTGTCCTTCCTGCCGCTGATAGCGGACATTTACCGGTACTGTTCCTGCTTTAAATTCTTCCAGCACCTGCTGCAATCTTTGCAGATAATGTGCGTCTATCAACTCAGATTGTACAGTGATATTCAGTGATTTCAGACATTTTTCCCTTTGTTGGGTAATTTCGCTGACATCGCGGCCGGTCATTGTAAGGCCACCGTTAAAATCATCAAAGCTGACCTGTCCGGTAACAGTAAGAATATGATCTTTTTGCAGTTGCTGCTCGAAACTTTCCAACTGTTCAGGAAAAAAGCGGACATCCAGCCGGGCAGATTTATCATCCAGCGTTACGATAGCCCAGCGTCGTCCTTTTTTGTTAATCATTACCCGCACCGATACGACCAGTCCGGCGACAGTGACACTTTGATCTTTCTTGGTCGGCTGTAACTCAACCAGACGACAGGAGATATAATGCGGTATTTCATCCAGATAGCGGTTAATCGGATGCCCTGTCAGGTACAAGCCTAATGTTTCACGCTCTCCTTCCAGCCAGACTTCGTCCGGCCACGGAGGAACCTGTTTAAACGCCTGAGCAGCCTGTTCCGGTTCGGGGCTGAGCAAACCAAATAAGTCATCCTGCCCCATTGCTTCGGCTTTAGCATGTTGCTCAGCGGCTTTCATCGCCTCTTCAAGGCTTGCTGCCATTGCCGCCCGGTGTGGTCCCAGTTGATCCATGGCGCCGGAAAGAATCAGTTTTTCAATAACCCGGCGATTAAGCCGTTTTAAATCAACTTTTGCACAAAAATCAAAAAGATCGGTAAAAGCCCCTTTATTTTCACGCGCATCAATAATAGCCTCTATCGGGCCTTCACCCACACCTTTGATAGCACCGATACCGTAAACGATATGCCCTTGTTCGTTTACGGTAAACTTATACTGTCCGGTATTTACATCCGGCGGGATCAATTTGAGCTTCATATGCTCGCATTCATCCACCAGGGTTACGATTTTATCGGTGTTGTCCATATCAGCCGACATTACCGCCGCCATAAACTCCGCCGGATAATGCGCTTTCATCCATAGCGTCTGGTAAGAAACCAGTGCATAAGCGGCCGAATGCGACTTGTTAAATCCATAACCGGCGAACTTTTCCACCAGATCGAAGATTTTTATTGCCAGCTCCGGATCAATACCATTCTTTGCGGCCCCTTCCTGAAAGGTATCGCGCTGTTTGGCCATTTCTTCCGGTTTTTTCTTACCCATCGCCCGGCGCAGTAAGTCAGCGCCACCTAACGAATAACCGGATAATACCTGCGCAATCTGCATCACCTGTTCCTGATACAGGATGATGCCATAGGTCGGTTCCAGAATCGGTTTCAGTGATTCATGCTGATACTGCGAATCAGGATAGGAGATTGCTTCCCGGCCCCGCTTACGGTCAATAAAGTTATCTACCATACCTGATTGCAATGGCCCCGGCCGGAACAAGGCTACCAATGCGATCATATCTTCAAAGCAGTCAGGTTGCAGCCGGCGGATCAAATCTTTCATACCGCGGGATTCCAGCTGGAATACCGCTGTGGTATCTGCCCGTTGCAGCAGGTCAAAACTCTTTTTATCCACCAACGGGATTTTATTAATATCGATAAGGGTGCGGTTTTCTTTCTGCAGCCGCTCATTCGCCATATTAACGGCCCACTGCAGAATGGTCAGCGTTCGAAGACCAAGGAAGTCGAACTTAACCAGCCCGGCATATTCCACATCGTTTTTATCAAACTGGGTAACCGGGTTATGCCCTTCTTCATCACAGTAAATCGGTGCGAAGTCAGTGATTCTGGTTGGGGCAATTACCACACCACCAGCATGTTTACCGGCATTACGGGTGACGCCTTCCAGCCGGCGAGCCATATCAATCAGGTCTTTAACCTCCTGATCCTGCTCATAAAGCTCTGGCAGACGGGGTTCTTCTTTAAATGCCTGTTCCAGTGTCATGCCCGGTGTCATCGGGATCAGTTTAGAAATACGGTCAACAAAACCATACGGATGCCCCAGCACCCGGCCAACATCGCGGATAACGGCCTTAGCTGCCATAGTACCAAAGGTAATAATCTGTGATACCGCATCACGGCCATACATATCTGCAACGTGATCAATTACTTCATCACGCCGGTCCATACAGAAATCGACGTCAAAATCCGGCATTGACACCCGTTCCGGATTCAGAAAACGTTCGAACAGTAAATCAAATTCCAGCGGGTCAAGATCAGTAATTTTCAGTGCATAAGCCACCAGCGACCCCGCACCGGAGCCCCGTCCCGGCCCCACCGGAATATCGTTATCTTTACTCCACTGGATAAACTCCATTACAACCAGAAAGTAGCCCGGAAAGCCCATCTGGTTAATAACGTCCAGCTCAATCTGCAACCGCTCATCATATTCAGCCCGCTTCTGCTGGCGTTCTGTTTCATCGGGGAAAAGTTGTACCAACCGGTCTTCCAGACCTTCACGGGATTTTAATACCAGATAGTCAGCATCAGTCATTCCCCCGGTCGGGAAAGCCGGCAGAAAATATTCACCTAAGCGGATCGTTACATTACAGCGCTTGGCTATTTCAACCGAGTTTTCTAATGCTTCCGGCAAATCAGCAAATAATTGCTGCATTTCCTGTTCAGATCGCAGGTATTGCTGCTCGGAATAGTTTTTCGGGCGCCGCTTATCATCCAGCGTATAACCATCGTGAATGGCCACCCGGATTTCATGTGCCGAAAAGTCATCGGCTTCCAGAAACACCACTTCATTGGTGGCAACAACGGGTAATCCCTGCTGCTCGGCCAGTTCAACCGCTTTCTGAATATAGAGTTCTTCGTCTGCGCGGCCGGTCCGGATCAGCTCCAGATAAAAGCGATCAGCAAAAAACTGCTGATAAAATTGCAGCAACTGCTGCAGGTTCTGTTGGTTATCTTTAAGTAGTGCTTTACCTACCAAACCATCTTTACCGCCAGATAACAGGATAAGTCCGGTGGCATGCTCTGCCAGCCATTCATGCTCAATCTGCGGTTTACCATCGATATACCCGCGCAGATACGCTTTGGAAATCAGCATAGTCAGGTTCTGATAACCATCATTATCTGCCGCCAGAATTAACATCCGGCTGCTTTCTGCCGGAAATAACGGATGCTGTACCCAGAAATCGGCACCAATCAGGGGTTTGATTCCCGCTTCATGCGCAGTACTGTAAAAACGTACCAGCCCGCATAAATTCATCTGATCTGTTAAGGCGATAGCAGGCATTGCCTGTTTCTGTGCCGCTTTGACGATAGGCTTAATTTTCGCCAGCCCGTCGATCATCGAAAAATCGCTGTGAACCCGCAGGTGAATAAAAGCAGGATGACTCATAACACAACCAGTTCTCTTACCGGCCTGAAGCTGCGCCGGTGCTCTGCCAGAATGCCATGTTGTTGTATCGCAGCAAGATGTTGCGCCGTCGGGTAACCTTTATGCTGATCAAACCCATACTGCGGATAACGCTGATGCAGCCTAGTCATTTCACTGTCTCTGGCCACCTTTGCCAGAATAGATGCCGCACTGATTTCCTGAACCAGCGCATCCCCTTTTACCACAGCGGTAGACGGTATCTGAAACTCCGGACAGCGATTGCCGTCAACCAGGATCCATTCTGGTTTTACAGACAAACCGGCAACAGCACGCTGCATAGCAAGCATGGTAGCATGCAGTATATTGAGTTGATCAATTTCATCCGGCTCTGCCCGCCCCAGTGACCACGCCAGGGCATGTTCTTTAATTTGCTCAGCCAGTGTCTGCCGTTTAGTCGCGCTCAGTTTCTTGGAATCAGCCAGCCCGCTGATCGGGCGGGCAGGATCAAGAATTACCGCAGCGGTAACCACAGCGCCGATCAGTGGCCCCCGGCCAACTTCATCCACACCACAGATCAGGGAAACATCAGGTCTCGGATACAGCATCTTTTTCAATCAACTCCAGAATTGCTGTTGCAGCCTGCTGACTGGCATCACGTTTTAACTGCTGATGCAACTCAAGGTAACTGTGCTGTAGCGCCGGTTGCTCACCTGCCAGCAGAGGGTCCATAGCATCAACCAGGTTTTCAGGCGTCACCTGATGTTGCAATAACTCAGGCACCAGGGTTTTTCCTGCCAGTAAATTAGGCAGGCTGAAATGGGTAATTTTTACCAGTCTCCTGGCAATCTGGTATGTCAGGCTGTTCACACGGTATGACACCACCATAGCACATTTAGCCAGCATAGCTTCCAGTGTTGCAGTACCGGATGCAATAAATACCGTATCGGCAGCCATCAGTACATCGCGGGCCTGACCGGTGTAAAGGCTGATTTTTAAGTCTGGCGCAATGTGGTTTTTTATCTGCTCAAACTGCTGTGCTTTTTCCGCTGTCACCATATTGGTCACTATTTGCAGTTGCGGATAACGGCCCTGTAATATCGCTGCCGCTTTGAGAAAATCCGCTGTCAGCAGCTTTATTTCATTTTTGCGACTGCCAGGCATAACAGCCAGTACCGGTTTGTCGCTTTGCAGTCCGAGGCTGGTTTTAGCCTGTGTTTTATCGACCTCAAGCGGCATAGCATCTGCCAGGGTATGCCCTACAAAAGTACAGGGGACCTGGTATTTGTCGTAGAATGCTTTTTCAAAAGGTAACAGTGACAACACCATATCTGTTGCCGCAGCAATCTTAAAAATTCGTTTATGACGCCATGCCCACACAGAAGGGCTGACATAGTGCACGGTTTTAATACCTGCTTTTTTCAGTTCAAGCTCAACCGGCAGGTTAAAATCAGGCGCATCGATACCGACAAAAACATCAGGCCGGTTATCGAGCAGGGTCCGTACAATTTCCCGTTTAACTTTCAGTAAGCGGGGTAAACGGCCAAGTACCTCAACCAACCCCATTACTGCCAGCTCCTCCATATCAAAGATGGCCTGAAAGCCCAGCTGTTTCATACGCGGGCCACCAATGCCATAGCATTGTACGTTCGGATATTGCTGCTGTAATGCTTTGATAAGATCGGCACCTAAAATATCGCCGGAGTGTTCCCCGGCGATAATAGCGATCTTAATTAACTCATTATTCTTATTCATATTTTATGGTAACCGGTTTCAGAATGTCTGCATAATATGCTCAGCTATGTACTTTTGCCACCGGTACAGATACTTATCGGACAATACCCCGGCTGGCAGCGGCGATAAAATCTGTAAAAACTTTTACTTCCGGGAATTGCCCGGATTTTTGTTCCAGCCCGGCCAACGCTTCAGAAACGGTTAACCCTTTACGGTAGACTTCTTTGTATGCCCTGCGGATTTCTAACAGGGCTTCAGAACTAAAGCCCCGCCGCTTCAGACCTTCAACATTGATACCGGCAGGAACCGACGGAGAACCATGTACCATCAGATAAGGCGGCACATCTTTCAGCACAATAGAACCACCACCACAAAAGCTGTGGGCACCGATATGCACAAACTGATGCACTCCGGTCATTCCGCCAAGAATAGCCCAGTCACCGATATGAACATGCCCGGCCGCCTGCGCACTGCTGGCAAAAATAACATGGTTGCCGATAACACAGTCATGAGCGACATGGGTCGTGTTCATAAACAGGTTATGGTTACCGATAATGGTTTTCCCCTGATCCTGAACTGTACCGCGATGTACCGAGCAGCCTTCACGGAACACATTGTAATCACCGATAATTAACTCTGTCCGTTCACCATTGTATTTTTTGTCCTGACAGGCTTCGCCGATACTGGCAAACTGATAAAAGTGATTACCTTTACCTATAGTTGCAGGACCTTTAATGGCAACATGCGTTTCAATAATACAATCGTCACCGATAGTGACATCGTGCCCGATATAGCTGAAAGCACCAATTTTTACGTTGTGGCCAATACGGGCTGAAGCTTCAATTACTGCTGTTGAATGAATCACGTTATAGTTCTCTTCTGGCGCACATCAGCTCCGCCGAGCAAACAATCTGGCCATCTACCTTCGCTTCGCCGTAAAACTTCCACATGTTGCGGCGCTCTTTCAGAAACTTAACTTCCAGAACCATAGTATCACCGGGAACAACCGGTTTTTTAAAGCGGGCTTCATCAATAGCAGCAAACAGATAAAGCTCGTTCTCTGAACGTTCTGCTACAGTTTTAAATCCCAGAATACCGGTTGCCTGGGCTAATGCTTCCAGAATAAGTACACCGGGGAAAATAGGTAAACCGGGAAAATGACCGGTAAATATAGGTTCGTTAACGGTGACATTCTTAATCGCTGTCAGAGATACGCCCGGTGTGTAATCCAGTACCCGGTCAATAAGCAGAAAAGGATATCTGTGTGGCAGTAACGCCATAATTTCCTGAATGTCCAGGCTATTGAGTTGATTAGACAAAATTAATCCTCTGTCGACGCTTGTGCAGCTTCAGTGTCCAGCAGTTGTGCAATCTGAGATTCAAGTTGACGCACCCGCTGATGTAATTGTTCTATCTGCCGCAGGCGAGCTGTATTTTTCCGCCATTCTGCATTGGATGTAGCAGGAATTCCGGAAGTATACATGCCTTTTTCGGTAATCGGTTTCATTACCATCGCCATACCGGAAATATGCGCACCATCACAGATTTCGATATGTCCGTTTATTACAGCAGCCCCACCAATAATACAGTAGCGCCCTATTTTAGTACTGCCAGCAACAACTGTACAGCCAGCCATAGCAGTATGATCTCCGATCTGTACGTTATGGGCAATCTGGCACTGGTTATCAATGATCACATTATTACCGATTACCGTGTCTTCTATCGCACCACGGTCAATCGTAACACTGGCACCGATATCACAATCACGGCCGATAATCACAGAACCTGTTTGCGGTATTTTCAGCCAGTTGCCACGCTCATTAGCAAAACCAAAACCGTCAGCCCCAATTACGGTGCCGCTATGTACCAGACAGTTATCACCCAGTTCAACGCGGTGATACAGGGTGATATTTGGCCATAAACGACAGCCTGCGCCCAGTTTGACACCTTCACCGATAAAACAGCCGGCACCAATCTGAGAACCGGCACCGATGTGTGCCCCTGCAGCTATAACAGCATAAGGACCGACAGACACATCAGCTTCTATTACCGCTGACGGATCAATGTCAGCAGATGGATGGATACCTGCACTGATGCGGGGAGTGGAGTCAAGCAGTTGAGCAACTTTGGCAAAAGCAACGTAGGGATCAGCAACGACCAGCGCATTAACGCCCGGTGCAACAAAGCTCAGATCATCGGCTTTTATCAGCACAGCAGAAGCGGCTGTTTGTGACAGATATTTACGGTATTTGCGGTTTGACAGAAAACTCAGCTGACCGGTTTGTGCACCTTCCAGAGTCGCGACGGAAGAGACGCGGCAATCCGCATCTCCAACCAGCTGAGCATTAAGCTGCTCAGCAAGCATAGATAAAGAAAAATCAGACATTATTTTGCTTTACTTACCTGGGTAATAACTGCCTCTGAAATATCATATTCAGGTTTGGCATAAACCGCAGCGCCTGAGTTCAGGATAAGATCATATTTTTCACGCTCTGCAACGACATCAATAGCCGCTTTAATCAGGCCCAGAATTTTATTACGCTCTTCGTTGTTGCGGTTGCGGATCTGCTCATCCAGCGGACGTGCCAGGTTTTCATACTGCTGGCGTTGCTGATTGACTTTCTCTTTTAATTCTTCCTGTTGCTTCTCGCTCATGGTCGGGCCATCACGGCGCAGCTTTTCGATATTGAATGCAATGTCTTTTTCCAGCTTACCGACTTCTTCAATACGGGCAGAAAATTCATTTTTGATCGTTTCCTGCATTGCCACAGACTGAGGGATCTGAGACGCAACGGCCTGAACATCGACATAACCGATTTTCATTTCTTTTGCCGCAGCATTACCGGCAATGAATAATGTTGCCACTAACAATAATGCCGATTTAGTGAAACTCTTATTAAACATCATAGTATTCCTATACTTTAATCAGAATGTTGTACCAATATTAAAACTGAAGTTTTCCTGCAAATCACCATCATATTTTTTAATAATTTTGGCCAGACTGAACGTCAGTGGACCCATTGGTGAAATCCACTGTAAAGATACACCAGCTGTCGCCCGAATTAAACTTGGATCTGAATAATCGACTAATTTAGGGCTGTAGCTGTTATTGATCGCCGTCATTCCGGCATAGCGATTAATATCAAACTCTGTATCCCAGACATTCCCTGCATCCACAAAGATACTGGTTCTGACTGAATTGCGGTAATCATCACTTAAAAATGGTGTCGGCGTAATCAGCTCCAGAGTCATAATCCCCATCGCATTACCACCGGTAGAACGCTGTGATACCTGATAATTGTCGTTTGACGGATCTAACGGGAAGTCAGAACCTGTGCCCGAAACAGGGTTAGGTAAGCCCGGAACAGAAGTGGCATAACGGTAAATCGCATGAGGACCGATAATCCGGCTTTCAAACCCACGCAGGTTCTGTCCGCCAGCATAGAAGTTCTCAGTAAATGGCAGCGTATAGTCATAACCGTTCTTACTACCGTAACCATTACCGTAACCTAATTCCAGCTTACTGAGGAATGACCAGGCATGATCGTTACTCAGCGGGAAATACTTCCGTGCTTCGAACATGGTTTTAAAATAGGTCAAATCAGAATTAGGCGTCGTGATCCGGAAATTAAGACCAAAATAGTGCCCCGCTGTCGGGAATAACCCACGGTTCAAAGTACTCTGCACCCAGCCGGCAGACAACTCGTAGTTGGTGAAATGGAAACCGCCATCCGGATTGGATTCATCGATCAGTACACCCCGGAAATGACGCAACTGATCATACTCATTAATGTAGTTAATTTTATTAACCACATAGTTAGCCCCGAAATTTAAGCGGTTATATTCGTTGATCGGATAACCGATATTACCACCAAAACCGTAACGGCGCTGATTATAAGCTTCAAGGTTAGAAGATGCGCTGCTGTAATCCAGATCGGAATAGAATACCTGACCACCCAGACTGATACCATCCAGCGTAAAATAAGGATCGGTATAAGTCATACTGATTTGTTTCTGGTATTTATTGGTACTCAGGCTGATACCGGCACTGTTGCCTGAGCCCATGAAGTTTTCCTGCTGTACGCCAACCTGGAATGACAGCCCCATATAGTTACCGTAAGAAATACCGGCATTAAAACTTCCTGATGGCTGCTCTTTAACAGTAAATGCAATATCAACCTGATCATCTGAGCCTGCTACCGGAGTAGTTTCAAACTCAACATTTTCAATATAAGGCAAACGCTGGATACGGTTTTTAGACAATTCCAGACCGTCATTTGACAGCCAGGCACCTTCCATCTGACGCAATTCACGGCGAATAACTTCATCTTTGGTATTTGAATTACCTTTCACCCCAATACGACGGACGTAAACCCGTTTTCCAGGATCAACACTGATCGTCAGTTCAACTTCTTTCGTCTCATCGTTTATCTTCGGGATGGTACGGATCTTGGAATTAGCATAGCCAAACCGGGCCATTAGCCGGGCAATACTTTCTTCGGTATAGGTTACCAGCGCACCATTATAAAGCTGGCCTTGTTTTAAAGGCAGAATGGCTCTGACCAGTTCATCCTGGCCTATCAGATCGCCGACGAAATCCACACCTGTGATGGTGTACTGTTCCCCTTCGGTCACATTCAGCGTTACATAAACAGACTCTTTATTAGGGCTGACCGATACCTGCGATGAATCGATATTAAAACGCAGATAGCCACGATCCAGATAGTAGCTGTTAATTTTTTCAAAATCGCCCTGCAGGGTCTGTTTCTGATAACGGTCAGAAGACAGGAAACGCCACCAGGGTAAATCCTGCTTGGATTCGATCTGACCCAATAATTCATCGTTAGAAAAAATCTTATTACCAACGATATTGATCTGACGGACAGAAGCGGCATCGCCCTCATCGAATTTAATTTTCAGATTAACCCGGTTACGTGGCAGGTAAGTTACGATGATTTCTACTTCTGCCTGGTATTTACCCACACCGTGATAGAACTCGGTCAGGCCATTCTCAATATTTTTAAGAATGGTCTTATCCAGAGGTTCACCAACTTCTACCCGGTTACCGGATAAACTTTCTTTCAGCTGATCTTCTTTAATATCTTTATTACCATCAAATTCAATATTATTGATGGTTGGCCGTTCTTTCAGGCGGTAGATAACCGTATTGCCGTCACGCAGGACCCGGATATCATCAAAATGCCCGGCGGAATACAACGTTCTGATACTTCTGGATAAACTGTATTCAGTAACCGTATCGCCAATATTAAAAGGCAGATTATTCAAAGCTGCTCCCAGCGCAACCCGCTGCAAACCTTCTACCTGAATATCCTGTACTGTAAATGATTCTTCAGCGAGCACCGAGTTACCAAAGCCTGCAAGTAACATCGCAGCTACTAATCGTTTCATTGTCATTATGTGAACTACTTATATGATTAGTTTATTACAAACGAGAAATATCGTTAAGCAGCGCAATTCCCATCAACGTCAGCAGGGCCAGTGCCCCGAAACGGAATCCTGTCTCCTGCGCCTTTTCAGAGACCGGTTTGCCGCGTATTAGTTCCACCACCAGATACATTAAATGCCCGCCATCCAGAATTGGTAATGGCAGCAGGTTAATCACCGCAAGATTAACACTGATCAGTGCCAGAAATGATAAGAAAGCAATAAACCCGAGGCTGGCTGTTGTTCCGGCGCCCTGTGCCATCGCAATAGGGCCACTTAAGTGTTTAACCGAAACATCACCGGTCAGGAATTTTCCAATCATTGAAAAACTCAACCGCGTCAGTTGCCATGTTTGCTTCATACCTACAGCTACAGCTTCTACGACACCATAACGCTGGGTATATAACATACCTTCAGGCCAACCGGTTGTACGGGGAATGAAACCAAGGACTCCCTGAGAAAAACCATCTGCGGTGATTCTCAGCTGTGGTACAACATCCAGTGTCAGTAACTGCTGTTGCCGTTCAATTTCAAGGCTCAGCAATTGTTCCGGGCTATTTTGGATCAATTGTTGTAGCTGTTGCCAGCTTTTTATTTCCTCGCCATTGACGCTGATAAAGCGATCTCCGGGTTGTAATCCGGCACGCTCGGCAACAGAATCAGGGCTGATCTGTGCCACCTCAGGTAACACTTCCGGCAGTACCAGCAGAATGCCCAGACTATCAAATACCGATTGCTGATCCGGGTCGAACTGCCAGTCTGAGGTATTTAATGTCCGTTGTTGCTCCATACCGCTATTGATATCACGCAACCCCAGCACAATCTGGCTTTTTCCCAGTTGTTCCACCAGCAACAGATTCGCACTGCGCAGATCCCTTGCTTCCCGGCCATTAACCGCGATAATCTGCTGCTGTGAAGAAACTCCGGCCCGGGCGGCAACTGACTGCGGCTGAACCTGGGAAACCACCGGCTTAACCTCAGGTACGCCAATAATATACATCAGCCACAACACAAAAACCGCAAACAAGATGTTAGCTGCCGGCCCCGCAGCAATAATAGACATCCGCTGTAATACACTTTTATGGTTAAATGCCAGATCCTGAAATTGCGGTAATACCGGATCGACACGTTCGTCCAGCATCCTGACATAGCCACCCAGCGGAATCATTGCAATAACAAACTCAGTTCCCTGCTTATCCCGCCAGCGAAACAGCGCTTTACCAAAACCGATTGAAAACCGCTTTACCAGCACGCCATTTTTACGGGCAACCCAGAAATGCCCAAACTCATGCACCGCAACCAGAATGCCAAGCGCCAGTATAAAAGATACAATATTCCACAAAATCCCCGACATCACTTAATATTCCTTAACTGCTGTTGTGCAAAGCGTCTCGCATCCTGATCGAGCTCTAATATAGCATCGAGGTTGTCTGCACGGAACGATGAAAAATGTGCCAGACAAACTTCATTCAGCCGTGCGATACCAGAGAAGCTCAGTTCCCCGTTCAGAAAAGCAGCTACTGCTATTTCGTTGGCGGCATTAAGCGCTGTGGTAGCTCCCTGCCCGGCTTCGCAGGCTGCTTTAGCCAGATAGAGGTTAGGATAACGTTTCTCATCCGGTTCATCAAAAGTAAAAGCTTTCAGCTGCATAAAATCCAGCGCCGGCACCGGGCTGCTGATACGCTCAGGAAAAGCCAGGGCATGGGCAA
Source organism: Chromatiaceae bacterium AAb-1 (assembly GCA_033792355.1). Classification (GTDB taxonomy): domain Bacteria; phylum Pseudomonadota; class Gammaproteobacteria; order Enterobacterales; family Alteromonadaceae; genus Alishewanella. The sequence continues at coordinate 23,344 of JARXRR010000035.1, forward strand.
TCGGCGTCCGCATATCAGGTTGCCCCAACTGGGCCAGTACTGAACCATCACTATACTGTACCATCGAATGAATAATACTCTGCGGGTGAATAACCACGGTAATATTCTGCGGCGGGCAATTAAACAGCCAGCGGGCTTCGATAAATTCCAGCCCTTTATTCATCATAGTGGCGCTGTCGACCGAAATTTTCTGACCCATCGCCCAGTTAGGGTGTGCCACTGCCTGCGCCGGGGTAATATTAGCAAAATCTGCCAGCGGAGTCGTCAGAAATGGCCCGCCACTACCCGTAAGTAATAACTTACTTATGCCAAAAGCAGACATCTCCTGATCATAAGGATGCTGTTGCAATGCCAATGGCAGACACTGAAAAATAGCGTTATGTTCACTATCTATTGGCAATAAAGTTGTACGGTGCTGTTTTACTTTTGACATAAACAGCTCACCACTCATCACCAGCGCTTCTTTGTTAGCCAGCAATACTGTTTTACCGGCTTCGACAGCTGCCAGCGTAGGTAATAGCCCGGCAGCGCCAACAATGGCCGCCATAACAATATCCGCGTCCGGATGTGCAGCCAGTTCGGCCAGTGCTGCCGCACCAGCCAGTACCTCTGTCGTACTGCCAGCCAGCTTCAGCTGGTGTTTCAACTCTGCTGCGGCCACCGGATCCAGCATAGCCGCATAGCGCGGTTTAACCATCAGACACTGTGCCAGCAGTTTATCAGTATTACCGCTGGCAGTTAATGCCAGCACCTGATACTTATCCGGGTGCCCGGCCAGAACTGACAGGGTACTGCAGCCTATAGAACCGGTAGCCCCCAGAATGACAATCCGGCGCATCAGTGGAAGCCACCATAACAGGCAACAATCAAGGCAAATAGCGGTGCCGTAGCCGTTAAACTGTCAATTCTGTCCAGTATTCCGCCATGCCCCGGTAAAAAAGCACCACTGTCTTTCACCCCGGCCACACGTTTAAACATGCTTTCCGTTAAATCACCAAAGACTGACAACACCGTAAGCAGCAGCGCCGCAACGTACCAGGCAAATATCTGCTCAGGCCAGTTAAGGTAGGCAGCGATGGCCGTTATCAGCAGTAAAACCAGTAAAATGCCACCCAGCATACCTTCCAGTGTTTTACCGGGACTGACTTTCGGCAATAACTTAGTACGCCCGAACGGTTTACCTACAATATAACCACCAATATCTGCCGCCCATACAATCCCCAGCAATACACAAATCAGCCATGCGCCGGTAAATGGAGCCACGTCATAATCAATTGCCCGTAAAAACAGGATACCGGTCCAGGCAGGTATTAATGTCAGCCACCCCATCAGTGCCCGTAGCCAGTCACTGGAGGCCCATAAAGGCTGGGTTTTAGGAAAGGTCAGCACCAGAAATATGGCAAAAATCCACCAGCCAATGCCACTAAGCAACAAACCGCTGGTCAGCACATTATCAGATAAAGGCCAGTGTAACTGCTGCGGCAGAAAAACATACAGTACCGCCAGCAATACGGCGGTCAGGGCAACATATCCCAAACGGACCGCTTTACCCGGCAAATTACAGAATCCGCTCCATTCCCATGCTCCCAGTAAAAAAGCACAGGAAACAAATAATGCAAACCCTGGTAAAGGCAGGAAAAACACGGCAGCTAAAGCCAGAGGCGCCAGTAAAATGGCAGTAATTACGCGTTGTTTAAACAATATAGTTATCCTTTATTACTGGCTGCTAACCGGCGAACCTGTTCACCGGTACAGCCAAACCGCCTTTCGCGGTTAATAAAAGCCGCAATGGCTTCTGAAAATACCTGTTGATTAAAATCCGGCCAGAGGGTTTCGGTAAACCACAACTCGGCATAAGCAGCCTGCCACAACAGAAAATTACTGATCCGCAAATCTCCCCCGGTACGGATCAGTAAATCCAGCTCAGGCTGATCAGATAACTGAATTGCTTTAGCAAAATTTTGCTCAGTAATATCTGATATATTGAGCTGCCCCTGTTCTATCTGCTGCAACAGCTGCCTGGTCGCGTTAACGATATCCCAGCGCCCGCCATAATTGGCAGCAATATTCAGCGTCATGGCATCGTTGGCTGCGGTTAATGTTTCTGCTTTGCGGATATTGGCAATCAGTTTATCACTGAATGCTGATGTATCGCCGACTATCTTCAGCCTGATATTATGCTTATGCAGCACCTTAACTTCTTTTTGCAGTACCATCATAAACAACTGCATCAGGCTGCTGACTTCATCATCCGGACGACGCCAGTTTTCACTGCTGAACGCAAACAGCGTCAGCGATTTTATCCCTAATTCCCGGCAAAAACTGATACTGCGCCGAACAGCCTCAACACCTCTTTTATGCCCCCATACCCTGGGTTTTCCCCGTCGCTGGGCCCAACGCCCATTACCATCCATAATAATCGCCACATGCCGGGGCAAAGATTGTTGCTTGATCTGCTCTGCTGCAGTCATAAACCAGGACCTGTCCTTACGTAGTATTACTTTATTAACTGATTGTCCGCTAAGTCAGTACACGGGTTTATCGTCTGAATAATAAAAAGCGCCGCGGAGTATAACCGGCACGGCGCTTAGTCCCGATATCAGTCTTTTAATCAGACTTCCATCAGCTCTTTTTCTTTATCTGCCAGTACTTCGTCAATTTTCTTCACGAAAAGATCTGTCAGTTTCTGGATTTCATCAGCAGCTTTGCGTTCATCATCTTCACCGATTTCTTTATCTTTCAGTAATGCTTTTACATCGGCGTTAGCATCACGGCGAATATTACGCACCGCAACCCGGCCATTTTCAGCTTCGGCTCTTACCAGCTTAACCAGATCACGACGACGTTCTTCTGTCAGCGGAGGTAACGGCACACGAATAGTTGTACCAGCTGACATCGGGTTAAGCCCTAAATCAGATGCCATAATGGCCTTTTCAACTGCGGTGGTCAGGCTCTTGTCAAACACGGTGATAGCCAGCGTACGGGCATCTTCAATTGACACATTGGCAACCTGACGCAAAGGGGTATCTGACCCATAATAAGAGACAGAAATAGTATCCAGCAAACTTGGATGTGCACGGCCGGTACGTACCTTCGTCATCTGGCCTTTTAACGCTTCAACGCTTTTTTCCATCCGGGTTTTGCTGTCTTTTATAATCTCGTTAATCACGATATATCCTTAGTTCTATTCAATACAGCGGGGAAAATTACTGCTTAGTTTACTGTAAATTTTCAGCGTGGTCGATTATCGTTCCTTCCTGCTCACCCATTACTACACGTTTCAGGGCTCCCGGCGTATTCATATTAAATACCCGGATTTGCAGGTTATGATCTCTTGCCAGCGTAAACGCGGCTAAATCCATCACTTTCAGCTCTTTTTCCAGCACTTCGCCATATGTCAGTTTATGGTACAGCGTTGCTGCCGGGTCTTTTACCGGATCAGCAGAAAACACGCCATCAACCTTGGTGGCCTTTAATACCGCATCAGCTTCAATTTCAATACCACGCAGGCAGGCGGCAGAATCGGTTGTAAAAAACGGATTACCGGTTCCGGCAGAAAAAATGACCACCCGGCCGGATTTAAGCAGGCTGATGGCTTCTGCCCAACTGTAGTTATCACAAACACCGTTCAGTGGTATTGCACTCATCATCCGGGCATTAACATAAGCCCGATGCAAAGCATCCCGCATCGCCAGGCCATTCATTACCGTTGCCAGCATTCCCATATGGTCACCGACCACCCGGTTCATACCAGCCTTAGCCAAACCTTCACCCCGGAAAATATTACCGCCACCGATAACAATACCTACCTGAATTCCCAGTTCAACCAGCTCTTTGATTTCCTGAGCCATGCGATCCAGTACTTTGGGATCGATACCAAAGCCTTCATCCCCCATCAGGGCTTCACCACTTAGTTTTAATAAAATTCTTCTGTAGGTTGGTTTCGGATTCACGCTCATGAGTACTACCCCTAGTGCTGAAATTAATGTGCTGAAAGAAAGCTGGCGGATAAAAATAAAAAAACCGCGACATCAGGTCGCGGTTATTCTAGCGGGTTTTGCCACATTGCTAAAGCGTAAATTACTTCTTAGCGGCAGCGATTTGTGCGGCTACTTCAGCAGCAAAATCTTCTTCTTTCTTCTCAATGCCTTCGCCAACTTCCAGACGCACGAAAGATACTGCTTTAGCACCGTTCTGTTTCAGGAAGTCACCAACAGAAACTGAAGGATCTTTTACAAACGGCTGACCGGTCAGGCTCACTTCACCAGTGAACTTGCTCATACGGCCTGCTACCATTTTCTCAGCAATTTCTTTTGGCTTGCCACTGTTAACCGCGATATCGATCTGGATATCACGCTCACGGGCAACCACTTCTGCCGGAACATCGTCTGGTGTCAGGAAGCCAGGGTTGTTGGCAGCTACATGCATAGCAACATCTTTGGCGATGTCTTCGTTACCACCTTCCAGTACCGCTAATACACCGATACGGCCAGAGTGAATGTACTGACCAATAGTGTTACCTTCAACTACGCTGATACGGCGTACATTGATGTTCTCACCAATTTTAGCAACCAGTGCAGCACGGGTATCTTCAACTGAAGTACCGTTTAAATCAGCTGCCAGAATTGCTTCTGCAGTGAACAGTTTATTAGCATGTGCCAGATCAGCTACGCTGTTGGCAAACGCCAGGAAGTTGGCATCGCGGGCTACGAAGTCAGTTTCACAGTTGAATTCAACTGCAATACCGTAACCATTTGCCACACGAGTTAAAATAGTACCTTCTGCAGCAATACGGCCAGCTTTCTTGGCAGCTTTTGCCAGACCGCTTTTACGCATCGCGTCAATTGCTGCTTCAATATCACCACCGGTTTCTTCCAGTGCTTTTTTACAATCCATCATGCCGGCGCCAGTGCGCTCACGCAGTTCTTTAACTAAAGCGGCAGTTACAGCCATAGGAGTATCCTCGTCATAATTCCGGTAAGACAAACAGGGGCGAGGCCCCTGTTGCAAATGTTGTTCTGCGTATGCCAGTTTATACAGTGGCTACGACAGAAAAATTACTCTGCTTCAACGAAAGTTTCGGCTTCAGCCTGAATTTCGATGTTTTTGTCACGACCTTCCTGAATCGCCTGACCTACAGCACCCAGATAAAGCTGGATAGCGCGAATCGCATCGTCGTTACCAGGTACTACGTAGTCAACACCTTTTGGATCAGAGTTGGTATCAACAACGGCAACTACAGGGATGCCCAGATTATTGGCTTCTTTGATAGCGATGTGTTCATGATCAGCATCAATCACAAACAGCACGTCTGGCAGGCCGCCCATATCTTTGATACCGCCTAAGCTCTTTTCCAGCTTTTCCATCTCACGGGTACGATCCAGAGCTTCTTTTTTGGTCAGCTTGTCGAAAGTACCGTCCTGGCTTTGTGCTTCCAGATCTTTCAGACGCTTGATTGACTGGCGAACCGTTTTCCAGTTAGTCAGCATACCACCTAACCAGCGATGATTAACGTAGTACTGATCAACTTTGGTTGCAGCTTCTTTGATAGCTTCAGACGCAGCACGCTTGGTACCAACGAATAAAATCTTACCTTTTTTAGCTGAAACCTGCTGAATGAACGCCAGCGCATCATTCATCATAGGAACAGTCTGTTCCAGGTTAATGATATGAACACGGTTGCGGGCACCGAAGATGAACGGCTTCATTTTCGGGTTCCAGTAACGGGTTTGGTGACCAAAATGTACGCCCGCCTGGAGCATATCGCGCATAGAAACTTTTGCCATGAATATTTTTCCTGTTTTAGGGGTTAAGCCTCCATACATCCCATACGCCGACTGCAGCCTTTTTATGGCAACAGCACCCCGGTGTACGTGCCGATGTATGTGTGTTATTTCAATATTGCAATTCTGTTTTATCTGCACTTCCGGTTAAATAACGGCAAATGCATTTGCTAAATTGCGGCGCGCTTTATACCATAGAGCCCTTCGAAACACAATAAAATGTGTATTTTTACAGCGTAATTCAGTAAGAGAGACTTTTCATGACAGCAATCATTAAAACCCCGGCAGAGATTGAAAAAATGCGGGTAGCCGGCAGGCTGGCCGCAGAAGTGCTGGAAATGATTGAACCACATATTCAGGCAGGCATCACAACTGACGAACTTAATACCCTGTGCCATGATTATATTGTTAATGTACAGCAGGCCATTCCGGCACCGCTGAATTATCATGGTTTTCCAAAATCTATCTGTACCTCACTAAACTATGTGATCTGTCATGGTATACCCAATGATAAGCCGCTGAAAAACGGCGACATCATGAATGTTGATATCACCATCATCAAAGACGGTTATCATGGCGATACCTCAAAAATGTTTGTGGTTGGTAAAGCCAGTATCATGGCCGAACGTCTGATCCGGGTAACTCAGGAATGCCTGTACCTGGGTCTTAAAAAAGTGAAAGACGGTGTGCGCCTTGGCGATATCGGGCATGTTATTCAGCAACACGCTGAACAACATAGTTACTCAGTGGTACGTGAATATTGTGGTCATGGTATCGGAGCAGGTTTTCATGAAGAACCGCAGGTGCTGCATTATGGCCGCCCCGGCACCGGTGACGAACTGAAAGCAGGCATGTGTTTAACGATAGAACCGATGATCAATGCCGGTGCCCGGCACAGTAAAGTACTGAAAGACGGCTGGACAGTAGTTACCAAAGATCGCAGCTTGTCGGCCCAGTTTGAACATACTATCCTGGTCACCGAAACCGGCTGTGAAATCCTGACATTACGCTCAGACGATACGATTGAGCGCATTCTTACTGCTGAATAATCCGTATCTGACTTTAAAGAGGAATTGTTATGCCACAGGTTGTATCGTTCAGCAAAACGCTTCCTCCGGTCTATTCGCTCGATAGCTATAAAAAACATTTTGCTGATTTTCACGACTGGCTGAGCCGCTCATTCAACCATTACCCGGTCAACCAGCTGGTCAAGGCCAGAGCAATTTTTATCGACGAAGTACTGATTCAGTTATGGCAGAAGTTCGGGCTCGGTCAGAATAAAGAACTGACGTTAATCGCTGTTGGTGGTTATGGCCGGGGCGAACTGCATCCTTTTTCTGATATCGATCTGTTATTACTTTCCTCACAGCGTTTATCTGACACAGAGCAGGAAGCGGTAGCCGCTTTTATTACCACCTTATGGGATTTACGGCTCGAAGTCGGCCACAGTGTCAGAACCCTCAAAGAAACCCTGAAACTGGGTAAAGACGACATTACCATTGCCACTAACCTGCTGGAAATGCGCCGTCTGACCGGTAATAAACCCTTATTCGAGCAATTACAGCAGGAAATAGGCAAAGGCAGCTTCTGGAGCAGCCAGGCATTTTTTCAGGCCAAACGCCACGAACAACAGCAACGCCATGCCCAATATCACGGCACGGCTTATAATCTGGAACCCAACCTCAAAGCCAACCCCGGCGGCTTACGGGATATTCAAACCATCGGCTGGGTGGCGAAGAAGCATTTTCACACCCGCACCATGCGCGAACTGGTGGCTTATCAGTACCTGACAGAAGACGAATATCAGGAACTGATGGAATCAGAAGCCTACTTATGGCAAATGCGTTTTGCATTACACCTTGAAGCAGGACGCAACGAAAACCGCATTTTGTTTGACTATCAGCCGGCGGTAGCCAGCCGTCTCGGCTTTGGTGATGATGGCAAGGCCTCGGTTGAACGGATGATGAAACGCTTTTTTCGTTCGGTACAACGGGTCACTGAGCTGAATGAAATGCTGTTACAGCATTTTGAAGGCAGTATTCTGAACAATCAGGAAAATATAAAAACACAGCTGTTAGACGACAACTTCGAACTACAGGGCCACCTGATTAAAGCCCGCGACAATGCGGTCTTTGCCCGGCGCGATAATCTGCTCAGGTTATTCTGGCATATTGCCAATAACTCGAATATTACCGGTATTCATTCTTCCACCATGCGGCTGGTTCGTCAGGTTCGCCGCCGGCTGATGGGCGACCTGCAGGACTATGAAGCCTGTCGCCAGCTGTTTATGGCTATTTTGCGCCATCCGCGCGGTATGGATAAAGCCATTACCCTGATGCACCGCTACGGCATTCTGGCAGAATACCTGCCACAGTGGCGTAATATTGTCGGTCAGATGCAGTTTGACCTGTTTCATGCTTACACCGTCGATGAACACACCCACCGGCTGTTAAAAAATCTCTATCGTTATACCCTGACAGAGCATGAAAGCGAGTTTCCGCTGTGCAGTGATATTGTCCGGCGGATGGAAAAACCGGAATTACTGTATCTGGCGGGGATCTTTCACGACATAGCCAAAGGCCGGGGGGGTGATCACTCCGAACTGGGTGCCATGGATGTACGGGAATTTGCCAAACTGCACAAGCTCAGTGACTTCGACAGTAAACTGATTGCCTGGCTGGTCGAAAATCACCTGCTGATGTCAGTAACCGCGCAACGCCGGGATATCCATGACCCGCAGGTTGTCGCTGAATTTGCCGAAAAGGTACGGGATGAAACCCGTCTTAATTATCTGTACTGCCTGACACTGGCCGATATCCGGGCCACCAACGATAACCTGTGGAACGACTGGAAAGGTTCATTACTCAGGGAACTGTTTCTGGCAACCCAGAAAGCCTTTCGCCGTGGCCTGGAAAAACCGATGGATTTACGCGATCTCATCCGCGAAAACCAGGCAGAAACCATGCCGCTGCTGCTAAAACAAAACTTCAGTGAATCAGAAATTCTGCAGCTATGGAGCCGGATCAAAGCTGACTATTTTGCCCGTTACAGTCCGAAGCAGATCGTCTGGCACTGTGAACATATTCTGCGCCATAAAGATCCGCATGAGCCACTGGTGCTGGTCAGTAAAACCCCGATCCGTGGCGGCACCCAGGTATTTATTTATACGCCTGACCAGCCGAACCTGTTTGCAAAGCTGGTATCTGCACTGGACAGCAAAAAGGTGAATATCTTTGACGCCCAGATCATGACCAACAAAGACGGCTATGCTATGGATACTTTCGTGATTCTGGAGCAGAACGGCGAGGCGGTCAGTTCCCCTTCGCGCATTAACAGCATTAAACGGGCTCTGGAGTTGTTTATTCTTGGCAAGCCGGATTTATCGCGCCAGAAATCCCGCCTGTCACGCCAGATGCGGCAATTTAATATTCCGCCTAAAGTGGTTTTTCTGCCGGGAAACACCAAACATCGCACGATGATGGAAATTGCCGCACTGGACACACCGGGTTTGCTGGCTAATATTGGTGAAGTATTTCAGCACTGTGAAGTTAATATTCATGCCGCAAAAATCACTACTATAGGTGAACGCGCAGAAGATTTCTTCATGCTATCGAATAATCAGGACGAAGCATTAACCGCGGAGCAGCAAAGCTTGTTAAAACGGGCGCTGATTGCCAAAATTTTACAGGAAACAGAAGGATAGATTCATCATATGTCTGATTTAAAAACCATTATCGAGCAGGCTTTTGAACAGCGAGCCGATATTACTCCGGCAACCGTCAGCAGCGAAATTCGCCAGGCAGTCAGCAACGCTATAGCCCTGCTGGACAGCGGTCAGGCCAGGGTTGCTGAAAAAATTGCCGGTGAATGGGTTGTACATCAATGGCTGAAAAAAGCCGTACTGCTGTCATTTCGTATCAATGACAACGTGGTCATGGATGGCGCGGAAAACCGTTTTTTTGACAAAGTACCGATGAAATATGCCGATTATGATGCCGCACGTTTTGCCGCAGAAGGTGTACGGGTAGTACCGCCAGCCGCAGTACGTAAAGGCAGCTATATCGCAAAAAACGTAGTGCTGATGCCATCTTACGTTAATATCGGTGCTTATGTCGGCGAAGGTACTATGGTTGATACCTGGGCAACTGTCGGCTCCTGTGCGCAGATAGGTAAAAATGTACATTTATCCGGTGGTGTAGGTATTGGCGGCGTACTGGAGCCTTTGCAGGCAAACCCAACGATTATCGAGGATAACTGCTTTATCGGTGCCCGTTCAGAAGTGGTGGAAGGGGTTATCGTAGAAGAAGGCGCCGTGCTGTCTATGGGCGTTTATATCAGCCAGAGCACCCGCATTTATGATCGTGAAACCGGAGAAATAACCTACGGCCGTGTCCCGGCAGGTGCCGTGGTGGTGCCGGGTAACATCCCATCCAAAGACGGCAGCCATAGTTTATATGCTGCGGTTATCGTTAAGAAAGTAGATGCCCAGACCAGAGCCAAAGTGGGTATTAATGCCCTGCTTCGCAGTATCGATTAATTTCCCCGTCATTATCGCAGGGCGGTGTAATATCCGCCCGGTGATAATACAGATAGTCATAATAAACTTCTGCATCTTCCTGTTTATATTGCGGCATACTTGCCCATAACAGTTCGGCCAGTTCAGTATATTTTTCATAAAAGGTCTGGCTGAATACCAGAAACCCTGAACTTTGCGTTAGTGGCGGATACATGACTTTCAGGTGATAACGATGCAACACCGGATCTTCACCTTTAATACCATTCACCATACACAGTGTGGTGGTCGCATTGACCCTGCCGGATTCAGTTAAGCGGTATGCACTTTCCTGAGAATCCGCTTCCACTACGGCAATATCTTCCGGCATGTCCAGCTGGGCATAGCCATGTGGTCTGGCAATAGTCAGCTGCTCCAGCAATTCCTGCTCGTCAGCATCATGCCTGCGCACCAGACAATTGCCATGATGACTGATTGCCCTGTTGTAATCGACTGAACTGTCACTAAAGCGCGGGTATATTCCCAGCCGGTCCCGATCAGGATGATATCCGGCAATAATGGCATCGGCTTCAGCATTCTGTAGCCGGCTCTGGCAGCGCAGCCACGGATAACGCTCCAGTTCAAGTATGACCCGCCGGGTACGCCCAACAATACGTTGCAGATGTTCTACGGAGGCTCCGGGACGCTCAGGCACATGCTGGCCTGAACCGGAATAATATGGCAATAACTGTTTATCTTCGTAACAAAAACGCAGCCTGACTTTCTGCTCCGCCGGCCATTCAGTCAGCGTAATCTGTTCAGTATCGGCCTGGATATTTTTGCTATACAAAGAAATGCAGGTAAACAGGCTACCTGCTGCCAGAAGACCTGCAATGCGTCTTACGGCTAATGCCATACCTGGCTCCATCATCTTTTCCCTGATCATGCAAATGACACCCTGTCATCTGCAGCGACGTTATGCCATTAAAAATAAAACCAGCCAGGCGACTAATGCTCCGCCGCCAAGTACGCTATATTCCAGGCGCTTTTCAAAACGCTTTTCACCTTCAGTTGCCGGCACGGCAATCGCCGATACCAGAAATGTCAGACCAAATATCAGCAACAACGCAGTTGCGGCAAAAACAATACTTGAAACAATCATTATTTTAACCTCATATTTTTCAGTATATTCCCGAATCAGCAGACAGCGGCCGGTTCAGGTTTAACGATATTGCTATTCTAGCACGAAAAAACCATCGCTAAACCACTCTGTTAACAGAAAAACTCCGGACAGATCCGGCACCGGTTTGTCAGATACATCCTGTTACTAAATAACAGCAGCATCTGCTCCTTTGCTAACGCTATACTGCCAGCAGGATACTCTGACACTATGACATAAAATTGTTATGCATTACTTTTTCCGCGGGCTGTCGCTTATTCGTACCAAAGGGCTGAAACGCTTTGTTTTTATTCCACTGCTGATTAATCTGGTATTGTTTGCCGCTGCTTTTTATTTTCTGCTGCAACAGGTTAATGCCATGGTACTGTGGATTCAGCAATGGCTGCCTGCCTGGCTGCACTGGCTGGAATATCTGTTAATCCCTCTGGGGGTCATGTCGGTAATTCTGGGAATGGCCTTCAGCTTTACGCTGGTAGCTAACTGGATTGCAGCACCTTTTAATGGCTTACTCAGTGAAAAAACCGAAGCTTATCTGACAGGCAAACCGGTTAATGACCTGGGGGTTGCCGGCTTTATTAAAGACATTCCCCGCTTACTTGGCAGAGAATGGCAAAAAATCTGTTATGCCCTGCCCAGGGCAGTGATTTTTTTACTGTTGTTTTTTCTGTTGCCGGTGGCAGGTCAGGTGTTATGGTTTCTGTTTACCAGTTGGCTGTTGGCTATTCAGTACTGCGACTACCCCTTCGATAACCACAAGGTTCCCTTTCGCGATATGCGGCAGAAACTGCGCCAGCAATGGCCGGACAGCTTTGCTTTCGGTATTACCGTAGCAATAGCCTGTATGATCCCGCTGTTTAACTTATTTGTGATGCCAATAGCGGTTTGTGGCGCCACCGCCATGTGGGTGGATAAATTTTCCCGCACCGAAACCCAGACCAGACAACAGCATCTTTACAACAAACTGGATAAATACAGCTGATCAAAGCTGGCTGAAATGCTGTTCCAGCCAGGGCAAGGCGGCCTCTTCCGCCTGTAGCGTTTCACAGGCATCAATTTCCAGCATCGGGGCTATGGCACTGCCCTGCAACTCAGCCAGCAATTCGGCAAACTGCCGCCCGCTACCGCAGAAAGTATCGCCATAACTGCGATCCCCCATTGCTATTACGGCATAACGCTTACCCGTCAGTAACGGAAAACGTTCACGGGTTTCCAGAAAAAACGGCAACAGATTGTCAGGAATATCACCTTGCCCGGTGGTTGAGGTAATCACCAGCCAGATATCCGGCTGAAAACCTGATACGTTATCCAGCACTGGCTCATCAAATATCTGTACCTGATGCCCATACTGCTGTAATAACGGTTCTGCCTGCTCTGCAACATACTGGGCACCACCATAAACCGTACCGACAATCACTGCGATTCTGGCCATAATTTAATCCTGTAAAAAAGTCGAAAATATATTCTGGTAATATGTGCTGTCAGTCGGCCATTCAAGTCTTTCAAACAACCTTATTAATTCATGCAGCCCGGCATTGATAGTAATATCAGCTCCGGTAACCGGATGATAAAAGCTTAACTGCCAGGCAACCAGCAGCAACCGGCGGCACTGAAAATGCTGTTGAAAAAAGCGGTTATGCTTACCATCACCATGACTGGTGTCACCGACTATCGGGTGACGTAAATGTGCCAGATGCCGCCGTAGCTGGTGTTTACGCCCTGTCAAAGGCTGTAATGCCACCAGGCTGTAACGGGATGTCGGATAACGGCCAACCGCAAATGGCAATTCGGTCTGCTGTAATGGCTGGTAACGGGTAATCGCTTGCTGTGCAGCTTTATCCTGTCTGGCATATTTATCGGCTATCCTGTCCAGCTCTTCCACCAGCGGATAGTCAAGCTCACCACTTTGCTCAATATAGCCCCGGACCACTGCCAGATAACCTTTACGCCACTTTTGCGCAGCGTTCTGTTCAGACAGCATTCTGGCAACATCAGCAGACAGTGCAAACAACAGTACTCCTGAGGTAGGGCGATCCAGCCGGTGTACCGGATAAACATGCTGCCCGAGTTGATCACGCAGGGTCTGCATTACAAAACGGGTTTCGTGTTTATCCAGAAAAGAGCGGTGCACCAGCATGCCTGCCGGTTTGTCTACGGCAACCAGCCAGTCATCCTGATACAGGATTGTTAGTTCTGAGATGTCAGTCATCATGCTGCTGACAGGGTTTTATCCAGCAATGCAATATGCTGTAACAACGGATACGCAAGTACGCCATGCGCTTTAAATGCTTCTTCTGCCACCGGCAAAATACTGATCTTTACCGGTAATGCCACACCGGCATCCAGCATCGCCCGGAATCGGGGTAACAGAATAAACTGTAACCATTGCTCCAGTGCCATAGTGTCGTAACAAAATGGTATTGTGCTGTTAAATGCCGCGGCATCAGGAGCCGTTGCACTCCATAATCGTAACTGGCGCAGTTCGCTCTCGATATTATTCAGAATGTTATGAATAGTATGCTGTGACATAGTTTCTCCTTTGCAGGAGCAATATTATCACAAGCCGGAGCAGCACTTGTAAAATAACCATAATGACAGCATTATTCCTGAAAAACTGAAGGAGTATTTCACATGGGGGGGATCTGGCTGATTCTGCTGCTGGTTGCAGCCTGCTACATTTTCTGGCTGCAACGTAAACAGGACGAGCGGGCACTTACGCTGGCCAGAAATCTGTGTCAGCAGCAACAGCTGCAATTACTGGACTGTGGCAGAACCGGGCACCGCTTTAGGCAGGTTCAGGGACGCTGGCGTTTACTGACCCAGTATCAGGTAGATTTCAGCGGCGATGGCGACAGCCGTTATCAGGCAGAGTTACTGCTGTCTGGCATGCGCCTGGCAGCCTTTAATCTGCCGGTTTACCGCGTCTGATTTTACCGCCGGTCAGCGATTCTCAGGCATTTTACGATCCAGCTGACCGGTCAGAAAATCTTTTAACATTACCCAGTCAGCAGCAAGGCTGTATAACGGGTATTGAAAGGTTGCCGGCTTATTATGCTCAAAGAAAAAGTGCCCAACCCAGGCAAAACCGTAACCCAATACAGGTAATACCCATAACAGCTGCCATTTCTGGCTGAATAAAACATAACACAACACCAGAATGACCAGACTGCTGCCAATATAATGTAAAGCCCGGCATACCGGATGCCGGTGTTCTGCCAGATAGTACGGATAAAAAGCAGAAAAAGAGTCAAACTTTTGCATAACCATCACCCCGCAACAGCTGTTTTTGCCCGGAACATCAGCGTGCCGCTCACCCGCCCGAATACCAGTTCAGTCACTGCTTTATAATGGTTATCAGCAAAAAATTTCTGATATTTATCCATAGAGACAAAAACCCCGACCCCGGCAGAATGACTGTCTTTATCAATAATAGTCTCTGCTGCCCGTAACAGATACTGTCCCAGCCCCAGATGCTGATATTTCGGAGATACTGCAATAAAAGCCAGCGTATGGTAATGTTTCTGTGGCATAGCAGCATGAATTTTCTGTTCTTTTTCCAGTAACTGCCGGGTGGATACATAACCTGCGGTCAGCAGCATTTTCAGTCGCCATAACCAGACTCTGCCAGCCCCGGCACCAGAGTCCGGCCCGGTAAGGCAGGCGACACCTAATAGCTGCTGCTGATGAAACAACCCGATAAAAGGTTGCTGTGACTGCCAGAACGCACTTAGCTCTTCACGAATTGCCGCCCGCAAGCGTTGTTCATAATCTGCTTTATCGGCTCTGAAAATCTCCATAAATAAAGGATCATCATGATACGCCAGGTAAAGCACCGATGCGGCCTGTTTCAGTTCGTCCCCGCTCAGCAGGCAGGCTTTTAACTGTTCAGGCTCAATATGATTAAACTCAGTCTGCATAACCACCCCGTCATTATTGTTGTTTTTTTATCCACAATAGCAGTATGGTTGTTTGTTGCCAAGTTGCTTGTTGTCTCAGGGGAAAATCAGCCTGCATCCTGCAGATACAGGCCGGTTGATGCAAAATGTTAACTGCCGGTCTTACAAATACTGATAAGCCTTATCACCCCAGCCGGTTAGTTTTCCCTGCCGGAAAATTAATGGCGTACATTCGTCTTTGGTGGTCCGCCCGTCACTTTTTGTATGATGTGTGCGGTAAAACAATACCTGCACTGTTTCTCCGTCTTTACTGAAAGACTCAGAAAAATCAGGGACGCCCAGTAAGTTTCGGATCTCGTCAATCGTGTTACCCGTTGCCAGTTTATTAATCTGTTCCTGATTATAGCGCTGTTCCTTTTTCCAATCGCTGTTCGAGCCATTCTGTTTATCGCCTATCGCGATGACACAACCAGATAAGCTTATTGCCAGTACGGCCGCGGTTAATATTTTCAGTAGCATAATGATTTCCTGTCTTATTATTTTAAAAAAGTACTGCCGCTTATGTCACAGTACACCGAATATAAAAGCAAGCGGTATACCATAAAATTAAATCAATAAATAACAATACCTTATAAAAGCATCTCTTTCACCTCAGTTATAAAAGTGGTAGCTTCCACC
>JARXRR010000028.1:0-44498 GCA_033792355.1 Chromatiaceae bacterium AAb-1
CGCCGCCGGGTATATCCTGCTTTCAGCGTTTTCTGGTAATGCCTAACAATTCATTCAAGCCGACGCCGCTTCGCGGCGCGGCTTAATTCAGGCGTTAGATGCCTATGAAAAATTCAGGAGATACCATGATTCGTCCCTTATCACTTTCGCTTTTGCTTGCGTGTACCGCTTGCTCCCCACAAGAAAGCCGTCCGACCTACACCGGGCTTCTTAAAATTGATGCCGGTACTGAATACGCAGCGTTAGAAACTCCGTCCAGTATTGGTGGCGCCTGCGATGGCTGGAATACAGTTGAGATTCGCAAGCCGAGCCAGCCTGGCACAGGCATCAGCAACCTTATCTGCTGGAAACGAGAGGGCGACAATATAACAGTGACTGATCTCACAGGGGCACAACGTAAATCAGGACCTGCCGCAATTTGGTCAGACTAATACTTTTATCGAAGGATGAATCACATGGAACCAATTCACTGGATTATTATTTTTCTCATTATTTGTTTGCTTGTCTCGTTCATTGCAAGTAAGAAAGGGCGCTCAGGCATTCTTCTCTTCTTTTCTATGGCTGCACCGGCAGTACCTCTGATGATCCTCGTATCATTTATGCTTGGGAATAACATGGCCGCCAAGCCCTTGGCCATGTGGGCAGTCGCTTTTCTTTGCCCAGTTGTCGGCTTCTTCTGGGCCATTATGGCTAAGAACAAGGAACAGATAGCTGCAGAGACGGGAAACTATGGCGACATGAAAAAGTGCTCATTCTGCGCTGAACCAATAAGAGCGGAAGCAATCAAGTGCAAGCACTGTGGGAGCGAACTTCAGACCGGCATCTAACAAACGGTTCAAACCGTTCGCTGCGCTCACTGGGACGGGCTAAAGCCCGCCCCTTAACCAAACGTTAGGCATTCTATAACTTAAAGAAGGAAATCAATATGGCTGTTCAAGTATTGCCAATTATCAAAGCTTTAGCTCCTTATGTGACTCAAATTGCAACTGCTGCAATACCGGCTTTTACTTCAAAATCGGAATCCGTGAAGATAGATCCTGTTATTGCAAAGCAAATTGAAGAATTGCAGGCCGCTGCCACTCAAAATGCACAGTCCATCCATACATTGGCAGAAAAATTCCAACAAGCAATTCAAGGTATTGAAATTGCAGCACAGGAAGCAAAGAAACAGGTTTCAGCATTTAAAATCTTATTATTTGTTTCGCTTGGCCTATCAGCACTATCTATATCCGTTTGTATATATCTGCTGGCAACCAAAGCCTAATCGGGTAACCGGAGGTTTCTAACCTCCAGTCCCCACAACACCCTGCATGCGGATCCGCACAGGGCGTTTCACTCAGAGTAATGAAGCTTGATCCATCCATCGCGCAGAGTGACTAAACCTGCCTTCGTCAAAAATTCATTAGATAATGCCTGATTGATCCCAGGGGTTTTAGAGCTGCGCCACGGACCTTTGCTTGTAATCCCACAAGCAAAGCCAGCCGACTCGTACCGCACAGCTGCTTTGAGCTGTATTATTACCGCCTGTTTTTAACGCCGCAGAACCAAAGCGCAGCAGATTGCAGGCTGGTTCTTACACCAGCCAGCCGGTACGGAAAGACACGCCGGTTAATACAAACAACACCGAAATAATGGTTACCGGTATAATATGCCACGCCATATCGGTCAGCTTTGATGCCGATAAATGCGGAATCACCCTGAATCTGGCATCCAGTGCCAATATGACGGTCAGAGCCAGTAACACCAGCTTAATCATAATGCCCCTCGCCTGTGGCAAAGACATATCCAGCCACAAGCTGAAATCAGGTAAAAAATGATATGCCAGCATCAGCCCGGTCACTACCTGTATCACTAACGCAGGCATACCGATTTTTTCATAGGCTGATTCAAAATCGATCAACCGTTGCGGGGAACGCTGTTTCAGCACACCAGGTAATATCACGATAGCCAGCACCAGATGCCCTCCGGTCCAGATGGTGGCCGCCAGAATATGGGTTGCCAGTAAGATCCCGTACATTTGCTATCTCCTGTTTATAAGTGCGACAGTAAACTTACCAGGGCTTAAACCGCGCCAGATAGAAAATAGCGGCCAGTTGCGCTACCGCCAGCACCACAGCCACCAGCCGCACCGTTTTTGAGCGTTGCAGATTCAGTGCAAAAACACCGCTGATGATATAACCGGCCACCAGCAGAATTTTAATACCCAGCCATTTATGCACACCAGGTTGCCAGCCGCCTAATGCCAGTAAGCCCATTGCCAGCGTCAGCAGAATAGTGTCATTGATATGCGGCAACCAGCGGAAAATACTGTTGCGCCACCCGGTACGACCACAGGCATCGAGCACTAAACGTCCGGCAAACAGTAATACCGTCAATATGGCGCACAGCAGATGCAGCTTTTTAATTGATAAATAAACGTCCACAATTCCCCCTAATACCTGTCAGTTAAAGTGAAAGCATCCATCACCTTACTCACACTAACACGCCGTAAACCCATCCCTGGGGGCTCGATTACGCCCGTCCGGGGCTTCAACGGTTAGCTTAGAGTAAGCTGATTCCTGCTTAACTGAGCGGTATTGCACAATGCCTCTCGGTTTTTCCCTGCACCTTAAAGAAGCCGTCGGAAAAACAAAATACTGCATTAGAGGTAGAGTTTAAGATTGGCCAACGTTTTCATATTTATAAAAAAGTGATACTGTCTGAGCTTAAAGTAAAATCAGCTGCACAATAAAAATGCTTATGTCCCCTATCTCTGCCATTAATACCCAATGACATTTTTGCTTGAAGCGCTGTCGGGCGCGACGCTCGTACTAATCCTCTACTTTACGACGGTTTATATTACTGGCTGTAAACTGATTTACCCTTATTTCACCAGACCTTTTGTACTGAAAGGCAATGAAACCTCTCTTTCTAAGTTTATTTCGGGGAAACAGGGTATTGGCTGGCGGATACTGGGTTTCACCATACCACTGTTGCTGTGTCTGTTTGGTATAATACTCAGCTCAATAGCGTTAATGCTGGTTGATATTGATGCCTTATTTGGTGTGACCTACACCTATTCATGCAGTATTAACCGGATGAGTTCCTGCCCTACGATAAGTGCATTTATCGGTGCTTTGATTAGCCTGCGCCTCTGTATCGCCGTTCATGCCTGGCAGCTTGATTACGAGCATAAAAAACACCAGGCAGAAATTGATGCAAAACAGCAGGCGGAAATAGCAGAGTATGATGCGAAAATACAGCAATATCTTGCGAATGAATTTCGCAACAGTAATTACAATCCATCCAGATCCAGAAAGCGCAAAAGAAAGAAAAAACCTCGCAGCCTGACAATATCAGAAGATAAATAACACCATTCAATGTCTTCTACCCCTTTCTGTTTATTGACAGGGTATTTACCACCCGGCGCGGTATAAAGCACCCTGTTTGCCACAGGGTAAATATCACCCAAAACCGCTGTTGAAAACTACAAAATCAATGAAAATCATAATGTTAAATTATGGCCTGCTTATTGCCATCCACTGTTGCGGAGTGAAATACCGTTGATGTAGCACAGGAGTTCGATATGTATTTCAGAGACAACACAATAATAAGCAGGAGAGACTATGGCTGGCTATCGTAAATTATGGTGGCTGTTAATCAGCATCCTTGCCATTACCTTTGGGGTTTTAGGCTACTTCGGGGCGGAAGTATACCGCCAGGCGCCACCTATCCCGGATAAGGTGGTTAATACTCAGGGCCAGGTAATTATGACCAATCAGAGCATTCTGAACGGTCAGACGGCATGGCAATCTGTCGGTGGTATGCAGCTGGGGTCTATCTGGGGCCACGGCGCTTATCAGGCACCAGACTGGACGGCCGACTGGCTGCACCGTGAACTGGTGGCCTGGCTGGAACTGACTGCACAGCAGCAGTATGGCCGGAGCTATGATTCACTGGATGCCGCGCAGCAAAATGCGCTGCAATTTGCATTGAAGCAGGAATACCGGCATAACACTTATAACAGTGACTCTGACGTACTGACGCTGGGTGATACACGTCTGCAGGCTATTGAACAGACTGCCGCACACTATATCGCCCTGTTTGGCGACAGCCCTGAGCTGACAAAAACCCGCCACAACTATGCAATGAAAAATAATACCCTGCCGTCTCTGGAACGTCGTCAGGAAATGACTCATTTCTTCTTCTGGACTGCCTGGGCCGCAGCTACTGAACGGCCTGACCATAATGTCACTTATACCAATAACTGGCCACACGAACCACTGATTGATAACCGCCCGTCAGCCGAAAACCTGATCTGGTCGATTGTCAGTGTTATTCTGTTGATTGCCGGTGTCGGTGCCCTGGTGTGGGGCTGGTCTTTCCTGCGCAAACATGATGATGAAGAACCTGAAGCGCCGGCGCAGGATCCAATCAGCCGCTTAACATTAACACCTTCCCAGAAAGCACTGGGCAAATATATTCTGGTGGTGGTTGCCCTGTTTACGGTACAGGTATTTCTGGGTGGCCTCACTGCGCACTACACCATCGAAGGTGATGGTTTCTACGGTATCAATACTACCGAATTACTGCCTTACAGCTTAGCCCGTACCTGGCACATTCAGGCGGCGATGTTCTGGATTGCTACCGGCTTCCTGGCCGCCGGTTTATTCCTGGCGCCCATTATTAACGGCGGTAAAGATCCTAAATATCAGAAACTGGGTGTAGACGTGCTGTTCTGGGCTTTAATCGTGCTGGTGGTCGGTTCTTTCGCCGGTAACTACTTCGCCATTATGCAGATTATGCCGCATCAGTACAGCTTCTGGTTTGGTCATCAGGGGTATGAATATATTGATATCGGCCGTTTCTGGCAGATTATCAAATGGGTTGGCGTACTGTTCTGGTTAGTGCTGATGCTACGCGCAGTAGTACCGGCCTTTAAAGCACCTGGCGATAAAAACCTGCTGGCGCTGTTTGCTGCCTCGGTGATCTGTGTCGGGTTATTCTACGGTGCCGGTTTATTCTACGGCGAACGTACCCATTTATCAGTGATGGAATACTGGCGCTGGTGGGTGGTCCACCTGTGGGTAGAAGGCTTCTTTGAAGTATTCGCCACCGTATCACTGGCCTTTATTTTCTACAATATGGGGCTGGTATCACGTACTGTCGCCACCAGTGCCAGCCTGGCGTCTGCCTCGCTGTTTATGCTGGGCGGCATTCCGGGCACATTCCACCACCTGTACTTCTCCGGTACTACTACTCCGGTGATGGCCGTAGGTGCAACGTTCAGTGCGCTGGAAGTAGTACCGCTGGTGGTGCTGGGTTATGAAGCCTGGGAAAACTGGCGCCTGAAAAGCCGCGCACCGTGGATGGAAAATATTAAATGGCCGCTAATCTTCTTTGTTGCCGTGGCTTTCTGGAACATGCTGGGAGCAGGCGTGCTGGGCTTTATGATTAACCCGCCTATCGCGCTGTACTATATTCAGGGTCTGAACACTACGCCCACTCATGCTCACGCAGCACTGTTCGGGGTATATGGTTTTCTGGCACTGGGCTTCTGCCTGCTGATCCTGCGCTATATCCGGCCACAGCTGGTATTTGATGAAAAACTGATGAAAACTGCCTTCTGGTGGTTAAACGGTGGTCTGGTACTGATGCTGTTTACCAGCCTGCTGCCGGTCGGGTTTATTCAGTTCTACGCCAGTGCCAGCGAAGGTTTATGGTATGCCCGTAGCGAAGCCTTTATGCAAAGTAACATTCTGCATACGCTGCGCTGGGTACGGACTATCGGTGATGTGATCTTTATTGTTGGCGCACTGGCAGTAAGCTGGCAGGTGGTAAAAGGTGTATTTAACACCAAAGCCGCCGTACAGGCTGAACCAGCCTGCCGTTAAAAATCAGGTCTGCAAAGCTGGTTTTCCACACTGTGGCAATTGCTGCAGTGTGGCTTTTTTATTCCAGATAGAACTTGATTTTCACTTTAAGCAGGTAACTACAGTTCCCTGATTCGTGTCTAATGCCACAGCAACTAGGCATTCGACAAGTGTATCGCGTATACTGGCTCCAAGTTACAAATGATCAACTAACATTATGAATCCTTTAGAAATCGAACAAGCTACTTCCGAGTTGAACAACCAACCTTTTTATCCTGTAGAATTTCCGTTCCAGTTTCTGGCAGCTTAAGGTCATGGCTGAAAATACGGTAGCACAGCCTTTCATCAAGCATTTTGTTGGCTTGGATGAATTGGTTAACGGTAAGTTGCGGTATTGTCTGTGGATCGAAGATAGTGAGATTGCTAAGGCAGAGAAAAGCGAATTCATCACGCAACGATTGAAACTGATAGCTGAAAACCGTAGCCATTCACCTGCCAAGTCTACACGAGAATTTGTCAAAAAATCGCCGATCTCTACAACCCGGAAATCATGCCGAACAACTTGCGTTTTGCTCATGAGAGCAATGATGAGATGCAGGAACGCATCTATGTTGGTCGCAGGTTCAGGAATAACACTGAACAGCAGGAAAAGCTGTTTTCCCTCTATACGGAAATGACTACCGAGGCAGCGAAACAACCTGCGATAAAGAAAGCTACACGAGGGAAGAAGGCGTGAATGAAAAATATAAGTATGCAGCTATAGGGTTTATTGGCATCGTGACTGGTGGCTTTATTGTCAACTTGTCAAGCATAAGTGAAGGGCTTATCGGTGTTGTCATTGGTGGCTTAATCACTAGCCTCATCCTTTGGTTCAAGGAATATAGGGAGCAATCCAGCACTCAGGAAAGAAATGGTCGTTATGCAGCTATTCGCATTATTACAGTGCTTAATGAGTATCTGGATAAAAGTGTTGATATTGTTTCAGATGATGGAACCTGTCACGGGCGTCCGGCTGGGCAGACCAAAGATGGACAGGAGTATTACTGCCCACAAGCCAGGCTGCCTGAACCACCTACATTCCCAGAAGATAAAGATATTGATTGGCAAAGCATTGGATTCAAAAACAATGAACTAATGTACCGCATTCTATCACTACCGAACTTAGCCAGAGAGACTGACCGCTATATCGAGGCAGCCTCCGATAACTCATTTCCCCCAGATAACACCGAGCTTTTTGAGGCTCGTCAGGAAGGCTACGCACGGTTGGGCCTGGAAGCGATTGAGTTAGTCGAAAAGCTGCAAAATGAATTTAAGTTGTCGGCACCTCCCAGGTATCAATTCTGGAATGAACAATGGGATACACAAAGATATCTGCGTGAAAAACGGGATGCTATTGAGTTGAAACGGAAACAAGGGGAAGACAATGAGCATGTCTGACAATCCAACCAACACCCGAATTTTGCCCTCTGTCAGTATAACCACCGCCCGTACTGGCGCTTCGGCCAAGTCCAATGAATTCGGCATGCACACCATGCAGGCGCGCGCTTACAATAAACGTGGTGAACAATATCTGCTGATTAAATCGCCGCCGGCATCGGGTAAAAGCCGTGCGCTGATGTTTATTGCGCTGGACAAGCTGTATAACTAGGGTGCGCGGCCGTAGTACTGGAGCACAGTATCGGCAGCAGTTTTGCCGATGAGCCGTTGTCGAAATACGGTTTTTACCGGGACTGGCAGGTTGCGCCGCAATGGAACCTGTGCAACGCCCCCGGCATTGACGAGCCGCGTGTGGCAAAGTCGAAAGTGGGAGCTATAGGCAAATTCCTTGCCAGTGAAGACAGAGTGTTGGTCTGCACCCATGCCACCTTCCGCTTTGCTGTGGATGAATTAGGCATTGCGGCATTCGATAATCGGCTGATTGCGATTGACGAGTTCCACCATGTTTCTGCCAACCCGGACAATAAGCTCGGTGCGCATCTGGGGACATTTATCGAACGGGACAAGGCACATATTGTTGCCATGACCGGCAGCTATTTCCGTGGTGACAGCGAAGCCGTGTTATCACCGACTGATGAATTGAAATTCGAAGCAGTGACATACACTTACTTCGAGCAGCTTAACGGCTATCTGTGGTTAAAATCGCTAAACATCGGCTATTTTTTCTACACAGGCCGTGAAGCACAACTTGATCTGACCATTCCTGACCGTTTTGGCAAGCCAGGTTGGCAAAAATCGTTTAACTGATAGGCATTGCACATTGGATGGTTGGACAAATTCTCAGAAACAAATTTGAACAGCTTTGCTGGCTCAAAGGAGGAACTTCACGGATGAAGTTTATAATCGGGAACCTACGTGTGTTAGCATGAATAATTTGATTCCTGCTTGCTTATTTGCCATTAAACTTTTCCGGTTTTACAGGCATACATTTCTCCGGCATCAGGTTATACTGACGCCCATCAAGAAAGCAGACGTCTGAATGTCCATAAATTGAACAAATCTTTCCATAAAACCTTAGTTTCCCGCCTGCTGCATCAGCTTGGCCTGAGCAGGCAGGACAGCCAGAGCCTGTCGTCTATTCCGTTATGGCAACGACTGAAAGTGGCACTGGCCGCCTTTATCGCCTTATTCGTGGTTACCCTGACCAGCCAGCAACTGGCCGATACCACCAGTACCATTATTCTGCTGGCATCGATGGGCGCTTCATCAGTATTGCTGTTCGGTCTGCCCAACAGCCCGCTGGCCAAGCCGTGGTCGTTTGCTGCCGGGCATCTTATTTCGGCGCTGGTCGGCATTTGTTGCGCACACTGGTTTAGCGATCTGGCACTGATGGCGGCGGCAACCATCGGTATCTGCCTGTTTATGATGTATCTGTTTGAATGTATGCATCCACCGGGTGGGGCTACCGCACTGGTGCCGGTGATTGCTTCAACCGAGCAGCTGCTGGGTTATGATTTTCTGCTATATCCGGTAGCACTGAATGTGCTGGTGATGCTGGCAGTATCATTGATACTGAACCGGCTGTTATTAAAACGCCCGGTGCAGAAAATCCCGGAAAAGTTTGACCCGGTGCATCTGCATCAGGATTTCAGCCCGCTAAAACGGCTGGGGCTGCAACCGGAAGATTTGCTCAGTGCACTGAACAGCTTTCAGACAGTGGTTGACGTTAGTGAACAGGATCTGGAAAAAATCTACACTCAGGCGCAGCTACACGCCTACCAGCGTAAAAGCGGTGAAATCCGCTGCCGCGATATTATGTCGGCCGATGTCATTACCGTTACGGCAGACACCCCGGTGGCTGCGGCCTGGCAGTTACTGCATAAACATAAAATCAGTATGCTGCCAATCACCGATGCACAGCAGCAATTACTGGGTGTGATCTCTGTGGCAGACTTTCTGAAAAACCTGCATGTTCCGCATTACTGGGGTTTCCTGCGCCATCTGAACAGCCTGCTGCTGAAACGCGGTCATAAAAAGCATCATAAACGCCGGGTAGCAGAACTGATGACCGTTAAACTTACAGTTGCTTATGAAGATGAGCATATTGCCACACTGATCCCGCTGCTATCTGATCAAGGATTGCACCATATCCCGGTACTGAACCGGCAGCAGAAACTGGCCGGCATTATTACCCAGTCTGATTTGATTGCCGCCTTATATTCAGTAGCCCGGCAGCCAGAAGTCGACTGACATACCTGCATCGTACCTCTTGCGGGGTAACCTGGTTACCCCTGATGCACCATAAATCAATAAATGCAAATTGTTATCATTTACATGAATTTTCAGCAAGTGGAACAGATAAATGATAACCTCCTTATTACTCAGCAGTACCATACTGCACATCGCAGCCGCTCTGCCCGTGGCTGATGATACCGATCAGATTGAGCATATTATTGTGTCGGCCACCGGTGCTGCCCGCAGCACACTGGAAGCACCGGCTTCAGTCAGCCTGATTACCCGTGAACAGATAGAAAACAGCACCGAGCCGCAGTTTATCGATTTATTGCGTCAGGTTGCCGGGGTCAGCTTATCCGGCCGGGGTGTCGGTGGCCGTAAGGTGATTCAGCTGCGCGGTATGGATTCCAAACATTCACTGATTCTGGTAGATGGCCGCCGTATTTCCGCCACCGACGATATTGTCGGCCACTCTGATTTGCAATACGACTGGATCGCACTGGATACCATCGAACGGATTGAAGTCGTACGCGGGCCGTTATCTGCGCTGTATGGCTCAGAAGCTATCGGCGGCGTAATCAATATTATCACCAGAGGTTACGGCGACAACTGGCGTGGCACTTTTCAGGCCGCCGGGGCAGTACCGGACAGCAGCCATGGTGGCGATCAATACCGCACCAGCCTCAGCATGTCCGGCCCGCTGACCGATACCCTGGGCGTCCGTTTCAACCTCAGTCAGGCCCGGCAGGGCGACACCGCTGCCAAGCTGGACCCGCAACTGAGCGAGCAGGAAGGTAAAAAGAAATTATCACTCAATACCGGGTTAAGCTGGCAGTTTTTACCGCAGCACCGGCTGGAACTGGCTTACCTGTATGCTGATGAAGATCGCTGGCAGGACACGGTAAAATCCACCACCAACTATCAGAGCCGCTACGATTTAAAGCGTAAACAAATCAGCCTGCACTGGCTGCCGCAATGGGACAACTGGAGTGGTATGGCCGGTTACTACCGTTCAACTTTTGACGTGATAAACAGCGCCAATAACAATGTGGAGCCTTATGTACCACAGTTTTTTACTGACGATGTGTTTGAAAGCCGCTTCCACCGCGATATTGGCAGCGACCACCGGCTGACCGTTGGGGCGGAATGGCGTAACGAAAAACTGGAACACCCGGAGTTTATCAATGGCGAAGGCAGTGCCACCCATAAATCCGCGCTGTTGCAGGACGAATGGCGGCTGGCCAGCCAGCTTACCCTGACGCTCGGCAGCCGCTGGGATCACCACGAATACTTTGGCAGCGAAATCAGCCCACGCGCTTATTTAGTATGGGAACTTTCACCCGGTCTGGCCCTGAAAGGCGGTTATGGTCATGGTTTCCGGGCGCCGACATTAAAACAAATCTCGCCGGATTACCGTTTCGACGGCCCGCACAGCTTTATCGGTAACAGCGAGGTTAACCCTGAAAGCAGCGACAACTGGGAACTGGGACTACGTTACGAGCAACTGCCACAACTGGTGGCTGGCGTTACGCTGTTCCATAACAAAGTGACCGATCTGATCACCACCTTCTGTATTGAAAACTGCAGCAGCCGTCTGGGTAAGGTATTTCAGTACGTGAATATGTCAGAAGCCTCGGTCAAAGGAGTGGAAGCCGAGCTGGACTGGCATATCACGCCAGACTGGCGCCTTGCCGCCAGCTACACCTATACCGATTCCAAAGACGACAGCACCGGCCTGCATTTACCGGCCCGGCCGGAACACCGCGCTACCGCACGGCTGGAATATACCCTGCTGACTGACGTGCTGTACCTGTCTGCCGATATCGATTACACCGGTAAACAATGGCTGATCAGCAGTGACAGCGAAGTTGAGCTGCCGTCTTACAGCGTAGCAAACACTAACCTGCGTTACCGGCTGAATGCCCGGCATCAGTTCACCTTTGGTGTGACCAACCTGAATAATGTCGATCTGCTGGCCAAAGACAGTGGTTTTGGTTATGTCGAAACCGGCCGCAGCTACCACCTCAATTGGTTATATAAATTTAAGGAGTAATCATGCCATTTCTCAAACGGTTATGGCTGATCCTGTTACTGCTCAGCGGCCCGGTGGCCGCTGATATCAGCATCTTAACCAACCGCTTTGTACTTGACGCCAAACTGAATTTACTGACCAGCGCCGCTGCTGATGCCGGTTTTGCTGTTCACATTTTACTCAGTGACGATGTAACTGATCAGCAACTGCTAAGCCAGTTGCAACATACCCGCCTGTTGATTGTGGATATTCCGCGGGCGGCTGATTTTTCTGCCATACAGCTGCGGCTAAAGCCATTAGCTGCCCGCCTGCCAAAGCAGCAACTGTGGGTTGGCCGTACCGAACAACAGGCACAGGGGCTGCAACCTGAACAGGCCAATATGCTGTGGCAATACTACCGTCATGGTGGCGAGCTTAATTTCCGCCATTTTTTCCGTTATCTGGCGGCACTGGATAACCCGGTTGCGCTGGCGGCTATTCCGGCACCGGTGATAATTCCGGCCATGGGCGCCTACCACCCGGATTTTCCGGCCCGCTTTAGTGCTGATCCGGATCAGCTGCTGCAGTTTTTAAAGGCCAGAAGCGGCAAACAAAGCAGCAAAAATGTAGTGGCGATTGGTTTTCATGCCCGTTATCTGGAATCCGGCGCCATGACACATATCGACGCTATCACCAGAGCACTGGAACAACGCGGTTTAGTGGCATTACCGGTATTTTATACCCTGGGACCAGATGCCGATCTGACGCAGCTACTGCAACACCGCGCACAAGCGTTACTGCATTTACAGCCGGTATACCACAACGGTCTGCTGCCTCACCTGCAACAGCTGGGCATACCGGTATTGCAGGGTATCGGCTGGTGGGACGGTGACGAACAGGACTGGCGTAACCACCCTGCCGGCTTATCACTGGCCAGCACGCCGTTGTATCTGGCACTGCCGGAGCAAAACGGTTTAACAGATCCGCTGGTGCTGTGGACCGAATATCAGGGTGCCTTAACCCCGATTGCGGAGCAGGTAAATGCGGTCAGCAATAAACTGGCGGCTTTAATCGCCTTACAACAAACCGCAGATGACCAACGCCGGCTGGCCGTAATGTTTTATAACTACCCGCCGGGTGAAAAAAATATGTCGGCCTCTTTTATGAATGTACCACGCAGTCTGGCCGGGTTAAGCCAGCAATGGCAACAGCAGGGCTACCGTATTACGCCGTTTTCCGAACAACAGGCGATTGATACGCTGGGCCGGCTGATTCAGGGGCTGCATCAGCCGGCATTGCTGCCACAGTTGGCACAGCAGGATCTGGCCGCCGGCCTGCCGTTAAGCCAGTATCTGCAATGGTACGGCACTTTACCGCAGGATGTACGGCAACGGATAGAAGCCCGCTGGGGCGCACCGGAGCAATCGCCTTATCTGTCCGGTGCTGCCGCCCGGCGTGAGTTTCTGATCCCCCGCTGGCAGAACGGCCATATTATTATGCTGCCACAGCCACCACGCGGCATGCCGGAAGCCGATCAGGAACGCAGCCTGTACCACGACCTGCGGCTGCCGGTAAATCATTACTATCTGGCAACCTATCTGTGGCTGCGCCAGCAATCCGGCACTCAGGCACTGATCCATTTCGGCACCCACGGCACGCAGGAATGGATGCCCGGCAAAGAACGCGGCCTCAGCAGCTATGATGATCCGCTGCTGGCGCTGGGCGATATTCCGGTGGTGTATCCCTATATTGTCGATAACACCGGCGAAGCAACGCAGGCCAAGCGCCGTGGTCGCGCCACTATGGTAAGCCACCAGACCCCACTGTTTCAGCCTTCCGGCCTGCATGGCAGCATGCTGGAACTGCACCAGCTAATTCACCAGTACCAGCAACTGGATGACGGCGAAGTAAAACAGCTGACGCTGCAACGTTTGCAGGATACGGCAGTTAATGACCCGATCATGAAAGATCTGCACTGGCAGCCGGAGCAAATCAGCACCGATACCGAACGCTTTATCAGCGAGCTGCACGATTATCTGCATAGTCTGGCCGCACAGGCACAGCCACTGGGGCTGCATAGCTTTGCCACCAGCGGGCCACAGCAACAGCAGCTGACCACTATTATGCAGATGCTGGGAAACGATTTTATTCAGGCACTGGGCATCGCCGAACCGGAGGAAGTCTTTGCCACCGACTACCAGCAACTGCCGCAAACCCTGCCTTACCGCTGGCTGGAAAATGCGCTTGGCTATAATGCCAGCCCAGTGCAACCGGCACTGCCACAGTGGCAGCAAAAGGCCCGGCATTACGCTTCGCTGCTGGATGCTCAAACCGAGTTTACCGGTTTACAGCAGGCACTAACGGGCCGCTTTGTCACGCCGGGTGTCGGTGGCGACCCGCTGCGGGTGATTGAAAGCCTGCCAACCGGTAAAAACCTTTATGGTTTTGATCCGGCACGTATTCCGACCAAAGAAGCCTGGCAGGCCGGTAAAGCCGCAATCAACGAATTGCTGCACAGCCATAAGGCACAACATGGCAAATGGCCGGAAAAACTGGCATTTTCACTGTGGGCGGTGGAAGCGATGCGCCACGGCGGCGTACTGGAAAGCGAAGCCTTATATGCTATCGGGGTTGAGCCGGTATGGGATGCCGCCGGCCGGGTCACCGGTTATACCGTGCTGTCACCACAGCAACTGGGGCGGCCACGGGTGGATGTGGTGCTGTCAGCTACCGGACTATACCGCGATCAGTTTCCGAATATGATGGCGCACTTTGCCAAAGCGGCGGCAGAAATCTCTCAGTTAACCGAAGCAGACAACCCGGTGTACCGCAATACCGAACGGTTATTAGCAGACTTACTGCAACAGGGTATGGCTGAACAAGACGCCCGCTACTTCGCCAGCACCCGCGTCTTCGGCAGCCCGACCGGGGTGTACGGCACCGGGCTGGACAATGCTGTTCAGGCCAGCGACACCTGGCAGGACGACAGCAAACTGGCACAGCTCTATTTATCGCGGATGAGCTATGCCTTTGGCCCGGATCCGGAACGCTGGGGCCGGGATGCTGATACCAGCACCTTGTATGCCGAAAACCTGAAAGGGGTTGATGCGGCGCTGCTGGCCAGAACCTCTAACCTGTACGGTATGCTGACGACTGATGATCCGTTCCAGTATCTGGGCGGTATTGATCTGGCGGTACGGCATTTAACCGGTAACAGCCCGGCACTGTATATCTCTAACCAGCGGCAGGCAGGACAGGCCCGGATAGAACCGGCAGCCCGTTTTCTGGCGGCTGAACTCAGCACCCGTGTCTTCCACCCCGGCTGGATCCAGGCCATGCAGCAGGAAGGCTATGCCGGGGCTCTTAATTTGCAGGACATTACCGCCAATTTATGGGGCTGGCAGGTGGTATCGCCGGATATCGTCAGGGATGACCAGTGGCAGACCCTGCACAATATTTACGTCAAAGACAGCCTGCAACTGGATATCAATGAATGGTTTGCCGAACACGCCCCAGAAGCGCAGGCCCGGATGATGGAGCGGATGCTGGAAGCCATCCGCAAAGAATACTGGGATGCCTCTGAGCAGACACTGACCGAATTGCTGCAGGCCTATCTGGAGTTAACCACCCACTTTGACATTCAGGCTGGTAATGACGCACTGGCCGACTTTGTTAAACAACAAGCTGCCGGTTTCGGACTCAGTGCTGCGGCACAACAGGCTGGTACTGAAGGCCAGCAGGTCAGCGGCCAGCAACTGCAACTGCAACAGGTCAATAATAACGCCGCTGGGCAACAACGGCTGTGGTATCTGCCACTGCTGTTATTAATTCCACTGCTGGCAGGCATGGGCCGCCAGCATCTTAAAGCATTAAACAGGAGCGCCGCATGATAGGCATTGAAACCCTGCTGTATGAGCTGTCGTACTGGTTTATGGCACCGGTATTACTGTCGATTATCTTATTCTTTCTGTATTCGCTGTATGCCGCCGGGCGCTTTCTGACCGAATGTTACCAGCGGTTCCGCAGTGGCTGGCAGCCGCTGAGTAAATTACTGGCCGCACAGCCGCACTGGCAAAGTGAAGAACTGGAACTGGCGATTATGGCCGAACTGGAAGGGCTGAAAATCACTGCCAGAACCGCACCGCTGCTGGGGCTGGTGGCAACCATGATCCCAATGGGCCCGGCACTGGCCGGGGTTGCCGCCGGTGAAATGACCGTGGTTGGCGAGCAGGTCGGTGTCGCGTTTGCCGCCGTTATCGTGGCGCTGGTCGCCGCCTCTTTGGCCTTTATTATTCAGACCATTACCCGGCGCTGGCGTTTAAAAGAACTGCTGCAACTGGAACGGCAGCAACAGTTCACAGGTGCAATGCTATGAGCCGCCGTTTTATGGACCTGGAAGATGATGATCCGGTACTGAGCATGGTGAATATTATCGACGTGTTTCTGGTGATTATCGTGATTCTGTTTATCATTATCGTCAACAACCCGCTGAATCCGTTCAGCAGTGATGAGGTGGTGGTCATTAAAAACCCCGGTAAAGAAAATATGGAAATCACCATTAAAGACGGCCAGAAGCTGGAGAAATACCAGTCAACCAGTGAAATTGGCAGCGGTATCGGCAGCAAAGCCGGTGTTACCTACCGGCTGGACGACGGCAGCCTGATTTATGTACCAGAAGGGAAGGATAATCTCTGACAGAGGTAGTTAGACTAATATTCTGAAATTGGCATCAGCCGAAACCATCACTGATTATTCCTGCATCAGCTCAACCTGTGCCGCCAGATACGATGACAGCATAAACAGCGGTGCCGGTAAACGCGGTTGCAGTTCTATGGTATCCAGCAGGTTTTTTACCTGTAAGCCCAGTTCGGTATCACCGGTCATACTGAGGCGACGGCGGAAAAACAGCGTGTCCGGATCGACCCGGTTATGGATCAGCAGTAACAAGTCCGCCGCGCTGGCTTTCAGCATCACGTCATACTGTTGTACCGGCCGGGTGACTATCAGCTGTTGCCCGGCCAGCCCGACAGCAAAGCTGAATTCCCAGTCGGTAACCATGATTGCCACCTGCCGTCCGGCCAGAAAATCCAGTTGTTGCCGGAGCAGCTCAGGCTGTAATAAATGGTTAAGCACCCGGCTGATAACCACCCCGGTCAGCAGTGGCGGCAACCAGCGGCATAATGGCTGCATCACCCGTGGCAGACTGGCTACCACTTTCTGGTTAACTCTTTTAATATCAATCATATAAATAAACTCTCTGCTATTTCGTCTTATAATCAGACCATAGTCATGCCCGTCTGAAAATAGCTCTGGATGGGTAGTGCGTCCTGAGTTGTATCTGTGCAAACCATAAAGCTCACGGCGTTTTCAAAAGGAAAGAATATGGAACTGTTATGCCCGGCCGGCAGCATGCCGGCATTAAAGGCAGCGATAACCCACGGGGCCGATGCGGTTTATATCGGTTTAAAAGACGACACCAATGCCCGCCATTTTGCCGGGCTGAATTTTGATCAGGCCACCTTGCATGAGGCTGCCCGTTATACCCACAGTGCCGGTCGTAAACTGCATATTGCGATTAATACCTTTGCCCATCCGGACAGCTTTCTGCGCTGGCAACAGGCAGTGGATATGGCAGTCAGTGCCGGGGCTGATGTACTGATTATTGCCGATCTGGCCGTGCTGGCTTATGCCGCTGAACGCTACCCGCATATTGAACTGCATTTATCGGTACAGGCGTCGGCTACCAATGCCGCTGCCATCGAGTTTTACCGCCAGTTTGGCATCAGCCGCGTGGTATTGCCCAGAGTACTGTCGATGCAGCAGGTTCGGGCGCTGGCCCGCACCAGTCAGATGGACCTGGAAGTGTTCGCTTTTGGCAGCCTGTGTATTATGGCCGAAGGCCGTTGCTACTTAAGCTCCTATATGACCGGCGAATCACCCAATACTGCCGGCGCCTGCTCTCCGGCCGCTTTTGTACGCTGGCAGGAAAAACCGGATGGCGTTCTGGAATCGCGGTTAAATGATGTGGTCATCGACCGCTTTAACCCTGATGAAACGGCCGGTTACCCCACCCTGTGCAAAGGGCGCTTTACCGTCGGCAGCGATACCTATCATGTACTGGAAGAACCAACCAGTTTAAATACGCTGGATTTACTGCCGGAACTGTATAAAGAAGGCATTCGTTCGCTGAAAATTGAAGGCCGCCAGCGCAGTCCGGCCTATGTGTCACAGATTACCCGGGTATGGCGGGCGGCCATTGATGCGCTACTGACTGCACCAGAGCGTTTTACCGTAGCCGCAGAATGGCAGCGGGTACTGAATTCGCTGTCTGAAGGCAGCCAGACCACGCTTGGTGCTTACCATCGTAAATGGAAATAACCAGATGAAATTCTCTCTCGGGCCGGTGCAATATTTCTGGCCAAAAACACAAATGCAGCAGTTCTACCGGCAGGCAGCAGACAGCGATATTGATATTGTCTATTTAGGCGAAACCGTGTGCAGCAAACGGCGTGAACTGAAATTTGAAGATTATAAGGCGCTGGCCTGTATGCTGCGCGAAGCCGGCAAGCAGGTCTGCCTGTCTACCATGACGTTGCTGGAAGCACCGTCAGAGCTGCGCGAACTGCGCCGCTACTGTGATAACGGCGACTTTCTGATTGAAGCTAACGATGTTGGCGCTATCGGTATCCTGCAGGAGAATAACCTGCCCTTTGTCGCCGGAGCCGCTATCAATTGCTATAACCAGCATACCCTGAACCGCTTACTGGCAATGGGATTAAGCCGCTGGGTAATGCCGGTGGAACTGTCGCGCGACTGGCTGCAGCAACTGCTGCAACAGGAAAGTATTATGGATATCCGCAGCAGCTTTGAAACTGAAGTGTTTGCCTTTGGCCATCTGCCACTGGCCTGGTCCGGGCGCTGTTTTACCGCCCGTTCAGAAGACCGCCATAAAGATCAGTGCGAACTGTGCTGTATCAAATACCCGCAGGGGCGTGAAGTCAAAAGCCAGGATGGTACGCAGATTTTTGTGCTGAACGGTATTCAGACCCAGTCCGGTAAATGCTACAACCTGCTGAACCAGCTTCCTTCCATGCACGGGCTGGTGAATGTGGTACGCCTCAGCCCGCAACCGGAAGGAACCTTCGACTGGCTGCAGAAATTTAAAGCCAACCTGCACGGTACGGCCCCGCAGCCTCTGGGTAAAAATGAAAGTAACGGCTATTGGCTGAACCTGGCAGGAATGGTGATGAAAATTGGTTAATCGGCATTTATTAGGTGATCATTTCTATATGCAACTGATTACAGAAATAACTTTCTGCAGCTCTTACTATATTTGAAGGATAGTTATACTTTACTGATGCGGATTTTCTTTTTATCCCACCGCTCAATGACATATTGAACAAACCATGAGGGATTAACCTGATCGAAATTACGCTCAACAATATCCAGAAAACCATCAGGGGTGATTTCTGCGATAAAGGTTAACGCTTTCGTTGAGTTATCAAAGAAATAACTTCTGTGACAAAAACAGGACATGCGGTACAGGAAATCCAGGCTACGATGATAACGCTGCACAATTTTTTCTTCAGGTACATTATGCCCACCCAGTTCAACCCGTTGTTTAACACGGGCCTGATTTACTGCCGGATCAGATGTACAAACATAATAAAGATAAGATTTATAACCTGCACTCCCCGCCCATTGTACAAAATCCAGATGGCTGTGATGGCTCATTACCGATTCATAGCTAAACGATAGTTTGTCCCGAATCCAGTCTTCCCTAAGTCCCAGTGCAATCTGCTGCGCCAGTATGGCAGCATGATAGGTAAACTGGTAGTCGGTAACAGTTTGGGTTGGCGCCATGTCATTCAGTATGGGTGCCAGGGAAATATGGCGGGCAATATCATCAGGATTAAGATATTGCCCTAAAGGAATAGCAAAATGTTCTCTAAGTTGTCTGGTTAAGGTTGTTTTTCCTGAGCCATTAGGTCCGGCAATCAGCCTTAGTCTTGGCACAGCAGCTCTCTGAGTGTCTGTTGCGGTTTACCAGCAACTTTTTTCAGTTCAATCTTATGGTTTTCAGCATCTACTGTTATCAGATGGCCATTTTCAATAACCGTGATAGCCACACCTGCATCAAATGCTTGCTGTACAGCTTGCCTGGACGCTTTCAGCCCCATTTCAATTAAGGTTTTATTGTCATCAATAGCACTTTTACGCTGTTGCTTTCTCACCGTGCGAATTTGCGCTTGCATACAGCCTCCGACATAAACAGGTATAACCTGTCTGCATATTAACCAAACAATGGAGACTGTGCAAATCTACCTCAGCCAACACCACCGGCAACCCCAGTTGCCGGTGGTATAACGTCAGAGTTTGATTTTCGCCAGTGCTGCCAGGGCCGGTTCCGGTGGCTGGCGCAGTCCTTCGCTGCGGTAGGCAATGCGGCCTTCGG
Source organism: Chromatiaceae bacterium AAb-1 (assembly GCA_033792355.1). Lineage (GTDB taxonomy): Bacteria > Pseudomonadota > Gammaproteobacteria > Enterobacterales > Alteromonadaceae > Alishewanella. The sequence goes on from JARXRR010000028.1 coordinate 19,991, forward strand.
TATCCAGTATGCTGATGACATTACTGTGGTCAAAAGTGCCGTCATCTTTGGCGCGAAAGCGAATACCCAGTAACATTGCCAGTGAGCGGATATCGTTGTCTGCACCATGCAGGAAGTGCCAGTTGGGTGAACTGATCCCCAGGCGGGAGGCGTAATCTGCCAGCTCTGCCGGAGTATCCTTGTTGGTATCAAAGCTGACAAACACCACCCTGGTTTGCTGTTGCTGAGTAGCCGGTAATGCATCAAACAGGTTACGGGCATCATTAACCAGCAACGGGCAGGCAGTACGGCAACTGCCGTAAATCATACTGATAATCACCGGCTGCCCCTGAAAATCGGCCAGTGCCAGGGTTTTCTGGTGGTGATCAGTCCAGCTTGCAGCCAGGTGATATATCGAATCCTGCTGGTTTACCGTTGCCGCTTTTAAGGTAGTGTGCTGGTGATGCTGATGTGCGCTGTGATCATGATGATGATCATGTGACTGAGCCTGCCCGCCGGCAGCATAAACCGCTGCCAGTGCCGCAGCCAGTAACAACGCCGGAGCTAATATTACGGATGATTTCATACTGGTTTCTCCCGGTTAATAAGCGCAACGGAATCCCGAGGTACTGGTGGTATTCTGCGGAATATAATTGCTGCGTGACTGGTAACGTAAAAAAGTGGCGTAGTGGGCAGAGTCATATTCCGCCATAAAGCGGGCAGTATCACCGCATGAACCGGACAGCGCATCGGCATCATCACCGTTGGTCATCAGCAACTGGAAATCCTCTACCCATTCATTCACCAGCCCGTGCAGGTTATAGATACCTGTCGAACCGGGCTGCCCGGACGTAACGGCTTTAAGCTGTTCGGCGCCCGGACGGCTGTACCAGCCAAAAACACTTCTGGCATACTGGCTGTCGCTGATCTGATCCTGACTACGGATAGTGGCAGAGACATATTCCCATTCGTTCAGGGTTGGCAGCCTGCCGCCCTGTGCTTCACAATAGGCGCGGGCTGCAAACCAGGATACATAAGTGACCGGCCGGTCAGGGGCGGCATTACCATCACCCGGTAGCTGAGCCTCTGCCCAGTGACGCAGGTAGTTGCTGTCAGCAAAAATAGCCGGCACCTGTCCCCGCTGCCATTGTGGCTGCTGCTGCACAAACTGCAGAAAATCGGCATTGGTTACTGCCGTGCTATCTAACCTGAAAGGTTTGATATAGATTTCGCTCACATCGGCATCCAGTAATACCGGCGATTTAAACCAGCCACCGTCAATCTGCACCGGTGTCGCCTGTACCCCTGCTGACAGCAGTAAAACGGCCAGACTTAGTTGTGTTTTCATTACGAAGGTTCCTATTTTAAGCAGGAACCGGCTTGCCCTGAACCAACCGTTGCAAACATGGATTAACGGCATATTGGTGTGAGCAAACCGATTCATGTTATCGCCATAACTTATAGGAATTACCTGTCAGTTAACGTTTTTTATCACGCGGAGCGGCAATCAGTGCACCGGCGGCGCCACGTTCTGCATCTGCAAATTCGTGATCAACCAGTTTATACACCCCTTCTTCCGGCACGATAAAATCCATCACCGCGCTGTTGCTGGCACCCAGCAGTACTGTCTGCATACCGCGCCATTCGTTTTCGACGCTGCCTTCGTACCATACCCGGTCAAAAATTGCGCCGATAACATGGAAGCTGGACGTACCGCTTGGCCCGGCGTTCAGAAAATAAATACGTACCCGGTCACCGGCTTTGGCTTTTAGCGGGGTATTGCTCAGCGCACCGACATGGCCGTTAAAAGTAACATGGCTCGGATCGCGCGCCATCGCGGCATCATGGTTGTAGATGTACTGGTCACCGGCTTTTTCCAGATAAAACTCGGACTGGACAATCACAAATTCATGATCGACCTGTTTATCTGTCGGGAAACCTTTTTTCGGTGATACCACCACTGCGCCATACTGGCCCATTGCAGTGTGCATCAGCACGCTGGGTGTACCGCAGTGGTACATATAAACCCCGGCGTAGTTAGCAATCCATTCGAATTCGATCGTTTCTCCCGGTGCGATAGTGCGCCATTTGTCGTCAGCGGCCACGGTTCCGCTGTGAAAATCCATTGAGTGCGGCATCGGGCTGATCACCGGCTTGTTTTTCTGATAAATGTTGCCCTGCAATTGCTGGTAGTAAGGTGAACCGCCTTTTACCGGATCGGTTACTACCACCGGCTCGTCTGAGCGGTTTTTCATCGTGAACACTACCCGGTCACCTTCGCGCACATGCAATGTCGGGCCAGGTACAGAGCCACCAAAGGTCCAGGCGGCATAGCTGACACCCGGCGCCACTTCTACCTGCTGGGCAAAGACGTCCATCCGCACTTTATGTTCACGGTTGCCTTTGTAATCCAGCTTTTTCAGATGGGGTAACGCAGTAACATAATCGCCCACCACTGCCGGACCGTTGTAATCCTCACGAAAGACTTTGGCTTTTGGCAAACCAAATATCATGCCATTAATCACAAACTCACCGTCGTGTTTCAGTGTCTGTGCCGTTACTGCTGAACAGGCCAGCAGGCTACAGGCGACCAACGATGCAATAATTGTTTTCTGTGACTTTGTTTGCTTTAAAAATTTCATAATAATTACCTTTATATTATTTATGTATTCTTATCTGAGCGCTTTAATTTCATCTTCATTTAATGTACCGCCACCTCCACCCCATTCATTCAGAATAAAACCAATAACATCAGAGATATCTTTATCTGATATATAAGACAGTGGCGGCATAGTACCGTTATAGGCATCACCATTTACTGTCATAGGGCCGGACAACCCTTTAAGGATGACAGTGGCAATATGAGCAGGCTGGCCCTGAATATTGGGGTTACCGGCAAAAGGCGGAAAGATGCCTTTCATGCCTGTGCCAGCGGGCTGGTGGCATGCCTGACAATGCTTCTGATATACCGCTTTACCGGCAGAAAAATCTGCTGCCTGACTGACAGCACAAACCATCATTACTGACAGTAAACCGGCTACCCGGCGCAGTGGTGGCAACTTCATATTACCTCTCCTGTGATGTGATGTTTAAACCACAATAAAAATCATTTTTTCACTGTGGAAAAGATAACAGGAGAGCAGAAATATGAAATCACCACCTGGGGTTATTAAATGGCAAAATAGGTGGCAGTACAAAAATACAGAATATGACGTATTAAAAATGATAATAACTAACCAGAATAAAATAGCAGGATATCTTTACTTTATTTCTGCCATCCTACCCAGATTGGGGTATTTACCTTAAACAATCTTTCGGGCAATGCATTTCCTGAACCGGCAAATCCTGTTACCTCTGAGGGGGTAAGCACTACAAACCTTTGATTTATATCAAATGGTTGAGCTAACAGCTTTCTACACTGCATGACGGAATCACGAAACGGAATAGAAATAGCATGACAAACAGCACTGACTATAAAAGTAAACCACTGGTTTATTCCTGCTCTGGCTGCTCTAATGTGGCACAACTTGCCAATGATCTGGCAGTGGTGCTTGATCGGGAAGGTATGGCGCAAATGTCCTGTATTGCCGGCGTTGGCGGTAATGTAAAGCCACTGGTTAAGATTGCCACTTCCGGCCGGCCGATTCTGGCCGTTGATGGTTGCCCGCTAAGCTGTGTTAAGCACACACTGGCACAGCATAATGTGGTACCGACCTGGCATCTGGAGCTGACGTCACTCGGCTATAAAAAGCAGGAGCATGACAGCTGTGAACTCAGCGAAGCTTACCGGCTGCTGCAAACCGTACAACAGGATATTCTGCCCCAAATTGCCGGTATCCGGCATTAGAGCTTACTTCAGCCCCAGGCGCAGCGCCAGTTTATGCAGGTTGCTGGAATCGATATCCAGCTCACGCGCCGCCGCCGCCCAGCTTCCCTGATGTTTTAACAATGCCTGATTGATCCGGTGCCGCTGTAGCTGCTGCACGGCGTCTTTCAGGCCTAGCTGCTGTAAATCCGGTGCTCCGGCTGCCGGGCTATGTATAATCGCTGGCGGGGCACTAACGCTGTCAATATCCAGTAACTCAGCCCCCAGCGTCACAATATCCGTACGGGCAGCACCCTGGCTTAAGGCTTTAATTGCCGCCCGGCTCAGTACATGCTCCAGCTCACGGATATTTCCTGGCCAGTGATACCCTAACAGCGCCAGTTCTGATTCCGGCGATAAACGCAGGCTGCGCAGTCCGAGGCGGCTGCGGTTAAGTTCCAGAAAATGCCCGGCCAGCAATGGGATATCGCTTTTACGTTCACGCAGAGGAGGAATAGGTAACGGATAAACAGACAGGCGATGATACAGATCTGCCCGGAATTCTCCCTGCTTGACCTGTTGTTTTAAATCGCGGTTGGTTGCAGCTACCAGCCGTACATCAACCCGCCGTAATTTGTCACTGCCCAGCCGCTGAATTTCACCATTTTGCAGCACCCGCAATAATTTAGCCTGAATAGCCAGCGGTAACTCCCCGACTTCATCCAGAAACAGCGTACCGCCATCGGCCGCTTCAAATCGTCCGGCCCGTTCAGAACTGGCTCCGGAAAACGCGCCTTTACAATGCCCGAACAATTCACTTTCGGCCAGGCTTTCCGGTAAAGCGGCACAATTAATATAAATCAGCGGTTTAGCCGCTCTGGCAGAGCAACGGTGCAGGTGGCGGGCAAACAGTTCCTTACCTACTCCGGTTTCGCCCAGTAGTAATACCGGAAGTTCAGAACCTGCCACTACGGTCAGTTCCTGTAAAATCTGCTCCAACGCATCGCTCTGGCCGATAATTTCATATTGCTGGGCAGAACCCGCAGTCAGGGACGGCTTAATATCTGACTGATGGTTTAACCGTAATGCCCGGTTAGCCTGCTCCAGTTCGCTGACCCGCACCGCCGCCTCTACCAGAAAGCTGAAACGTTGCAGTTCTATGGCGGCAGTCTTGCTGAAACTACCCGCTTCCAGTGCATCCAGCGTTAATGCCCCCCAGCAGCGCCCTTCGATATACAACGCAATACCCATACAATCATGCACCGGCAGGGCTTGCCCCGGTTGTTGCTCCAGCAGGCCATCATAAGGATCTGGCAGGGTGCTGTCCGGTTCAAACCGCACCGCCTGCCGGCTGGCCAGAATAGCCGCCAGCCGGGGGTGCTGCGCCACCAGAAAACGCCGCCCAAGCGCTTCCCGTACCAGACCATGCATGGCTACCGGCTTCAGCACTTCATGCTCCAGCTTTAATACCCCAACGGCGCCACAGCCAAAATGACTGCGCAAAGTACTGACCAGCCGTTGCATACGGACAGCCATTGGAATATCGGTGATCAGATCAGCAAGTAAAATTTCTTCCAGCATGGTGTTTTTTACCCCAGGGTATAACCAACCCGGCTTTTAATGGGTGAAATTTACCATGCAATATTAAAAAGCGATATAAATCAAAGGGGGTAGTTCTGGCCTGTATTTTGCGATGACCACGGCACACAGGATAAACCTGATGTTCACCGATTATTACAGACAGGAGTGAATTATGTCGTTATTAGATCAGTCGCTGGGGCAAATCGCTACCAGTATTGCCGGAGCTACTGCCGTATTTCATCAGTATAAGCTGGATTTCTGTTGCGGCGGGCAACACAGCCTGCGTGACGCTATTGCCAAACGTGCATTGCCGGAACAGGAAATTATTCAGGCGCTGACCACCCTGCAACAACAGCCTGCCAGCACTACCGACTGGCATAAAGTACCTGCCAGGGAACTGGCAGAGCATATTCTCAACCGCTACCATGCCCGTCACCGCGCACAGTTTCCGGAGTTATGCCTGCTGGCCCGCCGGGTAGAGCATGTGCATGTGATGGACCCGGACTGCCCGACCGGTCTGGCGGACCATCTCGACAGCATGTATCAGGAGCTGGAAAGCCATATGATGAAAGAAGAGCAAATCCTGTTTCCGATGCTGGTACGCGGCATGTATCCGGAAGGGCCTATCAGCGTAATGGAAGAAGAACACCAGCAACATGGTATCGCCCTGCAACAGCTGGACGCACTGACCAACGACCTTACCCTGCCACCTCACGCCTGTAATACCTGGACCGCCCTGTATCTGGGATTACGCGAACTGAAAGAAGATTTAATGGAACATATACTGCTGGAAAACACTATTTTGTTCGTCCCTCCCACCAGAGAACAGGATGACAACAGCATCTGCTGTGGCAGTTGCCAGTAGCGCGCGACTATCAATATTCACCTGACTGGCCAGACTGCTAAAAAACTTTTCCAATCTGGCCGGTTACACCCTTAACGCTGATTCAGATTGTTATCAGGCCGAAAGGCCACTGCATAGCCGGGTTATCCGGCGAACATTATTCACATCAACCCGCCCCTGACACAGCAGAGCCGAATAACAGTGAATGGAAAACATATTATTAAACGATTGTAGTTGCGCCAGTATTGGCGGCAGATTCTGCAGTTGCACCCCACCACCGATTACCAGCTCAATGCGACCGGCAGCCCGTTGCTGATACTGCCGTAGTTGTGGCAGCCCTTGTAGCACCCCTTGTTCACTGCCCCAGGGAATTCCCGATGTCAGCAGCCGTTTTACCCCCAGATCAATCAGTTGTTCCAGTGCCGGATATGGGTTTGCCAGTACATCGAACGCCCGGTGAAAACTGACCTGCAGCTGTAAACGCCGGCACTGCTGCATAAGCTGACGCAGCCGCGGCAGATCCAGCAACTGACGCTCATTCAGCATACCCAGCACCACACCATCAGCCCCCGCGTCTGCCGCCATCGCAATGCTGCTCTGCATCTGCTGAAATTCAGTCTGGCTATAACAGAAATCGCCAGCTCTGGGGCGAATCATCACCAATAATCCGGCAGGGCTGAATGCCTGTCTGGCAGCCATAATTGCAGGTAATGCCGGGGTCAGCCCCTCGTCAGCCATGGCAGCACATAACTCAATACGGGCAGCTCCACCCTGTGCAGCGGCCTCAACACCGGCGGCCAGTTGTGTGACATCATCGGCATTGATACAGGCTTCCAGTGCAATCAAGACTGGCTCCGCAGCAGGCTTTTACCATCCAGCAGCTGGCTGCCACTTTGCTGGCGCACCGCGTAATTAAAGCCGGAATGAATACAGTAAGCACCGTACTGCCCCTGCTTATTCAGCGCCAGAAACCCTACCTGAAACTCTGCATAGTTGCCTATCCTGCGGGCAATGCGCTCAACCGCTTCCTTACAGGCCTGCTCCGGACTGGCGCCCTGCCGCATCAATTCCACCACCAGATGACTGCCAACGGTTTTAATCATCAGTTCACCCATACCGGTAGCAGTGGCAGCCCCGACTTCGTTATCCACATACAGGCCGGCACCGATAATCGGTGAGTCACCAACCCGGCCATGCATTTTGTACGCGGCACCACTGGTGGTACAGGCACCGCTCAGATTGCCCGCAGCATCCAGTGCCAGCGTACCGATGGTATCGTGGTTTTCAATATTGATCATTGGCAGCTTTTGATCTTTCAGCCATTGCTGCCAGTCGGTACGGGATTGTTCGGTCAGCAGCTCTTCTTCTCCAAAACCCTGTTGCAAAGCAAACTGGCGGGCCCCTTCACCAACCAGCATTACATGCGGTGTCTGCTCCATTACCCGCCGGGCCACCGAAACCGGGTGTTTAATGCCCTGCAAAAACGCCACCGCGCCACAATTCATGTTTTCATCCATAATGCAGGCATCCAGCGTGACCTTGCCATCACGATCCGGATAACCACCATAGCCTACCGTTCTGACCTGCGGATCGGCCTCTGCCACCCTGGCAGCAGCTTCAACCGCATCCAGAGCCCGGCCGCCGGCCGACAGGATTTGCCAGGCAGCCTCGTTAGCCGGCAGACCATGCTCCCAGGTCGATACCACCACCGGCTTACTGCCAACCGGTTGAGCGGCGCGCAGCAGTGATGATGTGAACATGCCTGCTGTACCCAGCAAAGCAGATAATTTCAGAAAGTCGCGTCTTGATTTCATAGTTTAGGCCGTGTTGACGTTTCGTGATTAATTTTGCAGCTGAGCATGACACTGTTGTGCCAGCAGCACAGCACCCTGCTCCGGCGATGCTAACGCCGGGGTAATGCAACTTAACAGTTGCGGGGCAAGCCAGGGGGTGATCCGTTCGGTAATACCACCAGTTAATGTCAGCCTCGGAGCCCCGGTCGCCAGCAGGCGGCGGATCACCTGATTGATAAAATCGGCACCCTGCTGTATCAGACCTAAACTGACCTTATCACCCAAATCTGCCGCCGCAAATACCAGCGGTGCAAAACGGGCAAAATCGGTAGCCGTGGCCTGCATCAGTTGTTCAGCCAGTTCAGTGGCGCTGCAGTCTTTCAGCATCTGCCCGCTGAGGCTGGTTGCCAGCCCAACACCATCGGCATCCAGCAGCACCGCTTTTACCGCCTCCAGGCCAAACCAGGCACCACTGCACACCGCATTGACCGGAAAACCATAACCGCCAATCCGGGTCAGCTTGCCACCGACACTGGCGACCGAACTAAAGCCGGTGCCCAGAATAATCACTGCGCCATCCATCCCCTGATGGGCGCCTAATGCCGCCACATGCAGATCAGTCGTCAGATAAAGTGCCTGAAAAGGATGCTGCCATTGTTCCATTGCCTGCTGCATCGCCGGCAAATGCAAACCAGCCAGCCCGGCACCGACCACCAGCCGGTTCAGGTATTGCTCTGACAGGCCGGCCTGTTGTAATGCGGCTTTACTGGCCTGTAATATCGAATCGGTCGTCTGTTGCAATCCGTTGACCGGATTGGCCGGGCCGCCATAGCCCTGGCCGAGCACAACGCCTTGTGAATCCTGCAACAATACCCGGCACTGGCTGCCGCCGCCATCGATACCAAGATACAGATTATTCCGAACAGCTTCTGTCAGTTTTGTCACGCTTACCTCTTCATCCTGTGCATGAGCTTTAATGAGCCTGCGGCCAGCACGCTGGCCACCATACCTCTGCGGCTACAACTGCGGACCGATCAGTTCAATCTCGGCAATTTGCATCAGCGTATCGTCACCTTTGTTTTTGGTGATATTAATCCGGTAACTGCTGAATGCAAAACCATTACCCATTTCAAATAACTTACGTTCAAAACGGTTATCGAAGGACTCACCAATCCAGCTGCCGATGCGGGTCCAGCTCACGCCACCGTCATTGGAGCCTTCCACGTTAAAGTTCTCCGGATCGCGGGCCGGGGCATCATCGGCACTGGTAATGGCAATACTGCTGACAATTTTCGGCTGTGGCAAGTCTATCTGTACCCAGGATGGATCGTCCACCGACGGCGCACCTTTCCAGTCATTATGATCCAGCCACTTGGTATTGATATCATCATCAAAGGCCATGCTTTCTGCCTCAGCGTCACCGATACGGTTTCTGGCACTGAACCCGACACCTGGCGCAGCAGAATGATCCACCGACACATACTGCGGACCGATCAATTCAATCTCAGCTATCTGCATCAGCGTATCATCGCCTTTATTCTTGGTAATATTCAGCCGGTAGTAGCTAAAGCCCAGATCATTGCTGAACGGGAATACCCGGCGTTGCAGGCGCTGCTCAAAGCTTTCGCCCAGCCAGCTGCCCAGACGAACCCAGTATTCACCGTCGCTGGATGCCTCGATAGTAAAGTTTTCCGGATCGCGGGCCTCGGCATCGTTGGCACTGACCAGCCCCAGCTTGTTCACCGCCACCGCTACCGGAAACTGCACCTGAACCCAGGATGGCTCGGTTTCAGATGGTGCACCTTTCCAGTCGTTATGATCCAGCCATTTGGTATTAACATTACCGTCAAACGCCATAGTTCCTGCTTCTGCATCGCCGATAGCATTACGGGCAGTTATCACCACACCCGCCATTTGTGCATGGTTCAGATCCGGTAACTTCGGCCCTACCAGGCCGATTTCGGCAATCTGCATCAGCGTATCATCACCTTTGTTCTTGGTGATGTTCAGCTTATAGGAGCTGAATGCCAGAGTGTTGGTCACGCTGAACTGACGGCGCTGCAAACGCTGCTCAAAACTTTCACCAATCCATTCAGATAAGGTGATCCAGTTGCTGCCGTCATTGGAAGCCTGCAGATTAAAGTTTTCCGGATCGCGCGCTGGTGCATCATCAGCACTAATCAGTACCAGTGTATCGACCGCTTGCGGTACAGCCAGATCAACCTGCACCCAGGAAGGATCTTCCACCGATGGCGCACCTTTCCAGTCATTATGATCCAGCCATTTGGTATTGACATCTTTATCAAACGCCATCGTTTCCGCTTCGGCATCACCAATACGGTTACGGGCGGTAATGATTGCACTGCCAACAGGCCCGGTATGATCAGCACTGGTGTAGATCGGGCCGACAAAGGCCAGCTCGGCAATCTGCATCAGCGTATCATCACCTTTGTTCTTGGTGATATTCAGCCGGTAATAGGTAAACTCCAGACCATTAACAAAACGGAATTCCTTACGTTCGGAACGTTCATCAAAGGTTTCACCGATAAACTCGGCCAGCGTGATCCAGTTTTCGCCGTCATTGGAGGCAAGCAGCTGGAAGTTTTCCGGATCCCGTGCCGGCGCATCATCAGCACTGGTAATAAACAGGCTGCTGACCGCCTGCGGTTCGGCAAACTGCACCTGTAACCATGATGGATCAGCAACACTTGGCGCGCCTTTCAAGTCATTGTGATCCAGCCATTTGGTATTGACATCGCCGTCAAATACCATCCTTTCCGCTTCTTCATCACTGATGCGATTGCGCCCGGTAACAATGGCCGTAGCCAGGTTAGCCTGGGTGGTCACTTCCCTGACCGGGCCGGAACTGGTCGCCATTTGCAGGAAAGGTAAAGACAGATTGATCACATCTTCTGCACTCAGAGCCAGCTGAGCAAGGTAAGGCACGCTGCTGATTGAAGCCAGCATCCGCTCACGCCATGGCGTCAGTACGGTAACATCGCCCTGCTGTGCCACAGCAACCGCATTAACCATATCTGCCATCAGGCCATTAAAACTTTCGTCCTCACCAAGATGAGCAAAGGCCGCGTTAGCCAGTGACAGTTTGATAATATCATTGCTGACCAGAGTGTCGCGGCATTGCTGTTCGGTCACCGGATTGCCTTCGGTGTCTACCACAGGGTTGCTGTCTGTATCCAGCACAGGGACATCTTCACAGCTTTCACCGGTAACGAAGTTGTCGTAAGACTCAGCACTGACCAGTTCGCTGCTGAATATATTGGCTTTACTGCTTATCCCCAGCGCCCGCAGCAAGGTTTGCGAATTGTCGGCCAGCGCCATTTCATATAACGGACGCACTGACACATTACGGCCACCGGCCACATCTTTAGCGACCAGTTCAGCCGCCATCGTGGTCAGGGCATTGGCCTGAAAGCTGGCATCGGCTACTCCGTCACTGCTGCTGGCATAAGGCACCTGCACATAGGTCAGGGTGGTAAACTTGCTGCCGGTCAGCGGCGCACCGCTCAGCAAGCCGCCAATATCCGTCCCGGCACAATTGATGGCATCACAGACCATACTGCTTCCGTCGTCGGCAGTTACCTCTATCTTTAACATGGCATTAATGCCAAAACCTTGCTGCGCCTGCACTGTGAAACTGATTTTACCGTCGGTGCCGGTTCTGTCGCCCGCATCCATAGTGATTTCAGCACCATTGAGCTGGGAAACGCTGACCAGCGCATTGCTGAGCGTACCTTTTACTGCTGAACCGCTAATATCGGCCGATGTGAACTGAATAGTCGCCGGTATAGCCGCAGGATCGGCATCATCGGCACCGCCACAACCATACAAACCAGCCATAGCCAGCGCCATCAGTGCATACAAGATGTTATTGTTAAACTGTTTCATGGTTATTCCTCTGATTCTTTTACTGGATCACGCCATCTCAGGCGGCTATCCGTTAAAACCTGTAAGTGGCACCCATGTAGAAACGACGGCCGCTGTAAGCGTTCTGGATAAAACGGTTATCGGTATCGTTACCTAAATGTATGTAAGTGTCCGATTTAGTCAGGTTGATCACTGAGGCTGATAACACCAGATTGTCAGTCAGGTTATAGCTGGCATTGACGTCCACCTGATCATAAGCCGCCGTATAGTAATTGGTCTCCCAGGAGGCGACATAACTACCGACACTGGGGCCGCGCTTATTGTAGGAAGCACGGACGCTGAACAGCTCATTTTCATAGAAAGCCGACAGGTTCCACTGGTATCTGGAACTTCCGATCAGCGGTGATTCACCCACCTTCTCACCGTCCAGTTCGACATTGGCCTGATTGGTATTATTGCGGGTATAGTTGGCGTAAAAACCAAAGCCATTATCGAAGAAATGCTGCCAGAACACTTCAGTCCCGGTAGAACTGGCATTAGTGCCGTTAGCCACAGTGCTGAAGTTACGTACCGTCAGATTATCGCCACCGGCGGTAATTTCCCGGTTACCGGCATGAGGCAGGGTGAACGACTCTTCAGGCAGGTTACGGGTGGTATCAATAATCAACGGCACCACGAAGTTATCGACATCTTTCTTAAACAACGCAATACCGACGCCGGAACCTTTGCCATAGTAATATTCCAGCGAGGTATCGAACTGGGTCGATTGCAGCGGTTTTAATGAAGAATTGCCACCGGAGCCGGTCCAGCCTTCGCCGTCATTGATAATATCGAAATCGTCCGCCGCAGAGCGATCTGCCGAATATTCGTTAGAGGTGTAAGTCAGCGTCTGAAACTGGCCAAGCTGGTTATATCCCGGTCTGGCCATCACCTTTGCCGCCGCAAACCGCCAGACCCAGTTGTCACCGATATCCCAGGCCAGGTTAAAGCTGGGTAGCAGCTTGTTCTCGGTATTTTCTTTTTCGATATAAACGAACTCTTCTACCCGCTGATCATTTTCAGGCAGCAGGTCGCCGTTTTCATCGCGCCAGTCCAGCCGGTACAGAATTTTGTCTGAAGAACCTGAGGTGGTGGTGGTACGGACAAAACGCAGACCAAGGTTGCCGCGGAAGTTCTGATAACGGTAATCGGCCTGCAGATAAGCCGCAGTAATTTCTTCTTTTACACCATAAACAAAGTTTGGCTCGATACGGGTGTATTTAACAAAGTTATCTTCCAGCTGCTGCCGGTATTTATGCCAGTCTACGGCCGGAAACAGATTGGTATTGATCACGCCGGACAGATTACCCAACGACTGTGTTTTGACCACAGTGGTAATATCCGGGATGCCACCGTTACGGGAATAATCATCATCCAGATTAATACCGGTGCCCGCTTCCGCCGCGGGAATATCAAAATCCGGCGCCAGATAAAAGGTATTACGGGTATCGCGGTGGATCCTGCCGTTACGGTGTTTGGCACCAAAACGCAGCGTTTCCACTATGCCCCAGCCAGCATCGTAATCCAGATCCAGGCTGATATATTTTTCCTGCTGGGTACCGGTGACAAAGCTGGAATCGGTGGCGCCAACATCCGCTTCGCCCCCGATGCCGGCGACCAGATTATTGATCATCTCCGGATCCATATAAGTCGTCATCTTGTGGCCGGACAGATCATAGCCGTAGAACAGCGAGGCTTCATTGGCATAGTAAGCCGCGCGGAATTTTTCAGACGGCCCGCCTTCGGCTTTGGTTTTACCGAATATCAGTTTGACCCGGTAACGATCACCTTCGTACAGCGCATAGAAATCAAAGGTATCGGAGGTGGCTTCCTCCACGATATATTCACCGTTAATTCTGGGTAACGGTGATACCCGCTGCGAGCCGGAAGCCCCGACCGAGTAATCGATACCGGTTACATACTGGGCGTCGGCATCCACTCTTACGTCAGTCCAGAAGTTATCGTTGTTATTCCATTCCGGGTATTCCAGCTGGTTCAGAATCGCATTTTGCCCGAGAGTGAAACGGAAATAATTCATACCTAATTCCAGCCGGTCTGACACCCGCCACTGGCTGGTGAACTGGAATCCTTCACGCTCACGTTTTTCTTCCCAGATTTCCTGCACCATACTCTGCGCCGCATAACCGCTGGCACCGCCTTCAACCAGTTGGTTGTTCACCCGTTCCTGATACAGAAAGTTTTTATTGATAATATTGACACGGGCACTTTGCGAACGGTTAGTACGGTCCTGGCGGGTATAACCGACCAGCATGCCGAAATTCTCAGCATCATTTTTCCAGGAATAAATACCGCTGAACTGCGGTTCATTCTTATCGGTGATATCCGAGTTGCTGTACTCAAGGTTCAGTACACCGGAGTGCTTATCCATATTCAGCGGCTTGCGGCTGTGCATCAGTACCGTACCGCCGATACCACCTTCATCCAGCCGTGCCTCGGCAGATTTAAACACTTCAACCCGTTCGATCATGGTAGAAGGCAATAAAGCATAGGAGAATGAACGCGACGGCTCACCGGGTGACGACGCAATAAAATTGCCATTCAGCTGGGTAAAGGTCAGATCGGAAGACAGACCACGGATACTAACCGTTGCCCCTTCACCGCCATCACGCTGAATTACCACCCCCGGCACCCGTTGCAGTGAGTCTGCGACGTTTTTATCCGGAAACTTACCGATATCTTCAGCAGTAATCGCATCCACCACTGCATTCGACAGGCGTTTAACCGCCAGGTTTTCTGAAGCCGAGGCACGGATACCGCGTACCTGTACCACTTCAATTTCAGGCTCCGACGTGTTGGTTGCAGGTTCGGTATCCTGTGCCAGCGCTATGCTGTTATACCCTGCAGTTAACAGTAAGCCCAGGCTGACCGCCTGTGCCAGCCGGTGTTTGCGCAGCCGCACAGGCTGCCTGGTGTTCCCCGTTTTACTGTACATAGTGTTGCTCTCAGTTTTAGTTTTATTATGTTGTTCTGAGCAATGAGTTTCTTTTACCGCCTAAACAAACGCAGTCAGAACCCTGTCTTCTATCACTTGTGTCAGATGGAGATGCCCTCATACAGCGAGGGCACTGTTCAGCTTTTCAGTTTCAGTTTGCGTAATACCTCGTCTGAAGGTCCGTCAAAACTGGCCAGTGGCTTATTACCGATATAACCGATGTCTGCCATACCAGGCTCAGTGGTATAAAACGCGGTGGCGGTCAGATCCCGCACTTTGGCGAAAAAACGCGCACCATGCTTCAGGTTGGCCGTGGCTTTTGGCTCATAACAGATATCGTCACAGATTTGCCGCTGCTGGCTGCTGCTCAGCCGGGAAAAATCCTGACCAAAGCGTTTTTTTGCTTCACCGTTCAGCCATACCAGACCACCGCGGATCAGGATCAGATCGGCCTTTTGTTGCGGATAAGGCGCACTGACCCACTCATCGATAAAGTGCTGCGCCCCCAGACTGCCGGCCGATGGCGACTGTGCATCAGCCGGAATAATAATGTCAGCCAGTAGCGCCAGATCAGCCAGTTCTGCCTGTGTCAGCGTCATCGGCCAGGGCACAACAGGTTTAAGCATATCCGGGTCTGTCGGCCGGTAAATCAGCTCGGCGCCCTTGGTTTTAGCCGTTACAGCCGCCGCATTACCGGCCAGACTCAGTACCGGTACCGCCACTGCCGCCGTAGCCAGCAATTTCAGCGTATCACGGCGTTTTAAGTTGGTGCTGTCGTTGGTACTGTTGTTATAGTTATCGTGTGCCATGCTAAATATTCCTTTGCTTAAACTGCTCGATAATGTAATCGCTGGTGCGCCAGGCCAGGGCCATAATGGTCAGGGTTGGATTTTTATCAGCATTAGACGGGAATGGTGCACCATCGGTAACAAACAGGTTAGGTACATCCCAGGCCTGGCAGTACTGGTTCAGTACCGATTTCTTCCGATCCGCCCCCATAATGGTGCCGCCGACTTCGTGAATAATAGAACCGCCGTTGGCAATGGCTTTGCGGCCATCCGTTTCTATCGTGCTGGTAACCTTACCGCCCATACCGGTAATGATCTCGGCGAAGGTTTTATGCATATGGGCCGCCTGGTTCAGCTCGTGCTCTGACCATTGCCAGTGGAATTTCAGCACCGGTATGCCCCATTGATCGACTACCGTCGGGTCCAGTTCGGCGTAGCTGTTTTCATTCGGGATCATTTCGCCACGACCGGCAAAATGCACAAAGGTGCCGTAATAACGGCGGCAGGCCTGTTTAAACTCGGCACCATAAGCGCCTTCAGTAAAGCTTTCCAGCCCGCCAAAAGCACCGGCACCCGGCATACGTTGACCACCACCCATTTCAATATGGTAACCGCGGGCAAAATTCAGCTTACCGGCCAGTTGCTGCTTATACAGCCACCACGGCTGGTACAGATGCATACCGGATGAGCCGTCTTCATTCATTGGCGGCAGGTCTTCCAGCGCCGGGATCTGCCCGCTGACACCGGCCCCCACGGTATCCATCAGGTACTTACCGACCAGACCGGAGCTGTTGGCAATACCGTCCGGGAACCGCGGGCTGCGCGAATTGAGGAAGATACGTGCCGTTTCGGCGGCACTGGCTGCCACCACCACCGCGCGGCCTTTGACTTTGATTTCCTGGCGGCTGGTTTTATCAATATAGATCACGCCATCGGCTTTACCGGCTTTATTCAGCGTGACCTCGCGCACCATCGCATCGGTAATCACGCTCAGGTTGCCGGTCGCCAATGCCGGCGGTATTAATACCGTAGTAGACTGGAAATTGGCTTTAATCGAGCAGCCGCGGCCACAGGGCGTAGCCCAGAAGCAGGGCACGCGCGATTGCATAGAATCGGCGACCACCTTTTGCCCCAGCGCGCTGTGTGGAAACAACTTTGGCGGTAATTTCTGATGATCCTGCCGCTCGCTCAGTATCGCCAGATGCGCCGGGATCACCGGAATATTCAGTTCATCACAGGATTTTTTTGCCAGCAGTTCATAAGCACGCGGGGCCGGAGGCGGCTGCAGGATGCCGGGTGGCGAATCAGGTGTATTCTCCAGGCCGTGTCCGGTGTCGCCGTAGATCCCGACCAGCATTTCGGTTTTATCGTAATAAGGCGCCAGATCCTGGTAGTTGATCGGCCAGTCAAAACCCAGGCCATCACGGCTAAACGGTTTAAAATCGTATTCGCCGTTACGCAATGAAATCCGGCCCCAGTGATTGGTCCTGCCGCCCAGCATCCGCGCCCGCCACCAGTCAAACCGCTGCTTAGGCTCGCTGCTGGCCTGGGTATAAGGCTCGCCCGGTACCTGCCAGCCACCGTCGATAGTGGCATCATAAAAACCAAAAGGTTTGTCCGGTGTGCTGGCACCGCGCAGCGGTGCATCTTTTGGCAGGTTAAACATCGGGGTTTCAGTCACCGGATCATAGTGCCGGCCCGCTTCGAGCATCAGTACCTTTAATCCGGCAATACTGAGTACCAGCGCCGCCATACCACCGCCGGCACCGGAGCCGACCACGATTACATCATATTCCTGCTGTCCGGATGGTCCTGACATCATCTTGCATTCCCCCTTATCTGCGCATCCAGTACAGTAATGGTGCGCCCTGTTATAATAATTATGATGATTTGCCCGGCTGTCCTGCTGACCTTACCGGGATGGAGCAACCTGTTTTGTAACCGGTTACACCAACAACGAAAAAATTCCGGGCCTGAAGTTATGCTTCAACGCCCGGCTTGTGCCGCCACTGCGCGCAGTAAATCGCGGGTAGCGCGAATACCGGCATCTTCGTCGGCATTCTCACCTTCGTATTCAATACCAATATAGCCCTGGTAACCGGCGGCCTGGATCAGCTGCCACATACGCTGGTAATCAATACTGCTTTCGGCACCATTGTCATCAAAGGCATAACTTTTCGCGCTAACACCTTTGGCAAACGGCAGCAGTAATTGCATACCCTGGTATTTATCACCACTAAAGTTGCCAAAGTCCGGCAGGCTGCCAATATTACCGGCCTGCGTCTGCTGCAGTACCGCAGCCAGCCAGTTGGCATCCATCGAATGGCCCATATGGTTTTCTACAATCACACTGATGCCATAAGGCGCGGCAAAGGCGGCCAGCCGTTGTAAGCCATCGACTGCCGCCTGTTGCATCTGCAGTGCTTCAGTAGTGGCATGATCAGCAATACTGACCCGGATGGCATGGCAACCTAAAAACGCTGCGGCTTCCACCCATTTATAGTGGTTTTCAATGGCTTGCTGACGCTGCACTGCATCAATGGCCGCCAGATCGCCTTCGGCATCGACCATAATCAGTAAACTACGCACACCATTGTCGTCGGCACGCTGCTTCAATTGGCGTAAAAACGTCTGATCATTGGCTTTATCGGCGAAGAACTGGTTGACATATTCCACCGCATCGAGCTGAAAATCGCGCCGGGTTTTTACGGCAAAATCCAGCACTTTCAGCTGACCTGAGCGCAGCTGGCGGTGCAAAGACCATTGTGCCAGCGAGATATTCAGCTTAGCGGGCGTGGCAGCAAACAGTTGCCAGCTTAGTGGTAACTGACTGGCTAACCCGGCCACAGCAAGCCCGGTGGCACTGCGGCGTAAAAAACTGCGGCGATTAATAGCCATCATCCGCTCCTGCTAGAGTTCGCGAATACGGATCTGACGGAAAGCTACCCGGTCACCGTGATCCTGCAAGGCGATATGGCCGCGCTCGGTCTTGGCAAAGGCGTCTATACCGGCAAATTTGCTATTGGCCGTGCGTTGCTGCCAGTCGGCAGAACCCAGCTCAAACTGCAGTACCAGCTTGCCGTTCAGCCAGTGTTCCACTTGCGGATGGCGAACCACAATACGGGTGTGGTTCCAACTGCCGGCCGGCTGATGGGCATCCACTTGCGGTGCATAGATATCAAATAAAGAGGCGGTAAAATGGATAGGGTTATCATGGCCCGGGTAATTATCATCATCCAGTAACTGATATTCAAGGCCACTGGACCAGATAGCGCTGTCTGCACCGGCAACTTTATAGAAGACACCACTGTTGCCGGACGCGGAAATTTGCCACTCCAGTTCCAGTTCAAAATCGGTAAAGCTTTGTTTGCTGATAATATCGCCACCGCCACCGGCTGTCAGCACCAGTGCATCGTCGATAATTTGCCATTGTGATCCCGGCGCTTTGCCGTCGCTACCGGTCCAGGCAGCGATAGATTCACCATTAAACAGCCATTGCCATTCACCGGATGCTTCTGCTGCAGCCGCAGTATTCACAGTGTCTTCAGTTGTTGTGGTTGCCGGCTTACAGCCGCTGACTGCCGCCAGTAACAGCATACTAATGCCTGTAATGCGGAAAAACTGACCTGCTGTAGTTAAATTCACCCTGATTCTCCCCTTGTTATTGTCAGCTATATTGCTGATCGATGTTGGCTGTTCTTGTTATTAGGTTTTTCAATGAAACCGGTTACATCATTAAACTTAAATCCCGTCCGGAATTTTGTCAAGCCAGATTGGTTATTTTTTGTCTGTTATTGCCGCCGTACTGTCACGCACCACCAGTTGGTATGGCAGCACTATATGTTGTTGCGCCAGGGGTTTTCCCTGCATCAACTGATACAAAGCCCGCATTGCCTGACGTCCCAGTTGCTCTGCCGGCTGGTCAATAGTGGTAAGACCCGGCTCGGTAAAAGCGGCGTACTCAATATTGTCAAAACCGGCAATGGCAATATCCTGCGGAATACGCAACCCTTGCTGTCGCAGGCAGCGCATAGCGCCAATTGCCATTTCATCATTCATACAAAAAATGGCCTGCGGCCGCTCTGACTGCTGCAATAACTGCAGCGCAGCATCATGGCCGGATTGCATACTGAAATTGCCTTCGGCCAGCGCAGCCGGGTTTAGCATTAAACCGGCTGCGAGCAATGCATCCTGCATCCCGGCCAGGCGGGCACGCACTATCGGACTGTTGGCCGGCCCGGTGATCACCGCCAGCCGTGTCAGGTTCAAATCAAGCAAATGCTGCGTTAAGGCCCTGGCGGCGCCTCTGTTGTCCAGCTCTACCACCGGATAGCCGGCCGGTTCAGCAATGCGCTCACAGGCATTGACAAAGGGCACAGTGCTGGCCAGTTCACGATCTTCGTCCGAAAACGGATAACGGCTATCAAGCTGGATCAGGCCATCGGCCTGGCTGGTCAGGCCCATCCGGGCATATTCCTGCTCACGGCTGACGCTGCCCTGAGTATCGCCGAGCAACACCGCATAGCCACAGGCCTGGGCTTCCTGCTCAATACCGCGAATAACGCGGGAAAAAAACGGATTTGCCACATTAGGCACCAGCACCACCATCGCATACGCCTTACCCGAGCTGAAATTACGCGCCAGCTGATTTGGCCGGTAGCCGGCAGTTTGTACCGCCTGCATGACCCGTTGCCGCGTATCCGGCGATACCAGTTGCGGGTTTTTCAAGGCCCGCGATACGGTCGCAGTAGACACGCCGGCGAGTTTGGAAACAATCCTGATAGTACTCATGTTGCTGTCGTTTTATCCTGTGTTAACCGTACCTTAATCTGCACTGGCACAAATTGCCAGCTCTCAGTCGCCCAGGCCAAGAATGCGCCGGTTACGGTCAGTATCTGTCGCAGCTCCGGCAAAATCGTCAAACGGCCGTTCAGCCACACAGATCAGCTGTCTGGTAATAAAGGGCGCACCCTCTGCTGCGCCTTGCTGCGGATGCTTTAAACAACATTCCCATTCCAGTACTGCCCAGCCACTATAACCATATTGCGTTAACTTGCTGAAAATGGCGGTAAAATCAATCTGGCCATCACCGAGCGAACGAAACCGGCCCGGCCGCTCCAGCCAACTGCTGTAGCCACCATAGACACCGGCTTTACCCGACGGCCGGAACTCGGCATCTTTAACATGGAATGCACGGATCCGCTGGTGATAAAAGTCAATAAATTGCAGGTAATCCATTTGCTGCAGCAGAAAATGGCTCGGATCATACAAAATGCAGGCACGCGGGTGCTGGTCAACCGCCTGCAGGAAACGTTCAAACGACAGGCCATCATGTAAATCTTCCCCCGGATGCAGCTCAAAACAAACATCCACCCCGGCGGCATCAAAGGCATCCAGTACCGGTAACCAGCGTTTTGCCAGCTCGGCAAAGCCCTGCTCTACCAGCCCGGCCGGCCGTTGCGGCCATGGATACACCGTATGCCACAACAAAGCACCGGAGAAAGTAACATGGCTGCGCAACCCCAGCCGCTTCGATGCCTGGGCGGCCAGCAGTAACTGCTCAGTGGCCCACTGCTGCTTTTGCGCTTCGGTGTGCAGCTGCGCCGGAGCAAAGCCCTGATATTGTTCGTTATAAGCCGGATGCACCGCCATCAACTGGCCCTGAAAATGCGTCGACAACTCAGTAATCTGCAACTGGTAGCGCTGGCACAGCGCCTGCAATTGATCACAATATTGCTGGCTCTGCGCAGCCTGTTCCAGATCAAAAATGCGCTTATCCCAGGTGGGCAGCTGTACACCTTTATACCCCAGCTCTGCTGCCCAGCGTAACAAAGACTCCAGTGTGCACGCCTCACCGGCAGGTGGCAGATACTGCGCCAGAAAAATCGCCGGTCCCTTTATTTTGCTTATCAGCATTGATTCATTATCCTGTAAAATTCTGTTGTCCGGTTAAGCTGGTCCAGGCGGCATTCTGCCTGCTGCTGGCCACCGCAGCCTGTACAAAGGCCATACCGCGCACGGCTTCATCAATACCTGCTGCCAGATTGCCGGCTGTTGTCTGGCGCAGCGTCAGCGCAAAGTCACGATAAATATTAGCAAAGGCTTCCAGATAACCCTCCGGATGACCAGCTGGTGTGCGGCAGCAGGCCCGCACCTGCGGATCCAGATAGGCGCTATCGCTGCCCGCCTGCCAGACTTGCTGTGGCTGGCCACGCAGTTGCAGCAATAGCTGATTTGGTTGCTCCTGCTGCCAGCTCAGTGACCCCAGCTCACCATAGACACTGATTTGTAAACCATTACCCATACCGGCACATACCTGACTGGCCAGCAGTGTGCCGCGGGCCCCGTTGTTAAAGCGCAGCAAGGCACTGCCATCATCATCCAGCACCCGGCCATCAACTACCTTAGCCAGATCGGCACTGAGTTCCGTGACCTGCAAAGCAGTGATATGCTCTGCCAACTGAAAGGCATGGGTGCCAATATCAGCAAAGCAGCCGCTGATACCGGCGCGGGCCGGATCCAGCCGCCACTGCGCCTGAGCACTGCCATCGCTGTCGGCTTTATCTGCCAGCCAGCCTTGCGGATAGCTGACAGCAACCCGGCGAACCGCACCTAAGTGGCCCTGCTGCACCAGTAACCTGGCCTGCCGTACCATAGGATAAGCCGCATAAGTATGGGTTAAGCCGTAGTGCAGCCCCGTTTGCTGCACCAGCGCCTTTAATTGCAGTGCCTCGTCCAGTGACAGTGTTGCGGGCTTGTCTGACAGCACATGAAAACCAGCCAGTAACGCTGCCTGCGCGACAGGAAAATGCAGGTGATTCGGCGTTACTATCGCGACAAACTCTATACGCTGCTGTGGCGGCAACCGGGCTTCCGCAGCAAATAGCTGCTGATAGGAGTCATAGCAGCGATCAGCACTGATACCCAGTTCAGCCGCCATCGCCCTGGAACGCCCGGCCTGGCTGCTGAAGCAACCGGCCACCAGCTCAATCTGATTGTCCAGCCTGGCTGCGATCCGGTGTACAGCGCCGATAAAAGCGCCTTCGCCGCCACCCACCATCGCCATTCTGACTTTTGTCTGTGCCATCACCACCTCATGTTGTAACCGGTTATAACCTTTATCTGTGTTCACTGCGTTTTACTTTGTCAGCATCAGTCCGCCAACTGTTTTTGCTTCGGAAAAATTAACACAAACACCAGTAATACCAGGGCAGCTATGCCCGCCGGAATTAACCAGATCTGCCACCACTGGTAACCGCTGTCCAGATGGTGCAGATCAGTGATATAACCTGCCAGACGGAAGCCCAGCAACATACCTACACCATAAGTTGCCAGTGTAATCAGCCCCTGTGCGGCGGCCTTAGTCTCCCGGCCGGCTTTTTGTTCGGTATAAATCTGACCACTGACAAAGAAAAAGTCGTAACAGATGCCGTGCAGCAAAATGCCAAAAAACAACATCCATAACTGTTCACCACTGTTGCCATAGGCAAACAATACATAACGCAGCACCCAGGCCAGCATACCCACCAGCAGTGTGGCTTTAATGCCGTAACGGCGCAGAAACAGTGGCAACAGCAACATAAAGGCAATTTCAGACATCTGGCCCAGTGACATTTTCGCTGCGGCGCCGCTGATCCCCAGATCATTCAGATACAGGTTGGCATTCTGGTAATAGAACGCCAGCGGAATACAAATCAGCACCGAGGCCAGAAAAAACACCAGATAAGCACGGTCTTTCAGCAGTGCCAGTGCATCCAGCCCCAATATTTGCCGTAGCGTTGGCCGCTGTTGCCGCGCTTGCGGTGGTGTATCCGGCAATGTCAGGCTGAACAGGCCCAGAGCCAACGATGCGCCAGCGGCAAGTAAAAAGGTGTGTTGCAACTGTTGCCCGCCTTCCCAGCCGAACCAGCCAATCAGTAATCCGGCAACGATCCAGCCTACCGTGCCCAGTACACGAATATGGGCAAACTGGGCTGTTTTTTCCGCCAGCTGACGAAAACTAATCGCATTCACCAGTGCCAGCGTTGGCATATATATCACCATATACAACAGGATATAGGGATAAAAACTGCTGAAGCTGCTGCTATATGCCGCACTGAATAACAGCGCAGCACCAACCAGGTGCAGCAACGCCAGAATCTTCTGGGCGGCAAAATAGCGATCGGCAATCAGGCCGATAATAAAAGGCGCAATAATGGCGCCAATCGACTGCGTCTCATACGCCATGCCCATCTGCGCGCCTGATGCCGAGAAGCGCTGCGCCAGAAAAGTGCCCATGGTGACAAACCAGGCTCCCCAGATAAAAAACTGCAGAAACATCATCAGCGACAGTTTAAGTCGGATATTGATAGGCATAGCGGTGTTTTCCTGTTGGTTTTATTGTGATTAGCCTCAACTCACCATTCTGGTCAGCGTGCTTTTTATACACTGCAATATCAACTGTAACCGGTTACACCAAAAAACACAAGCCAGCCAGAGACAGACAAAACAACGTCAGACGTTGAAAAAATAACCGTGTTTAGAGCACCAGTTCTGTTCGCGGGTCTGAATATGCTAAGCTGACCTGAAACTGCAGGGAGAATATTATGGGAACCATGCTGGCCATTCTGGGGGTGTTATTTCTGGCGCTGTTTATTCTGGTGCCATTAATGGAGAAATTCGGACAAAAAAGCGATAACCAGCAGTTAAATAAAATTACCCGCTTTATCTTTCCGCTGGTGGTATTACTGGCTGTATTGCAGGCGGTTAATTACTTTTTCTTCTCCGGCCAGTAGCAGGTAAAATCTTCTTCAACAAGAGACTGTCGCCATAAAGAGACATCATAAGCTATTGTTTTATAAG
>JARXRR010000058.1:0-22399 GCA_033792355.1 Chromatiaceae bacterium AAb-1
CTAAGGCGAATGGTGCGGAAAGTGAGAAATGCGAAGAACAAGCTAAGTAGAGCAGCGTAAATAGTCCAGATCATGAAAATCTCTCCGTAATGCCTAACAATTTAATAGAAGGCACCGTACCCGCAAGTCGCGCTAGCAAGTCACCTTCTTATATATTTTTATATGTTGCAAAATAACCAGAAAAACACCAACTATCAATAGCTTTTCAGTTACTACTGTTAAATACTTTAAGTAATAAACGGGCATCACGCCCGCAAGTTGTGGATATTTTACTTAGAACAGACTGCTGTATAAAAAACATGAAAGAGTGTGATGCTATGGCTTCGCTATTTTTAGAATATATTGCTAGGTTTTGCTTTCAGCTGGGATCAGGTTATTTCTGACCAGCATTTTGCGTACGCTTTTACATAGCTTGCCAAACTGGCGCAGTTCATCGAATTTGGGAATATTGCCTTTTTTCATTGCGCTTTCCCAGTAGCAGAGTTCGGTATCGACCATTTCCAGCATTTTCTTCGGGCAGCCAATACAGTCGGTATTGATACCGCAGATAAAAGTGGAAGGTTCATAAAGCGGAAGCTCAGTTTTAACCTGGGCGATTAACTGTTGCATCGCTGTTTTTAAGTCAGGTTTTTTATCCATGATGTACTGCCTGTATGGACCGGCAACCAGCACAGGGATATTTCTGTGAATATTCACCCGCGATGGAATATCCGGCCGGTAAAAGATGTTGTACAGAGTAAGCAGATTATTACCAAAAATACCGCAGGGTTAAATTCCCCCTATTGGGTATATCAGGCAGACCCGCGGCTTATGCAGCGGGTCGCTATATTATTCAGCCAGCACGTTTGGTTCGGGCCTGTTCTGCGGCACTGCGGTGCTGCTGTTGTCTGTGATAATGGCGCAGCTCATGTTCCTGGCGGCGGCCTTTGCTGAAGGCTGAGACCCGCTTCAGGTAGCCGATAACGCGGGTGCCATAGTCGATATCTGTGCTGCCGCAGGCCGGGCAGTGTGGCAGGGTGCGTTTGTCTATGGTATTGCAGTGGTTGCAAATGGTTATTTTGACATTGATGCAAAAATAATTGCAGCCGGTGCGGGCGGCGATATTCAGCAGCGACAGGTAACCCTGTACCGTCAGCTTTTCTTCAAGGTTCAGGTGCAGCGCAGAGCCGCCGTCCAGATAGTCCAGTAGTTCACGGCCATGTAACTGGAATTTATCCAGCGTATTGGTATGGTTATCGTCTTCCACCACATAGAAATAAGAGTTGTAGCAATCGCGTGGCACAACGTAGCCGTCTTCCTTATCCCATTTGGCATTTTTGACGCCGAGGTTTTCTGCCGGTACAAATTCGGTATTAAACATATAGCCATATTTGGCTTTGGCGGCTTTATTGGCGTCGAAAATGACTTTTAAATGCTGCTGCACAAAGCGGATATAGTCCGGATTATTACCGGCTGTCAGCCCCTGTGATTCGGCAGCTTCTACCATGCCGTTAATGCCGATGGTCAGAAATTGCTTATCCAGCGAGATAAAACCGGCATCGTATACGGTCAGCAGACCGGCAGCCTGATACTCCTCAACCAGTTTGCGGTACGCCACCTGATATTTCTGAATTTTATCCACTTCGGTAGCCAGGTCGCGGCCATCCTGTACCAGCCGGTTCATATTCAGGGTAATTACATTAATCGACCCGGTGGCCACGCCTCCGGCACCGAGGGAGTAAGAAAAGGTGTTATCGCTGATTTCGCTGCGTAAACGACAGCAGGAAGCCAGCGAGTCGGCATTTTCAGACAGATAAACAAAGAACGAATTACCTTCGGCCAACTCCCGCGCCATAGCAATAGCAAACTGCTGGTCTTTGCATTGTCGTTGCCCGCATTGCTGCTGTTCGGTCAGCATCGCTACGGTAACCACCGGAAAGGTCAGAATGGCTTTGTTACGTTCGGCATTAAACCAGCGCAGGAAGAAATACTGTAATTGCTCTACCGACTGCCAGTCAGGTTTGCTGAAATCCGGAAACACGAAGTTGCCGAACATACTGTTGAAATAATGCTGATCATATACTGAGATATTCCAGAATACGCTTTGGTAACCGCGGGCCGCAGCAGGCTGGTTCAGCGCATACACCACATGTTGCAGGTGGTTTTCAATCTGTTTGCGGTGGGTATTAAGGTAGTTATCGCCATAGTCTTTACGGGCAAAATGATCAAAGTAGGTTAAGAATTCTACGGTAGCCACGGCCCCGGCAAACTGGCTGCTGACCGCAAATACGAAGTTAACGAAGCAGCCGCAGAACGATTCCAGGTGTTTGGGTGCCTGCGATTCTCCACCGAGTCTGGTCAGCCCGTCCAGTAAAAACGGATACATGGTTACGGAAACACAGTATGGCTTAAGGCTGGTTTCATCGTGCACATAAATTTCGTGATCAGTTATCTGACGCAGATACTCTGCTGCCAGCCCCGGCCCGAACAGTTCACTGATTTTGCTGCTGACCAGGGTGCGGTTCACCTGAATAAACTGATCCTTCATCAGTTCGGCTTCCAGCGTGGCAATATTTTTCTGGGTCACATTGGCATTGGCATCCATTTTCGAGCCATCGGCGGCATTTTCTGCCTGCAGATAGTTTTCAATAAAATTCAGTTTATGTTGCAGTTGCTGAAAGCTGAGAGTGTGCATAGTTTTTTCCATAAGTAGTTTGCTGCCATTACTGGCGGATAAAACGATAGTTCAGTAGTTGACGGGTACGCAGATCAATAAAGCGCTGGTTGGTGACCGGGTTGTCCAGCCCGCCAGCGGCAGTTATCCATCTGCCGGTTTTAAGATAAGTAAGGTGTTGCTCTATTTCCGGGGCAATCTGCTCCAGCCCGGTATACAGGCAGCAGTGCAGGCCTGCGGTTTTTACCTGCAGCAGCAGGGGTATCAGGGCATCCGGCTGCCATTCCCCTCCCAGAAACAGTACGCAGCTAATCAGCCCCTGATACTGTTGCAGGCGCCGGTTAAGGTAGGCTGGTGTCAGCAGCGTGCCGGAACCGGCAGGCCAGCTGTCGGTACTGTGGCAGCCTTTACAGCCCAGCGGACAACCGGTAATGGTATAAGCCAGCGACACTTCGTCCGGCACCTCCTGCCAGACCACCTGTTCATGGCTGAAATGCAGCATAAAATCCTCTATATAGTGTTTATTTTTTAATGTGACACTAAATGTTGTGTTTTAGCTTAGCTTCGACAGGGCCGGGAATATTGATCTGGATCAAGTTTTGCTGGCTGTGGCAGGATACCTGTTGCTGTAGGCGGCATGATTACTGGGGTTTGTACTCCGTCAGGGGTAGCAGTGATACTGAGCAGCTAAGGTTTAATATGAACCGGTTTACCCACACCAACACGCCGTCAATACATCCCTGTAGGCTCGGTTCCGCCCATCCAGGGCTTCAACGGTTGGTTTAGGGTAAACCGATTCATATTTAAATAAGGTGACATGGCAGAGTTAGCGGGTATTTAGTGCAGAATTTATCTGTAAATGCGGTTGTTATATCACTTAATAGGTAGGGATGACGGCGGCAAAACAGGGAATAATGCGGCATAATAGCCAATATTAGCGTGAGTAGGGACAGGATTGTTCTAAGCGAACCGTTGAAGGCAGGGAAGCCTGACAAATTCGTCAGGAACGAATTTGAACAGCTCTGCTGGCCCGAAGGGGGAACTTCATGGATGAAGTTCATAACCGAGCCTACAGGGATGTATTTACGGCGTGTTCGTGTGAACAATCCTGTCTCTGCACAGACACCAGCATAATCGGGGACAGGTTGCATATGCCGAAATTTTCTATTGTCAGCCGGGTCAGTATGGCGCTGTTTGGCATTGTCAGCCTGGCGTTACTGACGATGCTGGCTTCTTACTGGTTATCGGAAAAAGCGGATCATGATGCACTGGCCATTAATGTGGCGGGGTCATTGCGCTGGCAAAGTTACCGGGTTGGCTTACTGAGCCAGCAACAGCATGTTGAGCAGGAACTGACGGCCTCGCTGAATAAGCTGACTGAAATCTGGCAACATCCGGTATTTAAGCGCTCACAGTTTCAGCATCCGCCAATTTATGAAGAATTTCAGAAAGCTAAACTAAACTGGTTGCAGCTGAAACCGTTGATCGCTGCCGGTGAACTCAGCCCGGAACAATTGCGGGTACGCCTGACCGAGCAGGTAGACTGGCTGGATTACCTGGTGTTACTGGTGCAGCAGGATGCTGAACGTAAAATACAGACATTACGTACCATATTAGTGGTAGCACTGATTATGACGGCACTGCTGTCGCTGATGGTGATGTACTGGCTGAAAGTCAAAGTCGAACTGCCGCTGAATGAACTGACCCGTGCGGCACGGCGGATTGGCCAGGGCGATTTTACCAGCCGGATAACCGTGCAGGGCAAAGATGAACTGGGCGTACTGGCCGATACCCTGAATAAAATGAGTGACGCCATCGGGTACATGTACGGTAATCTTGAAAAACGGGTAGATGAACAAACCCAGGCATTGCAGCATACCAATACCACCTTACAGTTTTTGTACGAAACCGCCCGTAATATCAGCGAGCAGGCCCCTGGTTTTAAAGAGTTCAGTACCATTATCGAACGGCTGCAACGGCAGGTACAAATTGCTGATCTGGAGCTATGCCTGCTGACTGAACAGGGCAGTAAACCGTATTTACAGATCCAGCCGAAAAATAACCAGCTGGCCGCCTGTGAAAAGCACCAGTGTTCAGATTGTATTACTGCCACCAGCGGGGCTAAATGCGAAAATGATTTGCTGGTATACCGTTATCCGCTGAACCGCGAACAGCACTATTATGGCGTACTGGTAGCCCGTACTGCCCTGAACGAACCACTGGCACAATGGCAACAACAGTTGTTGCAGTCGATGGCAGATCAACTGGCACTGGCGCTGAGCCTGGAGCGCGAAGCCGAGCAATCGCGCCGGCTGGTGTTGATGCAGGAGCGTACGGTGATTGCCCGTGAACTGCATGACTCACTGGCGCAGGCGCTGTCATATCTGAAAATACAGGTTACACGGCTGAATAAAGCATCGCAAAAAGACGATAAAGACACTATTGAAGATGTATCGGCAGAGCTGAAGGAAGGGCTGGATGCCGCGTACCGCCAGTTGCGGGAGCTGCTGACTACCTTCCGCCTGAAAATTGAAGGCGAAGGGTTACTGAATGCGCTGCAACTCACGGCAAAACAGTTAAGCGAGCAATCCGGTATTCCGATCCGGCTTGATTATCAACTGATGAGCACACCACTGGCACCGCAGGAAGAAGTACATCTGTTACAGATTATCCGCGAAGCCAGCCAGAATGCGGTTAACCATAGTCAGGGCACTGAAGTGCTGATTAGCCTGCAACAACAAAGCGGTGAGCCGATCCGGCTGGCAGTGGAGGACGATGGTGTGGGGATCCCGCTGACTGCTGAAAAACCTAATCATTACGGGCTGGCCATTATGCAGGAACGCAGCCGCCAGTTAAACGGCAACCTGGAGATCCGGCGGCGTGAAGCCGGAGGCACCGGGGTTTATTTCAGCTTTATGCCGGAATATCTGAAGCAAAAACAATCGGCATAAAAGAGAAGACTGATACCGTTATACTCCACCAGATATAGCGGGCTACCCGTTCAGAGGTATAGTCAGCCTCAACGTTTTTTTACAAGCTGACCGGTATGTTAAGTCTTTTATTGTGACCGATAATGTGTACTGGTTTTCCTGATATTGAGCAACTACTGAAGTTATGCCGGGCTTCTCCCGCTCATGCTGAGCAGCTATGCCAGCAGTTTCGCGACAGTGTACTGGCAGGCTATCGCGATAAACCTCATTATGCTGAGTTACAACAGTATTATAGCCAGCATACCGACTACTTAAAAACCCTCAGCGATCCTGCGTTGAAAACGGAGTATCTGCATCAGCAGCTTTTATATAAGGTGCAACAGTTGCAGCAAAAAGCAGACGAAATACAGCAATGTAGTGACCGCCTGAAGATTCTGCTGCAACAACAGCGGTAATGTTAAGGGTTATAAAATTCAGCTTTCTGGCGTAAGTAAAAAAAGCCGTTTAAAAACAGGCATAGCAGATAAAAAAATGCGAAATTAACCAGCGCATTGGCCGGTTTATGCTGCGTCAGATATAACGACAATAAGTGCGGTATATAAAATGCACCAAGCGCTGCCACTGCCATACAGTTATGCAGTACAGTGCTGCGCAGACTGACCGGAAATACCCGCTGTATCAGCAGCAGACAGGCGCTGTTGGCTAAACCGCATCCGGCCATTACCACAATAAAGCACAGCAAAAATGGCAGGAAGAATTGCTCCGGCTGGGTGCTGTGGCTGGCCTGATGCATATACCAGGCAGCTGCCAGCATGGCAGGCAGCATCAACGCCAGACAAGCCTGAATCACTTTAGCACTGCCCCAGCGTACACTGAGCCAACTGCCGGACGGATACAGCAGCACAGCAGTAAACGGCAGCAGCCAGCTGTAGGTTAAGGCGGCCGGAGCGTTGGGGTTAATGGTTGCGGCTTCCGGTAACTGGCTGTAGCCAAAAATCACTTTCAGGGTCAGTGGCATCGCGGCAGAAAAGCCGATTAACGAGCCAAAAATCGCCGCATACAAACAGCAGATTACCCAGCAGTGTTTACTGTTCAGGGCGGTATACTGCTGTTCAATCAGTGATTGTAACGGACCCGGTATCACTTTCAGTATTAACAGGGTGGTTAGCAGGATCAGCACCAATACCAGATTGGCCGACAGCGAAAAACTGTTAGTCAGCAGCAGCCATAAACCGGCGGCTACGGGTAATAACGACAAGAGCAGTAATAATGTAATCCAGCACAGGCTGTACCAGAAAGAGGGGATAGCTGCCTGGCGGGGCGGGTTTTTCATTTTCAGACCAATAATGACTGCCAGCAGTAGCAACAGTCCGGCCCAGAACCAACTGGTATTTTGCAGCCACAGCGGCTGCCCTTCACTGATTGCGCCGAGTAAATTACCGCTATTCTGTTGCAGCCGCAGCTGGGGGCTGTCGGCAAAAGAAAACAGTGCAATACTCATTAGCAGTGGTCCGGTTAACTGCACCAGACTAATACCCAACTGACCGATACCCAGTGTCAGTTCCTGTGCTGCCAGCTGATGCCGGGTAGTAAAGTAATGGCTGTTCGTCAGGGCAACCATAATATTGGCGCCGCCGAGCCCGGACAACAGCGCCAGCAACTGCAAGCCCCATAGCGGAAAATCCGGGTATTGCAGTGCAATACCGGCTCCGATACTTGGCAGTAACAACAGTAAGCTGGTAATTAACGTGGTATTACGGCAACCAAACAAGGTACTGAAATACCCGGCCGGAATTTTCAGTACCGCACCTGACAGTCCGGCAATCGCCAGGAGTGAATACAGCTCGGTCAGTGAATAGGCAAACCCCAGATTCAGCATTTGTACGGTAATCACACTCCAGTGCAGCCACAGCGCAAAGCTGCATAATAAATAACCGGTATTAAGCCAGCTATTGGCCGCAGAAGTGTTAGGTAGTGGCATGTATAACCTGAATAAGGTGTTGATGTTCTGTAGTGTGACTATGGCCGCCATTGGAGGCGGCGGCAATGTCGCCTCAGAGATAGAATACCGGTTGTTTCGGGTTAATATGGAGTACCTATTAGGTGGTAATTATTGGTTTAAGTCATTATATTTCAGTATGTTGTTAGCTTTTTATATAACCTGGGCCGTATTGCGGCAGTGTAAGCCTGCCCTGAAATACCCTACTATTGAGCATAATTAAGTATTAACACTGATTATATCGGTAAAGCGCAACAGCCTTAAGGTCCGTTGACCGGAGTATGTTTATGACAGAACAAAAATCGACCGTAATGCTGGTTGATGACCATCCGCTACTGCGCAAGGGGCTGAAACAGCTGCTGGCGCTGGAAGATGATCTGGAAGTAATAGCGGAGGCCAGTAACGGCGAAGATGCGCTGAAGCTGGCAACAGAGCTGGATCCGGATCTGGTGATTCTGGATTTAAATATGCAGGGCATGGATGGCCTGCAAACGCTGAAAAAAATGCGGGATGAAGGTGTTACCTCACGTATTGTGATGCTGACGGTATCTGATGCAGACGAAGATGTGGTCAGTGCTATCAGTAATGGTGCCGATGGTTATCTGTTAAAAGATATGGATCCGGAATATCTGCTGGAACAGATAAAACGTGCGCTGAATGGCCGTATGGTATTAAGTGAAGCGGTTACCCAGGTGCTGGCAACGGCACTGCGCCGCCCGGTAACCAAAGCGATTGCCGAACTGGATAACCTGACCAACCGTGAATATGAAATTCTGAGCCTGATTGCCAAGGGCATGAGCAATAAAGTGATTGCCAGAGAACTGGATATTTCAGACGGCACGGTAAAAGTGCATGTAAAACACCTGCTGAAAAAACTGGGCCTGCGTTCGCGGGTGGAAGCGGCTATCTGGATGGTGAATAACCAGCAGAGTAAATAAATATCGCCTGGCTAAATGCCAATTAGTAAAGCAGGAATCAGCTTACTCTAAGCTAACCGTTGAAGGCAGGGATGCCTGACAAATTCGTCAGGAACGAATTTGAACAGCTCCGCTGGCCCGAAGGGGAAACTTCATGGATGAAGTTCATAGCCGAGCCTACCGGGAGGTATTTACGGCGTGTTAGCGTGAGTAAGGTGATGGATGCATTCAAACTGGCCAATATTACCCGGCTAAAGGCATCTTTAGCCGGGGCAAATTCACACTTCAATATTATCAATCAGCCGGGTATTGCCGATATAAGCCGCAGCGAGGATGACTTTTGGCTGCTGTGCCGTAGTGGCTGGCAGCAGGGTGGTACGGTCACTGATATTCAGATAGTCGGTTTTAAAGCCGCTGCTGTTCAGCCTGTCAGCAGCCTGCTGCTCCAGTTCACGGTAGTTATGCTGCCCGGCATTAATCTGCTGCTGTAACCATTGCAGGGTCTGATACAGCGCTGGTGCCTGCAACAGCTGTTCTGCTGTCAGGTAACCATTGCGGGAACTGAGCGCCAGACCGTCGGCAGCCCGTTCTGTTGCTACACCGATAATCTCAACCGGCAGGGATAAGTCGGTAACCATTTGCCGGATAATCGCCAGTTGCTGATAATCTTTCTGGCCGAAACAGGCCACATCAGGCTGCACCAGATTAAACAGTTTGCAGACAATGGTGCTGACCCCACGGAAATGACCGGGACGGCTCTGGCCGCAATGCCCGTCACCCAGCAGCGGAACTTCGACATAGGTTTGTACATCCAGACCGCGCGGATAGATCATTTCCGGGGTAGGGATGAACACCGCATCGGCACCATGAGTGGTTAAACCGGTACAATCCTGTTGCAGCGTTCTGGGATATTTATCCAGATCTTCGTTAGCGCCAAACTGCATCGGGTTAACAAAGATACTGACAATAACCCTATCTGCATGCTGCCGGGCAATATCCACCAGCCGGAAATGACCATTATGCAGGTTACCCATAGTTGGCACAAAGGCAATACGTTCACCGGCTTTACGCCATTGCTGAACCTGTGCTCTCAGTTCAGTAATACTACTGATGATGTTCATATCAGAAACTGTGTTCCTTGCCGGGGAAAGCCCCGCTTTTTACATCAGCAACGTACTGGCTGATCGCACTGCGGATTTCGCCGGTCTGTTGCAGGAAGTTTTTAGAGAATTTAGGAATATAACCGCTGCTGATCCCCAGCAGATCATGCATTACCAATACCTGACCGTCTGTGACATTACCGGCTCCGATGCCGATAACCGGTATGCTCAGGGCCTGGGTAATCTGCCCGGCCAGCGCTGTCGGAATACATTCCAGCACCAGTAGCTGGGCACCGGCATCCTGTACCGCTTTTGCCTGCTCAAGAATTGCATTGGCCTGCTGCTCGGTTTTGCCCTGTAGTTTATAACCACCGAATACATGCACTGACTGTGGCGTCAGACCCAGATGAGCACAAACCGGCACTCCGCGTTCAGTCAGCGCTTTGATGGAAGGTAACAGAAAGTCGCCGCCTTCAACTTTTACCATATTGGCGCCAGCCTGCATCAGCGGTATCACATTTTGTAATGCCTGCTCTGTGGTGCCGTAGGTCATAAACGGCATATCGGCGATGACAAAAGCATCCGGTGCACCTTTTCTGACCG
Source organism: Chromatiaceae bacterium AAb-1 (assembly GCA_033792355.1). Lineage (GTDB taxonomy): Bacteria > Pseudomonadota > Gammaproteobacteria > Enterobacterales > Alteromonadaceae > Alishewanella. The sequence continues at coordinate 10,203 of JARXRR010000058.1, forward strand.
CTCTGGTGTGGTAGGCGATATCGCTAATGGTTACCGGCAGGGTGTCGGTGTGGCCCTGTAGTACCATACCCAGTGAGTCACCAATTAACAGGGTTTCAACTCCCTGTTCTGCAAAGAGTTTGGCGAAACTGGCATCATAAGCGGTCAGCATGGTGATTTTTTCACCCTGCTGTTTCATTTTTTGTAATACGGCGGTGGTAATTTTTGCCATAACATTCTTATCCTGCCAGTTAATCAGGTTGCGCAAGATGGCATAAAGTATCTGCTGCTGCAAGGGCAGGCAGTTTATGCAATCCGTTTAAAGGTGTTTGCTGTAGTAAAGCTGTTAATACAGTACCGCAGGGCAGTACCAGTTGCGGGGCTATTTCGGCCAGCGGGTACAGCACAAACTCACGTTGTTTCATGCCGTAGTGCGGTATTGTCAGGCGTGCGGTATTGATTTGCCGGTCACCAAACAACAGGATATCCAGATCCAGTGTGCGGGGGCCCCAGCGTTCGTCTTTGCGTTGCCGTCCCTGTTCCAGTTCGATGCGTTGCAGTTGATCGAGTAATGCTTCCGGCGATAAGGCGGTACTGATTTGGGCCACCGCATTGACATAGTCTGGCTGATCCTGTGGCCCCATCGGTCTGGAACTGTAAAAAGACGATACGGCGGTCAGTTTACTGTGTGGCAGCTGTTGCAGGTGACTGAGCGCGGCCTGTAATTGTGCTACCGGCTGGTGTAAGTTAGCACCCAGCCCGATATAGCAGACTGCTTCAGTCATTTGTTTCACTGCTATGCTTGCGTTTGTAATTACGCCGGCGACGCGGTTTTTCCTGGCCTTCCTTACCCAGTTGCTGAATCAGCTCCAGCCTGCCTTCTTCATCGGTTTGCTGAAAACGTTCCCACCATAATGCCAGCTCCGGCAGATCGCCGCCTTCGGCTTTGGCTCTCAGTTGCAGGAAATCGTAAGCACCCCGGAATTTAGGCAATTCAAGTAATTTGAATGCCCTGCGTCCGGCACGGCGGGTCAGGCGGTTTTGCAGTAACCAGATATCACGGATGCTGAGGCTGAAGCGTTTGGGAATGGCAATGCTATGCTGCACTTCGTCCAGTATTTCGCTGATAGCAATATTCATGGCATCGTTTTCTGTCAGGCCGCTTTCAAGCAATAAGGTCTGGCAGCGCAGCTCGACCGGATACCACAGCATAGCTGCAAAAATAAAGGCCGGGGTGACGGGTTTGTCTGTTGCGATGCGCTGATCGGTATCCTGCAATGCCTGGGTAACCAGCTGAAAGGCTTTGCCTTCAGGCTCCTGGCGCAGCAGTTTGTCCAGTTGCGGCAGTAGTGGTTTCAGCACTTTCATATCACGCATCAGCATGAAGTTGTCAAAACCTTTGCCGGCCATCCACATTTTTATCAGTTCATCAAACAGGCGCGGAGCCGGGATGTTTTTCAGTAACGTCGACAGCTCAGGGATCGGGGCGGCAGTCACCGGAGCAATCTGCATATTCAGCTTGGTGGCAAAACGGATCGCCCGCAGCATCCGCACCGGATCTTCACGGTAGCGGATTTGCGGATCGCCAATCAGTTCAACTTTACGTTCAGCTATGGCCTGCATACCATTGGCAAAGTCGTAAATTGCAAAATCTTTTACTGAGTAATACAGCGCATTAATAGTGAAGTCACGCCGTTCTGCGTCTTCATCTATGGTGCCGTAAACATTGTCGCGCAGGATCTGGCCGTGATCACTTAAACTGGCCTGTTTCTGTGCCGGGCTGTTGCTGCTTTCTTCATCGTCAGCACTGTTGTGGTGCGCGCGGAAAGTGGCAACTTCAATCACTTCGCGGCCAAATACCACATGCGCCAGCCGGAAACGCCGGCCAATCAGCCGGCAGTTACGAAATACCTGTTTTACCTGTTCCGGGTGGGCATTGGTTACCACGTCAAAATCTTTCGGTTTCAGACCCATCAGTAAATCACGGATACAGCCACCCACCAGATAGGCTTCATAGCCGGCATCTTTCAGACGGTATAACACTTTCAGTGCATTAGGGCTGATGTCGCGCCGTGAAATAGCATGGCGGTCTCTGCTGATAATCTGTAATGCCGGCAGCGAACTCTGGCGGGAAGGGTTTTGTGACAGGTTCAGGGCTGGCCGCGATGGCCGCCTGACTGGGCCAGTACGTTGTTTATCATCAGTATGGCTTTTGCCAGTACCTTTGCCCGCGAAAGTGCGGCGGCAGAAATCTAACACGCGCGAAATAATGGTCTTTCTCCTGCGACAGAATGGGTGTTGCTGACTATGGTTTAAAACAGCTGCAATGATACAGCAACCGGGCGAAAAAAAGAATGAATACTGTAAGATGCCGTATCAGCCAGGTTGCAGTATTTCCATTTGTCCCGGTACTTTAGCCAGATCCCAGTGGCGGATGGCCCATGCCAGTAATTCTGCTGGCGGAGCCTGCTGTAAGCTGGCCGGTGGCGGATGACCCAGAAATGCCAGCACCTGACACAGCGTTGGTCCGGCATTTTTACTGCTGATGGCGGCGGCATGGTTCTGCTTGCTGAGTTTAAACCCCGGCCGGGTAACGGCCAGCGGCAGGTGGCCATAACCGGGCGGTGTGCCCTGCAATAAACGAAACAGTGCCTGCTGGCGGGGAGTGGTTTCCAGCAAATCTGCGCCCCGGATAACTTCGGTAACCTGCTGATCCAGATCATCAATCACTACCACCAGCTGATAGGCGAACAAACCGTCGCTACGGCGCAGGATATAATCTTCATTAGCCATTTGCGGGCTGATCTGCTGTTGGCCAAATACCAGATCCGTAAAAGTGCTGGCCGTGGGAGGGCAGCGTAAACGCCAGGCCAGTTTTCCCCGCTGCAAATTAAGCCGGGAGCAATGGCCGGTATAGATACCACCGTTCTCTGCAATTTGTTTGCGGCTGCATTGGCAACCATAAGCCTGTTGCTGCTGTTGCAGCATCTGAAAAATCTGTTGGTAGCGCTCCAGACGCCGGCTTTGATACCAGACTTCGCCATCCCAGTGCAGATGAAATTGCTCCAGCGTGCGCATAATATCGTCGGCAGCACCGGGCTGCATTCTGGGCGTGTCAATATCTTCTATGCGTAATAACCATTTGCCTTGCTGGCTTCTGGCCTGCAGATAGCTGCCGGTGGCGGCAATAAGAGAACCGAAATGAAGAGGGCCGGAAGGCGAAGGTGCAAACCGGCCTGTATAAGACGAGGATAAACCGGGCATCATCAGCCGCCCAGTTGTTTTTCCTTTATTTCTGCCAGCGTTTTACAGTCGATACACATATCGGCGGTAGGGCGGGCTTCCAGGCGGCGGATACCAATTTCGATACCGCAGGTATCGCAGTAGCCAAAGTCTTCATCTTCAATTTTCTGAAGTGTTTTTTCAATCTTTTTCAGTAGCTTACGTTCACGGTCACGGGCACGTAATTCCAGACTGAACTCTTCTTCCTGCGCTGCGCGATCGACCGGATCAGGGAAATTAGCGGCTTCATCCGCCATATGAGATTTAGTACGGTCAACCTCTTCACGTAACTGTTGACGCCAGGCGTCAAGGATTTTGCGAAAATGCTCCAGTTGCTTCGGGTTCATGTACTCTTCCCCGACTGCCTCCTGATACGGCGCAACGCCAGCAAGGGCTAACAGGCCCAGTGTTTTTGTTGTGTTGCCTTCTGGCATAATCATCTCCTGTATAATACAGCCAAGCGATATTCAAAGATGGCGGCTATAGATAACAGAATATCCTCACCATCGCAATTACAATTAAAAAAACCGCGGAAGTATACAGACTGCATTTGCACCCGTCATCCTTTTTAGCTGAAAACTGAAAAAATAATGTTATACAGTAGCGATTTTCTTACAGGCAGGCTGATACGCTGACGGGTAAAGGTTTCCGGTGATGCAGAAAACGTCAGCAGACCCCGGCACTTAAAACAGGGCAATTCCCTTTAGGTCAGTAACTTGTGCTACACTGCGCAGCACTTTTTGCTCAGGTTACAGAGGCCGTTATGTCAGAGATTATCGAAATCAGCTTACAGCAGGAACCCGCCGCCGGAAAATGGGGCAAAGCTGCATTATTAACACCTTCCGCGACAGGGTTTCAGATCCACCTGCCGGCATCAGATGAATTACGTACCGTACAAAAAGCGGCCCGTACGCTGGATAACCTTGGTATTTCGCAGGTAAAACTGACCGGCAGTAACTGGACCACAGAACAGCAATGGGCCTTTTATCAGGGCTTTTGCTCTGCCAGAAAGCAGGGTGGGGTACAGTGGCATGGCACAGAGCAGCAACAGCGGCAGTTACAACAGCTGGCACAATGTTTTGACTGGGCCAGACAGCTGATTAACGAACCACCACAACAGCTGACACCAACGATACTGGCTGAACGCGCGGTGGCTTTTATTACAGATGTTGCACCGGCGGGTACAGTCAGTGCCGAAACGCTGAGCGGTGATCAACTGTTACAGCATAACTGGCAGGGGCTGCATGCGGTAGGGCGTGGCAGCAGCGAGCCGCCGGTCATGCTGATTCTGGACTTTAACCCGACAGCAGATGCTGCTGCCCCGGTGGCTGCGGCCCTGGTTGGTAAAGGTATTACCTTTGACAGTGGCGGTTATTCGCTGAAACCAAGCGAAGGTATGCTGACCATGAAATGCGATATGGGTGGAGCCGCCACAGTTACCGCGGCGCTGGCGCTGGCTGTTTTGCAGGGACTGAATAAACGTGTCCGGCTGGTACTGTGCTGCGCAGAAAACCTGGTGAGTGGTAATGCCTATAAACTGGGTGATGTGATTACCTATAAAAACGGCACCACAGTTGAAATTGTGAATACTGATGCCGAAGGGCGGCTGGTACTGGCCGATGGCCTGATGTGCGCGGCTGAAAGCGGTGCGCCGCTGATTATGGATGCGGCGACCCTGACCGGGGCGGCGATTATGGCGCTGGGGGGTGAATATACTGCGCTGTTTGCGCTGGATAAGCCACTGGCGGCAAAAGTGCTTGGTTATGGTCAGCAGCAACAGGAAGCGCTGTGGCAGTTACCACTGGAAAAATGGCATCAGCAGCAGTGTCCTTCTCCTTATGCTGATACCGCTAACAGTCGTCCGGCAAAAGGTGGTGGTGCCGGTGGCGCCAGTAATGCCGCGGGGTTCCTCAGCCGTTTTGTGCCGAATGATGGCACCGGCTGGCTGCATTTTGATTTGGCGGCGGCATTCAATAACAGCAACACGGCATTCTGGGCTGCTGGTGCAACCGGAGCCGGGATCCGTACTATCAGTGCTACATTACTGGCAGAAACCCGCTAAGCTTAGCTGACACCATTTACGGCGCAAATTTAGTGTGAGCAAAATGGTTCATGCCGACTCTGTAGCTGAAATGGTGTCAGCCATTAACCCGGAAGATTAAAACGTGTTACCTGTTGCTGCTGTCTGCGATGAGGTGCTGACCCGGCTCAGCCGGTCCGCCACCGTCATTTTATCAGCTCCGCCCGGAGCGGGTAAATCCACCTATCTGCCACTGTATTTACTGCAACACGCCAGCCTGCGTGATAAACGGATTATTATGCTGGAACCGCGCCGCCTGGCGGTGCGTAGCATTGCCGGTTATCTGGCGGCTCAGTTGGGTGAAACCGTTGGTCAGACTGTGGGCTATCAGATCCGGCAGGAGCAGAAAAGCAGCGCTGCCACACGGCTGCTCATTGTCACTGAAGGGGTATTGACCCGGAAAATTCAGCACGATCCTGAATTGTCAGCCGTCGATATCCTGATTTTCGACGAATTTCATGAGCGTTCGCTGCATGCTGATCTGGCTCTGGCGCTGGTACGGGAAGTGCAGCAACTGCGGGATGATCTGAAAGTGCTGATCATGTCAGCCACGCTGGATACTGCCGCTTTGGGGCAGCAACTGGATGCCCCGGTTGTCAGCTGTGAAGGACGTAGTTTTCCGGTGGATATCCGTTATATTGCCCCGGACAACACTCCGGTCTGGCAACTCTGCGCCCGTCAGGCATTACAGGCAGCTCAGCAGCACCAGAGCAGTGTTCTGGTATTTCTGCCGGGACAGAGTGAAATAACACAGGCCGCTGCCTGGCTGGCGGAACAGGCTGTTTCTGCTGCTATCCGGGTTTATCCGCTGATTGGCAGTATGTCGCTGGCGGAACAGCAACAGGCAATAGCCCCTGCGCCGGCGGGGCAGTATAAAATTGTGCTGGCAACCAATCTGGCCCAGACCAGCCTGACCATTGAAGGGATTAATGTCGTTGTCGACAGTGGCTTGTATCGCCGTGCCAGTTTTAATCCGCGGCAGGGGCTCAGCATACTGGAAACCGTACCGGTCAGTCAGGCCTCGGCTATTCAGCGCTCCGGCCGGGCCGGGCGGCTGGCTCCCGGTGTCGCTTACCGGATTGATACTGCCGAGAAATGGCAACGCAGGCCCGGTTTTGACCAGCCTGAAATGGTGATGGCTGAATTAACGTCTTTGCGGCTGGAAGTCGCAGCCTGGGGCTGTGCCGTTCAGGACCTGCAATGGATTACCCCGCCTCCGCCCTCTGCCCTGGCCGCAGCGGAGCAGTTACTACAGCAACTTGGTGCCCTGAATACCCAGGGACAGATTACCGGGAATGGCCGTGAGCTGCACCGCCTGGGTACGGAGCCGCGTCTGGCCAATATGCTGTTGCATGCCCAACAACTGGAAAAACAGGGTAAAACCGGAGCTGTCTGGCTGGCGTGCCGGCTGGCGGCACTGCTGGAAGAAAGCCGCCAGCTCGATGAAGATATTTACCGCCAGTTATCACGGTTGCCACAGCAGCCTGCTGCCTGGCAACAGGCAAAAAAACTGGCCCAAATGCTGGATATCAGCCAGTGTCATCAACAACCACTTGAACTGGCGCCATTATTATTACTGCGGGCCTGGCCTGATCGGCTGGCAATGCGGCGGGGGCAGGGATATTTACTGGCCAGTGGTGCCGGAGCATCACTTATTGCAGATCATCCGTTGCAACAGCAGGACTGGCTGGTGGTGCTGCATTTACAGCAATGGCAGCAGGAGAATCGTATTACCAGAGCTGTTGCCATAACCGTAGCTGACATTCTGGCTGACTGGCAGCATGAATTACAGTGGACAGAACTGACCGGATGGGATGAAAAACGGGCCGCGTTTTTATCTGAGCAACAGCTTTGTTTTGGCCGCTGCATATTGCAAAGGCGCAGTAGCCAGGCGGTTCTTAGTGCCGAGCAGAAACAGCAGGCGTGGCTGGGGTATATCCGGCGTAATGGCCTGAATTGCCTGCCATGGCAGGACAACTGCCGTCAGTTACAGGCCAGAATCACATTAATGGCGCAGTATTTTCCGGATGAAAGCTGGCCAGGCAGCAGTGATGATGTTTTATCCGCTGAACTGGGCCAATGGCTTGGGCCATATTTGGGAAATATCAGCAAAAGCCAGCAATTACAGCAACTGCCATTGTATGATGCCTTACTGGCAAGGCTGAGCTATGTTCAGCAGCAACAGTTGCAACAACGGGTGCCGACACATTGGCAGGCACCGACAGGTTCCCGCTTGCCGATTGACTATCTGGCGGAGAATGGCCCGCTGCTTTCAGTGCGGATTCAGGAAATGTATGGCCAGATGGATTCTCCGCTGATTATACAGGGCAGACTGGCGCTGACTGTGGCATTACTGTCACCATCGCGGCAACCTTTACAGCTTACCCGGGATTTGGCCAGTTTCTGGCACAATACCTGGCTGGACGTGAAAAAAGAGATGAAAGGACGTTACCCCAAACATTACTGGCCGGATGATCCGGCTACGGCAATGCCTACCACTAAAACCAAAAAGGCTATGCAGCGATGAGCAAGACGTCTAAACAGCCGGTGAAGCCTGCACGTTCATTTGTGCGGCAGGCGGTAGTGTTTGGCCTGAAGTTACTGTTACTGCTGCTGTTTGTGATGGTGATTTACCTTATTTATCTCGACAGTAAGGTGACACAGCAGTTTTCCGGCCAGAAGTGGCAGGTGCCCGCCCAGATTTACGCCCGCAGCCTGAATTTATATCCCGGCAAACTACTGACCAGGGAACAATTGATTACCGAACTGGAACAGCTTAAATATCAGCGGGTATCCGGTACACCCAGAGCCGGGCAATATGCGGCGTCCAGTAATAAAGTAGAGGTTTTCCGGCGGCCTTTTACCTTTGTCGACGGCTATGAAAGTGCCGCCCGTTTCAGTGTTGAGTTTAACAGCAGTGGTATTAACCGTATTCTGCCTCTCCAGCAACAAACCTCGCCGGATTATGCCCGGCTGGAGCCGCAACTGATTGAACACCTTATTTCCCCGCAGCAGGAAGATCGGGAACTGGTGCAACTGGAACGGGTGCCTGAAATTATTAAAGATACGTTGCTGCTGGTGGAAGATCGTAATTTCTATCACCATCACGGGGTATCTCCGTTATCGGTATTACGGGCATTGTGGGCCAATTTATCCGCCGGGCGAACGGTGCAGGGGGGCTCTACGCTGACACAGCAACTGGCCAAAAATATGTACCTGAACAGTGACCGGACGCTGGGGCGTAAAATAAACGAAGCCCTGATAGCGCTGATTCTGGAATACCGCTTCAGTAAAGATCAGCTGCTGGAAGCGTATCTGAATGAAATTTTTATCGGCCAGAATCATGCGAACGCGGTGCATGGCTTCGGGCTTGGCAGCCGTTTTTATTTTGGTAAGCCACTGGCTGAGCTGCAACCTGAAGAATATGCACTGCTGATCGGGATGCTGAAAGGGCCATCATATTTTGATCCCCGGCGTTACCCGCAGCGGGCACAGCAACGACGCGATTTAGTGCTGCGGCTGATGATGGAGCAGCATCTGTTAACGCCGCAAATTTATCAGCAGGCGGTTAAACAGCCATTACAGCTGGTATCCCGCGGGCAGCATTTAAGTTCGGGTTACCCGGCGTATATTGATGTGGTGAAAAAGACTTTGCGGCAGCTGGATATCAGCAGCGAATTACAGCATAGCGGTATCAAAGTATTTACCTATCTGGACCCGCAGGCACAGGATGCCGCCGAGCAGGCAGTAAAACAGCAGCTTGAACCGCTTGATCCTGAACTACAGGCCGCGGTAGTGGTAGCGGATTACCAGCAGGCAGAAATTACCGCTATTGTCGGCGGGCGTGATGTCAGTGCTGCCGGATTTAACCGGGCAACCGATGCCCGCAGGCAGATTGGCAGTATTATCAAACCGGTAATTTATTTACAGGCGCTGGCACAGCCGGGGCGTTTCAGTCTGGCAACTATGCTGGATGATCAGCCGGTCAGTCTGCGTTCGAATAATCAGGACTGGCAGCCGCAGAATTTTGATCAGACCTTCCGTGGCCGGGTCAATTTACTGACCGCGTTGTCGGAGTCGCTGAATGTACCCACTGTCCGGCTGGGGTTACAGCTGGGGATGTCTGCGGTAAGTGATGGTTTAAGAAAACTGGGACTGAACCGCAACGTGCGGTTGCATCCGGCGGCATTGCTGGGCGCAGTGGAGCTGAGCCCGCTGGAAGTCGCACAGTTGTACCAGACTATCGCCAATAACGGGGTATATCAGCCACTGGCAGTGATTCAGGCGGTGACTGATCAGCAGGGAAATCTGTTATATCAGCGTAACACTGTGCCTCAGATGCGTTACAACCCGGAAGAAATGTATTTATTGCAGTATGCACTGATTCAGGCAACGCAAAGTGGTACGGCCAGAATGTTACGTCAGGAATTTCCTGGTAAAACCTTTGCCGGAAAAACCGGAACTTCCAGTGATTACCGTGACAGCTGGTTCAGTGGCTTTGATCAGAATTCGCTGTTGATCAGCTGGCTGGGACGTGATGATAATAAACCAATAGGGCTGACCGGCAGCAGTGGCGCGTTACGTATTTTCAGCCGTTATTTTAAACAATATGGCAGTTTTTCTCTTATTCGTTACAGACCCGATCGGATAACGTTACAGGCATTTTCCGGAGAAAGCGGCTACCCATCGGCACAAAATTGCTTTAACGTATTGTTATTGCCTGCGATTTCAGTTGAAATGCCAGTAAGCAATGAATGCGAAAAATAATGAGCAGGGTTCTTTTAAATTATGTCAATACAGCCAAACCGTCAGTTTCTTGTTGGAGAGTGGCGGTATCTTCCTGAACAGGACAAGCTGGTTAAACTTGATGATTCCGGTCAGGTTTATGTTACCGCAGAGCTGGATAATCTGTGCCAGAAGGTGGTGAATTATTTTATCCTGAACGCAGGACGTCTGATTACTAAAGATGAATTGTTGCTGGATGTCTGGGGTATTCGCGATGTATCTGATGGCCGGGTAACAAGAGTGATCCGGGTACTGCGTGTCGCGTTGGGCGACGATACCCGTGAACCCCGTTATATTGAAACAATCCCGAAGCGGGGATACCGCTTTATTGCTACGGTTACACCAATAGCTGATGAATCTGAACCGCCGGTTACCGGTACAGCCCCGAATGACCCGGCTGCGAAAACGGTCTGGTGGCAGCAGGTATTACAAAATAAAAAATGGCTGCTGGTATTGGTAATATTGCTCGGTCTGTTACTTTGGTGGTCGGGTTCTCAGCTCAGTTCCCGTGACGATGATATTTCCGGCGATGGTGTTATTCCGATGTTGCGTTACCAGTCGGTAACGGCAATGGATGGTCTGGAGTTTTATCATAATGTGTCTGCCGATGAACAGTATCTGGTATTCAGCTATGCCGCAAATGAAAGGGAAAGTTTGCCGGTATTGCTGTTGCAGCATCTGGGATCTCACCAGCGCTTTCAGTTAACTGAGGCTTCCTACAGTAGCTTTGGGGCTGTTTTCAGCCCCGATGGTCAGAAAATTGCGTACCAGCGTATGCATCCTGATTCTGCGTGTGAGATCCGGCTGGCAGAGCTTAATCCGGAAAAAACCGCAGTACTGCGGGATACCCTGCTGGTGTCTTGTGGTAATAAATCTGTATCGGCGCGTTTAAGCTGGTCCGGTGATGGTAAGTATCTGGTTTATCCCAGCCTTGAAAAAGGCCAGAAACAAATGGTGCTGATGCTGTTACCGCTGACCGGCGGCCAGCCGGAACAGCTGACGATTCCACCTGCCAGCAGTTTTGGCGATTATGCTGCCCGTTTCTCCAGAAAGGGAGACAAGCTGGTATTTCTCCGGGATGCCGGAGGCGCTGCGCAAATCTGGGTACTGGAACTGGCAAGCCGGGCTACCCGTATGCTGGTGCAGGTGAATGATACCTATCCGGGGAATGTTGACTGGGATCTGACGGACTCACATATTATTTATCCTTCCGGGCCTTCATCTTTAAGCAGGATGCCGCTTCATGGCGGTGGCAGCCGGTTACTGGCTTATACCAGTAATTATGCCAATGAAGTGCAGCTTACGGCATCTGGCCGCTTATTTGCGTCAGTGGGGTTCTTTTCCCGGATGAATATCCAGAAAAGAGCTAACCCCTTATTTAACCAGCAGCAATACAGTGAACTGGTATTTAACTCAAACCGTAATGAATCTTTTGTTGAAGCCAATCCGGTAAAGGGTGGGCCTGTTGCAGTGGTATCGAGACGTTCCGGTTTGCCACAGGTCTGGCTGTTTTACCCTGACGGGCAGCAAAAACAGATTACGTCCTTTGAACAGAATGAACGCTTCCGCAACATGGCGTTTTCGCCTGATGGCAGTAAACTGGTAATACAGGTGAATAATGAAATCTGGTTAACCGGCAGCGGCTTGCAGACCCACCGGCTGGTTAACGGGGAAGGAGCGGTATCCTCGGTTAACTGGAGCCGGGATGGCAGCCGGATTTTCTATTCTGAATCGCAGCAGGGGCGCTGGCAGATTGTAAGCCTGGACCCGGAACAACCACAAAACAGTAAGGTCATTGCTACAGATAAAGAACTGTATCAGGAAAGTTTTGTAGCAGATTACACCTTGTGGCGTGATAGCAGCAGTAAACAGTTTTATATTCAGCGGGCCGATGCTGAACCAGAGTTATTACCTATTCATCTGCTGGATACCCAGATAATGGTTAAAACTGAGGCCAGAGCCGGAGGTATTTATTATTCCCGCCTGATAGATGATTTAAGATATTGTCTTTATTATTATGATTTTGAAACAAAAGAAAGCCGGGTTGTGGTTGATTCAATGTATCTTGCAC
>JARXRR010000126.1:0-2094 GCA_033792355.1 Chromatiaceae bacterium AAb-1
ATCTTTAATAGATGATAAAAAGCCATCGCATATTGAAAATAACGTAGTTTTGAGGATGTAATATGTTAAAAAAAGTAGCTCTGGGAATTATTCTGGCCGCAGGAATGGCATCACAAGCTTTCGCTGAAGACCAATCAAATCTTTATATCGGTGGCCAATATAATATTCATTCACTGGAAGCGGGTGGAGACACAGAAAATCTGGGATCTATCGGTGCATTGGCTGGCTATCAGTTCACGCCGCATTTTGCGATTGAGGCCCGTGCCAACCTTGGTGTGAAAGACTATAGTGAAACCTACCTTGGCGAAACTTTCAAGATAGAAATCAATAACAGCCTGTCAGCTTTTTTTAAAGCAAGCTATCCGGTAAATGACCAATTTTCAGTATATGGCCTTGCAGGTTTTAACAACACCAAATATAAAATCTCTATATCTGACAGTTTCTTTTCAGCCAGTGGTTCTGAAACTGAAAGCGGCTTTGCTTACGGTGCAGGTGCAGAGTTTGTAGTTAACGCAAACTGGTCTTTTGCTGTTGAATACGTTGCTCTGCCAGAGCTGCTAAGCGACTTAGATGCCAGCAATTTCTCTTTCCTGGCCAGATACCGCTTCTGATAACTAACAGCGATCTTATATAAAAGGCACCAGAGTTATGGTGCCTTTTATACTTACTAAATATCTGCACAAAATGAATTTCTGTACCAGAAACATGAAAAGCTCACATTTCCCTTACTTCTAAACGAACTCTTGTCGGCAAATCATCAGAAAATAAACCTATGACCAATAGTCAGAGCAATATCATTACCTGCACCAAGCTGTACCCGTTAATATTCCATATTATAGCTTTCGGCTTGATATAATGTACGCAGCTTTCTTAGGGCTGAACGCCCGGACAGAGGACGTCCGGGCCGGGCTGACAATCATCAGGGATGTGGTTTCTCATGACTTGCCAAGTGCAGTTATTAGCTGCCCTGCCTGAAAAACAAGAATTCAGATTTTAAAAGAACAAAAGCAGCAAAAGAGCCAGCTAAGTTGCCAGATTATTTATCGCTAACAACCGGAAGCTGCTTAAATATCAAACAAAACCAGTTGTTTTTATCTGTCCAAACCATGCGAATGGTATGAACGGGACACTTGGGTAACTTAGACAAGAGCTATGTTTTCTTTAACAGGCTATTGGAAATATTGTTGTGATATGGAAAACAAGCCGGTAGCTTTAAAACTCCACAGGTGATACTAACTCACCTGAACGGTATTTCTCAGCTAAAGGAATCGCCCGTTCAAAATGTTCTTGCTCAACAATTGGAATAAAATCCATTCGGTCGCCACGCTTAAAAGCATCCAAATAGGTCTGTAGCTTTTCAACATCGCCCTTTAAAATACAGGCAATAATATGACTAAACTGCCAGCTCGGTGGTTTATAGCTCTCATATTTACGCTTAAAGTTCGACACAACAACTTCCTCAGCACAACATTGATAAAACCAGTCCAGCGCCATTTGTGTAACCTCAGCCAAATGTGCTTCTGTCACTTCACCGCCTGTTTTAATAAATACATTGCCATCGCCGGTATGAAACATAAACCCCTGATTTTCTGCCAACACAGTAGTGATCAAATCCCTGTACCAGCGAGGTGCCATTATTAAGCTCACACCAATAATCTGGTTGCCGGGTATGCCCCGCAGTTTAGGACATAAATCAAGATATCCCTCTGCATCATCTTTGACGGTAAAACGCCAATCCCCCCCCCCTTCGTTCACTGCCGGATAGCGGCTTTTAAAATACTTAACTAATTCTGCTTTTTTCATCTTCTAACCTCATAAACCTGGCTCCCGCTGGATCACTACCGGTATCCCATTCGGGTAACCCGCACCGGATACTGTCACACCTGGTGTATAATCCCTTACACCTAATGCTTGAGCAGCCTGCGGGCCAAGAGGTAATAATGCTATGAAAGAGACAGCAAATGAATTGCAACTATTTTACCATTATCCTCAAACTCAAAATTTATATAGAAATCATTAAATCTATATTTGATCCATTTATTTATATAACCAAGCATAGACTTCTCACCACCACCGATTGAGAAAGGTTTACCA
>JARXRR010000076.1:0-15053 GCA_033792355.1 Chromatiaceae bacterium AAb-1
CTGTAAATCGACGTTGCCGTAAGCACAACATCGCGCTCATCCACTGCGTGATTTTGCTGTCCGGTAAAAAAATAACTTGTCACCATTCCAAGGTTTTAGTATTAGTAATACAATAATATTAAATTAAGATATTTTGAGATGCAACCATGGCAGACAACGATAAGAAAATAAACGGCAGTAATGCCGATGCTCAAATCACCCAGGACAAGACAGCAGGCGCCAAAACCCCGCTGCGTTCGGCCAGCTGGTTTGGTACTAATGACAAAAACGGTTTTATGTACCGCAGCTGGATGAAAAATCAGGGGATTCCGGATCATCATTTTCAGGGCCGGCCGATTATCGGTATCTGTAATACCTGGTCAGAATTAACGCCATGTAACGCACATTTCCGTGAAATTGCCGAGCGGGTAAAAAACGGTATCCGTGAAGCCGGTGGTATTCCGGTCGAGTTTCCGGTGTTCTCTAACGGTGAGTCGAATTTACGGCCTACCGCGATGCTGACCCGTAATCTGGCAGCGATGGATACCGAAGAATCCATTCGCGGTAACCCGATTGACGGCGTGGTTCTGCTGGTCGGTTGCGACAAAACCACCCCGGCGCTGCTGATGGGCGCAGCCAGCTGTGATCTGCCGACTATTGTGGTGACCGGCGGGCCGATGCTGAACGGTAAGCACAAAGGGCAGGATGTTGGCTCCGGTACGCTGGTATGGCGGATGCACGAAGACTTAAAAGCCGGCAATATTGATATGAATGAGTTTTTAAGTGCCGAAGCCAGTATGTCGCGCTCTGCCGGTACCTGTAACACTATGGGCACCGCATCCACTATGGCCTGTATGGCCGAATCACTGGGCACCAGCCTGCCGCATAATGCTGCGATTCCGGCGGTCGATTCGCGCCGTTATGTACTGGCTCACCTGTCCGGTATGCGGATTGTCGACATGGTGCATGAAGATCTGCGGCTGTCGAAAATCCTGACCAAAGACGCTTTTTTAAATGCCATCCGTACCAATGCGGCCATTGGCGGCTCGACCAATGCGGTGATCCACTTAAAAGCCATTGCCGGGCGGATTGGCGTTGAACTGAACCTGGACGACTGGGAACATGGCCGCGGCGTACCAACCATTGTTAACCTGCAACCGTCCGGTAAATATCTGATGGAAGAATTCTACTACGCCGGTGGTTTACCGGCGGTACATCGTCGGCTGGGCGAACTGGGCGTACTGAGTAAAGAGGCACTGACCGCCAACGGCAAAACCATCTGGGAAAACGTAAAAGATGCCCAGTGTCATAACGATGATGTGATCCGCCCGCTGGATAACCCGTTGGTCGCCAATGGCGGTATCTGTATTTTACGCGGTAATCTGGCACCGCGCGGCGCGGTACTGAAGCCGTCTGCCGCCAGCCCGCATCTGATGAAACACCGCGGCAAAGCGGTGGTGTTTGAAAACTTTGACCAGTACAAAGCGCGGATTAACGATCCGGAACTGGATATCGACGAAAACAGCGTCATGGTACTGAAAAACTGCGGGCCCAAGGGCTACCCCGGTATGGCGGAAGTTGGCAATATGGGGTTGCCGCCCAAAGTGCTGAAAAAAGGCATTAAAGATATGGTGCGTATTTCTGATGCGCGGATGAGTGGTACGGCCTTTGGTACGGTAGTGCTGCATGTTACGCCGGAAGCGATGGAACTCGGTCCGCTGGCAGCCGTGCAGGAAGGCGATTACATTCAGCTGGATGCCGAGAACGGTATTCTGCAACTGGAAATCTCAGACGCGGAACTGGCGGCACGGCTGGAAAAACTGAAAGCCACCCAGGTGATTATGCGTACCGGTGGCTATCTGGAAATGTACCGCGAGCGGGTATTACAGGCTGATGAAGGCTGCGACTTTGATTTTCTGGTCGGCTGCCGTGGTGCCGACGTACCAGCGCATTCGCATTAAATATTATTAAAACAGGCCTGCGATGTTACAACTGAAGTAAAGCAGGAATATAAACAGGGTCAGCTATGCATTTAACCAACAACTATCCCAGCTTGCGGGATAAAACGGTATTTATCTCCGGTGGCGGTTCCGGTATCGGCGCCAGTCTGGTCGAAGCTTTTTACCGGCAAGGGGCAAAGGTGGCCTTTGTCGATATTCTGGAAGCAGAGTCGCAGGCACTGGTTGCCCGCTTACAGGCATTGCCACAGGATGGTGGTGCCGTACGTTTTTACCCGTGCGATCTGGTTGATATTGAACAGCTTAAAGATGTTATTGCCCGGACCGAGCAGGATTTAGGTGCGATTTCGGTGCTGGTAAATAATGCCGCCAGCGATACCCGTCACGACTTTCAGGACGTGACTCCGGAATACTGGGATCAGCGGATGAACATTAACCTGCGTCATCAGTTTTTTGCCATTCAGGCGGTGTATCCGCAAATGAAAAAGCTGGGCGGTGGCTCGGTGATTAACTTTGGTTCGATGAGCTGGTACGAAAGTCAGGGCGGCATGCCGGGCTATACCAGTTCTAAAGCGGCGGTACTGGGGTTAACCCGTGGCCTGGCCAGAGATTTGGGGCCGGATAATATCCGGGTTAATACCCTGACACCGGGCTGGGTGATGACCGAGCGCCAGCTGAAATACTGGGTAACACCGGAAACGGCCAAAGACATTGAAAAGAACCAGTGTATTAAAGACAGCGTGATGCCGGAAGATATCGCCGCTATGGCGCTGTTTCTGGCATCGGACGACAGCAAACGCTGCACGGCACAGAATTTTATTGTAGACGGCGGCTGGATTTAACCAGCGCCCCTAAATCAACAGGACTCAGATTATGCGTATTACCGGCAAACAACTGATTAACGGACAATGGCTGGATGGCGAGGCCGGTCAGTATCAGGCCGTTAACCCGGCCACCGGCCAGAAGATCGAACCCGTATTAAGCTACGCCAGTAAGGCACAGGTGGCGGCTGCGGTAACAGCGGCAGCAGCGGCGGCGGTGATTTATGGCAATACCAGCCTTAATGAACGGGCGACTTTTTTAGAGCGCTGTGCTGATGAAGTGATGGCACTCGGTAATGAACTGATCGAGCGGGTGATGCAGGAAACCGGCTATCCGCGTGGCCGGGTGGAAGGCGAGCGTGGCCGGATCTGCCATCAGCTGCGGTTATTTGCCACCTCAATCCGCAGTGGCGATTATCTGGATATCCGGATTGATACCGCACTGCCGGATCGGCAGCCACTGCCACGGCCGGATATCCGTTTTATCAATCAGCCACTGGGACCGGTAGTGGTATTTGGCGCCAGTAACTTCCCGTTAGCTTTCTCGGTCGCCGGTGGCGACACTGCCGCTGCTCTGGCAGCAGGTTGCCCGGTGATTGTTAAAGGCCATAATTCGCATCCCGGCACCTGTGAACTGGTAGCGCAGGCGCTGGATAACGCTGTTAAAGCCTGTGGCCTGCCTGATGGCGTATTCTCATTAGTGCTGGGCTCAGGCCGCGAAATCGGCTCAGAGCTGGTGGTGGCGCCGGCAGTAAAAGCTGTCGGT
This sequence comes from Chromatiaceae bacterium AAb-1, assembly GCA_033792355.1. GTDB lineage: Bacteria > Pseudomonadota > Gammaproteobacteria > Enterobacterales > Alteromonadaceae > Alishewanella. The sequence goes on from JARXRR010000076.1 coordinate 3,525, forward strand.
TTTACCGGTTCGCTGGCCGGAGGTATGGCCTTATTCAAATTAGCCAATAACCGGCCGGAGCCGATCCCGGTATTTGCCGAAATGGGCAGCGTTAACCCAGTGGTCTTTTTACCAGAGGCATTGAAACAGTCTGCGGTAACGCTGGCGCAGGGCTATGTAGCCTCGCTGACGCTGGGCTGCGGCCAGTTCTGCGTTAATCCGGGAGTGGCAGTGGCCATTGCCGGACCGGAGCTGGACAGCTTTATTCAGGCGGCGGCTGAGGCACTGGCAAAAGTACCGGCGGGCGTAATGCTGAACGATAATATTGCCGCTGCCTATAACAAAGGCACGGCCCAGCTGGCGGCGCAGCCGGGCGTTAGCGTGGCGGGTAGTGGTGGCGCCGTAACGGCGGAACAGGGTTTTTATACCCAGGCACAACTGTTTAAGGTGGATGCCGCTACTTTCCTGGCCAATCCGCATTTACAGGAAGAAGTATTCGGCCACACTTCGGTGCTGGTGGTATGTAACGATAAAGCCCAGCTGTTACAGGTAATCAGCAGCCTGAAAGGCCAGTTAACCGGCACCATTCACTGTACAGAGCAGGAACTGGCGGCTGAAACGGCACTGGTACAACTGCTGCGTAATAAAGTCGGGCGGCTGGTGATTAACAACTTCCCGACCGGGGTGGAAGTATGCGATGCGATGATGCATGGCGGGCCTTTCCCGGCAGCGACCGACGCCCGGTTTACTTCGGTCGGTACAGCATCGATTGCCCGTTTTATCCGGCCAATTTGCTTCCAGAACTACCCGGAAGCGCTGTTGCCGCAAGCATTGCGTAATACCAACCCATTGCAGATTTCACGGCTGGTCAATGGTGTGCGCACTACGGCTGCTATTGAGGCTACAAAGTAATGGTAGCAGCAATGTCGGTTACCACGCGCAGCTTATCTCATCCGGCACTGGCGGAAGCGGCAGAACTGATTACGCTGGATAACGGCTGCGGTTTAACCGCCACCTTATCGACGCTGGGGGCCGGGATCTGGTCGTTAACCCAGGATGATCACAGCGGTAAACCGGTGGAGCTGGTACTGAATTATCAGGACCCGGCGAACTGGGCAGGCAATCCGTATTATTTCGGCGTAACCATTGGCCGGGTCGCTAACCGGATTGGCGGAGCGGCGTTCAGGTTACAGGGGAACAACGTAAAACTGACTGCCAATGAAGGCGATAACCAGCTGCATGGCGGCCCGCAGGGGCTGGGCAGCCGCTGCTGGCAATACCGTACCGAGCAGCAGCCCGACAGCGTGGCAGTGATTTTCAGCTGTAGCAGCGCAGATGGTGATCAGGGCTATCCCGGTAATCTGGCGGTGGAAGTGGAGTACCGGCTGAATGCGGCTAACGAACTGGCAATCCGTTATTACGCTGTCACTGATCAGCCAACACCGGTGTCGTTGACCAATCATTGTTACTGGAACCTGGCCGGTAAAGCCGGTGCCGATGTGCTGTCGCATACGCTGTGGCTGAATGCCGCCCATACGCTACAGGTTAATCAGCAACTGGTGCCGGATGGTACTGTATTACCGGTAGCCGGTACGGTTTTTGATTTTCAGCAGACCAAAACTATTGGCCGCGATATTAACCAACTGGCAGATGGTTACGATCATTTCTTTGTGCTGAATACAACTGATAAACAGCAACCGCAGAAAGCGGCAGTACTGGCCGAGCCGCTATCGGGCCGGGCAATGGAAATCCTGACCACCGAAGCCGGTATCCAGTTTTACAGCGGTAATTTTCTCGATGGCAGCCTGACCGGTATCGATGGTCAGCCACTGGCGAAATTTACCGGGGTATGTCTGGAAGCACATGATTACCCGAATGCGGTGAATCTGCCGCAGTTTCCGTCGGTGATTATTATGCCGGAACAGCCTTACAGGCAGGTTACGATTTATCGTTTTATATATGGAGAGGTATAAGAGTTATTGCAGAGTAAGCAAGTCATACAAAGGTGCTGGCAGAAACCGCTTTGCTCACGCTAACACGCCGTAAACCCATCCCTGGGAGCTCGGATTATGAACTTCATCCATGAAGTTCACCCTTCGGGCCAGCAGAGTTGTTCAAATTCGTTCCTGACGAATTTGTCGCCCGTCCAGGGCTTCAACGGTTAGCTTAGAGCAAACCAATTCCTGCTGACAGACACAGGTTCCGGCAACCTTTGTTAAAGATTAAAAGCAACAGATATAAGCTGGTCAGAGAGCTAATACCAGTCAGTTAAGCAGGCACAGGATTGTTCTAAGCGAACCGTTGAAGGCATGGATGCCTGAACCGAGCCTACAAGGAGGTATTTACGGCGTGTTCGTGTGAACAACCCTGTGCCTGCCAAAGCCTAACTGATTGGCATTAAGTCAGAGAACCGCATAAATATTAAAACTGCCGGGACAACCCGGCCAACAGGGGACAAGTTATGAAAATCTCACATCTTTTCGGCGCTATGGCGATGCTGGCGCTGTCTGCTCAGGTTATGGCGACCACGGTCGGGTTTTCTCAGGTTGGTTCCGAAAGTGGCTGGCGTACCAGTTTCAGCGAATCGGTAAAACAGGAAGCTGTCACACGCGGTATCGACTTAAAATTTGCCGATGCCCAGCAAAAGCAGGAAAACCAAATCCGCGCCGTGCGCGGTTTTATTGCCCAGCGGGTTGATGCCATTATTATTGCGCCGGTAGTGGAAACCGGCTGGGCACCGGTACTGCGCGAAGCCAAACGTGCCCGCATTCCGGTGGTGATTGTCGATCGCAATATTCAGGTCAACGACGAGTCATTATTCCTGACCCGTATCGCGTCGGACTTTAGCGAAGAAGGCCGCAAAATTGCCCGTTGGCTGATGCAGCAAACTAATGGCAAATGCGCCATTGTCGAATTACAGGGCACTGTAGGGGCTACCGCCGCCATTGACCGGGCCAAAGGCTTTAATGAAGTGCTGGCCGGTTACCCGGAATCCCGCATTATCCGCAGCCAGACCGCCGAATTTACCCGCAGTAAGGGTAAAGAAGTGATGGAAAGTTTCCTTAAAGCCGAGCAGGGTGGCCGTAATATCTGTGCCTTATGGGCGCATAACGATGAAATGGCACTGGGGGCGATTCAAGCGATTAAAGAAGCCGGCTTAAAACCAGGGCAGGATATTCTGGTGGTGTCGGTCGATGGTGTACCCGACTACTTTAAAGCGATGGCCGATGGCGAAGCCAATGCCACCGTCGAGCTGGACCCGCATCTGGGCGGTCCGGCGTTTGATGTGATAGAGGCCTATCTTAAAGGCGATCAGGATATTCCCAAATATATCAACAATACCGGCGAGCTGTTCGGGCAGGATACTGCGGCAGCAGAATACCAGCAACGTCGTCTTAAATAAGCGGATACCGTCAGGAGCCATTTATGACTACGCCACCTCTGGTACTGGAGCTGAAACAGGTCTGCAAGCATTTTCCCGGCGTAAAGGCGCTGCAACAGGTTGATTTACGCTTATTTGCCGGTGAAGTGCATGCGCTGCTCGGCGAGAACGGTGCCGGTAAATCCACGCTGGTTAAGGTAATGACCGGCGCTTTACCGAAAAACAGCGGCGACATTTTACTGAACGGCAAAAGCTGTTCTTTCGCCAGCCCGGCGGCGGCACAGCGGGCCGGCATCAGCACTGTTTATCAGGAAGTCAATTTACTGCCTAATCTGTCGGTGGCGCAGAACCTGTTTCTGGGGCATGAACCACGGCGTTTCGGGCTGATCCGGCACCAACAGATGCAACAGCAGGCGCAGCAGTTATTGCAGCGTTTCAGCCTCAATATTGATGTCACCGCGCCGCTGGCACAGTATTCGGTAGCGGTACAGCAACTGATTGCGATTGCCCGCGGGGTGGCGATGTCAGCCAAAGTACTGGTGCTGGACGAACCGACCGCCAGCCTTGATGCCGGTGAAGTACAGATGTTGTTCGGTGTGATGCAGCAGCTGCGCCAGCAGGGTGTGGCAATTGTGTTTATTACCCATTTTCTCGATCAGGTTTATCAGATCAGCGACCGTATTACCGTACTGCGTAATGGCATGAAAGTCGGTGAATATCTGGCTGCCGAGCTGCCTCGGGCTAAATTGATTGAAGCGATGCTGGGCAAAGAGCTGCAACAGCTGACGCATCAGCAGGCCGCCGAAACCGCCGCACAACATAGTGAGCCGCTGCTGGTACTGAATAATATCTCGGTAAAAGGCTCGGTCAGTGATATTTCACTGACGGTGGAAAAAGGCCAGGCTGTCGGGTTGGCCGGGTTATTAGGTTCTGGCCGTACCGAAGTGTGTCGGGCGGTATATGGTGTCGATGCGTTAAGCCACGGTGATATCCGGTTTGGCGGTAAGACGCTGTCGTTACAACACCCGGCCGATGCCATTAAAGCCGGTATTGCACTGTGTCCGGAAGAGCGCAAAACCGAGGGTATTATCGGGCCGTTGTCAGTCCGCGAAAATATTATGCTGGCGCTGCAGGCCCGCCGGGGCTGGTGGCGTTACCTGTCGTTTAAACAACAGCAGCAACTGGCGGCGTTTTATATCGACAAACTGCAAATTGCCACGCCGGATGCCGACAAACCGATCGAGCAGTTAAGCGGCGGCAACCAGCAAAAAGTGATACTGGCACGTTGGCTGGCGATCAATCCGGCACTGCTGATCCTGGACGAACCGACCCGTGGCATTGATATCGGTGCCCATGCCGAAATTCTGTTACTGATTAAAAGCCTGTGTCAGCAGGGCATGTCACTGCTGGTAACGTCATCCGAGCTGGAAGAGCTGGTGGCTTTTGCCGGTAAAGTGGCAGTGATGCGTGACCGGCGCACAGTCACCGAACTGAGCGGCGACCAACTGACCGCCCGGCATATTATGCAGGCGATAGCAGAGGGATAAATGAAACAGACTCCAACTTCATCTGATGCGTTACAGCAGGCAAGGCTGGCGCGCTACAGTCCCGGTGCTATAAAAGCATCGGCACGTTATTTATGGCCACTGGCTGCTCTGGTTCTGCTGCTGGCGGTTAACCTGCTACTGGATGCCAGCTTTTTTCAGCTTAGTTATCAGGATGGCCGCTTCTATGGCTCGTTAATTGATATTTTAAACCGCAGCGCACCGGTGGCGTTGCTGGCGATAGGGATGAGCCTGGTGATTGCGACCGGCGGTATTGATTTATCGGTTGGGGCGGTAATGGCGATCGTTGGCGCAGTATGCGCTAACTTACTGCTACAGGCTGACCTGCCGGTAGTGTTGGTGATGGCTGCCGGACTGGCGACAGGTGTTGTCGCCGGGCTGGTTAATGGTTCGCTGGTCAGTTACCTGAAAATTCAGCCGATTGTCGCCACCTTGTTACTGATGGTGGCCGGGCGCGGTGTGGCGCAGCTGATTAACCAGGGGCAGATTGTCACTTTTCAGCGGCCGGATTTCGCCTGGCTTGGCACCGGCAGCTGGCTGGGATTACCGCTGCCGGTGTGGCTGGTAATCAGCATGTTGCTGTTAAGCCTGCTGTTGCTGCGCCATACTGCACTGGGGCTGTTTATTGAAGCGGTTGGCTGTAATGCCACCGCCAGCCGCTATTTAGGCATTAACGACAAAGCGATTAAGCTGTTTGTCTATGCGTTTGCCGGGTTTTGCGCCGCACTGGCCGGGATGATCAGTGCCGCCGATATTCAGGGTTCCGATGCCAATAACGCCGGTTTATGGCTGGAGCTGGATGCCATTCTGGCTGTGGTGATTGGTGGTGCAGCGTTAAGCGGTGGGCGCTTTTCATTGCTGTTGTCGGTAATCGGCGTACTGATTATCCAGAGTTTAAGCACCACCATTATTGTCAGCGGTTTACCGGCCAAATTTAACCTGCTGATTAAAGCACTGGTGGTATTACTGGTACTGCTGTTGCAGTCCGATACCTTCCGCCGTCAGCTAAGCGGCTGGTTGTATCTGAAGCGTAACGGAGGTGGCGTATGATGTCGGTGCGTTATTCACCGTTATGGATCACTGCCGCGCTGCTGTGCCTGCTGTTTGGTATCGGTGCCTGGCAGTTCTCGGGTTTTGGCTCAGTGGCGGTGGTGTCCAATCTGTTCAGCGATAACGCTTTTCTGCTGATAGTAGCGCTGGGGATGACGCTGGTAATTATCTCCGGTGGTATTGATTTATCGGTCGGGGCGGTGATTGCGCTGAGCGGCGTGGCGGTCAGTCTACTGATTAGCCAGTACCAGTGGCATCCGCTGGCGGCATTTGCGCTGATCCTGCCTGCAGCTGCCTTATTCGGGGCACTGATGGGGGTGTTGATCCAGGTCTATAAACTACAGCCGTTTATTGTCACGCTGGCCGGGATGTTTCTGGCGCGCGGGCTGGCCACCACGCTGAGCGAGGAGTCGGTGGCGATTGATCATAGTTTTTACGATGCGGTCAGCGAATTTGGTGTTCATTTACCGGGTAATGGCTGGCTGAGCAGTTCAACGCTGCTCTTTATGGTGGTGCTGCTAATCGTGGTATTACTGATGCATTACAGCCGTTTCGGTGCTTATGTGTATGCACTGGGCGGTAACCGCCAGTCGGCCGAACTGATGGGCGTACCGGTGGGGCGTACCACTATTGCAATCTATGCGGCCAGCAGTTTTCTGGCCGCATTGGCTGGTATTGTCTTTACCTTTTATACCTTCTCCGGTTATGCGCTGGCCGGCGTTGGCATGGAGCTGGATGCCATTGCCGCAGTGGTGATTGGCGGCACCTTACTGACCGGCGGTAGCGGTTTTGTTATCGGCACGGTGCTGGGTGTGCTGCTGATGGGCGTGATCCAGACCTATATTATTTTCGATGGCAGCCTGAGCAGCTGGTGGACCAAAATTGTCATTGGCCTGCTGCTGTTTTTCTTTATTGTGCTGCAAAAAGTGCTGAGCCAGCGCAAAGTAAAAGGGGGTGTGGCCCATGGCTGAAACAACCTTACCTTTACTGGGCAGTATTGCAGTTAAAAACCGGCTGGGCGAAGGTGTTTTCTGGCATCAGGCCAGCAGCAGTGTGTGGTGGACCGATATCCACGGTAAAGCGCTGTTCCGGCTGAGCTGGCCTGAGCAAACCCTGACCGAATGGCCGTTGCCGGAGCGGATCAGCTGCTTTACCTTGCTTAATCCGGCTGATCCGATGGCGGCCAGCTATCCGCTGCTGGTGGCCTTTGCTTCCGGTTTCGCGTTATTTAACCCGGATACCGCGGCAATACAGTGGCTGGCAAAACCGCAGCAATATCTGAGCGGCAACCGCTTTAACGATGGCCGGGTAGACCGGCAGGGACGACTGTGGGCCGGTACTATGGTCGAGCAGGCCACAGAGCGTACTGCAAATAGTGGCAGTCTGTACCGTTTCGACCGGCAGGGCTGCCATGAAATTATCACTAGGCTGCGTATTCCTAATGCGTTGTGCTGGAACCGTGATAGCAGCCTGATGTATCACGCCGATTCACCGTCACAGCAAATCCGCCGTTACCGTTTTGATGCTGTCAGCGGCGAAATAGCCCTGGCGGAATTATTTGCCACAACCGCCGGTATTGCTGCCGGGGCGGAGCCGGATGGCGCCATTATCGATGCCGACGATCACTTGTTATGTGCCTTATGGGGCGGCAGTGCACTGGCGCGTTATGCGCCGGATGGCCGCCTGGCTGCTGTCTATCGGTTACCGGTATCGCAACCGACCTGTGTGGCACTGGGCGGCGATAAGCTTGATATTCTGTTTGTCACCACCGCCACCGAAGGCTTAACGGAAGCGGAACTGAAGCAGCAGCCACAGGCCGGTAATCTGCTGATTTACCAGTATCCATATCAGGGGCTGGCAGAGCCACAGCTGTCGGTAACACCGTGGCAGCAATTGATACAGCAATATAACGGAGGTGCGTAGTGAGATTATTGCAATTAACGGTATTACCATTACTGCTGCTGGTGCTAAGTGGCTGTCAGCCCGCGGTAACCGTATCAGCTCCGGAGCAGGTAGCAGTTGGTGATGATATTTCCGATGCTTTTATCCTGCGCCGGGCTGATCCCTGGGTTTATCAGGCCGGTAACGGTTACTACTTTACCGCATCGGTGCCGGAGTTTGACCGCATCGAACTGCACTTTAGCCCGACCATTGCCGGGCTGGCACAGGCCGAAGCGAAAGCGGTATGGCATAAAAAAGCCAGCGGGCCGATGAGCGCCAATATCTGGGCGCCGGAACTGCACCGGATTAACGGCGTCTGGTATCTGTATTTTGCTGCCGGAGAAGCCGAACGGCCATTTCATATCAGAATGTATGTGCTGAGCAATACTGCGGCTGATCCGCTGCAGGGCCAATGGCAGGAACTGGGCCGGATAAACAGCGCGCTGGATACCTTTTCGCTCGATGCCACGGTATTTGAACACCGCGATCAGCACTATATGGTGTGGGCGCAGCAGGATACCGCACACAGCTATAACAGCGCCTTATTGCTGGCCAGGCTGGAAAACCCGACCACCGTTGCTGCGCCGGAAGTGATTATCAGCCAGCCGGATCTGGACTGGGAGCAGCAGGGCTATAAGGTTAACGAAGGAGCGGCGGTGTTAATCCGCAATGGCAAAATCTTTATCGCCTATTCCGCCAGTGCCACCGACCATCACTATGCCATGGGGCTGCTATGGGCCGATGAAAATGCCGATTTGCTTAATCCGCAAAGCTGGCATAAAGCACCACAGCCGGTATTCCGTACCCGGCCGGAGTTTAAGCGTTTCGGGCCGGGACATAATAGTTTTGTCACCGGTGACAACGGCGAGGATCTGATGTTCTATCACGCCCGCGATACACTGCAGTTGCAAGGCTCGCCGCTGACCGATGGCAACCGCCATACCCGCTGGCGGGTGATTGAGTGGTCGGAAGACGGTTTTCCGTTATTTAATGATCATTTACCGGATTGATTGCGGACCTGTTCCTGTTAAGACTTAACTGATCGGTATTAGGCTAAAAGGGCTTATTTTTTTCGTCTAAATTGAAAAGTAATACAATATTATTAGTTGGTTTCGTGCAAGGCTGAATTATCTGCTGTGCTCGCCACAGCAACTCGTTAGCGCTCAAACACTCTGTGGCTGCGCTATCAGATAATTCAGCCTTACAGTTATAAATAGCAATAAATACAAAGGGTAACCCTGTAATAAACCTATTCAGGCAAAATTACGCCGTTTCTGCCGGATAACCGTATCGGAGATTACCCGCAATAACAACAAACAACGGGGGTATGATATGAAACACCGTAACACTACAATCCTGCCATTAACCGCCATCGTCACCGCACTGCTGCTCAGTGCCTGTAACGACAGCAACAATTCACCGCCTGCTGCCGTGGCTTACATACCGCCAGCACCACCGGCAGCTGAAGACGGGCCCACCTTTACCAATGTTGGTGTACATGACCCGTCAGTGATTAAAGTCGGCGATACTTACTACGTATTCGGTTCACATCTGGCGGTGGCGAAATCGACCGATCTGATGAACTGGCAGCTGGTCGCCGATGGGGTAAACGGTAGTAATCCATTGTTCGATAACGTACTGGCCGAACTGCAGGAAACCTTCGACTGGGCCGAAACTGATACGCTGTGGGCGGCGGATGTGATTCAGCTGGCCGACGGCAAATTCTATATGTACTACAACGCCTGCAGGGGCGATTCGCCGCGGTCAGCCTTAGGCGTGGCAGTGGCCGATCATATTGAAGGGCCCTATGTGAACAAACAAATCCTGCTGAAGTCCGGTATGTGGGGCGAGCCCAGTGAAGATGGCACCATTTATGATGCACAAGTTCATCCCAATGTGGTCGATCCGCATACCTTCTTTGATAAAAACGGCAAACTATGGATGATTTATGGCTCCTACTCCGGCGGTTTGTTTATTCTGGAAATGGACCCGGCTACCGGTTTAACGCTGCCGGGGCAGGGCTATGGCACTCATCTGATGGGCGGCAACCATAGCCGGATCGAAGGCGCTTATGTGCTGTACAGCCCTGATACCGACTACTATTACTTGTTTACCTCGTTTGGCGGCCTGGATGCCAATGGCGCCTACAATATGCGGGTGGCGCGCTCCACCCAGCCGGATGGCCCTTATGAAGATGCACTGGGTAACGATATGGCAACGGTAAAATCCGATTCGGCACTGCCGCTGTTTGACGATGTCTCTATCGCTCCTTATGCCCAGAAAATTATGGGTAATCACCTGTTTGTTCGTGGCGCCGATGAACCCGGCACCGGCGGTGGCTCAGGTTATGTGTCACCGGGGCATAACTCCGCCTATTACGATGCCGACAGTGGTCAGTACTTCCTGTTGTTCCATACCCGTTTTCCGGGCCTGGGCGAACAGCATCAGCTCAGGGTACATGAATTCTTTATCAACCAGGACGGCTGGCCGGTAATAGCCCCGCACCGTTATGCACCGCTAAGTACCGCATCAACCGAACTTAGCGCCACCATTGCCGAAAGCGAGGTTGCCGGGCAGTATAAATTTATCAACCACGGCAAGGATATCTCAGCCACCACTAAAAACTCCCAGCTGATAACGCTTGGCAACGACGGCACTGTTAGCGGCTCCGTAATCGGCAACTGGCACTACAGCAATGGCCAGTACATCACACTGGATCTGGGCAGCGACGGACTCTATCAGGGCGTACTGTCACACCAGTGGCACGAAACCCCGGCGCAATTTGTCATTACCTTCACCGCCCAGTCAGTACAGGGGGTATCGGTATGGGGTAGTAAAGTGCCGGAGTAAATGGTAATAAAAAACGCTCTCTTTACGCCGTAAGGAGAGCATTTTTGAAAAGCCTGAAATGTGTTATTTATACAAATGCAACTGATACAAAACCGCCGGTATTATCAGGCGACATGCAATCTCTGTAGCTTTGATGTATCAAGTTTCTGCCGGGCATGCCATAGATCATAGCTGTCCTGCATTCCCATCCAGACTTGTTCCGAACTACCAAGCACCAATGCCAGCCGGATGGCCATTTCCGGCGATATATCTGATTGCGTGGTAATCAGCCTTTGTACCGTTGACGGAGAGACATCCAGCGCCTGCGCCAGTTTCCGGGCACTCAGACCAAGCGCTTCCATTGTTTCTTTCACCAATTCTCCCGGATGAGGCGGATTGTACATGGTAGACATTAGTGATAATCCTCATAATTAACGATATAGACATCGCCCTCTGAAAGCTCAAAAGTGATTCGCCAGTTTCCTGTTACTGTGATCGACCATTGTCCTTGCCGATCTCCTGTAAGCGGATGCAGAAAAAATCCTGGTAAATCAATATCACCAATTTCTTTTGCCAGATTCAGCACACTAAGCCGTGTACTGATTTTTTTAGCCTGCTTTGCATCAATGCCTGCGGTAGAACCCGTTTCAAAAAACTTTTTCAGGCCTTTATGTTTAAAGCTTTTTATCATGCAATAGCATCACACGGTGATATGTTGCGTTATACGCACTATAGCTAAGTTGTGCGTATAACGCAACATTAGGAAATCAGTCTGTTTTAGCT
>JARXRR010000068.1:0-17071 GCA_033792355.1 Chromatiaceae bacterium AAb-1
GTTCGACAGAAATCGTTTACTTATGTATTGCCAATAAAAATGCCCACTTTAAGTGGGCATTTTTATTTATATGTTTATATTGATTTTTTTCTTAACTGATAAACCCGGACATAATCAATCAGCAGTTGCTGCGGGAAAACGCTGTGATCCACCCCTTTTTCGTTAACATTAGCCGCCCAGTCACCGCCCACCGCCAGATTAATCAGCAGATGAAAGTGTTGATCAAAAGGGGCATAAGGGTTGCCGACTGTCTCCGGATTACCGGAAAACCAGCTGCTATGTTGCTGAGTTGCATAATGAACGCCATCCACATACCAGCGGATTTCGCCCTGCTCCCATTCCAGTGTATAAACATGAAAGCCTGCTGATGGATCCTGCCCGTCCGGTAGTTTATAAGCCTGACCGGTATAGGTATTATCCGGCCAGAGATTACCGTAATGCAGAGTACCATGAACCCGGGTTTCAGGTTCGCCGGGCATGGCATGGTCAGCATCAGAGCGGGTACGCAGGTTTACTGCTTCCATAATGTCAATTTCGCCGGACAACGGCCACGGACCATAGTGCCAGTCAGTCGGCAGCATCCAGATCGCCGGCCAGCTGCCCTGTCCCCACGGTAATTTAGCGCGGATTTCAAAACGACCGTAACGCCAGTCACCTTTGTCCCTGGTTCTGAGCCGGGCAGAGGTAAAAGGAAGTGTTTTCTGCTGGCTGGCATCAAAGGCCGGATCATCCTGTGGCTGTGCCGGGCCGGTATAATTTTCCTGCTTTGCCACTATATGCAGCATACCGTCAGCGACAAATGAGTTTTCCGGGCGGCTGGTATAACATTGCTGTTCGTTGTTACCGCCACCCCAGCAGGTTTCCTCAAAGCTCCATTTACTGGTATCCAGTTCGGAACCATCAAATTCGTCCTGCCATACCAGTTGCCAGCCGGCAGCGGTCTGCGATTCTGATGACTGGCAACCTGCCAGCAGCAGGAGCAGAATTGCCAGGGCGGATCTGGACATCACTGGCACCTCAGCGTTGCGTCAGCGGCACTGCCTGGCACTATTGCCAGCCCGGTAATGCCGAGGGTCAGCTTGCCTTTGGTTTGCAGCGAGAACGGTGTAAATACCTGGCCTAAGTCGACACCTTGTTGTTTGAAACATTGCAAATCAACCGTAACCTGCTGCCATTCATTTTGCGGCAGCGTGTTCAGCAGCGGTGCCAGTTCTACTGTACTGTGGCAATTATCGCCACACCCCATTGCCAGTGTTACCGACGCTGGCACTTCACTGTTACGTTGCAGTGTTATTGTCAGAGCAGAGTCTGCTTCTTCATAAGAGCGTAAATCATTCGGGAACGGGCTGGTCAGGCTGACGGTGCCGTTTGTTGTACCGTCAAATACGATTCTGCGGGCATCTTCCTGTACCTGTCTGTCGAAGGTCCGTACTGCCACACTGCCAGCCTGCTGAACACTGCTGGTTACAGGCTGTAGTGTATTATCGTCACCGATAAACATCTGCCACGGCGCTTTTACTGCCAGTTCAAACAGTACCAGCGGGGTTAAGTCGGTATTGGCCGTCACTTCTTCCGGTAAATTATCCGGTAATATACTGGCTTCACCATAACGCAGGCCGAAACCATAAGGTAACAACGGCTGGTAGTCCTGGTCGAAGCGGTTTACGGCGGTTTGTTGTGGTGTGGCAGGCCATGAGAATGACAGTTTGCCGTGGAAATCCTGATTAATTTCACCATCAGCATTGCGCAGAATGACATCGGCAATGCCCTGTCCTTCGCTGCCCGGCAGCCAGACAGCAACAAAAGCGTCAGAAGCATTCAGTTCCGGGTTAACCCATAGCGGACGGCCACTGATAAACAGTGATACCACAGGAATATTGTCAGCTTGCAGTTTTTTCAGTAAGGCCAAATCGGCTTTGTTACCGCGCTGGTATTCCAGGTTATCCAGATCGCCGTTACCTTCGGCATAAGGTTGTTCACCAAAGACTACTATGGCGACATCCGGTTTTTGCCGGTAGCTGCCGTCGGTGCTTAACTCTGTCTCACCGCCTGCTTTGGCAACGGCCGCCTGAATACCACCGTATATTGACGTTCCTCCCGGAAAGTCTGCATTGGTGTTGCCGGTACCCTGCCAGGTAATGGTCCAGCCGCCGGACTGCATACCTATATTATCGGCACCTTCCCCGGTCACCAGAATGCGCTGTTTAGGTGATAACGGCAGAATATTGTTATGGTTTTTCAGTAAGACCAGCGATTGCTGTACCGCTTCGCGGGCCACCGCACGGTGTTCAGCTGAACCAATCAGCTCCGTTTTGCCAGATAGCGGCCGGTTAGCCGGACTGGGTTTATCAAATAAACCGGCCCGCATTTTTACCCGCAGAATACGGGTTACTGCATCATTAAGCCGCTCCTCGCTGATATCACCGCTTTTTACCTGGGCTACCAGATTTTCATAGAGCGGTTTCCAGGCCGGAGTTGGCACCATATAAATATCCAGCCCGGCCAGGGCAGCCTGTGCGCAATTCTCATTGCTGCAACCGGGGATCTGGCCGTGGCCGTTCCAGTCACCGACAACCAGCCCGTCAAAACCCATCCGATTTTTCAGCACATCGGTCAGCAGGTATTTATCACCATGAATTTTTGAACCATGCCAGCTGTTAAACGATGCCATTACCGTTTGTGCTCCGGCGGTTAAACCACCGACATAGCCCTGGGCATGAATATCAAACAATTCCTGCTCTGATGCCAGGTTATCACCCTGATCGTCACCACCTTCGGTACCGCCATCACCCAGAAAGTGTTTAACGGTACTGATTACCCGCTGCTCGCCAAGGAAATCGGCATCAGTTGCACCCTGTAAACCTCTTACAATGGCAGTTGAATATTCCCGTACAATTTCAGGATCTTCAGAATAGCCTTCATAAGTACGGCCCCAGCGATCATCACGTACTACCGCCACTGTAGGCGCAAATACCCAGTCAATACCGGTTACCATTACTTCGCGGGCGGTGACTTCGGCGATGCGTTCTATCAGTTGTGGATTGTTGGCGGCTCCCAGCCCGATATTATGTGGAAACAGCGTAGCGCCAATCACATTATTGTGGCCATGTACCGCATCGGTGCCCCACATGGTTGGAATAGCAGAGCCATCCAGCGAGTCATCAACAGAAGCCTGGTACATCTCTTCGGCCAGTGTTATCCAGTCAGCCGGCGTAGCATGTTTGTTATTATCAGGAAAGGCTCCGCCACCATTCAGAAAAGAGCCAAAGCCGTAACGGCGCATATCTTCCACGGTAATATCGCGGATCTCCGGCTGAATCATCTGGGCGACTTTTTGCTCAATCGTCATCTTGGCCAGCATGCCGGCAATTGCCTGTTCCATTTCCGGCTGTTTTTTCACCGGTAAATTCAGCTCGGGCCAGATATCAATACCGGTTTGTGGTTTATCATCAGCCGTATTTTTTTCAGCCATGCTGCATCCGGTAATAACCAGTGCTGAGCCGGCAACCGCCAGTAACACACTGCTGAAAGAACGGGTAAAACGGAACTTGTGATTATTGGTCGTTTTCATAATAATTCTCCCCTTATACCGAGTCTGACCATTTACGCGGCGTACTGCCGGATAAGCCATAAAACACAATAAAGACATAACACAGCAGCGGAATAACAAAGGCCAGCTGTATGCCAATCGCATCGGCCAGCATCCCCTGCAGTAACGGCAGTATCGCGCCACCTACAATTGCCAGACACAAAATACCGGAACCCTGGCTGGTGTGTTGTTTTAAACCGTGAATAGCCAGGCTGAAAATCGTCGGAAACATAATAGAGTTACACAGGCCAACCAGCAGAATCGCCCACATTGCAAACCGGCCTTCGGTCAGTATGGTCAGCAGTACCAGTACACAGGCACCAACCGCATTAAACGCCAGCACTTTACCCGGGGCAATTTTCTGCATTACCACCGCACCGATAAAGCGGCCAACCATCGCCCCGCCAAAGTAGTATGCGATGTAGTGTGCGGCATCGGCTTCCGGTAACTGGCTGATATGTGGTTGCGTCAGGAAACTGACCAGAAAACTGCCGATACCGACTTCAGCCCCGACATAGACAAAAATACCTACGGCACCGAGTACCAGATGGCGATATTGCCAGGCTGAACCATTCAGCGGTACGGAAGTGTCTTGCTTACCCAGCTCCGGCAAACGGATAAACGCAAAAATCAGCGCCAGAATCAGCAGTGTTGCCGCCAGAAGCAGATACGGAAACTGTACGGTTGATTCCTGCACCTGGGTTACGGTTTCCAGCACGCTGGTATCGATGGAAGAGAAAATCAGCCAGGCACCGAAGAACGGGGCCACTGTTGTGCCAAGCGAATTAAAAGCCTGAGTCATGGTTAAGCGCGAAGACGCTGTTTCCGGCCTGCCCAGTACACTGACATAAGGATTGGCCGAAACCTGCAAAATAGTAATACCTGAAGCCAGCACAAACAGGGCCAGCAAAAATAACGCATACACATGCGCTGCCGCAGCCGGGTAAAACAGCAGGCACCCTGCACCGGCAATTAGCAGGCCACAGACAATACCCGCTTTATAGCCAATACGGCTGACCAGCATACCGGCTGGTACTGACACGATAAAATAGGCACCGAAAAAGCAGAACTGAATCAGCATAGCCTGGGTGTAATTCAGCTCAAACAGGGTTTTAAGGTAAGGCACCAGAATATCGTTAAGGCAGGTAATAAAACCCCAGATAAAAAATAGTGATGTTAATGACACCAGTGCAAAACGATAGTGGCTACCACCGTCCTGCCGGTTTTCTGATGTTGCTGAAAGAACAGGTGAACCTGCCATTATCCTTCTCCCCAGTGTAATTATGCTTATCGCCTTGCAGGCGTTGTTTATCGGTGTCGTAAATTGGTTGACGTGCAAAAAACGTCAGACTAGTATAATGTAAGCGCTTTCATTTATACCATATTTGCTTCTGATCGCAATGTTTTTTGCCCGGATTACCTTAGTAACTAACAACAGGACAGTTAAAAATCCCATGAAAATTACGTTACCTGCTCATTCTGAAATGTGTTCTCCGTCTTTTATTTATGGTGTGGCCACCGCTTCATTTCAGATTGAAGGCGCTGCTGACAGCCGTCTGCCCTGTATCTGGGACACTTTCTGTCAGCAGCCGGGTAAAATCAGGGATAACTCCAACGGGCTGGTAGCCTGTGACCATTTTTCCCGCTGGCAGGATGATATCGGGCTGATTGCCTCATTGAATGTAGATGCCTATCGTTTTTCTGTGTCATGGCCACGGGTCATGCATCAGGATGGCACCCCCAATCAGCAGGGACTGGATTTTTATATCCGGTTGCTGGATGCGCTTAAAGCAAACAATATCAAAGCTTTTGTTACGCTGTATCACTGGGATTTACCGCAATATCTGGAAGATCAGGGCGGCTGGCTGAATCGTGAAACGGTGTATCGCTTCCGGGACTATGTTGATCTGGTCACCAGAGCCTTCGGCGACCGGGTCTATTCCTATGCCACATTAAACGAACCTTTTTGCAGCGGTTATCTGGGTTATGAGACCGGCTTTCATGCCCCGGGGCGGCAAGGCCGGGCTTTCGGGCGGCAGGCGGTGCATCATTTACTGCTGGCTCATGGCCTTGCCATGCAGGTCTTGCGTAACAATAGCCCGCACAGCGAAAACGGCATCGTACTGAATTTCAGCCCCTGCTATCCGGCAAGCAGTAATGACGAGGATATTAACGCTGCCCGGCTGGCAGATGACTATCATAACCACTGGTATATTAAACCATTGCTGGAAGGCCGTTACCCGGATTTGCTGCACAGCCTTGCCGATGCCGATAAACCGGTTATCACCGATGGCGATATGGAAATTATTGCCCAGCCGGTAGACTGGATTGGCATTAACTACTATACCCGTGCCTTGTACCAGGCAGGGAGCAGCTATGGGTTTGAAACGGCGCCAACCGTACTGGAGCCGCTGACAGCTATGGGCTGGGAAGTCTATCCGCAGGGGCTGACTGACATCCTGCAACAAATGCATAACCGCTATCCGCAGCTGCCAGCCATTTATATTACCGAGAATGGTGCCGCTATGCCGGATAATGAGCCCCGGCAGGAGCTGGTGGATGATCCCCGCCGGGTCAGTTATTTTCAGCAGCACCTGCTGGCCGTACATAATGCCATGCAGGCGGGTGTAAATATAAAAGGTTACTTTGCCTGGAGCTTACTGGATAACTTTGAATGGACAGAAGGCTATGCCAAACGGTTTGGTATCGTTTATGTGGATTACCAAACGCAGCAAAGAACGCTAAAATCCAGTGCGGTAGCATTAAGCCGTTTTTTTACAGAACGTCACAACAAGTAATAACAACAAGCCATAACAATAAACAGAATACCGGGCATCAATGTTATGCCCGTTTGTCCGCGGGGAGCGGCACTATGCAAACAACTATGCAAACAACACAACTTACAGTAAAAGAAAAAGTCGCTTACGGGTTGGGTGATACCGCCAGTAATATTATTTTCCAGACGGTAATGCTGTTTCTTACCTTCTTCTATACCGATATTTTCGGGATACCCGCGGCAGTGGTCGGTACTATGTTTCTGGTGGTCAGAATACTGGACGCGGTAACTGATCCGTTAATGGGGGCGCTGGCCGACCGTACCCAGACCCGCTGGGGAAAATACCGCCCCTATCTGCTATGGATGGCATTGCCTTTTGGCTTTATCAGCGTGCTGACATTTACCACGCCGGAGTTTCAGCAAACCGGTAAAATTATCTATGCCTATTTCACCTATATCCTGCTGATGGCAGTCTATACCCTGATTAATATTCCGTATTCCGCGCTGGGTGGGGTATTGACCGGCGATCCGCAGCAGCGGGTATCGGTGCAGGGGTATCGGTTTGTATTTGGTATGCTGGGCGGGTTAATTGTTACTGCCGGTACGCTGCCGCTGGTGGAATGGCTGGGTGATGGCGATAAAGCCAAAGGTTATCAGCTGACCATGCTGCTGATGAGCAGTTTTGGTGTACTGCTGTTTTTACTGTGTTTTGCCGGGACCCGCGAGCGCGTTGCTCCGCCCAAAGAGCAGAAAATGACTTTCCGGCAGAGCCTGTCTGCTTTATGGCAGAACGAGCCGTGGCGGGTGCTGTGTCTGGCCGCCTGTATTCTGTTAACCGGCATGGTGCTGCGTAATACCCTGTCTATTTACTATGTAAAATACTTTCTGGAACGGGAAGATCTGATTACGACCTTCGTTACGCTGGGGATGATCGGCAATATTCTGGGCTGTGCCTGTGCCCAGCCATTAAGCCGTTATGTTGAGAAAGTAAAAGCCTATATTTCGTTGCAGCTGATTGCCGGGCTGATTTGTGTTGCCAGCTTTTTTGTGCCAGCTACTCAGGTAGAACTGGCTTTTACGCTGTATTTCCTGTGGGGCTTTTTCCTGCAAATGGCAACGCCGCTGCTATGGGCCAAAATGGCCGATGTGGTGGATTACGGCCAGTGGAAAACCGGGTTGCGTATTACCGGGCTGGTGTATTCTTCCATCGTGTTTTTTATTAAGTTCGGGCTGGCACTGGGTGGTGCGCTGGCCGGCTGGTTACTGGCTTTCTACGGCTATCAGGCTGATATAAGCCAGAGCGAAACAACACGCCAGGGTATTCTGTTGTCGTTTACATTGTTACCGGCATTGTCGTTTGTACTGGTCGCTGTGGTTATGCGCTGGTATCCGCTGCATAACCAGAAAGTGATGGCAATTCATCAGGCATTAACGGAGAAATCGGTTACCCGCTGATATCTGACCGGCTCCTGTATGCAGCAGCGAGCCGGTTATTCATTTTTGCAAAGCACCAGTGCCTGATATTCATCGGAGGCAAAGTGATCGGTCATACCGCTGATATAATCCTGTAGCAGGCGGCAGCGGTAGTAACGTTCCAGCACTGCTGCGGTGCCATCCTGCGGCAGCTTGCCGGTTGCCTGTTTGTATGCGGCCAGATGTTTTTGTGACAGTTTATGCAGCAGGCGGCTTTCCACCGGAAATTTGCGGGTTTCTTCATGCAGTACTGCCAGAAAGTCGCTGTAAGGTAACGTCAGCAGCGGCTTATATACATCCAGTAAGCCGCCGATAATGCGGTATCCCTGTAACTCCAGCAATTCAACTTCACGGTGATTGAAAACATACTTGGCGGCAACCTGTTTGAATGTGCGGGTCACGGCGTGGTACTGGCTGTTATCTTCCAGTAGCGCACGATTCAGATTACCATGATATATCGTGTCAATATGCTGAATAAACTGCTCAGCAGCATATTGCACCAGTGGATGAATAATACCTACCCGTAATTTAATAAAGAATTCGGAGGCTTTATTAATTACAGAATCATCGTGTTCCAGCTCTTTCAGCGCTTTTTCGATAATGTCGGCAAAATGCTGTTCTTTATCATAGAGCCCTTTTAGTTTGCGGTTTTCCGGTTCAAGCTTGTTAAACGTTTCTGTCAGTAGCTTTTTCAGCTGTTCTAAATTCAGAATGCCCTTTTCCACCGCATCTTCAATATCGGCCAGACAATAGGAAATATCGTCAGCGGCTTCCATAGTATAGCTAAGTGGATGCCGGCAATAAGGCTGCATCTGCAGGGTTTGCTGCAGCTGTGCAATAAAGGCCTGTTCGGCAAAATAATAACCGGGCTTTTTCTTCAGGTTACATAACGGATCTGTATCTGCCGGCTTGGTTTCTGTGGCCGGGCGGGTATATTTAAGAATACATGCTACCTGGGTATAGGTCAGGTTAAGTTGCAACAGGCTGTATACCAGCCGTATGGCCTGAGCATTGCCTTCAAACTGAGCCAGTTCGGTTGCCAGTTGGTGCCACAGTCGTTGCTCGTTACTGTCAGCCGGCAGCTGCAGCTCTTTTTCTAATGCTGGCAAAAATGCTGAGAACCATTTATTAATTGCGCTTTCACCACTATGGCCAAACGGCGGGTTACCAACATCGTGCAGCAGGCAGGCCATTTCCACCAGCGACTCTGCCGGTCGTTCCAGTGTGGTCAACTGGTATTGCTGTAGCTGTGCGTCTGACAGTTTCCGGAAAATCGTCTGTACGATAAAGCGGCCGGTTTGCTGTACTTCCAGTGAATGGGTTAAGCGGCTGCGTACTGCGGCATTGCGCTCCAGCGGAAATACCTGGGTTTTCTGCTGTAAACGCCGTACCGCTGCCGAGTTAATAATTCTGCCGCGATCACTTTCGGTCGCAAAGGCTAAGGCGCCTGCTCTGGTTTGGGCCGGGCGGTCAGAACGTACTTTACTGTTAAAATTAATAGTCATAATGCAGTCTGTTACAGAAATACTGTAACTATACTGTCTGATCTTATTGTCTGATGCAAACCTGTTGTTCTGGCAGGAAAAAGCAGTAAACTACCTGAAACTGCCCCTGTAGCACCGGGGGAACATCGCTTCTGAAGATAATTGGCAACGCAGTACAGCTGCATGGACTAACATTACATTATGGTAACAATCAAAGAAGTGTCTGAACTGGCGGGTGTATCACTGGCAACGGTGTCGCGGGTAATTAACGGCAGCGATAAAGTGTCGGAAAAAACCAGGCTGACAGTAGAAAAAGCGATGCAGCAGCTGGGTTATAAACCTAATACCATTGCCCAGTCACTGGCCTCTAACCGTAGCAATAGTGTGGGTGTCATGGTGTCAGAGCTTATCGGTCCTTTCTACGGGCCAATGATGGCCGGGATTGAACACCGGCTGCGCCAGGCCCATAAGCACGTTATTATCGCGGCTGGTCACAGTAGTGAGCAGGATGAAATAGAAGGCATTGAGTTTTTACTGAGCCGCCGTTGCGATGCGCTGATTTTGCATGTGGAAGCGGTATCTGATGACTATCTTATTTCATTGTGTCAGGGACCGGTGCCGATTGTGTTGCTTAACCGGAAAATTGATGCGGTGGCAGAACATTGCATCAGCCTGAACAATCACCTGGGGGGGTATTTGGCAACGCAGGAAATTGTGCGAAATGGCCACCGTCGTATTGCCTGTATTACCGGGCCGATATGGAAACGGGATGCAAAAGAGCGCTTTGAAGGTTATCAGCAGGCACTGGCAGAAGCCGGTATTGCCTTTGATGCCAGTCTGGTGGCTGAAGGTGATTTTAATGAGCCTTCCGGTATTGCCGGTATGCAAAAATTGCTGGCTGCCGCACCGGATCTGACCGCAGTATTTTGCGGTAACGATCAGATGGCCTCCGGCGCAGTGGATGTACTGCGTCAGCATAAGTTAAAAATTCCGGAGCAGGTATCTGTAATCGGTTTTGACGACGCGACCTTTGCATATTACCTGTTTCCCAAACTTACCACCGTACATTACCCGGTGCAGGATATGGGCGAAATGGCTGCCAACTGGGTAATGAAAAAAGTGTATAAACTGAAAACCCTGCCATTATTACAGGTTTTTGAGCCTTATCTGGTATTGCGTGACTCTGTCAGTAAAAGGAAGAAATGGAAGTAAGGTTCTTCCTTATCTGGCTCTTGTATCCGGTATTGTAGATGGTGTCAGTTGGCAGAGGCAGGCAACAGCTCTGCCGGTAAATCCCAGCTGGTTTGCAGCAGCTCGCCCTGCCAGGTCTGGATAGTCAGCCAGGCTTTATCTGTCGCTGAAAACTGTGGTGGTGCAATGGCATGCACATGCTGGCCATGACGGCTGCCATGCAGAATACCTTCATCACCCTGTTGCAACTGTTCCAGAGGCAGCGGAGCCGGGCCAATATTCAGGTAGGCCTGCCGGATATCAGTAACCTTTCCTTTGGCAAAAATCAGCAGAAAGTCTTTTACATACTCATCATGGTGAGCATAAGGCTGTTCCATATTCAGCGGCATGGGGGAAATTTCAAATTCCCCTATTTGTTTTGCCGCCCATGCAGGCGGAAACTCCGGGGTCAGTGACTGATATAAAAACCAGAACGGCAGAACCAGTACCAGCCCGTTCAGCAAATATTTATACCGTTGCCAGAGGGTATCCTGACGTCTTGCCATATCAGTGAGTCTCCTGTTCTTTCAGGGTGGCAGTATCCACTGTTCTGCCGCGTGCAGCTTTAACTGTCCGGCTGCCCCAGATCATAAAGCCGGTAATGGACATACCACTGAGGATTAAACCGAACAGAAACCATAGTGCCTTGGTCCAGATACCACCGATAGTACCGTAATGCAGCGGATCAGCCAGATGCATAACCGTTTGTAACGCAGTCATGCTTTGTGGTGATTTTTCATAGGCGATATCGCCGGTCCACGGATTAATGGCCAGATTATAGGAATACTGATCATAGAATATATGATTTCCGCTACCCATCAGGTTGTACATACCGCGGTTATGCTCTGGCAACATCAGATAGCTGGGCTGAAAATCAGGAAAACGCTGCTGCGCAATTTCCATTGCTTTGGTGAAATCAACCGGCGGGCGGATTTGCTCTGCGGGTAAATCTTCAACCGCAACCAGCGGGGCATGGGGTTCTATATCAACATCTGCGTGCCACATAATGGCCTGTACCAGATACCACAGGCCGGTCACACTCATTACGATCAGAAACCAGATTGACCAGACGCCGGCCAGCCGGTGCAAATCCGTCAATAACGTTTTTTTACCCTGATTAAAACGCAATTTAGGCTGGGTAAAAGCCCGCCAGAAGTTTTTATAAATGATCAGGCCGGTAACCAGTGCCCCCAGCATCACAATGCCCATTGCTGAAACCAGGTAATAACCGACACTATAGCCGCTCTGCCACGGAAACAGCAGCCAGCCATGCAAAGAGCGCATAAAACCAATAAAGGTAATACCTTCGTTTATCTGCTGAATATTGCCGGTGTACTGGTTTACATAGGCAATAGCAAAAGGCTTGTCGTGATCAGAAAAAATAATGGCATTAACCAGATAGGGTTCAAATACCATCACCGTTCCGACATCGGCGGTCGGGTATTGTTGCTGCACTGCCGCAACCAGCTCAGGCACCGGACGGGCCGGCAAATTGTCAGGATTAACCGCTCTGGATGCCGGGTTAGTCAGCCAGGTCAGTTCATGGCTGAATACTGCAATGGTTCCGGTAATACAAACCAGACAGAAAATCAGCCAGATTGGCAGGGAAAACCAGCCGTGCAACTGAAACCAGAACCTGTAACCGGGTTTTGCCATACCTAACCTTCTGCCTGTAAAACGGGTAATTCAGAACTGTTCATATTAATCGTAATAAGAATGCTTATCAACATTATTGTAGTTGAAGGTTTAATGAGTATGGGGAACCTGTGGTGCTGGAAGGTTAAAGCCGGGAGCGGGTATCCGGTATGTCGGAGAAACATCTGATGGCAGTTAGTCTGCGGTATTACTTCAGAACAGTAACGGCAGCGATCAAAAGATCGCTGCCTGCCTGCATCAGTTATTATCTGACATATCCAGAATTTTCTTACGCAGGGCTTCATCTATCTGCGCCTGCTGAGCAATGGCATTGTACTGCTCAGTAGTTAAACCGGCCGCTTCCACTGCTGCCACCATTTCAGACTGTGCCTGTTGTTGCAGCTTTTGAGCCTGTTCAGGATCTGCTGCATTCTGAAACTCCGTTTCATACTTAGCACCAATCTGCTGAATGGAATCCATCGCGATACTGAATTTCAGTAAGTTGGCATCGCTCAGATCAATCGTGGCTTCCGTAATTGCCGGTTGCGGTGCGTCAGCCTGCATTGCAATACTGTGGGTTGATGCAGTAGCAAGACCTGCCAGTAATACAGCAAGATAAACTTTACGCATAGTGGTACTCCTTCAGTGATTTATTCAGAGTAGTTATAGCGATGATCATGCCAGTTTTCAGGTTATTGATTTTTATAATAAAAATAGCATCAGAGGTTGAAGGCAATAAATAATTGCCAGTTATGTGTATACTTAAGACACAACATCGGAGGCTTTGTGACAAAATTATCCAGTATCATGCGTTGGCCTCAGGCCAGCCTGCAACGCAGCCTGTTTTGTTATGTGGTATTACCTATGCTGCTGTTATCGGCACTGGCTATCCGTTTCGGGCTGGCGTTTACCCATGAACTGGTAACCCAGAGTTTACGTACCGATCTTGAACTGATTGGGCGGGCAATACGGCTGCCGGTAAGCGATGCGCTGCAACGCAACGATGGCAGTGCCATTATTGCCAATCTGGAGTCGGTCTTTACCATCGGTCAGGTTTATGGTGCTGCGGTATACGATACTGACGGACGACTGGTGGCAGCTACCGGTATTGCCGAAGACGATTTATCACATAGCATACTGGCATCAGAAGTGGTCAGGACCGGTGAACAGCAGGAATCTTACCGGGCAGTGGCAGGCTGGCAGGTGTATTCGCAGTTTCTGCCGGTGATAGACCGTAGCGGGCGTATTCACGGGTTATTACAAATAACCCGCCGCGCCAGCGATTTTGAACAGTCGATGACCCGCATATCACAAATTGCCTGGTTAAGCTGGTTTGCGCTGGCCATACTGAGCTTTATTATTATGCGCCTTGGTCATAACCGGGCATTTGGACGCCATCTGTTACAACTGGTCAGCAGTATGCGCCGGGTAACACAGGGCGATATGCAGCACCGGGCCGAAGTGGCCGGGCCGTCAGAATTACAGGAAGTGGCGCGCCATCTGAATACCATGCTCGACAGTATTCACCAGGCTGAGCAGCAAATTCAGCAGCAGCGTTTACACCAGCAGCAGATAGAGCAGCAACTGAAAGAACAGGAGAAAATGGCCGTAATCGGCCAGCTGGTAAGCGGGGTGGCGCATGAACTGGGCGCGCCGCTAACTGTGATAGATGGCCGGGTACAACGGGTATTACGCCAGCACAACGACGATGACACCAGCCGTCAGCTGACCGCCGTGCGGGGTCAGGTGCTGCGCTTAAGCCGGCTGGTTAAACAGTTGCAGGCATTTGCCTATACGCCGGTCAAATTGCATCAGCCGGTGCAGCTTAATTTGTTACTGCAACAGGCCATCCAGAATCTGAGCTACGAATTACAAACCGGTGATCCGCAACCTGAAATGCTGCAACCCTGCCCTGAGGTTGTATTACTGGCTGATGGCGCCCGGCTGGAGCTGGCACTGGTTAATCTGCTGCGTAATGCAGTACAGGCTGCTGACAGTCAGCTCACCGTAAAACTCAGCCAGCGGCATAACGAAGCCATTATTGATATCTGTGATGATGGTGCAGGCCTGCCATCGCAGTACAGTGTCAGCCAGTTATTGTCACCCTTTGTATCGACCAAAGAGCAGGGACAGGGCACCGGGCTGGGGCTGGCAATTGTGCAGCAGATTATTCAGGAGCATCAGGGACAGCTTATTCTGAAAAACCGGCCACAGGGTGGCTGCCATGCCCGTATTATTCTGAAGGTAAACCATAACGCATGAAAAAGCTTTCTCCTTATCAACTGGCGATTGTCGAAGATGACCCGGCACTGCTGGAGCTGTTACAGGAAGAACTGACCGGCCACGGCTATCAGGTTACAGCCTGCGGCTCTGCTGAAGTGTTATTACAGCAGACAGGGCAAACCGCATTTGATCTGGTGATCAGCGATATCCGTTTACCCGGTATGGATGGTATGACACTGTTACAACGTTTACAGCAACAGGCGAACCCTCCGGCATTATTGCTGATTACTGCTTTTGGTACTGTCAGTCAGGCGGTGGCAGCCCTGAAACTGGGAGCCGATGATTTTCTGACCAAGCCGCTGGATCTGGAGCATCTGCTGCTCAGTGTGCAACGGTTACTGAGCCACAAAGCCCTGCAGCAGGAAGTAAAACACTACCGCCGCTGGCAACAGGATGGCCCGGCCGGGCTGATTGGCCGCAGCCGGGCCATGCGCAGGTTGTATCAGCAAACCGAACGGGTAGCACAGGCGCAGGGGGCCGTGCTGATCCAGGGTGAAAGCGGCACCGGCAAAGAACTGGTTGCCAGGGCAATCCATTTGCAAAGTCAGCGTGCCGAACAACCCTTTATTGCGGTTAACTGCGCCGGGATACCGGCAGAGCTGATGGAGAGTGAATTTTTCGGGCATGCCGCAGGGGCTTATACCGGTGCGCGCCACGCCAGAACCGGCCTGTTTAAAGAAGCCGATGGCGGCACCCTGTTGCTGGACGAAATTGCCGAAATGCCGTTGGTGCTGCAGGCAAAATTATTGCGGGTATTGCAGGATGGTTGCATTCGCCCGGTTGGTGCAGATAAAGAACTGCCGGTTGATGTGCGGATTATTGCCGCCACCCATCAGGATCTGGAGCAAAAAGTTACCGCCGGTGAATTCCGGGCCGACTTATTCTTCCGGCTGGAAACCTTTACCCTGGCAGTGCCGCCATTACGGCAACGCGCAGATGATCTTGAACTGCTGGCGCTGTATTTTCTGAACCAGCTGCAGCAGAAACAGCCGCGCCCGGTTACCGGGCTCAGTAACGATGCGCTGGATTGCCTGTACCGTTACCCGTTTCCGGGTAATGTGCGTGAGTTGCAAAATGCGCTGGAACGGGCTTATACCTTTGCTGCCGGCAGCGAAATTACCGTACCTGATCTGCCAGAGCGGATACAAAACTACCAGCCATCCGGTTTAAAAACCCACCAGGCCGCTGTCAGCAGCTGGCCAAGCTTACAGCAGGTGCAGCAGAATTACGTGCGACAGGTGCTGGAATACACCGGCGGCAACAAACAGCAGGCCGCAGAAATACTCGGTGTTACCCGCCGCACCCTGTACCGCTGGCTGGATACCGACAGCCATGAACAGGAAAAACCATGATGCCGGAATTACCTGAGGCTATTGCAATGCAACTGGCTGAGCTGGCATTAAGCGAAACCGCGCGCAAGGCTTATCAGCAGATGCTGCACCGTCTCGGTCAGCAACTGCTGGTATTACCCTCCCCGCAGGTGATTGGTATCAGCGGGGCGCAGGGGACAGGTAAAAGTACGCTGGCCCGGTTGCTGGCCGGGCTGCTGAATGCAAACGGGATAAAGGCAGCGGCGGTATCCCTGGACGATTACTATCTTAGCCGTGCTGCCCGCCACCGGTTGGCAGCGGATATTCATCCGCTGTTGGCTCAGCGGGGAGTACCCGGTACACATCATATTCAGCAGGCCATTGCTGATGCCCGCGCTGTTTTACAGGGGCAGCCGGTGAGCCTGCCACAATTTGATAAGGCTCAGGATGAACCTGTAGCCGCTTTACCGGCGCAGCAATATCAGGTACTGCTGGTTGAAGGCTGGTGCCTGGGCATTGCCGCACAATCCGATACAGAGCTGAGACAACCGCTTAACCCGCTGGAACGGCAACAGGATCCCGAGGGTTACTGGCGACATTATGTTAACCGGCAGCTGGCAGGTCCTTACGCAGCATACTGGCAATTACTGCACCCCCTGATCTGGCTGAAAGCACCCGACTGGCAGGCAGTTTGCCGCTGGCGGGCCAATCAGGAACAGGTATTATGGCAGCAGTGTGGCAGTGGTATGTCTGACGCAGAACTGGCCCGCTTTATGTTAAGTTTTCAGCGGTTAACTGAAGCTGGCTGGCAGCAACTGCCACAACGTGCCGACTATATTATTACGCTGGATCAGCAGCAACAGCCGTTGCTGCCGGTAAATGGATAAATCAGGAGCAAAAATGGAAAAACTGTTTTCGTATGGTACTTTGCAGCAGTCAGCAGTGCAGCTGGCAACATTCGGACGTTTGTTGCAGGGGCAGGCCGATCAGTTGCCCGGTTATATTACAGCACTGTTGAAAATTTCAGATCCGGCAGTGGTTGCGGTTAGCGGTAAGGCGTATCATCCGGTGTTGCAATATAGCGGTAATCCGGAAGATAAAGTGCCCGGAATGGTTTTTGACATTACTGCCGCAGAACTGCAACAGGCTGACAGCTATGAAGCCGCAGATTATATCCGTACTGAAGCAATAACCCTGTCAGGTCAGCGCTGCTGGATTTATACTGCAGCAAATGAACCGGGGAAAGGTTAATCTCCCTGGTGTCATGTTTTTCTAATATATTGTTTAATAT
>JARXRR010000015.1:0-61174 GCA_033792355.1 Chromatiaceae bacterium AAb-1
CATATCAGGCGGTAAATATGTTTACCGCTTTCTGTTCTTTTAATCCCCGATATTCACTGTGTAACACGCTTAAAACTCCAATATAAATTTAATACAAATAATAATTGATCTCATTTGTATTAGTATCTAATATGTGCGCAAAATTATTCGCCATATTTTACACAGAGACTAATAAATTATGCAGCTCAATACCAGAAACACCCACCGCTTTATGCTATCCACACTAGCTGTTGTATTACTTAGTGCCTGTGGTGGTGGCGATAAAAACAGTCCGCCGGTATTTTCACAAGCGGTATATAACGTTACCGGATATGAAGATACCGTTATTACCGGTCAGGTTTCGGCTACCGACAGTGATGGTGACGCTATTACTTATAGCGTCAGCAATGCAGCAAGCCACGGTGTACTACGTATTAATGCTGACGGTACTTTTGCCTATACCCCGAATAAAGATTATTTTGGCAGCGATGAAGTTACTGTTACAGCCAGCGACAGCAAAGCCAGCACTTCAGCAAAAATTGTCTTTGACATTATTAACGTTAACGATGCACCAGTGCTGGTTCGTACTGAGGTAACATCTGCGGCAAACGGTATTACTATCGGCCAGATTATCGTCACCGATGCCGACAATGACCCTATTACATTCAGTATCATTACCGGCACCCAATACGGTACGCTTGACCTGAACAGCCAGAGCGGTGAATTTACCTACACCCCCTACGACCTGGAACTGCGGGATGACAGCTTTGTGGTCGGCTTTACCGATGGCATTATTGAAGCCCCGGTTGAAGCCACCATCCCGCTTATTCCGCAATTTACCACTAACGCCGATAAGCTGAATTACTACTACAGCTCTGAATTTTCCCATCTGAAAAAAGCTGAGGAAATCGTTGATAGCATTAATGATGGTGTAGCGATTAATCAACTGAATTCAAAGCTGGCTCAGGGATATTTACTATCAGGCTTTCTGGATAAAGCAAACGCTTTATTGGAACAGGGAATTGATAATTTAGCAGAGCAGGCCGAAGCTTACAAAGATGCGGCAAAACTTGCGGCCAGTCAGAATCAGACAGCACTGGCTATCACCTATAATCAACAATCCCAGCGGTTATACAGCCAGTTTATTCAGGAAAGAGGCACTGAGAATTTAACTCAGGCAGACAGCTCTTTTCTTACCAGCATTATCAAAAATTACATGTTGTTTGAGGATTTTCAGTCAGCCAGGCAACTAACTGATTATATGCTTGACGAAGCAGACAAAATCGCCGCAAAAGCGAACGGTATATACGATGGTGCGCACGCTTATTTTGTTACGTCATTTAATCAATATTCAACAGAGCTGCTTGAAATTTATCTCGAGGATAAAACTCCGGAAAATAAAGCAAATTTACTATCAGCGTTAGACAGTTATGCCAGACTTGCAGAACAGACAGGACTTCATGCTACAGCTGCTTATGCAGTGAAAGCCATGCAATTATCTAATGTAGTAAAACGCTACGAAAGCGTTGGTGAACTGGATAAAGCCAAAGAATATCTGGCAAAAGCGATTTCAATTTACAGTGCGGTGTCATACGATCCTGCTTATGTCTATCCGGCCGATAATTATGCGACAGATTCACTCACATCCGCATCAGCACGAACCCAATTATCGACTCTCTCTGGCCTGTTTGAAACACTGTATCCGTCTTTACCTGTTAATATTCCACAACAACTATTATTAGAAAACGGCGGTACAGACGCCCAACTTAGCGCTGCAGAAAGAGAAATAGCCAGATACAGCATATATAACCGTATTATTGCCGGGGACGATATTGCTGCCACTATTACAGATATCAAAGCCACCTTTAACGGTACAATCATACAGTTTGTTACCACCCTGGCAGTAGACAATGCTCAGGGACAGAGTGTTGCAAGCCGTTTATATATCAATAACCTGCAATCTGCTGCTGTACAGGTGCTGACTGAAGCACTGAATATTCTTGGTTCCTCTGAATACAATTCGTCCAGTACCACTGCGCAGGGAAGTGTAACCGGAGAATCCGGTTGCTATGGTATTGCAAAAACCTATAAACAATATGGTGGTAATCTGGCCGCTGCTGCCGCAGTCTGTCAGAACCTGACAGATACTTACTTCCAGGCTGACTCTGTCCCGGCACAGACCACTACCCGTATTGTGACAGCATACCGCGATCTGATCTCAGTCTATGGTTTATTTGACGATGCCTCCGCCAGTGCAGCTTTACAACAGGCGGCTACAGAGCTGGATACTAATATTCTGAAGTTCGCTGACGTTAATGATCAGATTAACCGTTATATGGTTAATACACCTGATCTGGCGTCTATCGGTGCCTTTGATCTGGCCCGGCAATTTATGAATAAAGGGCTGGCACTGATAGATCAGCGCCTTGCCGACGATGTTCTGACAGCAGCCCAGCTGAAAACTATTATCGATGTACTCAGAGTAAATATTGGTAATTTGTATGATTCGACACAAACAACGCCTTCCCGCAATTATGTTAATTACATTAAAGCGTTACGCCGTGCTCCTGGTATAGAAAACTACCCCGCAAAACTTGCTAATGTTTATGAAGAACTGAAAAAGCGGGTAGTAGTAATTAATATCAAAGCAAAAAACTATGCCATTAATGAACAGCAAGGCTTTGCCAGCAGCCTGGTCAATTTAAATCTGTCTGCCGATATGATCGCCGAAGCCCATGCCATTGTGGATGATCCCATCACTGCTGCAGCGGAAAAAATTACCTTCCTGAAAACAATTGGTATTCATCACAGCCTGCTGGATCATTTCCCGGGAACTGATGTTGCCAACGTTGACAGCGATAATGACGGTAAACCTAATTTCTTCTTCCTGCACAAAACAGCAGCAGAAATCGCCGCCAGTGGTTTAATCGCCGATGATGATTCAGATGGCGATGGCGTACCGGACACAAACGATCTGTTCCCGCTGGATCCGGCAAAATCTTAATACATTGTCATTACTTATTATTCCGGCATCATTATGATGCCGGCTCTCTTCGGAGATATTCATGCGTTTAACGGCTTTTCCTGTTTACCTGCTGGCATCTTTTAATGTATTTGCCTTGCAGGCTGAAGAACCTCAACCAGAACCACCGGCCAACTTAAACAACATTACCCAGTGCATCAGGGGTAAAACGGCTGACGGTAAACCCTGCGAAGACCAGAATATTGAATATATTCATGTCAGAGGGCGTTATATTGGCCCGGAAGTACCGGAAATACAGGGGCGCTACCATTTAAACCGCGAGTTTATTGACCGCGTGCCAAAAACATCCGGCGATATTAATGAAATCATTGCCCTGATGCCTGGCGTACAGCTTTCTGAAAGTGCTTACTCTGCTGCAGAATCGCAGGAAATCAGGGCCAAAGAGTTATCTATTTCCGGAGGTCAGCCGTGGCAGACAGGTTTTTTCCTGGATGGTATCAACTTTAATAACCGCATTGACCCCGGCAGTTATTCAGGTGGTTTAACCTCTGCCAATGATGTACGGGGTGGCCCACAGGCATTTACCATTAACAGCCAGATTGTGGAGTCTATCGATGTTTATGACAGTAATGTTCCGGCTGAATATGGCGATTTCTCCGGTGGCGTGGTGGCTGTAAAATCGCGTTCAGCCACCGATTTTCTGCAAAACACTTTCGGCTTCAGTTATCGTACAACCCGCAGCGACTGGGGACATTATCATATTATCAACGGTGATCTCACCGACAATATTGAAAGCCGGATACCTCAGTTTGAAAAGCACAGTTACGGTGTTCAGGGCGTTTATAAAATAAACCGCCGGCATGCGGTAATGGTTAATGCCAACTATCTGGAAAGCATTATCAGTGATGTATCTCTGTCTCAGCTGGTTGAAACCAAAAGAAACAGTACCAATCTGTTAGTAAAATATTCAACCCGTGATGTCTTGCTGGATCAGCTTGATTTTACGGTTACTTACGCCCCTTATAAAGATCACAACCTGCTGAAAAACGTTAAAGACAGTAATATGATCGTTGATGGTGGCGGTTTCAGCTCCGGTATTACCTTTCGCGAAGGGCTGTCTTTTGCCGAGCTAAGTGGCAAGGTGGGTTTTACCCAAAGCGAAAACAGCCGTCAGGCGCCTGAACATTACTACATCTGGCTGCAATCCAAAGGCAAAGACTGGGGCAGACTGGATCCATCGAATACCGGTGCCACCACTCTGGTTTCAAAAGAAGGCGGTCATGGTAATCTGGAAAAAACCCAGACCAATTTCTCTTTTGACAGTGATCTTAATTTCGATACGGTAAAATGGCTGGGACTGGCTCACCAGTTAAAAACAGGTATCAATGTCGATCTGGAAAGAATGCAACGTTACCGCGACCAAGACAGCTATAACTATAATTCAGTCCGTCAGCATTCCAGTAATATCAATCCGTTACATTGCAATGGTTATACCCTGGACTGTATTGAACTTAGTTTTTTCCGGCCACTTTCTGAGCTGGAAGCTGAGTTGGGAGAGCCTTTGAATTTCCTGGATCCGGTGCATCTGGCGCTTTATGGTGCCAACGTGGCATCCACCCCACAGTATTTTGAATCCAGAATTGTTTACCCGCAGGAAGATATCGACGAACAGCTGTTCAAAGCCGCGCTGTATCTGACCGATCAGCTTTCAGTTGGCAAACTGACTCTTAATCTGGGGCTGCGCTACAATACCGATAACTTTTTTAAAAACCATAATATCGCCCCCCGGATCAGCGGTGGTTACGATGTATTCGGTGATTCAGATACCTTACTTACATTCGGTGCAAACCGCTATTACGATGCCGGTTTACTGACCTATAAAATCCGCGAAGTTCAGCTGCCATACCGTACTGAATACCGCCCTATACGTAGCGGAGTCGTGCAGGCATGGCTCCCCTCTTCAGCCGACAGCGATGTGCGTTACCGCTATGTCAATGTCAAAACGCCCTACAATGACGAAATTACCCTAGGGGTGAAACAGGCAACAGACTGGTTTGGCACTTTCTCTGTGAAGGGGGTTAAGCGCTGGAAAAAGGACCAGCTGGCAGCCGCTGCAGATCCCATTCTGGAAGACGGTTACCGCTATTCCTATCAGGACAACTCCGGCTCTGGCTACAGCAAGCGCCTGTCATTAGCCTGGAGTATCAAACTGGGACAACACAGCCTGTGGGCCAATACCAGTTTCAGCAAAAACTACAGTAATAACAACGGCTATGAAGATAACCCGGATAACGTGCCTGTTGATGAGTTAGTGATATACGAAGGTATGTTAACAACCAAGGCATCCTTAGACAGAGTAAATACCAACTTTGGCCGCCCCACCATCGTCAATTTTGGCTGGACTGCGGATTGGCTGGATAACCTGGATACCAGCCTGAGCGGAACTTTTACCGAAAGTTATGAAACCGCGGTACATACGGGAGGATATGCCGCGACAGGAGAAATTCGCCGTTTATGTCCTGAATGTGAATCATCATCAGTGCTGGTTCCGGTATATAACAAAGTAAGTCTGGCTTCCAGAACAATGTATAACCTGGCTATACGCTATCACATTCAAAGCGAACTGCTGGGAGATTTCAAAGTTACTGCCGATATCAGTAACCTGTTTAACAGCAGAACGTATCTGGTGACATCAGGCAGCAGCGGCATAGAAACAGGCCGGCAGTTCTGGCTTGGTATCACTTATAATTATTAAGTAACGGTAACTTATGACGCTCAGATTACTGATCTTTTTTGTTATGCTGCCTTTTAAGCTGTATGCCGACAATACAGCATTACGCCAGCTTTATAACCGGCCACCGGCAGCATGGCCGGCGGCAAACCTTGCCCCTACGGTACTGCAGGCAGAGCTGACACCCCTGCCTGTCATTCCCCCTCCGGCGACAGCAGACGCCAGGCAAAAATATGCCCTTGGTGAAAAACTATTTCACGATCCCATTCTGTCTGAAGACCGCACTACCAGCTGTGCCAGTTGCCATGAGCCCCGGTTGTTATTTGCTGACAGCAGAAGAACTGCCATAGGTGTGCATCAGCAACAGGGAAATCGCAATACCCCGGCTATTTACCATATAGCGCTATGGGACAGCTTTTTCTGGGATGGCAGGGCAAGTACTGCAGAGCAGCAGGCAACTGAGCCAATAGAAAACCCGCTTGAAATGAATCTGCCAATCGCAGAGGCTCTGGCGCGTCTGAATCAGCACCCTGAATATCCGGCCTTATTCAAAGGCGCATTTAATCAGCCGGTAATTGATCAGGTACAACTGGCTAAAGCCCTGGTCGCTTTTCAGTCACAAATTACCGTACCGCGCACCACCTTTGATCGCTTTCTGGAAGCAGCCTATAGCCCCCTGGCAGACCATAAATCTGATATCACGGCAGAACTGACTGATCAGCAGCTAAAGGGGTTACATTTATTCCGGACCAAAGCACGCTGTATCAACTGCCATAGCGGCCCGTTGTTAAGTGATAACCAGTTTCACGTTACCGGACTACACTTTTTTGGCCGGCGTCTGGAAGATTTAGGGCGCTATGAATTTACTAAAGATCCGGCAGATTCCGGTAAATTCAGAACCCCGGCTTTACGGGCGGTATTTCATACCGGCCCCTGGATGCACAATGGCCTGTTCACCCAGTTTGAAGGTATAGTCGCATTTTACAATGCCGGTGGAGCCCGGGTGAAACCGCGTCAGGAGCAGGCTGATGATCCGCGCTTTCCCACAATATCACCACTACTGCAACGCCTTGAGCTGACAAAAGACGAAATGGCAGCATTAACTGAATTTCTGAAAATCCTTTAGCTGTCTATACCCTGAAAAATATCAGGGACGGTGTTTAGCAAGTTTGCGCTGCAAGGTCCTGCGGTGCATTCCCAGTAATCTGGCTGTTTGCGAAATATTACCCTGTTGTTGCTCCAGTACCCGCTGAATATACTCCCATTCCAGCTGTTCCGGCGATAACACTCCCGCGTCTGCTGCAACCGGTGAAGGTTCTTTTCCTGCAAGTACATTCAGCAGGCTGCTGAAATCCACAGGTTTGGTCAGATAATTATCGGCCCCCAGTTTTACCGCCTGCACGGCAGTGGTAATACTGCCATAGCCGGTCAGCATAATAATCCGGCTGGCCGGTAATGCCTGACGTAAAACAGGTACAAAGCTTAACCCGGATTGCTCACCAAAACGTAAATCGAGCAGGTAGGCGTCTGCTGCAATGTCGGTGAGCTGGCGAACATCATCCAGCTCTGCAAACGTAAATACCTGCCAGCCCTGCTGTGTCATACGGCGTGACAGGGTTCTCAGCAGTACTTCATCATCATCAACCAGCACCAGTTTCATTATTCAGCCCTGAATTCAATAGTCGTTTCCATTCCGTCGCCGGCCAGGTTACGACGGCTGATACGCCCGCCAAGATGCTCTATCGACACATTAGCCAGAAACTGCCCTAACCCCAGCCCCTGTTCGCTTTGCTGCGGAATTTTCCCAAGCTCAGCCAGCCGTTGCGCTGACAGCCCTTCGCCAAAATCCCGTATTCTTACCTGCAGGCAATGCCGGTATAACTGCAGCGAAATCTCCAGTTTTGGCTGATGATTAGCCACTCCGGCATCTGCTGCATTATCCAGAATATTAAACAGCGCTGCCGCCAGGCTGATATGCTCTGCGACCAGATATTCTGAATCGTCAGACTGCACCTGCAGGCTAACGCCAATCTCCGGGCGGCTGACCAGCCAGTTCTGAATGCTCTGCTGCAATAACGGCAACAGGGGCTGCATAGCACGGGTATTATCCCGCAGTTGCCCGGCATTTTGCCGTAGTTGCTGTACAATCTGCTGACAACGCAGTACCTGCTGACGTAAATCGGTCAGTGCTTCATGTTGTGGTAATTCAGCAGCCAGTTCTTCTGCCAGTAAAGAAATATTCTGGATTGGCGTGGCTAAATCATGCGCCGCATTAGCAGCATAAGTAGCAACCACCAGCACCTGCTCCTGCCGTAACTGTTGTTGTTGCAGTAAATTCAGCTGCTGGGATTTCTTGCGGATAAGAGCTGCCTGGCTACTGACAAACCAGCTAATCAACAGGGCCGACAACGCAAATGCCCACCACATTTGCAACATATGCTGCCCGAAAAACATGCCAGTACTGTCAGTACTACCGGTATGCTGATGCACACTATGAGCAGTATGTTCAGTAACCGGGCCGGTAAAGCCCCAGATATCAGCAGGCAACAGCAACAAACTGTAAGCCGCAATGGCAATAACAGCCAGCAGATAACTGATCCCGGCCGGCAATAACACCGCCGCAACCGCAACCGGCAGCAACAATACTGCCGCCAGGCCGTTACCTGCCCCGCCGGATAAAGCCAGTAAGCCACTGATAAACAATACGTCAGCCAGACAACACAATGAAAAAATACGGCTGCTGTAGCCCTGGGAGCCCGGTAACAGAGTTAATATCAGATTAGTCAGCGCATGAATAACCATCACCAGCAATAACAAAGGCCACGAACTGACCGGATAACCAATAAACCAGCTGGCAACTGCCGCCAGCAGCTCGGTGCCGATCAAGCCCCAGCGAAAACGACAAAACTGGCGCAACTGATGCTCAGGCGATAATTCAGGTGAAATAAGCAGGGGTTTAGTCATAAATTCACATAAAAAAGACGGCTACTATAAGCAGCCGTTCAGCAAAATGTCACAGCAGACTAACCGATTACAGCGGCATTGTCATATCTGACAGCTGTACTATAACGCTGCGACAGATGCTGCACCATGCGACATAGTGTCGCATACCTGAGCGGCATACCCACTTATCCCCACAGCAGTTAACCCCTATTCCGACAGGAGTACCCACACCGGGATGCGGCGATTTGCCACATTCTGCCACAGTATTTTCTTCTTTAAACTGCCTGTCGAGGTCTGAAATCTAATAAGGATTACTATGATATTCCATCCGGCTTATCTGGCAGTTGCCGTTACAACTGCACTCGCATTTTCCGCCCCGGTTGCTGTTGCACAAACAACCGATACCACAACATCCGCTGATATTGAACGGATACTGGTAACAGGTGAAGCCCTGAACGAACCGGCAACGGTTATTACCGATCCCCGCAAACCGCGCCAGCCGCTGCCGGCTCATGATGGTGCTGACTATCTGAAAACCATACCGGGATTCTCGGTAACCCGTAAAGGCGGAGCTGATGGTGATGCGCTGTTCCGTGGTATGGCCGGTTCCCGGCTGGGTATCCTGGTCGATGGCGAAAATATTTTAGGTGGCTGTAACAGCCGGATGGATGCGCCAACTGCTTATATTTATCCGGAGTTACATAACTCATTAACGGTGATTAAAGGGCCGCAATCGGTACAGCATGGTGCCGGACACTCTGCCGCAACCATTCTGTTTGAGCGTAAAACAGAACGTTTTGACCGGCCAGGTTACCGCTTACATGCCAGTGCGTTAGGTGCCAGCTTTGGCAGAGCCGATCAGTTAGCCGATCTGCAGCTGGGTAACCAGAGCGGTTATATTTTGTTAAACGGCAGTCACTCCCGTGCCGACAATTATCAGGATGGTGACGGTAATAA
Source organism: Chromatiaceae bacterium AAb-1 (assembly GCA_033792355.1). Lineage (GTDB taxonomy): Bacteria > Pseudomonadota > Gammaproteobacteria > Enterobacterales > Alteromonadaceae > Alishewanella. The sequence continues at coordinate 9,594 of JARXRR010000015.1, forward strand.
AGTTCACTCTGAATATTACCGCTATAGTGCCAATGCCGCAGTTGGCTGGACACCGGACGATGACACCCGGCTGGAGCTGTCTGTTACCCGCAGCGATGGCGAAGCAGCTTATGCTGACCGGGGTATGGACGGCACTAAATTTCTGCGTGACAGCGTTAATCTGCGGTTTGAAAAACAGAATATTTCATCCTGGCTGCACGAAGTAAAACTGCATCTGTTTGATAATGATGTTGACCATGTTATGGATGATCAGAAACTGCGGCAGCCCGGTATGATGGGATACGCCAACGTCACCCGTGACACCAGAGGGGGCAGATTATCAGCCGATTTTATTGTGACAGACAATCTGTCATGGCTGGCCGGTATTGACCGGCAGGAAAACAGTCACGGCTCCCGTTCAGCACCGCCATCCGGGGCTTATAGTGATATGATTACCGATGCCGATCTCCGCCAGCAGGGCCTGTTTACGGAACTGACCTATCAGTTGGCAGCCTCGGACAAAATAGTTGCCGGCTACCGGCTGGATCAATGGAAAGCCCGGGACAAACGCGACACCATCAAACAAGGAATGATGTCGGTTATGCCTAACCCGACAGCTGATGAAACACGTAAAGACAATTTACACAGTGCCTTTGCCCGCTACGAATATAAACTGCAACAGTTTCCGGCCACAGTGTACGCCGGTATTGGTCACACTGCGCGTTTTCCTGATTACTGGGAGCTGATAGCCAAAGAAGGCCAATCCAGTATCAGTGGTTTTGATATTAAACCTGAAGAAACAACCCAACTGGATATTGGCACCCTGTATAAAACCCCGGATACCGAATTTTCTGCATCCGCTTTTTACAATAAAGTGCATAACTTTATTGTGGTTGATTACAGCAACATGATGAAAATGAACGGTTTTGTACAGAATGTAGACGCCACAAGCTATGGTGCTGAACTGGGTATTACCCATGCCCTGACAAAGCACTGGAAAGTGGATGGTACGGTGGCTTATGTCCGCGGTGAAAATACCACAGATAATACGCCCTTACCTCAGTTATCACCACTGGAAATCAGAACAGGGCTAAGTTATACCGCTGATAACTGGTCAGTCGGATCGCTAATCAGAGTGGTTGATCGCCAGAACCGTTATGATCTGGATAAAGGGAATATTGTGGGTAAAGACCTGGGCGCGTCATCCGGCTTTGCCATTTATTCCCTGAATGCCAGCTGGAAACCAACAGAAAATCTGTTATTCAGCGCCGGGGTCGATAACCTGTTTGACAAAACCTATGCCGAATTTGTCAGCCGTGCCAGCGGTAATGGTATGGGTGGAGGTATTCCGGGTTTTATCCAGACCGAACGGGTTAACGAACCGGGCCGTACTTTCTGGCTGAAACTGCAGCTTACACTGGATAAATAACTGCGCAGAAATTTATTCCGGGCCAGGGTTCTGCCGGAAGCAGAACCCTGGCCTGCATCGACGTATTTACGACGTGCCCCGGAAGCAATATTCGAAGCAGTTGCATCCGGCTAATCAAATTACGGTAAGGCTCTGTCAGCCTGGGTTGCCTGCCAGTTTACCACCTGCCATTTACCCGCTTTTTTAACAAAAGTACCGGAATTATAAAAACGCAGTGTTTCGTTATCAGACGATGTTCCAAGCAACACAAAAGCCACTACCGCCGTATCACCATATTGCAGGATCTGTACATCTTCACTACTGTAGCGCATCCGTATTTCATCAGGGTTCAGCAGCCCCCGGCGATTTACATTCTGCATCAGTTCGCTTTTACCAAAACGCTTACCTGCAGAACTGGTATAAATCAGCTCTTCTGCCCAGTATTTATCATGAATAACCGGATCGTTGCGCGTGGCACCATCAAGAAACTCGCCAAGCAAAGCGGTTAATTCAGCTTTGTCATCTGCCAGTGCAAGGGCCGGGCAAAACAGTAAAGTGGTAAGAAATAAGCTGATTTTCATTTATATACTCTCTTCTATTGTAGTTTTGTCAGTGGGTCTTGCCAGTGGCTTAAAATGCGCAAGATCAGTAAAGCATCCCCGTTTACCCGATAATAAATGCCATGTGAGCGGTGCACCAAACGACGCACACCAGATCTGATGTTACTGCAATCTTTACCTAATAAAGGCTGCATGCACAGCAAATCAAAAACCTTCAACAATTGCTGATAGTAGGTGTACGCCTGATATTCACCAAATTCAGCCAGCGTAAAATCTGCGATAACCGTTAAATCTTCTGTCGCTTGTTCTGACAGCTGCAGTGTCAGCACTTATTTTTATACCGTATAAGTGCAGCCTGCCAAATATCCAGTGGGGACGACTCGCTAACGCCCGATGCTAATGCCTGATCCAATATGTCACCTAACTCAGTTTCAGCCTGACGGCGCAATTGATCCTGCCGTACCAGATGACGGATGTATTCAGAATCGTTGCCAAACTGGCCAGACGCAACCTGAGTTTTTACCCACTCGTCTTGCTGTGGCGTTAAAGTAATGGTTTTGCGCTGCATAGCACACCTCCGATAAAAGTATGAATTTATCATACGAGTCGATACCGGTTACCGCAACAAAAAAGACGTCAACTTACATACTAATACCACCATCAATTTCCACTACCCGGCCGGTAAAAAAGTCGTTTTCAAAAATATACTTTGCGGTATGGGCAATTTCTGAGGCTTCGCCTAAACGCCCTACCGGTTTCATTTTTTCCAGCCGGTCACGTGCTTCCGGCTTCATCGCATCAGTCATCGCAGTACGGATCACGCCCGGTGCAATAGCACCAACCCGGATACCATAACGCCCAAGTTCGCGGGCCCAGGTTACTGTCATTGCCACCACACCGGCTTTGGATGCCGCATAGTTAGTCTGGCCCATATTGCCGTGACGTGCCACACTCGACATATTGATAATTACGCCCTTACGCCCTTGCTTAACCATCACTGCCGCAGCTTCGCGGCCACACAGAAATACCCCGGTCAGGTTAACGTCAATCACCGACTGGAACTGCTGTAACGACATTTTACTGACCAGCTCACCCTCTTTAACTTTCAGCAGCAGGCCATCACGTAAGATACCGGCATTGTTAATCAGGCCATCGATACCGTTAAAATCGCTGTCAATCTGGGCGAAAACAGCTTCCACTTCCGCTTCTGCCGCAACATTGGCCTGATAGGTTTTCACCTTGGTCAAAGCTTGCAGCTCTCCTGCAGCGGCGGCCAGTTGTTCTGTATTCATATCAATCAATGCCAGTCTGGCGCCTTCGGCGGCACACATCCGAGCCATTTCCAGACCCAGCCCCTGGGCGCCGCCGGTAATAACGATAGTTTTATTTTTTAACTGCATAACAATTCCCCGTAGCCGTTTATAGCCTGCTGATATTTTTAAATGAATTTAAAATAGTTTTTAAGAACACCAATAATGCTAACAGACCGCTACAGATAAAAGCTACCCGGATTAGATTCAAATATATTTGAGTACCCTTTTGAGACGCTAAATTTCCGGATGCTTCAAAGTTAAAGCTGCCCCACTTTATAGGTATTCAATATAGGTACTCAATACCGTCTTCCGGCACCAGCGTGGTAGTTTTACAGCCCCCTTATAAGTACCACTTCAGGAGACTTACTAAGCAATACATACGGTGCGACACTTTGTCGCACCAGTAAGAATAGAGCTATATCTGTGAAGTATAAAAAATTGATTGGTTATTGCCGTCAATTATGGGCAGTGATGCTGTGTACTCTTTCATTATTATCAGGCGCAGTTCAGGCCAGTAATGATGATGCAATTATTACCCAAAGATTAACGCTTGCTATAGGGCAATATTCCGGTCTGAGTGATGCAGAAGGCGATTTTAATGTGCGCCGGGTAATGCAGGGAGATACATTAAAAGCGTTTTTATTTCAAAGTCTTGATGTTGTCAGTATCCCGGCCTATTCAGGTAAACCTATCAATATGCTAATCATTATGAGCCCGGAAGGACTCATTCTTGATGCCTATTTGCTTGCACATCATGAACCGATACTGCTAATCGGTATTCCTGAGCATAAATTGCATGATTTCAGTGCCAGATATCAGGGGGTGATGTCAAACCAGCGGGTAGTTATCGGTAACAGTAAAGATCCGGATGCCATAACAATTGATGCAGTAACCGGTGCGACGGTAACCGTTATGGTTCTTAACGAAGTAGTGATGCAGGCTTCTTACAAAGTGGCGCAGTCTCTTGGCTTAATTGCTGCTCCCCGTTTTGTGCAGCGGCCGGCAACAATCAGAGCGGACTTTTATCAGCCGGCAAGCTGGCAGGAACTTACCGGTAATGGCGCTGTCCGGCGTTTACATTTAACCCGTGCCGATATTGATAACGCCTTTACCGGTACTGAGGCGGAAAACATTGAACAGGCAACAGCTGAACAGGCCGGTGACACGTTTATAGATTTATATGTCACTCACGTTAACGCCCCTGCGATTGGCCATAACCTGTTAGGGGATAACCAGTATCGTTTTTTAATGCAGGAACTGAAACCCGGCGAACATGCGATCGCAGTTATGGCAACCGGCATCTACTCCTATAAAGGTTCAGGTTATGTACGCGGCGGTATATTTGACCGGATCCAGCTGCGTCAGAAAGATGAAGCGTTCAGTTTCAGGGATCTGGATCATCAGCGTCTGTCAGATGTCTACGCTGATGGCATGCCGGATTTTAACGAAATGTCGCTCTTTATTATCCGCGATCATCATCAGTTTGATCCTGGCTCTCCGTGGAGCCTGGAATTACTGGTACGCAGGCAAACAGGGCCTGTCAGTGGCGTATTCAGCAGTTTTGAACTGAATTATCAGTTACCGGAAGAATATCTTATACGCCCACAACCAACAGCAGCAGAGCTGGCGGCCATTGCGGAAGCTAACCGTCCTTTGTGGCTGAATATCTGGTATCAGAAGAGCTTTCAAATCGGTGTCTTGCTGACGGCATTGCTGATACTGGTCGTCATCCTGTTTCTGCAGGATGTTTTTACCAGGAAGCCAGATTTTCTGCACTGGCTCCGCCGGGGCTATCTGGTATTTACCGTGTTATTTATTGGCTGGTATGCCATGGGACAGCTATCGGTCGTCAATGTACTGACCTTTGTACATGCGCTGATGCAGGATTTTCACTGGAGCCTGTTCTTAACCGATCCCATGCTGTTTATTTTATGGACGTTTACCGCCGCCTGCATTTTGCTATGGGGACGCGGAGTATTCTGTGGCTGGTTATGCCCGTTTGGCGCCTTACAGGAATTAATTAACGAAGCTGCCCGCAAACTGAAAATCCGCCAGTTTGAATTGCCATTTGCCGTACATGAGCGGTTATGGGCAGTTAAATATCTGATATTACTGTTTTTATTCGGTTTATCACTGGAATCCCTGTCAGTAGCTGAACAATTTGCGGAAGTCGAACCGTTTAAAACAACATTTACCCTGCATTTTGATCGGCAGTGGTGGTTTGTACTGTATGTCGTACTGCTGCTGGTGATTAATATTTTCACCCGTAAAGTTTATTGCCGTTATATCTGCCCGTTAGGTGCAGCATTGGCTATTCCCGCCAGATTTAAATTATTCAACTGGTTGAAACGGCGAAAAGAATGCGGAAACCCCTGCCGTTTATGCGCCATTGAATGTGAGATCCAGGCTATTCATCCTGACGGCCATATCGATCCGAACGAGTGTCATTATTGTCTGGATTGCCAGATGACTTACCACAATGAGAAAAAATGCCCTCCTCTGATAGCAAAAACCAAAAAGCGTAAAGCTGCGGCAGACGCTGCCAGACAGCAAATCCCGGTTGTGGAAATTACTTCCTGAATACAACCATGTAACCCTGGAGAAATACCATGAGCGACAGTAATAACCAAAAAGATGATAAACACCCCGACCAAGGTATCAGCAGACGCAAGTTTCTTGGTGCCACAGCAATGACCGGTGCCGGAGCAGCTATTTTAGGTACTGTAGGTCTGGGTTCAGCTGTAATGAGTAAACAAAGCTGGGCTGCGGCCGTAAAAGATGCACAACAGAAAATACATATTGCTCCCGGTGAACTTGATGAATACTACGGCTTCTGGAGTGGTGGTCATCAGGGGGAAGTCCGGGTACTGGGTATACCGTCAATGCGGGAACTGATGCGTATTCCGGTATTTAATATTGATTCGGCCACCGGCTGGGGTATTACCAACGAGAGCAAAGCCATTATGGGAGACAGCGCCCATTTTCTGAATGGCGACTGTCACCATCCGCATGTTTCGATGACTGATGGTAACTATGATGGTAAGTACTTATTTATTAACGATAAAGCTAATAGCCGCGTTGCCCGTATCCGGCTGGATATTATGAAATGCGACAAAATGCTGACAATACCTAATGTACAGGCAATTCATGGTTTGCGGTTACAAAAAGTGCCTCATACCAAATATGTATTCGCCAATGCCGAATTTATTATTCCTCATCCAAACGACGGTAAGCACTTTGATCTGGAAGCAGATTACAGCTATACCATGTTTAATGTCATTGATGCTGAAAAAATGGAAATGGCATTTCAGGTTATTGTCGATGGTAACCTTGATAATGTTGATGCCGATTATACCGGTAAATACGCTGCGGCAACCTGTTACAACTCAGAAAAAGCCTATGATCTGGGTGGTATGATGCGTAATGAACGTGACTGGGTCGTCATATTCGATATTCCGGCCATTGAAAAAGCCATAAAAGCTGGCAAGTTTATCACCGTAGGCAATTCTAAAGTTCCGGTTGTAGATGGCCGTAAACAAAATGGTAAAAATACTCCCTATACCCGCTATGTGCCGGTGCCTAAAAACCCGCATGGTTTAAACACCTCACCTGATGGCAAATACTTTATTGCTAATGGTAAATTGTCTCCGACCGTATCAATTATTGCGATTGATCAGCTGGATGCTTTATTTGCCAACAAACTGAAAGACGAACGCGATGTTGTTATTGCCGAACCAGAACTGGGCTTAGGCCCTTTACATACCACGTTTGATGGCCGGGGTAATGGTTACACTACCTTGTTTATCGATAGCCAGATCGTGAAATGGAATATAGATGATGCAATAAAGGCCTATAAAGGCGAAAAAGTAAATTATATCCGGCAAAAGCTGGATGTCCATTATCAGCCTGGCCATACCCATGCCTCACTGACTGAAAGCCGCGACGCTGATGGTAAATGGCTGGTGGTGCTGTGCAAATTCTCTAAAGACCGTTTCCTGCTCACCGGCCCGCTGCACCCGGAAAATGATCAGTTAATTGATATTTCAGGCGCAGAAATGAAACTGGTACATGACGGCCCAACCTATGCCGAACCTCATGATTGTATCCTGCTGCGCCGTGATCAGATCAAACCGAAAAAAATCTGGGAACGGAATGATCCTTTCTTTGCGGGTACTACAGCTATGGCAAAGGAAGACGGCATTGTGCTTGAACGTGATAACAAGGTCATCCGCGATGGCAGGAAAGTCCGGGTTTATATGACCTCAATGGCGCCGACTTTTGGTATTCAGGATTTCACCGTCAATCAGGGAGACGAAGTCACGGTAGTTATTACAAACCTGGATCAGATAGAAGATGTCACACACGGCTTCTGTATGGTAAACCACGGTGTCAGCATGGAAATCAGTCCACAGCAAACATCATCCGTTACCTTTATCGCAGATAAAGTGGGTATGCACTGGTACTACTGTAACTGGTTCTGTCATGCGCTGCATATGGAAATGGTTGGCCGTATGCTGGTTAAACCTGCATAACAGCATTTTAAGCCTGATGGGGGGCTCTCCCCCCCACTATGTTCATCACGAATTATTTAAGGCAGGTTGAATGCAGTCAGTGACACAACAATATTTCCGGCTGGTGCTGCTAGGCATACTTAGCTGTTGCCGTCCGGCAGCCTCAGCTGAACTTTCTGCTATTACGACATTACCTTTGCAACAAACTGCAGATGGTCATTATCACCTTGCTGCCGGGGTTTATACCGGCTCTTTTGTTATAGAGCAGAGTATGAAGTTAGTGTGTGAACCCGGTGCAATACTTGATGCTGCCGGTTCAGGCCACGGAATTATTATTCAGGCCAGTCAGGTCAGATTACAAGGCTGCCGGATCAGAAACTGGGGTAACAACCTTACCACTATGGATTCCGGCATTTTTATTGAACCCAGGGCCAGTAACACAGAAATTATCGCCAATCATTTACAGGGGCCCGGCTTTGGGATTTTCGTCGAGAGGGCTCAGGATATTCTGCTTCGCGACAATCATATCACCGGTGATCCGGGTGTCCGTTCGCAGGACAGAGGTAATGGTATCCATTTGTTTGCTGTCAGTGGCGCCAATATCATCAGTAACCAGATAAGCCATACCCGTGATGGTATCTATATCGATACCTCTCACCATAACATGCTTGCCGGTAATACCCTGGAAGACTTACGTTATGGTATTCATTATATGTTTGCCAACAATAATACCGTAATAAATAACACCACCCGCCGAACACGGACCGGTTATGCCCTGATGCAAAGCAGGCAGCTTATCATCACCGGGAATGTATCCGAACAGGATCAGAACTACGGCATTCTGATGAATTACATTACCTACTCAACCATCAACAACAACAGAGTAAGCAATGTCCGCAGCGGTTCTACCGGTGACAGCATGATCAGCGGCGCTGAAGGCAAAGCCCTGTTTATTTACAACTCCGTATTCAATCATATTGAAGGTAATGTATTTGAAACCAGTGCCCTGGGTATTCATCTGACAGCGGGTTCAGAAAACAACGCCATTACAGGCAACTCATTTTTAGCGAACCGCCAGCAGGTAAAATATGTGGCAACCCGCACCCAGGAATGGTCTGAGCAGGGACGCGGAAATTTCTGGAGTGATTATCTGGGCTGGGATCGTGATAACGACGGTACAGGCGACACCGTATATGAACCTAACGACAATATTGACCGCCTGCTCTGGTTATACCCACAAGTGCGGCTTCTGCTTAACAGCCCGGCAATAGAACTGTTGCGTTGGGTACAACGGGCTTTCCCGGTTATGAAATCTCCCGGTGTGAAAGACAGCCATCCCCTGATGCGCCGTCCGGTTCCGGAAAAAAGGAATTATCATGAGTCTTCTGGTTGAGTTAAACACTGTACAACAGTGTTATGGTGATTTTATCGCCGTAAAACACCTTAATCTGTCATTAGCACGTGGAGAAGTTTTAGGGCTGTTTGGCCACAATGGCGCGGGCAAAACAACGACCATGAAACTGATACTGGGGTTAATACAACCCTGCACCGGCCGGGTAAGTGTATTCGGTCATAATCCGGGAGATGCCAATGTCCGCCGGAAACTGGGATATTTACCCGAGAATGTTACTTTTTATCCTCAGTTGACCGGCCAGGAAACGCTGGCCCATTTTGCCCGTTTAAAAGATGCACCCAGGCATCAGGTTGCAGCACTGCTGCAACAGGTAGGGTTAAGCCATGCTGCCGGACGTAAAGTAAAAACCTACTCCAAAGGTATGCGCCAGCGCTTAGGTCTGGCCCAGGCCCTGTTGGGTACGCCGGATTTGTTATTACTGGATGAACCAACCGTTGGGCTGGATCCTGTCGCGACCGCAGAGCTGTATCAGCTTATTGAGCAACTACGTGGCCGCGGGACCGGAATCATTTTATGTTCACACGTATTATCCGGGGTCGAACGCTATATTGACCGGGCTGCAATACTGGCACAGGGTGAACTGCAGGCAACCGGCAGCCTGGCCCAATTACGCCAGCATGCCCAATTACCGACCCTCATCAGAGCCAGTGGGCTGCCCAACCGGAACCACTGGCATAGTCATCTGACAGAAAACGGCCATATCGCCCGTTTATATGGAGAGCATGGCCTGGAAGTGCAAACGCAGCATGATACTAAAACCGAATTACTGCAAACTCTGCTAAATCAGGGGCAGGCAAAAGATATCGAAATAATACAACCTTCGTTAGAAGCCTTATATCTTCATTATCAACCGTCAGATAACCGCATCAGCATGGGGGCATAATGCAGCAAATCCTCAATATTGCCCGGAAAGAAATTAACGATGGCCTGAGAAACCGCTGGCTGGTTGCAATCAGTTTACTGTTTGCGGCTTTAGCCGTTGGTATCGCCTGGTTTGGCTCTGCCGCCGCAGGGCAGATTGGATTTTCATCTATATCAGCCACGGTTGCCAGCCTCGCCAGCCTGGCCACGATACTGGTGCCGCTTATCGCATTACTGCTGGCATACGATGCTATCGTCGGAGAAGATGAAAACGGCACCTTACTGTTGCTGCTTACCTATCCGCTAAACCGTAGCCAGATATTGCTGGGCAAATTTCTGGGGCATGCCGCTATATTAGCTTTGGCTACCCTGATTGGTTTTGGTTGTGCGGCACTGGCTATTGCATTGCTGGTTCCCGATATTGATTTAAAGCTGCTTTGCTGGGCTTTCGGTCGTTTTATTGCCTCAGCCAGCTTACTTGGCTGGGTATTTCTGGCTATTGCTTATCTGTTAAGCAGTTATGCCAGTGAAAAATCTACTGCTGCCGGTCTGGCACTTGGAGTATGGTTTTTATTTGTACTGGTATTTGATCTGTTCCTGCTGGCATTACTGATTCTCAGCGAAGGGCAACTCAGCCCGCAACTATTACCGTGGCTACTATTACTCAACCCCGCCGATATTTTCCGTCAGTTAAATATGTCCGGTTTTGATAATGAATTAAGTGGACTACTGGCTTTTGGTGCCGAGCTGCCGCAGGCAGATATCCTCTTCTGGTCATGCATGGTGCTGTGGCTGATATTAAGTTTATTTCTGGCCCACAAACGTTTTAAAGCCAGAAACATCTGAGTGCTAAACAAAGGAACACTATATGTTAAAGATAACAGCATCAATACATAACAACCTATGGCTGCTATTAGCGGGCAGCCTGTTTTTGCCCGCCTGTCAGCCCGTACAGCAAAATAGTCAGCCGGTTACACCCAAAGCGTTTACGGAACATGATGAATGTCACGTCTGTGGTATGTCTGTTACCCGTTTTCCGGGACCAAAAGGCCAGGTACTCAACGCTAATGGCCAGGCGGCAAAATTTTGTTCTTCGGCAGAAATGTTCGGCTGGTATCTGCAACCTGAGCATCAGCGACAACAGCTGCATTTATTTGTACACGATATGGGCAGTACTGACTGGGATAAGCCCGCAGACAGCGCTCTGATTGATGCCAGAACAGCTTATTACGTGGTGGCCGAAGGCTACCAGAGCGCTATGGGCATGCCGATAGCCTCTTTTGCTGATAAAGCTAAGGCAGAGCAGTTTGCCGCGACGGCAAATACGGTTGTTCTGCGTTTTACTGATATTGATCAGCAACTGCTGCAAAGCGGAGTAATCAGACATCACCATCATCATTAACACCCGACAGGAACCATACACCAGAAGAGGTACTTCTTCTGTGCCGGGCAAGAGTACGGCGGCAGAAGTAAAATACCCCCACCAGACATTAGATGAAATTTTTTAAGCAGAACAAGACAAGGTGAATAATATGAAAAAAACGTTAGTGGCAACTATTTTACTGACTATGTGTTGTAGTCAAGCAGTTTTAGCTGCCGGAGATGCCGCCGCAGGTAAAGCCAAATCAGGTATGTGTGTAGCTTGTCATGGTTCAGATGGCAACTCACTGGCGCCTATATATCCAAACCTTGCAGGACAACATGCAGCCTATCTGGCAAGTTCAATAAAAGCTTATCGTGACGGTTTGCGTACCGGGCCTGCTGCTGCCATGATGACACCTATGGCCGCTAATCTTAGTGATCAGGATGCGGATGATCTGGCAGCCTACTTTGCTTCACAAAAACAGAAGTAACTATTTGATACAGAGTGATCCGATTGGATCACTCTGTTGTTTTTATTCCTGCTTAACTGCCCGGCATTAGCCATTTATTGCGGTTTATGCTGCAGCTTTTTAAGATTAACCCCGTCTCTGAAAACGCAGCATTGGCAATGTATCAACAAATGCCTGACCGGACTTCAGTTCTGCTTTGCAAACAGTTTAAAAATACTGGAAAAATCCAGTTTGCCATTACCCGCCCGCTGATGCGCCACATATAAACTGCGGGCCAGTGCACCCAATGGCGTGCTGCTACCGCTTTGCAGTGCGGCTTCCATTGCCAGCCCTAGATCTTTAGCCATCAGGTCAACCATAAAGCCCCCCTGATAATGATTGGAAGATGGCACATTTTCCATTACATCCGGGCAAGGGTTGTACAGCTCCAGCGTCCAGTTACGGCCAGAGCTTTTCAGCATAATATCGGACAGCACTTTCGGATCAAGCCCGTTATCTATGCCCATCTGCAATGCTTCGGCAGTACCGGTCATCAGAATACTCAGCAGCATATTGTTGCAGATTTTGGCTACCTGACCGGCACCGGTATCTCCGGCATGGAACAGGTTTTTGCCCATATGCTGTAACACCTGTTGCGCCCGTTCAAAATCGGCTTTGCTGCCGCCGACAATAAAGGTCAGGGTTCCGGCTCTGGCACCGCCAACCCCGCCGGATACCGGCGCGTCAACAAAAGCGATCCCCTGCTCTGCCAGTGCTTTACCGACCTGACGGGCACTGGTGGCATCAATGGTAGAACAGTCAATCACCAGCGCACTTTTACTGATCTGTGCCGCAATGCCCTGTTCACCAAGATACAGCGCTATCACATGTTTGCCTGCCGGCAGCATGGAAATAACAAAGTCTGCATTCAGCACCGCATCCTGTGCCGTTGCCGCCACCGTAACACCTCCGGCTCTGGCCTGCTCCAGTGCCGCAGCGGATAAATCAAACGCCTGTACCCGGTGTCCGGCTTTTACCAGATTCACCGCCATCGGCCCGCCCATATTGCCAAGCCCGATAAACGCTACTGTTGCCTGTGTTGCCATAGTTCAGTCCTTCTCTCCAAGATCCCGCAGCGGATGTTGCAATTCCGGCCACGGAGAGCGGAATAGCTCTTCCACCACGGCCTGCGGCACCTGTTCAGTTGTGTTATACAGCCATTTGGGTTGCTGATCTTTATCAATCAGCAATGCTCTGACCCCTTCCTGGAACTCGCCCAGTTTTGCACATTGCACACTCAACCCCAGTTCCAGCCTGAAACTGTCAGCCAGAATTTGCGTCTGCCCCAGTTGCAATAACCGGAACACAATATGGGCAGTGATCGGGCTGCCATAGCTCAGCGATGCTTTGGCTTTCTGCAACCAGTTATCATCGCCTGCCATGTTATGGATAGCGGCAATCACCTGTGGCAGCGTAGTCAGTTCAGCCAGTGCGGTTATGGCTTCCTGATGCGGACGCAGCTGGCTTAATGGCAGCTGGTTACGGCTGCTGTCTTCCATCGCCCGCAGTGTATCACTCAGTTTCTGATGGTTAAGTGCCACTGTACCGCCCCAGTTCACCTGTTGCAGTTTTTGCAGCAGTGCTGCTTTTTGTTCATGCAGGATAAAATGATCCGCCAGCCCGATAAACCGGGCATCAGCTGCATTGATAGAAGCACCGGTCAGCCCCAGAAACAGCCCGCAACCCTGCGGCATCCGGTTTAAAAACCAGCTGGCTCCGACATCAGGATACAAACCTATCGCCATTTCCGGCATTGCGATCCGGCTTGAGGCAGTCACTACCCGGTGCGAAGCACCGGCCATCAGCCCCAGACCTCCGCCCATAACAATACCGTTACCCCATACCAGTATCGGTTTCTGATAGGTGTGGATCAGATAGTCCAGCCGGTATTCCCGGGTAAAAAAGTTTTCAACATAGGGCGTATATTCACCGGGACTGGCTTTCATCGCCTGATATAAATCGCGGATATCGCCCCCGGCACAAAAAGCTTTATCACCGCTGCCCTGCAGAAAAACCATTACCACATCAGGATCGGCCTGCCACTGCTGAAACTGAGGCAACAGCAGTTCTACCATTGGCAGGCTAAGTGCATTCAGCGACTTTTCCGAATTCAGGGTAGCAACGGCTATTTTCCTGCCATTTGCGGTATCAAGCTGCTGAAAACATACTACATCTTGTTGTTCTGTCTGCATGTTAACCATTGACCCAGTTAGCTTTACGTTTTTCCAGAAATGCCTGCACACCTTCGACCTGATCTTTGGTGTCAAACAACGCCACAAACAATTCCCGCTCCAGTGGCAATGCACTGCTGATAGTACCGCTGCGGCCTTTCTGAATCAGTTGTTTACAAGCGGTCACTGACGACGGGCTTTGCTCTGCAACTTTATCTGCCAGTGCCAGTGCTGCCTCTAAAGCACCGCCGCTACTGACGACTTCTTCCACCAGCCCGATTTGCAGGGCTTTTTCTGCGGTTAAACGCTCGCCGCACAGAATAATACGTTTTGCCCAGCCTTCGCCCACCAGCCAGGTCAGATTCTGTGTGCCACCGGCACAGGGCAATAAACCAACTTTTGCCTCCGGTAACGCCAGTTGTGCCTGCTGCTCTGCAATACGGATATCACAAGCCAGAGCGACTTCCAGCCCGCCGCCCATCGCATAGCCGTTAATGGCCGCAACAGATACCCCACGAAATGCGCTTAAGGTTTCAAAAGCCTCGCCAAAAATACGCGACATATCAGATGCCACGGCTTTATCACCATCGGCAAACAGTTTTAAATCAGCACCGGCAGAAAAGAATTTTTCACCTTCACCGGTAATCACCAGTGCATAGATATTTTTATCCTGCTCCAGGCTTTTTACAGTATCACGCAGCTGAGCCAGCGTTTCTCTGGTCCAGGTATTTGCCGGAGGATTAGACATGGTAATTAAAGCGGTATGACCACGCTTTTCCAGTTTTAATTGAGCCATTACAGTCTCCTTTTAAGACTTTGCACACATATCAAATACTTGTTATAAGATCTCGCCTGCAGCGGCATCCAGCAGGCGGCGGCCAATAATCAGACGCATAATTTCATTGGTGCCTTCTAAAATCTGATGCACCCGTACATCGCGGAAATGCCGCTCCAGCGGATATTCTTTAATGTAACCATAGCCACCGTGAAGCTGCAGGGCCTGATCACAGACCTGAAAGCCAATATCCGTTGCAAAGCGTTTTGCCATAGCACAATAAGCGGTGGCCTCTGCATCCTGCTGATCCAGTTTAAATGCGGCCAGCCGTACCAACTGGCGGGCTGCTACCAGTTCGGTTGCCATATCTGCCAGTTTAAATTGCAACGCCTGAAATGCCGCCAGCGGTTTACCGAATTGCTCCCGCTCCAGCATATAGTTACGGGCCGTGTTTAACGCCTGCTGCGCTGTACCAATGGAACAGGTGGCAATGTTAATTCTGCCGCCATCCAGCCCTTTCATGGCAAAGGTAAAACCTTCACCTTCGTTGCCTAACAGGTAATGAGCAGGAATGCGCACATCTTCAAAGGTAATCAGGCGGGTTGGCTGGGCATTCCAGCCCATTTTTTCCTCCGGCTTACCGTAGATCACACCAGCCGCATCAGCCGGCACAATAAACGCAGAGATACCTTTAGGCCCGGCCTCACCAGTACGGGCCATCACCACCAGTACCTCGGTGCTGCCAGCGCCGGAAATAAACATTTTTGAACCGTTAATCACATACTCGTTGCCATCTTTTCTGGCCGAGGTGCGTAGTGATGCGGCATCTGAACCTGAACCCGGTTCAGTTAAACAGTAAGAAGCCAGCAGCTCACCGGTTACCAGTTTATCTGTCCACTGCGCTTTAGCCTCCGGCGTTCCCCAGTTGGCAATCATCCAGGTGGCCATATTATGAATGGTCAGCATCGCCGTGGTGGCAGTACACCCCATAGCCAGTTGCTCAAAAATAATTGAGGAATCCAACCGCGACAGCCCCAGACCGCCATCCTCTTCCGGGGTATACAGTGAGCAAAAGCCCAGTTCCCCGGCTTTCTGAATAACCTCTTTCGGGAAATGATGCTCCCGATCCCACTGTGCGGCATAAGGTGCCAGTTCCTGCTCTGCAAATTGTTTTGCCGTGTCGGCAAAGGCTTTCTGATCTTCTGTTAAATTAAAATTCATGTTGTACACCCCAGTACTAAACCGATCGCTCCGCTTTCAGGGAAATTAAATGCTCGCCTGTGTCAATTAATCGGTTAACGCGGAACCGTAACAACTAAGCAGACAATCAAGAGCGAATTTGGGAGAAATTCGCGGGTCTGCGTGTTGTTACGGTGGAAGCAATTGCCTGCTTCAGGCAGTGAGAGCACATTTTACACGCTGACACGCTATAAACTGTCCCTGGGGCTCGGTTATAAACTTCATCCATGAAGTTCCCCCTGCGGGCCAGCAGAGCTGTTCAAATTCGTTCCTGACGAATTTGTCCGGCATCCATGGCCTCCAACGATCAGCTTAGTAAAATCTGCCCTCACCTATGTAGCATCAACGCAGGTTAATCGACATATTCGGGCCACTGGCCTGAATATCATCTTCAAACCAGCGTGCGGTAATGGTTTTGGTTTCAGTGTAAAACCGCACTGCCTGCTTACCATAAGCATGCTGGTCACCATAGAACGAGCCTTTCCAGCCGGTAAACGAGAAAAACGGCAGTGGCACCGGAATAGGAATATTAATTCCCACCTGCCCGACTTCAATTTCATGCTGGTACTTACGGGCTGCCGCACCGCTGGCAGTGAAAATAGAAGTACCGTTACCATAAGGACTGTTATTTACCAGGGCGATAGCATCATCCAGAGAATCAGCATTAACGGTAGCCAGCACCGGCCCGAAAATCTCTTCCTGATAAATCGCCATTTGTGGTGTAACATCGGCAAATACTGTTGGTCCTACCCAGTTTCCATCAGGGTAACCCTCAACTTTGCAGTCAGAACCATCAACCAGACAGGTTGCCCCTTCCTTTTTACCCTGCTCAATTAATGACAGAATCCGCACTTTAGCCTGGGGGCTGATTTGCGGGCCGTAAGCGGCATTCGGGTCGCTATAGACTCCGGGGCGAACCTTACTGATAGCTGCAGCCACTTCCGGTATCCATTTCTGCGCTTCTCCCACAAAAACGGCCACTGAAATTGCCATACAACGCTGCCCGGCAGCACCAACCGATGCGCCAACCAGTGCATTAACCACCTGCTGTTTACTGGCATCCGGCATAATAACCATATGGTTCTTAGCCCCGGCAAAAGCCTGTACCCGCTTCAGGTTGTCGGTAGCAGTACGGTAGATATACTGGCCAACATTGACCGAACCGACAAAAGAGACGGCTTTAATATCAGGATGATGCAGAATAAAATCGACCTGTTCTTTAGCACCGTGCACTACCTGCAACACCCCTTCAGGTGCACCGGCTTTTACAAACAGCTCAGCAATTTTATTAACTGTTAGTGGATCCTGCTCTGAAGGTTTCAGAATAAAGGTATTACCGCAGGCAATCGCCATCGGGAACATCCACAGCGGAATCATGGCCGGGAAGTTAAACGGTGTAATACCAGCGCATACTCCCAACGGCTGAATATAGCTGTAGGTATCAATGCTGCGGGCAACATTCTCAACCGTTTCACCCATCATCAGTGACGGAATATTTGCTGCCTGCTCGACAACTTCGATACCCCGCCACACGTCACCTTTGGCATCTTCAACTGTTTTGCCCAGTTCCTGACAGATAATATCGGCAATATCGTTCTGGTGTTCTTTCAGCAAATGCGCAAAACGCATCATCAGCCGTGCCCGCTCTGATACCGGTACTTCTTTCCAGCTTTTAAAAGCTTTTTTGGCCGATGCCACCGCACGCTGCATTTCGTCTTCTGTTGCGCAATTAACCTGTGAAATAACCTGCTGGGTAGCCGGGTTGGTAACGGGAATAATCTTGCCACCAGAGGGGGCGACAAATTTACCCTCAATAAAGTGCTGCACCTGTTGTGTCATTACGTTTCTCCCCAATGTTTGCTATATCGCAGCCTGTTTATTGGTTTTTGTATAGGCTGCTTTGTATTGTACTTAACCTGACCGGCTCTCTTAATTCGGTTTATAAAACCTCAACCGCCAGTGCTACTGCTTCACCACCACCAATACACAAAGAAGCCACGCCTTTTTTCAGGCCGCGCTTACGCAAAGCATGGATCAGCGTCACCAGAAGCCTGGCCCCCGATGCGCCGATCGGATGCCCCAGAGCACAAGCACCACCATTAACGTTAACCTTAGCTTCGTCCAGCCCCAGTTCACGAATAGCCAGCATAGTTACCATGGCAAAAGCTTCGTTAATTTCCCATAAATCAACCTGCTCTTTCTGCCACCCGGCTTTATGCAGCACTTTTTCTATTGCTCCTACCGGCGCAACAGTGAACAACGCAGGTTCAAGTGAATGCGTAGCATGGGCGACCACTCTGGCCAGGGGAATGACATCAGTATCAAGAGCTTCATTTTCCCGCATCAGCACCAGTGCTGCCGCACCATCGGAAATAGAGCTGGAATTTGCAGCTGTAATAGTGCCATCTTTGGCAAAAGCCGGGCGTAAAGTGGGGATCTTATCAATCCGGGCATTACCCGGCTGTTCGTCGGTATCAAATACCACTTCACCTTTGCGGCTCTGAATTACCACCGGGGTAATTTCATCTTTAAACCCGCCTTTGGCAATTGCCTGCTGGGCACGGGTTAATGACTGCACCGCAAATGCATCCATCTGCTCACGGCTGATCCCGTATTCATCGGCAGTTTGCTGGGCAAAACAGCCCATCGCTTTGCCGTCATAGGCATTTTCCAGGCCATCCAGCATCATATGATCTTTCAGTTCACCATGCCCCATCCGGTAACCACCACGGGCTTTCGGTAGTAAATAAGGCGCATTGGTCATAGATTCCATACCACCGGCTACCACTACACTGGCGCTGCCTGCTTTCAGTAAGTCAGTTGCCAGCATCACCGCCTTTAAACCTGAACCACATACCTTATTAATAGTGGTCGCACCTGCTGCCTGCGGTAACCCGGCCTGCAGCATGGCCTGACGTGCCGGCGCCTGCCCCAGTCCGGCGGGCAGCACATTGCCCATAATCACTTCGCTGATGTTATCAGCCCGGATACCTGATTCTGCCACTGCAGCTTTTATTGCTGCCGCACCAAGTGTTGTAGCACTAACCTCTGTCAGGCCACCGGTAAAACCGCCCATTGCGGTACGCTTAGCCCCGACAATAACTACTGAATTCTGCTCTGCCATTTGTATTCTCCGGCATGTTTTTAAAACTGACAGCAAGAGACTACACCAAATTTACGTTTACGCCAACGTAAAGCAATTATGCAAGATAAATTCTGCCTTGCCCAGGTAAAGTATTTTTGCCATTAAATGGCCTCAATACGGCAGTTTTAGTTTACAAAAAGGCGGGATAAAAAATTCAGGACAAACACCTTTACCTTTACGTAAACTTCACTTATAGTAATCAGCGTTTCTGAGAAGGCGGCTATGAAAGAAAAAGAAGAAAAAACTTACAGTATCAGTGAACTGGCAAAAGAGTTTGATATTACAACGCGCAGTATCCGCTTTTATGAAGACCAGGGGTTGCTGACCCCACAGCGTGAAGGACAAACCCGTATTTACAGCAAACGGGACCGGGTTCGTCTGAAACTGATATTACGTGGCAAACGTCTGGGCTTCAGCCTGTCAGAAACAGGGCAATTATTTGAATTATACGATGCAGACAAAACCAGCATTACTCAACTCAATACCATGCTTGAGCTGATAGAACAAAAAAAAGCTGAGCTGCATCAGCAGATGGACGACATAAAAGTCGTTCTGATGGAACTGGTTACCGTAGAAAAACGCTGTCGGGAAACACTGACACAGGTAAAAGAGTTACAGGGTAATAAAAAGTAACAATAACTATAAAAAACAGATAGAAAGACAAAAACAAGAAAATAAAAACAGCAAGATAGAACGTAGCAAACGGGGTTTTATGATCAACAGGTACAAAAGCCTGAATTTTGATCTGGGAGAAACGGTCGATATGATTCGCGGGCAGGTAAATGCTTTTGCCCGCGAACATATCGCTCCGCGTGCGGCAGCTATTGACGAGCAGAACGCCTTCCCGGACGATTTATGGTTAAAGTTCGGTGAACTGGGGTTACTCGGTATTACTGTAGATGAGCAATACGGCGGTTCAGGTTTAGGTTATCTGGAACACGTTATTGCGATGGAAGAAATCAGCCGGGCATCCGCTTCGGTTGCCCTGTCTTACGGTGCGCATTCTAATTTATGCGTAAATCAGATATTCCGTAACGGCAACGAATCTCAAAAACAAAAATACCTGCCTAAACTCTGTTCCGGTGAGCATGTCGGTGCCCTGGCAATGTCAGAGCCTAATGCCGGTTCTGATGTCGTCAGTATGAAACTACGTGCTGACAAGCAAGGTGATCGTTACATTTTAAACGGTAATAAAATGTGGATTACCAACGGTCCGGACGCCCATACTTATGTGGTTTATGCTAAAACCGATATTCATGCCGGCTCCAAAGGTATTACCGCTTTTATTATTGAACGCGGCTTTAAAGGCTTTAGTCAGGCGCAAAAGCTCGACAAACTGGGCATGCGTGGTTCCAACACCTGTGAATTAGTATTTGAAGACTGCGAAGTACCGGCAGAAAACGTACTGGGCCAGCCCGGTCGTGGTGTGCAGGTACTGATGAGCGGTCTGGATTATGAGCGGGTGGTGTTATCTGCCGGACCATTAGGAATTATGACAGCCTGTATGGATGTGGTCGTTCCCTATATCCATGACCGTAAGCAATTCGGACAATCTATCGGCGAATTTCAGCTGGTACAGGGCAAACTGGCCGACATGTACACCAGGATGAATGCTGCAAGATCCTACGTTTATACTGTTGCCAAAGCCTGTGACCGGGGAGAAACCACCCGCAAAGATGCTGCCGGTGTCATTCTGTATGCAGCAGAACTGGCAACGCAGATGGCGCTGGATGCCATTCAGTTGCTGGGCGGTAATGGTTATATCAATGAATACCCTACCGGCCGCTTACTGCGCGATGCCAAACTGTATGAAATCGGTGCAGGCACCTCGGAAATCCGGCGGATGCTGATTGGCCGGGAATTGTTTACAGAGTCCAACTAAGCTGGTGAAAGGTGTAGCTTCCACCGTAACAACATGCAGACCCGCGAATTTCTCCCAAATTCGCTGCTGATTGTCTGCTTCAGTTGTTACGGTTGTGTTTCAGACTGATACTCCGGCGGGTATTTAAAGTACATCATAAAGAGGCATAGTGCGGAGCAGATTTAACTTAGCGAGCACTCAAAAGTGAGTTGGCGGGCGAGTTAAATAGGTGAAAGCAGCGAAGCCGGTGGCTCCCACTTGTGGCACAGAAGGTAACTTACGTGACCAGAATTACATCTAAAATCAACCCACGCTCTGAAGAATTCCAGAAAAACGCTGCGGCCATGCAGGTGCTGGTCGACGACTTGCAGAGCAAAGTCCGGCAAATCAAGCTGGGGGGCGGTGAAACACTGATTGCCCGTCACACCTCCCGTGGCAAACTCTTTGTACGTGATCGTATCCTGAAACTGCTGGATCCGGGTTCTCCTTTTCTGGAGGTCGGCCAGTTTGCCGGCTGGGAATGTTACAGCGATTATGTTCCGGCAGCGGGTGTCGTTGCCGGTATTGGCCGGGTAAACGGCACCGAATGTATGATCGTCGCCAATGATGCCACCGTAAAAGGCGGGACTTATTACCCGCTTACCGTGAAAAAACATCTGCGCGCCCAGGAAATTGCCGAACGCTGCCACCTGCCCTGTATTTATCTGGTCGATTCCGGCGGCGCAAACCTGCCACAACAGGATGAAGTCTTTCCGGATAAACTGCATTTCGGGCGTATCTTTTTTAATCAGGCCACGATGTCAGCCAAAGGCATTCCACAAATTGCCGTGGTGATGGGATTATGTACTGCTGGCGGCGCCTATGTACCGGCGATGGCAGATGAAAGCATTATCGTTAAACAGCAGGGCACTATTTTTCTGGCCGGGCCGCCACTGGTTAAAGCAGCCACAGGCGAAGAAGTCAGTGCTGAAGAATTAGGTGGTGCCGATGTGCACTGTAAAATATCCGGAGTGGCAGATCACTACGCCCTGAATGACGAACACGCTCTGCAACTGGCCAGAAATGCAGTTTCCCGTTTAAACCGCCCGTCAACAGCAAAGCTGCCGGATAGTAAACCGGCGGCTGAGCCATTGTATGATGCAAAAGAGCTGTACGGTATTGTCGGCACCGATCTGCGCAAACCCTTCGATGTTAAAGAAGTGATTGCCCGCCTTGTCGATGATTCTGATTTTGATGAATTCAAACAATACTATGGCAGTACGCTGGTATGTGGCTTTGCCCGGATTTTTGGTTACCCGGTGGGTATTATTGCCAACAACGGTATCCTGTTTTCTGAATCTGCCCAGAAAGGCGCGCACTTTATTGAACTGTGTGCCCAGCGCAAAATCCCGCTACTGTTCTTACAGAATATCACCGGCTTTATGGTCGGTAAAAAATACGAAGCCGAAGGCATTGCCAAGCACGGTGCCAAAATGGTGATGGCAGTATCCTGTGCCAGAGTACCTAAATTTACCGTACTGATTGGCGGCAGCTATGGCGCAGGCAACTATGGTATGTGTGGCCGGGCCTATGATCCGACCATGATGTGGATGTGGCCTAATGCCCGTATTTCGGTCATGGGTGGCGAACAGGCCGCCGGTGTTATGGCTCAGGTCACCAGAGACAGCCTGGCCCGTAAAGGCGAAACGCTGTCAGCAGACGCCGAACAGGCACTGAAAAAACCGATTATTGAACAATATGAAAAACAGGGGCATCCGTATTATGCCAGCGCCCGGTTATGGGACGATGGCGTTATCGATCCGGCCCAGACCAGAATGACGGTCGGACTGGCACTGGCGGCAGCATTAAATGCCCCGGTTGAAGAATCAAAATTTGGTGTATTCCGGATGTAACCGCCTTGCCAGTCACGGTGACGCTGCATCCATTTTTCTGAGACATACTATCCATGACCTCCAACGGTCTCAGAGAAAGAACATCCGCGCCCTCCTCTGCCATATTAAGAGGCAAGCGCGCAGTACACTTTGCCCGGAACCGTCTTTTTCAGGGATGAAAAAGCCGAGCCCCCAGGGATGGGTTCACGGCGTGTTCCGGCAAAGTCGTACGGAGTGATTGCTTTACCGGGTGGCAGGTGCGGATGTAATTTTTTCTGTGACCGTTGGAGCCCAGGATAAGCGAACAAAGTCGTACGGAGTGATTACCGGGAACCATAGCGTTGTTACGCCAAAGAGATTCACAGAGCATTGATAGCTATTACAAGCTGAGACGGAGAAAAGATGAATAATAACTATACCACCATCAGCATCGACAACCGCGGCGTAGCCACCTTAACGCTAAACCGCCCCGATATGCATAATGCCTTCGACGATGCAATGATCGCAGAGCTTATTCAATTGCTGGACGACCTCGCCGCCAACAATGCCGTGCGTGTACTGCTATTAACTGCCAACGGCAAAAACTTCTCCGCCGGTGCCGATCTGAACTGGATGCGCTCAATGGCGCAAAAAAACTACGATGAAAACCTGGCTGATGCCAGCCAGCTCGCCCGGCTGATGCAGGCACTGGATACCTTCCCCTGCCCGACTATCGCCCTGGTACAGGGAGCAGCTTTTGGCGGTGCATTGGGGCTTATCGCCTGTTGTGATATCGCCATTGCCACCGACAATGCCAGCTTCTGTTTAAGCGAAGTAAAAATCGGCCTGATACCGGCGGTCATCAGCCCTTACGTGATCAGGGCGATTGGCGAGCGCCACAGCCGGCGCTACTTTATTACCGCAGAACGCTTTAATGCCCAGCAGGCGCTAACCCTCGGGCTACTGCATCAGGTTGTGGCTGACGAGCAATTGTCAGAAGCTGCCGATCAAATGATCAACATCCTGCTGCAAAACAGTCCGGCAGCTATTTATGCCGCCAGAGAGTTAATCCGTCTGGTTGCCAGTAAACCTTTGACACCAGAGCTGATCCATCACACCGCCGAAGCCATTGCCCGGATCCGGGTATCTGAGCAGGGGCAGGAAGGTCTCAGCGCTTTTCTCAGCAAACGCCAGCCAGTCTGGTCAGTAAAGGAATAACGCTATGTTCCGCAAAATTCTGATTGCTAACCGTGGCGAAATTGCCTGCCGGATCATCGACACAGCCCATAGCATGGGTATTCAGTGCGTAGCGGTTTATTCTGAAGCAGATGCCCGTGCCCGCCATGTCAGCATGGCTGATGAAGCCTATTTACTTGGCCCTGCCGCCAGTAAAGACTCTTACCTGCGTATAGATAAAATTATTGATGCCGCTATCCGCAGCGGTGCACAGGCAATTCATCCGGGCTATGGTTTTTTATCTGAAAACCCGGAATTTGCAAAAGCCTGCCACGATAATAACCTGGTATTTATTGGCCCGCCGGTCAGCGCTATCGAAGCTATGGGTTCCAAAAGCGCTGCCAAAACCATTATGGGTAAAGCGGGTGTACCGCTGGTGCCCGGTTATCATGGTGATGACCAGAGCGACAACCGCCTGCAAGAAGAATCGGCCCGGATTGGTTATCCACAACTGCTGAAAGCCGCTTATGGTGGCGGTGGCAAAGGCATGCGGGTGGTATGGCATGCTTCTGAGTTTGATGATGCGCTGGCCGGAGCACGTCGTGAAGCTTCAGCCAGCTTTGGCAACGATAAAATTCTGCTGGAGCGTTACTTAACCAAACCGCGCCATATTGAAATTCAGGTATTTGCTGACAACCACGGTAATGCGGTCTATCTGGCTGAGCGCGACTGCTCTGTTCAGCGCCGTCACCAGAAAGTGATTGAAGAAGCCCCGGCTCCGGGTTTCACTGCCGCACAGCGCCAGGCGATGGGCGAAGCGGCAGTAAAAGCCGCCAGAGCCATTGATTATCGCGGAGCCGGTACGGTGGAATTCCTGTTTGACGAAGACGGTACTTTCTATTTTATGGAAATGAACACCCGTCTGCAGGTTGAGCATCCGGTCACGGAAATGATTACCGGACAGGATCTGGTTAAATGGCAGCTGGAAGTCGCTGCCGGCCAGCCGATGCCGCTGACACAGGCGGATATTCCACTGCACGGTCATGCGCTGGAAGTCCGGATTTATGCTGAAGATCCTGAGCAGGACTTTCTGCCGGCAACCGGTACATTACATTACTTACGCCAGCCGGCGGCCAGTCGCCATGTCCGGATCGATACCGGTGTTACAGAGCATGATGATATCAGCCCGTTTTATGATCCGATGATCGCCAAGCTGATTGTCTGGGATGAAAACCGCAACAAAGCCATTAACCGGATGCTGCAGGCACTGACCGATTACCGGATTGCCGGTGTTAAAACCAACCTGAACTTTCTATACCGGCTGGTCTCACACCCGGCATTTCAGGCGGCAGAGCTTGATACCCATTTTATTCAGCATCATCAGCAAACCTTGTTTGCAGCAGATGCCAGTAATACACCCTCAGCACTTACTCAGGCACTGGCGCTGGCAGCACTTTATCTGGCAGAAAAAGCCAGTGCCAGGGCTCTGACATCCCCCTGGCAATCAACCGCAGGCTGGCAGCTGAACGAAGCGCCTGCTTTACATATCAGCCTGTTACATAATGAGCAGCCCTGCTCTGTCATCATACAGCAACAGGACGCACACCGTGAGATCTCGGTCAATAACCAGACTTTTCGTGCTACTGCTGTTTTAGAACAGGATCAGCTTACCGCTACGCTGAATGACCAGCAGTTTAAAGTGGCGGTATGCCATTATCAGCATGGTATCAGTCACAGCATCAGCCTTTTTACCGGCTCTCAGCGCTATGACTTTGACTATCAGCCACAAATCAGCATTGATACGGAACATACCGAGCAGCATGGTGCCCTGACCGCACCGATGAACGGCACTATAGTCGCAGTAATGGTCACTGCCGGGCAGCCGGTGAACGCTGGCGATACGCTGCTGGTAATGGAAGCGATGAAAATGGAATACAGCATTAAAGCCCCGGCAGCAGGCAGCATAAAAGAAGTGTATTACAGCACCGGTGATCTGGTGCAGGACGGTGCAGAGCTGGTTGAATTTATTGCGGAGGAAGCATGAGCCTGCCACGCAAAGTCAGAATGGTGGAAGTCGGTCCGCGTGACGGGCTGCAAAACGAAGCAGCGGTCAGCACGGAGCATAAAGTCACGCTGGTTGATATGCTGTCAGCATCTGGCCTGAGCTATATTGAAACCGGTGCTTTTGTATCACCCAAATGGGTGCCGCAAATGGCAGATTCCGCCCAGGTGTTTCAACAGATCCAACGTAAAGCAGGTATAGCTTATACCGCCCTGACCCCTAATTTACAGGGCTACCACCATGCCATTGCCGCAGGTGCAACCGAAGTGGCGGTATTTGGTGCCGCATCCGAGGCTTTTACCCACAAAAATATTAACTGTTCTATCGCAGAGAGCTTGCAGCGGTTTGAACCGGTACTGGCTCAGGCCGCCGCAGATGGTATTAAAGTACGGGGTTATGTGTCCTGTGTGGCGGGTTGTCCGTATCAGGGTGAAGTGCCGCCAGCTGATGTTGCCGCTATTGCACAGCGTCTGCTGCAAATGGGCTGTTATGAAATATCGCTGGGCGACACCATCGGCACCGGTACGCCTGCTACAATCAACAGCATGCTGGACGCGGTAATCAGGGTGGTTCCGGCAGAAAAACTGGCGGTACATTTTCATGATACCTACGGTCAGGCCATTGCCAATATTTACGCAGCATTGCAGCGTGGTATCACAGTGATAGACAGTGCTGTCGCCGGACTTGGCGGCTGCCCTTATGCGGCGGGTGCATCAGGTAATGTTGCGACAGAAGATGTACTTTATTTACTGAATGGTTTGGGTATAGAGCACGGTATTGATTTAACTGCCATTGCAGAAGCTGGCTGGTTTATTACCGGGCAACTGGGGAAGCAGCCTAGTTCTAAAGTAGGATTGGCGCTAAAGGCCAAGTGCATGCAGACTAAGGCTTAGAGAAAACGCATCAGGCAGATAA
Organism: Chromatiaceae bacterium AAb-1; assembly: GCA_033792355.1. GTDB lineage: Bacteria > Pseudomonadota > Gammaproteobacteria > Enterobacterales > Alteromonadaceae > Alishewanella. The sequence goes on from JARXRR010000015.1 coordinate 36,705, forward strand.
TCGCTCCGTACAGACAAAATGCAGTGCTTTAAATTTTATATCTGCACGGACAAAAAAGTCTGGTTACGGAATGCAGAAAGTGTGAACGGATGTACTTTTTTCTAAGACCGTGTCGTGCAGGGAGCACGACCCGAGTCCCCAGGGATGGTTTATGGTGTGTCGCAGAAAAAACTTCACACAGCAGCTGCGTAGTCGAAGAGCTTATCGAAACATTTAGTTCAGTTAAGAACAGAGGACAACAAATGGCAGGGTTTAATAAAGTCGTACATAGCTACGAAGACGCCATGGCCGGGCTGCAAGACGGCATGACCGTAATCGCCGGGGGTTTTGGTTTATGTGGTATTCCGGAAGGGCTGATCGTCCAAATCAAAAAACAGGGCACCAAAAACCTGACGGTAGTTTCCAACAACTGCGGTGTTGATGGCTTTGGCCTGGGTATTTTACTTGAAGACCGGCAGATCAAAAAAATGGTCGCCTCTTATGTCGGCGAAAACGCCCTGTTTGAAAAACAATTACTCAGTGGTGAGCTGGAGGTAGAACTCACCCCGCAAGGAACACTGGCTGAGAAAATGCGGGCAGGCGGTGCGGGCATTCCGGCCTTTTTTACCGCCACCGGCTATGGCACTCCGGTGGCAGAAGGTAAAGAAACCCGTGAAATCAACGGTCGCAATTATGTGCTGGAAGAAGCCATTACCGGCGATTTTGCCATAGTCCGCGCCTGGAAAGCTGACCGTTACGGCAATCTGATGTTCCGTCATACCTCAATGAACTTTAACCCGATGGCAGCCACGGCCGGTAAAATTACCATAGCCGAAGTAGAAGAAATTGTTGAACCAGGCGAGCTGGAACCATCACAAATTCATACTCCCGGTATTTATGTGCAGCGCGTCATTAAAGGCAACTTTGAAAAACGCATCGAACGTCGTATGGTCCGGCAAGGTTAAGGAGGCAACAATGGCTTTATCTCGTGAACAGGTTGCCATGCGTGTGGCACAGGAACTACAGGACGGTTATTACGTCAATTTAGGCATCGGCATTCCAACATTGGTGGCAAACTACGTGCCGGCCGGTATTGAAGTGATGCTACAGTCAGAAAACGGCCTGCTCGGTATGGGCCCTTACCCGACTGAAACAGAAATTGATGCAGATATGATTAACGCCGGTAAGGAAACAGTTACCGCCATTAAAGGTGCAGCAATTTTCAGCTCAGCGGAAAGCTTTGCCATGATCCGGGGCGGCCATGTCGATTTAACCGTACTCGGTGCCTTTGAGGTCGATCAGCAAGGTAATATTGCCAGTTGGATGATTCCGGGCAAACTGGTCAAAGGCATGGGCGGCGCAATGGATCTGGTTGCCGGTGCGCAGAATATCGTGGTGACGATGACCCACGCCGATAAATACGGCAACAGCAAACTGCTGGAAAATTGCACCCTGCCGCTGACCGGTGTTGGCTGTGTGAAAAAAATAGTCACCGATCTGGCGGTACTGGAAGTCCGTGATGGCGCATTCTACCTGCTGGAACGCGCACCAGGCATTTCAGTGGAAGAAATTCAGCAGAAAACCGCAGGTAAACTGGTTATCGAAGGTGACGTGCCGGAGATGCAGTTTAATTAACATCATATGCAGACAACAATTCCTGGAGTCTGCTGTTCTTTACTGATGATTCTGACTGATGATTTTTGCAGTCTTAGTAACCCATACCAGTTACAATACCCAAAAGAAACCTAAAACGGTTACATATTTGACATGTAACCGTTTTAGGTTACCATCTCTCTTTGTCTGGCTGGCTCTGGCAGTGCTCTGGTTATATCCGCAATTAACGCTTTAGCCGTGCCAGCAAGCTGGACGTATCCCAGCGGCTACCGCCCATTTGCTGTACTTCACTGTAGAACTGATCAACCAGCGCAGTCAGTGGCAAATGGCTGCCATTTTCACGCGCTTCGTTTAATGCTATCGATAAGTCTTTGCGCATCCAGTCTACGGCAAAACCAAAATCGTACTGACCGGCCAGCATTGTTTTATAACGATTCTGCATCTGCCAGGATTGAGCGGCCCCTTGTGAAATAACCTCAATAACAGCGGCAGCATCCAGTCCGGCATTCTGTGCAAAATTCAGCGCTTCGGCCAGTCCCTGCACTACCCCGGCAATACAGATCTGGTTAACCATTTTGGCCAGCTGACCGGCCCCTGCCGCTCCGAGCAACCGGGCACAGCGCGAATAACAGGCTAATGCCGCTTCGGCTTTTTGCATATCAGATGCTTCGCCACCAACCATAATCGTTAACACACCATTCTCAGCTCCGGCCTGCCCGCCGGAGACCGGTGCATCCAGAAACCCAATCTGCTGCTGTTTTGCCGCTGCAGCAAGTTCCCGGGCTAAGTTTGCAGATGCGGTGGTATGATCAATCAGCACACTGCCGGCCATCATACCTGCCAGTACACCTTGTTCGCCATATACTACTGACCGGACATCATTATCATTACCAACACACATAAACACCAGCTCTGCCCCTGAGGCAGCCTGTGCCGGCGTTTCAGCATAACGGCCACCATACTGGCTGACCCAGGCTATGGCTTTTTGTGTTGTCCGGTTATACACCGTAACATCGTAACCGTTTTTCTGCAGGAACCCCGCCATTGGGTAACCCATGACTCCCAACCCGATAAAAGCGACTTTTTTAACAACTGTATTTGACATAAAAATGACTTGAAACTGTGACATACTGTGGCGCAAGCTTACAAAGTTATCCCAGCAAAAGCAAAAAGCTTTATTCAAGGATTTTATTATGTCAGGTGTTCATCAATTCACAGTAAAAGACAGCCGCGGCCAGCCAGTGGTACTGGAGCAGTTACAGGGTAAAGTGCTGCTTATCGTTAATACTGCCAGTAAATGTGGTTTCACGCCCCAGTACAAGGATCTGGAAGAACTGTACCTGCGTTATAAAGATCGCGGACTGGTTATTCTGGGCTTTCCCTGCAATCAATTTGGCGGCCAGGAGCCGGGTTCTGATTCAGAAATCCAGCAATTCTGTGAACTTAACTACGGGGTAACTTTCCCGGTAATGGCAAAAGTGAATGTTAACGGCCCGGACGCAGAACCACTATTTGAATATCTGAAAGATCATGCCCGCGGCCTGCTGAAAACCCGGGCGATAAAATGGAACTTTACTAAGTTTCTGGTAAATAAACAGGGAGAAGTGGTTAAGCGCTATGCTCCCCGGACAAAGCCAGGCAGCATTATTCAGGCAATAGAAGAATTACTATAAGTTTGATCTGGCGCTAATTTACAGGGCGATTTTTCATCTAAGCTATCAAAACAATCTTGTTGGGAGATAGCCAATGAAAGTCGCCGTTTTCAGCGCAAAAAAATATGACCGGGAAGCATTTTCTGCCTGGGCAGACAGGAGTCTGCAATTTACCTACCATGAAACCCGCCTGACCAGTGATACCGTAAAACTGGCTCAGGGCAACCATGCCATCTGCGTTTTTGTAAATGATGAGCTGAATAAAGACGTTTTACAGCAGTTATCTGAAATGGGTATTGAGATGATTGCTCTGCGTTGTGCCGGTTTTAACAATGTTGAGCTGGATATTGCAAAAACATTGGGGATCCGGATTGCCAGAGTTCCGGCTTATTCTCCTGAAGCGGTTGCCGAACATACAGTCGCCATGATACTCAGCCTTAACCGCAAGCTGCACAAAGCCTATAACCGGGTACGTGATGATAATTTCTCACTTGATGGCCTGCTCGGATTTAATATGTATGGCAAAACCGTAGGATTAGTTGGCACCGGACGCATCGGCGTTGCGACAGCTAAAATTCTGCTGGGATTCGGATGCCAGTTACTGTGTCATGATCTGGCGCCCAACGCCGAGCTTGAAAGTACCACTGCCCGCTATGTTTCGCTGGAAGAGCTTTATGCCCGGAGTGATATTATCAGCCTGCATTGTCCGCTGACCCCCGAAACACAGCATATTATCAACCATTACAGTATTGGCAGTATGAAAGATGGTGTGATGCTGATTAACACCAGCCGCGGTGCCCTGATAGATACGAAAGCCGTGATTAATGGTCTGAAAAGCCGGAAAATCGGCTATTTAGGGCTGGATGTTTATGAACAGGAAGCCGACTTGTTTTTTGAAAATCTGTCAGAGCAAGTGATTGATGACGAAGTATTTAAACGCTTACTGACGTTTCCGAATGTTTTAATTACCGGACATCAGGCATTTTTCACCAAAGAAGCACTACAGCAAATTTGTCAGATCACCAGCGATAACCTGATCGCTTATGCCAGTGGTGTTGCAACAGGGAATGAACTGGTTAACTAAACCGCAGGATGCAGGGCAGCTCTGCCCTGCCGGTCGTATCAATAATGCTTAATCATCATCCTGCATAGCAGTCAGCAGTGTTTCAGACAGTTCATCCGGAGTAACCACCACACCTGGGCCATCAGTGTCCGGTAATACGGCAATGGCCAGCTCGTCGCTATTTAGTCCGGCCGTCCATTTATCCAGCCAGGTATCAACATCAACTGCCTGCGCCTGGCATTGCGCCCATTCGCCTTCAATCCACTGCTCTGCCAGCTCGGCATGAGGCCATACCGGAATGCAGCGCTCATCTTCGGCACTGACCAGCACAAAGCCGTCATCATCAGTCAGGATCCAGATTTGCTCTGTATCAGCTACCGCCTGGATAAAATACTCATAACGCTGTTCGGCATCCAGTGTCGCGATACGTTTCAGCTCTTCAGCGCTTAATTTGAATTCCATGTTTCATATCCTGTAACAGGTAAAAATAGTGCGTTAATGATGACGGATCTCCCTCAATAATGCCAACAGAATTATTCGGTCAGGGCTATCGCCAGCCATAATAGTACGGCATAGCGGGCACCTTTGCCCAATATGACCAGCAACAAAAACCACCAGAATCTGATTTTCATAATGCCCGCCACCAGAGTGAGCGGATCGCCTATTACAGGTAACCAGGAAAATAATAAACTCCAGCTGCCGTATCGCTGAAAATATTGCTGTGCTTTGCATAACTGGGCCTGGTTTAATGGAAACCATTTTTTATGCTGAAAATGCAGCAGTTTATACCCCAGATACCAGTTAACACAGGAGCCCAGGGTATTACCGGATGTCGCCGCCACCCACAGCCAGATAACGCTATACCCCTGTTGTTGCAGAACGAGCAGTAAGACTTCTGACGAAGCCGGAAATAAGGTAGCCGCAATAAAGCCACTCAGAAACAGCGAGGCATAAACAATCACTATACTATTTTAACCTGAAATACCCGGCATAATATTTTGTCTTACTACTGTCATATTGCATAGCTAAACTTTGCTGGTCGTCGCCATTTCTGTTACTGAAATTGCTATACTGCGGGCTCTTTTAACACAGGCAATTCAGATGGCACAACTGTATTTTTATTACTCGGCAATGAATGCCGGAAAATCGACCTCGTTACTGCAAAGTGCATATAACTATCAGGAAAGAGGGATGGCGGTTGCAATTTATACCGCAGCAATTGATAACCGCTTCGGCGCAGGTAAGGTTAGTTCGCGGATTGGGCTGGAAATGGATGCCCATATCTTTGATGGCAGCCTGAATTTTTCAGAACATATTGCAGCGCTGAAAGTACAGGGAAGACTGGACTGTGTGCTGATTGATGAAGCCCAGTTTCTGAGTAAACAACAGGTTCGTCAGCTCACTGATGTGGTTGACGATATGAACATTCCGGTACTGGCGTTTGGTCTTAGAACCGACTTTCTCGGCGAAACCTTCTCTGGCAGCCAGGCATTACTGGCATGGGCAGACAAATTGATCGAACTGAAAACAATTTGTCATTGTGGCCGGAAAGCGAATTTTGTGGTGCGGCTGGACGAACATGGCAAACCGGCACGGGAAGGCTCACAAATACAAATTGGCGGTAATGAACGATATGTTTCAATGTGCCGTCAGCATTTTAAAGAACTGGTCTGGTAGCAGCTTTATATAACGGAACCTGAATATGAAAATTCTCTATGGCGTGCAGGCAACAGGAAATGGCCATATCAGCCGGGCAAGAGCAATGGAGAAACACTTTTCAGCAGCAGGAGTACAGGTTGATTATCTGTTTTCAGGTCGCCCGGCAGACCAATTCTTCGATATGCAGCCGTTCAAAGAATATCAGGTAAAACGTGGGCTCACCTTTGTTACAGAAGCAGGTAAAGTCAATTATAGTAAAACGCTGTTTCAGGCTTCGATCAGAGAATTATGGCGTGATATTCAGCAGCTCGATTGTTCCGGCTATGATTTGATCATCACCGATTTTGAGCCCATTACCGCCTGGGCCGCCAGACGGCAACGCAAAACAGCGGTTGCCATTGGCCATCAGTATGCTTTCGGTTATGGCATACCGATGAAACAGGCGAACTGGATCAGCAAGCTGATATTTAAATACTTTGCCCCCGCTGACTTTCAGCTTGGGCTGCACTGGCATCATTTTAATTATCCTATTCTGCCACCTATTCTTGATCTTGAATCTGAAACGCCCCCAATCCAGAACAATAAGGTATTGGTTTATCTGCCATTTGAAGATCAACAGCAGGTTATTCAGTGGCTACGCCCTTTAACGGAGTATCATTTCTGCATATACGGCCCGGGCTTGCCAGCAGAAAAACATGGTCATATCACTACTCATCCCCCCGCTCTGCAGGCATTTAAACACGATTTACACAGCTGCCAATTTGTACTGAGCAATGCCGGATTTGAGCTGATCAGTGAAGCTCTGCAATTGCAAAAAGCTATTATGGTGAAACCATTACAAGGCCAGATGGAACAACTCTCAAATGCACTTGCCCTGCAACAGCTTAATTTTGCCAGCAGTACCGGGCATCTCACCACAGCAATTATTGCAAACTGGCTATCGGCACCACAAACTCATCAGCGTATCGCCTACCCTGATGTAGCTGCTGCTATCTGTCACTGGCTACTGCATGACAGACCGGTATCTGTCGGGCAGTTAAGCCGTAGTTTGTGGCAGCCAGGCTGATAAACAACCTCTGAATCACCTTCCAATTTTAGTGCTATCAGCTATATATTAGCTGATAGTCATTGCACGAGCATATCATGCCACCAAATCATAAATTCAGTCGTTACTTCAGGATAATACTGAACGCCCTGCCTGTGGCAGTGTTTTGCAAAAAGCCAGAATCTTCAGTCATCTGGGCTAACAACGCTGCCCGTGAACAGCTATCACTTTGCCACCGCAACGGCATTGTTTCGCAGAAATCACTGCAAAACCTGCCGCTGTCCGCTGCCAATAACAGACAACCATCAGACAGAGTATTATCTCCCTTACTGCAGGCTCTGAATAATCCGGCGTCACAACAAACAAGATGTTTGTATCATACTCAGCCATTAATGTTGTTCAGCCAGCAGGTAAAATTGCCGGAAGCCTTTATTTTGCTTAGCCTTATACCTGAAACACCAGCTGAAACCGGTAAACGGCAAACAGAAGCAGAAGAAGCCCTGGCATTTGATAAACTGATGTCACTGATTTCAGCACAGTTAATCAATGTCAATGTGTCTGATCTTGATTTGCATGTTAACGAAGCACTGACAACATTAGGTGAAGCCAGCAAAACAGACCGGTGCTACATTTTTCTGTTTGATGAAAAGCAACAGGAAATGAGCAATCATTATGAGTGGGTAAAACCAGGTATCACTTCGTATAAAAATAAACTACAGCATATTCCTTTTTCGCGTTTTCCTTACTTTTACCAGAAAGTGATGGCTGACTATACCTTTGTAATCAACTGCCCACAGGATCTTCCCACCGAAGCCAGTAAGGAAAAACAGGTATTTCTTCCCCGGAATATCCAATCGTTACTTTGCAGTGCATTACGGGCTGATAATACCGTTATTGGCTTTATTGGGTGTGATATGGCAACCCATACCCGGCAGTGGAGCCGGAATGATTTACGCCGCCTGAAACTGACCGGTGACATGATTGCCAATGCCATCCAGAATGTAAATTACCGTTTATCGCTACAGCATATACAGCAGGCATTATTACTGTCTAACCAGAAATTACAAACCCAGGTAGCTCAGGATGGGCTGACAGGCATCGCTAACCGCCGCCATTTCGATGAAAAGTTACAACAGGAAATTCAGCGCAGTGCCCGCTCACAAACAGTGCTAAGCCTGGTTATGCTGGATATTGATTTATTCAAGGCTTATAACGATCATTATGGGCACCAGTCAGGGGATCTGGCACTTAAACAGGTTGCCCATGTACTTAAACATCTTGCCAGACGGCAGGGTGAAATTGCCGCCCGTTATGGTGGTGAAGAGTTTGCTTTAATTCTGCCCGGCACAGATCATCAGACTTGTCTGAAAATCGCCGAAAAAGCCCGGCGGGCAATTCAGGCATTGCAAATACCACATGATAAATCAGAAGTATCTGCTTATCTGACAGCCAGCATCGGCTGCTATAGCTGTATTGCAACCAAAAATACTAAAGCCAGCCAGCTGATTGCTCAGGCAGATGACGCTCTTTATCGTGCCAAACATTCCGGGCGTAATAACGTTCAGATTAATACCTAGAGCGGCAGCAAACTACTGCTGCCAGCCTTTATCAGTTATAAAATGGCGCACGTTGCTCTGTAACATTAATTAAATTTACCGGCCGGCTCAGTGCCTGCCCGCCATCACGGGAAATTGGGATCCACGGTAAGCGCCCACGCCCGGTAGAAGGCCGTAATGAGAAAACATCAAACGGAATAGACAGATAAAAACCTTTGGTAAAACTGCCTTCTCCGTATTCTTCTGACGACACATTGGTAATAGCCGCATAGGCACCGACAATAATGCCACTGTCAAAGCGCTTGGCAAAATCGACAGTAACCCCCTTATCTTTTGCCAGATACTGACCAATATTAAATGTCAGTAACGTATCCGCTAAGAACGATGGCTGCCAGTAAACATTAACATGACCGGTAAGCACTTTATAATCAAAGAAATCGACATCATTCTCATACGAGCGTTGCTGTACATAGTTTAAATCAAATCCGACAGCCCACGAGGTATCAACCTGCCGGTAAAGTACTTCACCGCCGATACCGCCAAACATGGTTTCCAGATAACCACCGTATAATTGCCCGTACCAGTCAGGTGCTAATCTGTCCTGCCAGTGCAGGTAAAGATTTTCCATCGTCACCCGGCTGCGCGTTACATATTCCCGGATATAGGTCCTGACTCTGGGTAAAGGGGTATTCAGTGCATCGACTTTAAAATTAAAGCGATCAAAATTTTCCAGTAAGGTAGCTTTTGCCGTAGCGCCAATCCTGATATTAGCATTAAATGCATAGCCCCCACTCAGGAATATCCCTCCCTGATACATATAAAAGGCTTCCGGGTTACCAAAAGTCTGGATCCAGAAAAGCTCTGAACCAGCATAAAAACCTGAAGTATCGCGCTCAGGATAATATCCCAGTGTTGATGGTGCCGGATCCTGACGAACATAGCTGGAACGGATATCGCTATACAATGTGTCATAACGGGCTTCACGCACAAAATCATCGGCATTAATCACTGTTTCGACCATCGGCAAACTGCCACTGTAAGTCACTATCCGGTAGCGTTTTACCGTTTGTGGTAACTCATTAACCAGCACTCTGCCAATACGCTCTGCCGCTTCTTCATAATCGCGGTAGGCCAGTTGTTGTCCATAAATAATAAATTCGTCATCAGTCAGGTGGGCCGACTGTACAGCAAATCCGGCTTCTCTATATAACGCCTGCGGAATACGATTTCTGTCCGTAATTTCTGTATCTGTTATCCGTTGTTCCGGTACTGCCCTTGGTGCAGGCTTAACCTTAGGCAGACCAGCGGTATGTAGATCTGTACGGTAATGAACACCAAAACCCAGTGTATTACCACGTTGATAGTTTAAATCAATATCCAGATTACCCCAGCGATAGACCGCACCAATATTAACATCGCTGTCCTGAAGCAATTCTCCGGCATGATCCTGAGTATAATTATTACCTTCATATTCCAGTTTCAGGCGAAGTGGTGCCCAGGGCGTCTGATATTCAATGCCACCAAATAATGAAGCAGGACCCCGGAAGAAATTCTGGTAATCAACTTTACCTCCCCGCCCCCCATAACCATCAGGTCGCTCACAAAAACGATCATTGATCTCACAAAATGGATTAGAAATATTACCGGCAGAGCCCAGATATCCCCATCCCATCCCCAGATGAAAATCAACAGCTCCCCATTTTTTGCTCAGGGCAATAAATTCACTGCTGAACAGGCCGGTGCCACCAAAATCACGAAAACCAACGGATAACTGAGGTAAATAATAACTTTCCTGCACTAAACGAAACTTGACATCTATACCTTTATCTTTGTAAGTCTGGTTACCACTAAATCCAGGGTAAGGGCTGTATAGCCGGGTTCTGACATCGGTATAACGTATGGTAGATTCCATCCACGGGAACAGCTGAATACTGACCGACCATAAGCGATACTCTTCATTATCGGTATAGTTAATCGATAACTCCCCTGCCGCCGTCATCCGGGCGGTTGGGGTCTGAATTAAACCGATACCACCATGTGCCATTTGCGATACACCGGCACCAACCTGCTGCCAGCCATCAGGCTCTGCCGCCTGCCCTGGTTTACTGATAAAGCAACTGCTGGCAATATAAAAGCATGGCAGTAGCAACCTGAGTTTTTGGCTAAAAACAAAACTCATGGTAAAACCCTGTGTGTCGCCAGTTCAATAATTTGCTGATTCAGGCTATCAGCAGCAGTTGCAAACCATTCTGTCGCAAACGGAATAAACAATTGTCCTCCAGGCATCACTTCCCGGTGTTGTTTATTCCAGTAAGCAATACTGGCAATACTTGTTTGCCCATCAGGCTGAATAATATAAATACGGCTCTTATCGGCACCAGCAAGTAATTTCAGTTCAGGCAGATAAGCCGTAACATCTGCGGCTCCCAAGTGCGTCAGCTTACGGGAAAACTCGAGCAGGCCAAATGCATAAACTGAAGATGGGCGCATCGTTAAACGTAGCAGGTAATCTCCATCTTCAAAGCGCGGATTAAACTCAGCTTTAGTTCTGGCCAGATCATAATCGATCGGTATCCGTATACGCTTTGCCAGTTGCCAGCCTGAAAGCTCCCCTTTTATACGCTGCACTGCCGCCAGTTGCCGGTGATTATCTTGCTGCTGCTCTGCAAATGCCGTCAGCTGTTGTAAAATCAGCTGCCGGAGCTGTTCAGGCTCATTATTATCAAGCTGATATAACGCTGCGGCGGGCCAGTACCAATGCGGTCCGGCTACCGGTGCCAGAACTTCTGCCAATCGGGGATTATCAGTATAGCTAAATGATTGACTATTAATTACCACCCGGACATCTGCCAGAGCATTGGCCGGATGTAATATATAAAGAAACAAAACAGTAGTTACAAACTTATAGAACATAAGTACTCTCAGCTTTGTTGATCAAGCAGGCGGGCAATCTGGCTGATATGTGTCGTTTCAATTTCATGCCAGAAAGGAGCCAGTAACTGCTTACTTTTCAGTAAGGCACCGGTTTTTGCATCAAACCAGAAGTAATTTTGCCAGCGTCGGTTAAAGTGTAAAAAGTTACTCTGATCCAGATATTCCACAGCTTCAATCATCAGTACGCTATCAATGCTTTTACCAAAAAAAACCAGTGGCTGGTTTCCCGCACTCTGAAATTCTGAACGTAGCTGGTAACCGTATTCCCCATGTTTCCAGTCCGCCAAGCGTAACCATTTCCGGCCACTCTGCATATTCAGCGGACGTTTCAGCGGGTCATCCATCGTATTCGTCAGGTACAGCAAATCCTGCGCAAAGCCGGTTGTTTTGACAATACGCCCCTGTTCCAGCACCAGCAAAGCCTGATCTTCCGATATCCATTTATGCTGACCATATTCTATATATGCCAGAGCCATAACAGCCTGCGCCCGCTCACCGCTTCTGACATATAACAAATCATATTCAGCATCCCTGACTTGCTGTAAAGTCAGTTCAGCATCCTGATTGCTGTTAAAAGCCAGTTTCAGAGTATCGTAATAAGAATGGTAAGTACCAGAGCATGAAGTAAGCAAAAAAGCGGATAATAAAATCAGCAGAGGTTTAATCACAGCAAAATCCCTTTGTTGCAAATACAGGCAGCTTGTCAGTATTCCCGACTGACACAATAAAAAACCGCCTCTCACAGGCGGTTTTTTGCAATATAAAATTATTGAACTATAGCAGGGTAAGTGTAAGTTACAGGAACCAGAGTTCCTCCTGAAAGGGTTAATGTGGTACCGGTGCAAATACCATTAACCGGTGAACCATCACCTTCGTTACAGGTTTCAACCGGTGCATCAGGGTTCACTGATGAACTGCGATTATTTGAGATAACAGCTGCTGCAACAGCAACTCCCACAGCACCGGCAACAATAGTCGATGTTGCTATTCCACCAATAGTCGAGCCCGAAGCATCGCTACCACCTGCCCGTTCCTGAGCTATTACACCGGTAGCTGACAAACTTAAAGCTAAAACTACAGTACCTAATAATTGTTTCATAACTATCCCTCGTTAAAAAATCAACCTTATCTACATTAGATAAATCTTAATTCATGAGTAAAAAAAACGCAAGCATCTCTCCAATAATGCTTCACTAACACCTGGTAACAATCAGGCAATATATTTTTTATTTTCAATGCGGGAAGGTGTATTATCAACCGTCAGAGATATCGGGCTTATCGCTTCAGGATCACAGGCTGCCTTAACGACCAGATCACTACTGGCGCAACTGTAATTAAAGCCAGTTGGAGCATTACGCAATAATTCAATAATCTGCTCTACGGCAAAACTCTCACAATACTGCTCAAGACATGCCAACAGGCTTTGCATTTCCGGCCAATTTAAACAGAGCTCATCAGCCGCCATAATACGCGGATGTTCTGTTTCTCTGACATTTTCGCCAATCAGCAATTCTTCATAAAGCTTTTCGCCTGGTCTCAGGCCGGAATATAAAATCTCAATATCGCCATTAGGGTGAACGTCATCTTTTACTTCAAGCCCCATCAGATGAATCATCCGCCGTGCCAGATCTGCTATTTTAACCGGCTCTCCCATATCCAACACAAAAACATCCCCGCCACTTCCCATTGCACCAGCCTGAATCACAAGCTGAGCAGCTTCAGGAATGGTCATAAAATAGCGGATAATATCCTTATGCGTTACTGTAACCGGCCCACCACGGCGGATCTGCTCCCGGAATAAAGGCACAACAGAGCCTGATGAACCCAATACATTACCAAACCTGACCATACAAAAACGGGTCTGTTGTTGTCGTTGCGACAAAGCCTGTAACACTAATTCTGCCAGCCGTTTTGAAGCGCCCATAACGTTAGTTGGTCTTACTGCTTTGTCAGTAGATATCAGTACAAAAGTCTCTACTCCAGCAGTAATAGCGGCTTCAGCAGCACACCAGGTACCAAATACATTATTTCTGATGCCTTCTACTACATTAAATTCAACCAGAGGCACATGTTTATATGCTGCTGCGTGGTAAACCGTATTAATCTTAAACGTCTGCATTATCGTTTCAAGGCGTTTCCGGCGCTGTACCGTTCCCATAACAGGAATCAATTTAGTTGCCATATTCTGGCGGACAATCATGGCAGATAATTCCTGCTCTATACTATAAAGTCCAAACTCAGATTGCTCGAACAAGACCAGTACTTCAGGTTCATACTGAATAATCTGCCGGCATAATTCAGAACCAATAGAACCACCGGCGCCGGTAACCATCACGGCCTTACCCTGAATATTGGCCTGCATCAATTTCACTTTAGGAGCAACCGAATCTCTGCCTAACAAATCTTCAATTTTAACATCCTGCAACTCATCTATCCGCATTGAGCCATCAACCAGATCACTCATTCCCGGAATAGACTGAACAGGAATAGGTAATTCCTCCAGGGCATCTAACACTTCACGCCGCCGGCCACGGCCAACAGATGGCAACGCTAACAAGATGCGACTAATACGATGGGCTTTACTCAGGGCAGCAATCTGTGCCGGGCTGCCAACAGGAATGCCTAAAATAGTAGAACGTTGCAATGTGGTATCGTCATCAACAAAAACCACCGGGTGATACTGTTCCCCATTCATCAGAGCCTGCGCTAACTGCCTGCCGGAAGAACCGGCACCGTAAATCAGTACCCGTTCTTTATGTCCGTTATTACGCTGTACTAAAAACATTCTGGCCAGTAAACGAACGCCACCAGAGCTGATTAATGCCATCAGGGCGTAAACAAAAATCAGGCTGCCCTTATCTTCCACCTTAAAAACAGCAAACAACAAGGCTAAAATAAAAGCACTCGCCACAATACCGGCCAGTACAGCTCCTAGTGCATGTTGGCCGATATAGCGGATAACTGCCCGGTATAACCCAAGGCGGGTAAAAATATATAAGGTAATGGGTAGCGTAATAACGAGTGACAGGGCAATTTCAGTAATATCTGAACGCTGCTGGTGCTGAGTTAATAAATAAGCCGCCGAAAGAGAGCAGATAAGAAAAACGACATCCGCTAATACCGATATAATGCGCTTAGCCGAACGGGGTAAGCTTAATAACCATGCAAGCATTTATTACTCCAGAGTCTGTGACAGAGAAAAGAAATTACAGACTATTAATATCATTCTGGCGTACCATTATTTTCTCTATAAACACTACTCACCAGCCAGCTGTGCTTTCAGCCATACTTTAAAATCAGCCCCTAATGAGTGATCTCTTAACCCGTATTCTACAAAAGCTTTAATATAGCCCAGCTTATTACCACAGTCATGGCTGCGGCCCATAATATGGTAAGCATTTACTGTTTCTTTTTCCATTAACATAGCAATGGCATCAGTCAGCTGAATTTCATCACCAGCTCCTACAGGGGTCCGTTTAAGATAAGACCAGATACGCTCACTAAATACATAGCGACCAACCACTGCCAGATTTGAAGGCGCTTTATCAATTGCCGGCTTTTCAACTATAGCAGACATCCGGACTGAATCACCGGTCAACATCTGACTTCCTTCAACATCAACAATACCATAACTGCTGACCTGCTGTTGTGGCACAGGTTCAACCATTACCTGGCTAATACCGGTTTGTTCAAATAAACGAACCATTGCAGCCAGATTATCTTGTGTTAAATCGCTTTCGTAGTTATCAACCAATACGTCAGGCAATAACACTGCAAAAGGCGCTTCACCCACCAGCGGCAAAGCACACATCACTGCATGCCCAAGCCCTTTAGCCTCTCCCTGCCGTACATGCATAATGGTAACGTCTTTAGGGCAAATAGCCTGAACTTCTTCCAATAACTGCCGTTTTACCCGTTTTTCCAGCATCGACTCCAGTTCAAAGCTTTTATCAAAATGGTTCTCAATCGAGTTTTTAGAAGAATGGGTAACTAGAATAATCTGCTTAATACCCGCAGCAATACATTCATTTACCACATACTGAATCAGCGGTTTGTCCACTACCGGTAGCATCTCTTTTGGGATAGCCTTAGTCGCCGGTAACATACGCGTTCCAAGACCTGCTACCGGAATAACGGCTTTTAATACTTTCATCGCTTAAACCTTATAGTAATTCTGGTACCAATTAACAAAGTTCGTAACACCCAGTTCTACAGGTGTTGCAGGTTTAAACCCAACCGCCTGCTGCAAATCAGTAATATCAGCATAGGTTGCCGGTACATCACCGTCCTGCATTGGCAGATACTCTTTAATTGCTTCTTTACCCAGAGCTTTTTCAATTGCTTCGATAAAGGTCATTAATTTTACCGGTTGATTATTACCTATATTAAAAACTTTATAAGGTGCCGAACTGGACGATGCATCCTCACCATTCCAATTACTATCTGCAGCTGGTGGTTTATCCTGAATACGGATAATCCCCTCAACAATATCGTCTATATAGGTAAAGTCCCGCTGCATATTGCCGTTATTAAACACCTTAATGGGCTGGCCTTCAGCTATTGCCTTAGTAAACAGGAACATTGCCATATCAGGTCGTCCCCAGGGGCCATATACCGTAAAAAAACGTAACCCTGTCGTTGGTATACCATATAAATGACTATAAGTATGTGCCATCAGCTCGTTGGCTTTTTTAGTTGCGGCATATAAAGAAACCGGGTGGTCAACCCGATCTGAGGTAGCAAACGGCATCTTGGCGTTCATACCATATACCGAACTGGACGATGCATATACCAGATGTTCAATCTTATGCTGCCGGCACCCTTCCAGAATCGTCAGCATACCGATAAGATTACTGTCAGCATAGGCCATAGGGTTTTCCAGCGAATAACGCACCCCGGCCTGGGCTCCCAGATGAATCACCCTCTGAAATTTACCCTCATCGAATAAAGCAGCCATACCATTACGAGCTGCTAAATCCAGTTGTTTGAAACTGAAACCCGGCTTGCCTTCCAGTTGCGCCAGCCGGTCAAGTTTTAACTGCACCGCATAATAATCATTCAGGTTATCAATACCTGTAACCTGGTGCCCCTGAGCCAGTAAACGCTGACACACATAAAAACCAATAAAACCGGCCGCACCAGTAACCAGAAAATGCATTAAATACTCCTAACACACTAATATCTTTATAAGGAAAGATATCTATTAAAATCAGTCATTACCAAATAAATCACGGGTATATACTTTATCTTCCACATCAGCCAAAGCATCACTGCGTCGGTTAGCTACTATCACATCAGAAATATGTTTGAACTCGGCCAGATCTTTAATAACACGTGAGCGAAAAAATTCGTCTTGTTTCAATTCTGGCTCATATACCACCACTTCAATACCCTTGGCCTTGATACGTTTCATAATGCCCTGAATAGCAGAAGCGCGGAAATTATCTGAGCCCGTCTTCATTACCAGCCGGTACACTCCTACCACTTTAGGGTTGCGCTTAACAATAGAATCAGCAATAAAGTCTTTACGGGTACGGTTGGCATCTACTATCGCCTGAATCATATTATTCGGCACATCACTGTAGTTGGCTAACAGTTGCTTGGTATCTTTCGGCAGGCAATAACCACCATAACCAAAACTGGGGTTGTTATAATGGCTACCAATACGCGGATCCAGGCCAACTCCCTGAATAATCTGCCCGGCATTTAAGCCATGACTTTCAGCATAACTGTCCAATTCATTAAAATAAGCCACCCGCATAGCAAGATAGGTGTTGGAAAACAGCTTAATGGCTTCTGCCTCTGTGCTATCGGTAAACAACACCGGCACATTCTGCTTGATTGCCCCTTGCTGCAATAAGGTAGCAAAGGTTTTTGCCCGTTCGCTTTGCTCGCCAACAATAATCCGCGATGGATACAGATTATCGTACAGCGCCTTACCTTCGCGTAAAAACTCCGGAGAAAAAATCAGATTAGATGTACCGTATTTTTCTTTTGCCATTCGGGTAAAGCCTACCGGCACGGTAGACTTTATCACCATTACCGCCTGTGGATTAATGGTGATAACATCCTGAATTACAGCTTCAACACTGCGGGTATTAAAATAGTTTGTTTCGGGATCATAATCGGTAGGCGTAGCAATAATCACAAAGTCAGCATCGCTATAAGCCTGTTGCTTATTTGTTGTAGCCTGTAAATTCAGCGTTCTGTCTGCCAGATACTCGCTGATTTCCTTATCCTCTATGGGAGACTGCCTGCGGTTTAGCAGCTCCACTTTTTCCGGCACAATATCCAGCGCCACCACCTGATTATACTGTGCCAGCAACACAGCATTAGATAATCCTACATAGCCAGTACCGGCTATGGCAACTTTCAGAGCAGACATGCAGATCCTTTCTAACAGTTAATAAAATGTTTGGTTGTTATATAACTATTATCGGTGATCATAACACCTATAGTTATCTCTCAAAAGCCTGATCAGGCAAGCTTTGCATTTCTCCGCTGTTTGCCTGTGGTCAAAAGCAACAACCGGTAACATCATTCAATGCTACCGGTTGTTATTTACCACTTACAGCTGAACAGCAACTTAACTTCTGGTAAGACAAAGAGCTTAAGCAAACTACAATACTCACTTTGCCTTTTTAGCCCATCTTATTTTCTTACCCGGTCGCCACTACCTTTACCTGCAACTGTCATCAGAATATATTTAAAATAATCTGCTAATGTCAGTTTTTTCAACATTCTGGCATCTGTTTCTGCCAGCAACTCCGGCGTGGACATATCGATATCATTAACCTGAGCCAAGCCGGTAATACCAGGTCTGGCCTTCAATACTCCCCGCTTTTCCCGTTCATCAATCAGCTCTTGCTGATTAAATAAACAAGGTCTCGGGCCTACCAGACTCATATCTCCCCATAACACGTTCCATAACTGAGGCAATTCATCCAGTTTAGTTTTACGTAAAAACCCACCAAAAGGCGTAATAGCACTGCTACTGGCCAAATGGCTGGCAACATGGGCCGTATCTTTTTTCATAGTACGGAATTTTACCAGCGTAAAAGGATTTTTGTTACGGCCTACCCGTACCTGCCTGAAAATAGGTGAACCGGTATCAAAGAAACCAATAATTGTCAGAATGACCAGAACCGGAAAGCCAACAACCAAACCACAAAATGCAAAAATAATATCTAACAGCCGAATTAACATAGCCCCTCTTGATAAAAAATAAGCGACCCGCCGCGCGCCGCTGGTTACAAGCTGCTCTTTTGGCAACATTGGCTACTGTGCTGGCTTAGCAAGCCCACCTGCGCTTTACTGCACGATTTACTGAATCAATCAAACTTCCGGGTTCCATTAACTCGGCTGCATCCAGCGCACGATAGGTTTTGTTAAGCAGAATATCTGTCACTCTGGCGAAACGGCTGCTCAGATTTTCTAAAGCATCATATTGCTCTTCTGTCAGTGGCCGCTGCAAATCAAAGTGCTGGCATTTTTCATAAGATCTACGCAACCAGCGACTGGCATCATTAAGCTGAGCAACACATTGTACTAAATATTCAGTAGAACTTAACCGACTCACAACGTTATCTCCTCAGCCCGTTCACGAATTAATCTGACAAACGGCTCTGTGCCATCAACGCTGGTAACAATATCAATTTTCTGCTCACCCAATTCTTCTACTATCTGCCAACGGGCAGCGCGCTTCAGCTTTTTATTAAAACGCCCGGATAACACTAACAAATCAATATCACCTCCACGTGCAGAATCATCCGCTCTGGAGCCAAAAACAAATACCCGTGCGGTAGCATCTTCTGCCGTTATCGCTTTGATAATGACCTTTTTTTCAAAATCAGTAAGGCGCATAACTCATCTCCCGCATATATGGTGCAATAACGTTTACCTCTATTACACTAAATAGCTTATCCTAATTGTGATACATCTGCTTCAGTCCCTGCACAGATAACCAGCTTAGCTATTCGTTACCAAAGTGAAGCACCTGTCAATCCCTTCTTCCACCGTAATTGGCGGTGTCCAGCCCAGTGTTTCTTTAGTATGGCGAATATCCACCTGTAAATTACCACACAATCTATCGACCACAGCTTGTTTACCCGTGAGCTTGCCGACAAACTTTAACCAACTCATTGGTACAGGAATTAACCGGGGTGTTTTACCGGCAGCTTTTGTCATCATTTGTAACAGCTCAGCGGTAGATACATCCTGATCATCACTGACTAAAAAAGTCTGATTGGCCGCTTTAGGGTGATCAATACAGGTAATAATTAAATCTACCAGATTATCCAGTGCCACCAAACTACGTTTGTTATGAATGGCACCCAATGGTAAAGGTAGGTTTTTTCTGGCAAGGTTTGCCAGTTTACCAAAGTTACCCGGTGCATCAGGCCCGTATACTAAAGGTGGACGGAGAATAACCACTTCCATACCTGTCTGCTGGGCTACCTGTTTTAAACCAACCTCAGCTTCCAATTTTGACACAGCATAATCTTCCATCGGTGTTGGCTTATCCGTCACTTTAAAAGGAAAAATATTACTAATGCCATGCACACCAATTGAACTAAGGAAGATAAAACGGCGCACACCTGCATCAGCAGCCAACCTGGCTAAATGCAATGTGGCTTCAGTATTTACCCGCCGAAACTCCGATAACGGTACGCCAACAATATGCGCTTTAGCTGCTACATGTATCACGGTATCAGGACTATATTGCTGAAATAATTTTGAATTAATGTCAGCTAAATCAGGCACGGTTATTTGAGTATGCTGCTCAGAATAATTTTCTGCACCTAAACTACGCACCGGTGCAATCACTTTAACACCAGGTTTTAGCAAAGCGCTTACCAATGCCTTGCCGATAAAGCCGGTAGAGCCGGTAACAAGAATAGTGGTGTTACTCATTTGGTATTATGTCTCTGCTGGCGGGGATCAAAACGCTTAAGTGCACTATACAACCGGTGCTGCAAAGCAGTTGGTAACAGAGAGCGAATAAAGGGTATAAAACAAGCCAATCGTTTCCACAATGGCATTTTTAAAGAACTCGCACCTTTAAAGCCTATCATGGCCTGCTCCCATGCCAGAGTAACTGTTTGTTTTTTATGCGTACCTGGCAGAAAACGATATAAAATCAAAGCCTGTGGAATATTGGCAAATCTGAAATCATTCTTTGCACAGCGAAACCAAAGCTCATAATCCTGACGGCGACGCAATTTTGTATCATAACCACCAATATCAAGCATTTTCTGGCGCTTAAACATCACCGCAGGATGAATAAATGGATTACTCCATAAACTATTAACGATGTCATCATGTTCTGTCGGCATAGTTCTCAAGCGGCCTTTATTACCTATTTCGTTAATTTCGGTGGCAAAACAACCAACCAAATCGATTTCAGGAAATTGTTGCATAAATTTAAGCTGAACAGCAAAACGTCCTGGTAACAGCACATCATCAGTATCCATTCGGGCGACGTAATCACCGGAGCACTCTGCCAGCCCAATGTTTAGTGCAACAGCAAGACCGGAATTAACGGTCAGCTTTACCTGTTTTAACGGTAACTTTGTTATGAATGAAGCAATGACAACTTCCAGTTCTGCTGATAATGGCCCATCTTCGACCAAAACTATCTCGTCAGCTGAATGAATCTGCTGCGTAAAACTCGCCAGACACTGCTGAAGGTAGTCAGGATTTTCTTTAGCATAAACAGACAGTAAAACAGATAGTGTCACGGTCTAAACTCCAACCAGCATAAACGTCTGTCACCCGAACTAACTGAATCGAAAAACACGAATTGTCCATCAAACGAAAAACGCGGGTGCAAATCGCATCTTGTCTCACCATCATAACGAAAACCGTGAAAAAACTCTCCCAGCTCTTTTACTTGCTCAGTTCGTAAATTCACTGTAAGTAAGTGCTGCATCCGTGATTTGTCCGGATAAGTATCAGTAATAAGCCACTCACCATGTATATGCGGGTGTCCATCTCCGTACCCGTTTAATTTGTCCAATCTGGTATAAAGTAAAGTTTCGACATCTATAATCCAGTAAGAGTCTTTGTTATCCTTGCCACGAAGATAACTCAGAATTTTATCACTGCCATACCAAAAACAATGACTGACCATATCGTTCGACGCTATTACTTTAAGTTGGCCAGAATTGATATCAGATAGCAGTAACCGGTCAAACCTTCTGCCATTTACAAACCAACGATGAATAAACATAAACCTAGTTCCATCCGGCGAAATCATCAGATGATTTACTGTATGCTTTGCCAATGCCATACCAGCCGATGGTGCAAAAGCAGCGATGGTTTCCAAGCTCAGTTGTAACTTATGTGCTCCAGTTTGTAGATCAACATAAAAAATACCGTCCAGACTATCCGGTAATAAATCAGACTCAGCAACCTGCTTGGCAAAATAGCCATAATCCGGTGAATAAACTGCTAACCGCTCAAAGCTTAGTGACAACGCGAATTTATCTGCGAAACAATCATAAACAGGCTTTTCCAGTTTGCTGACAATTTCACCTTGTTCTGTATCAACAATTCGGGCTATATAGCTGTTTTTGTTACTATCGAAATCATTGAAAATAAACCGGCTATTATTTATCCACTGCAACTTAGTGCCCTGTTGCCAGTTAAATGCTTTGGACACCAACTGCAAAACAGGCTCATTCTCCGGGAAACGACTTAAACAAAGGGTTACTTGCTCAACGTTATTTGGCTGGACTGATGTTGCAGCATTAACCCGTTGATAAATGATAAAACGAGACTCTGGGTTTACTGGGGACTTATCGTAGTAACCAAAAAAGGTATTATTGCCGGCATGGTGCAAAGCCTGAACACCTTCGCTTAAACGCATGCTATAGCCTTTACGTTTCAGCAGGTACACCAACACTGCATAACAACGCTTTGCTATACGTTTAATAAAAGGTAATCGTGACAATATCCTGGCAATAGCACGTTCAAGTGGGTTAAATGACGAACTCATCTAACGCTCTCCACCGCTTCAATATACAACTGCTGATATTTCTCTGACATTGCCGTAGCCGAAAAAGTACCCGTGGCCAGCTTTAACGCCAACTCTTTCGCAACTGGCTCAAACATCGTATCTATTTGCAGCAGTTTGGCTGCTAAGTCATTAACGCCTTGTTCTAATGCAAAAAGACCGACACAGCGCTCATCTTCCTGTGCAATTTCACAATGTGGGGGAATATCAGATAACAAACATGGTAGCCCTGCAGCCAACGCTTCCAATACCGTGTTTGGCAAGCCTTCAGACAATGATGCAGATAAAAAATAATCTGCCTGCAAAAGGTAAGCCCTGACATTGTCTACATTGCCGGTAAAGTATACATCTTTACCGGCCATGGCTTTAAGTTGAGCTTCTTCAGGTCCTTCGCCAAGTACATACAATGATGCCAACTTTTGTTCTCTGAACTTATTAAATGCGTTGATCAGAAAGGCAGTATTTTTGCGGCTAATTAAACTACCCACCGTAATAAACACCGGTGCATGGGTATCCAGCTTAATAGCGTCGGCAGTATCAGTGAAAGCAACACCATTCTGGATAGCTACAGACTGAATACCATGCTCTGCAAGTTGAGTTGCAATCGACTTAGAACAAGATACCAGGTAACGACATTTTCTCATCACAGCTATGTGTGAATAAGCCATTAGTAAGCCTTTTAACTTACCAAACTTCATCGGGTAATCAGCAAATGGATAATTTCTGGATGTCATGACCCAAGGCTGGTTTAATTTGCATTTTGCAAGCAGAGTATCAGGCCTTAAACCTTGTGAATGAATAATTTCAGGAGAAAAATCATTAATTACCTGTAGTAATCTCGCCTTACCCTTAAACGCTCCTTGAATTCGACTAAGCAGTAAACTTGTCACCTCAATACCAGCATTCTTGAATCTTGGCATCTGACTATCACTTTCCTCGGCCGATAACGTCAGCACTTTCGCTTTAAATTGCGGTGGCAAGTTAGAAATTATATTGAAAAGCTGGTTGGTTGGGCCACTGCTTTTCAGTGTTGATACCACATACAAAACTTTCAAATTCGCCTCAAAAACTAGTTAAAAATAATATTAAGATAAGGCATACCCGGTTTATAAAAAAAGAATAAAACCATCGCATACATCATCACCCCCAGATAACCAACTAGTTTTCCATTCCCTTTCAGAATAAAAATGAACGAAGGGATCAAGACCATGCTGGCAGGCAAACAAAAAAGATCTTTTATCCTTGCTAACACTATACCGTAGTCAACAAACAACAGCATCAGACAGAAGCCGTATACATAAATAGGAATCAATAAACTGTTATATGCATTCACAGCTACCAGGCGGCGTTTAAAAAAAATTGCCAGCACTGCAACCAACATATGCAACAATACCGTACCGCCTAAAACAGTATAACTTTCAGCATAGTCCGTACCAACATACCTTATTATTCTAAACTCCCGCCCTAACCCCGCTGCAGTTACCAAAAGCTCAACCAGCTTCATACCAAGTCCGCCCATAGCTGCAGTAGCAAAAAAGAACAGCAGGAAAAACAACATAGTTATTTGGTTAGAGAAGAACCTGACTACATAAATCAAAAAAGACAAAGACGCAGTTAAATGAACCAACATAGCTGAGGTAAGTACGAGACCTGTGACCAGTGGCTTTGCGTGGTATAAAAAGTAAACACCCAGCAACATCAACCCTGATGAAAACCCGTTTCTGATTTGTCCTACATCATTTGTCATATACACTGCAACATAAAGAAGCAGGCTAGCATAAAATGAATTTGACATCTTTTTAAAGCAGAAAAACTTTATAGATAGTGATATAACTGCCATAACAAAGATAAAAGTATAATACCCGCCCCCCAATCTTTTAGTAAATAGAGTGATTAAGGCATAAAGTGCTTCTATAGGTTTATCGTCACCTGCAGGCGTATAGTTAGGGAA
>JARXRR010000030.1:0-44199 GCA_033792355.1 Chromatiaceae bacterium AAb-1
GATTAAGCTCAAACTAAAAGGCCTGAGTCCGATAGAGTATCGAAATCAGGCCTTGGTAGCCGCTTAGAAATGAGTCCAACTTTATGGGGTCACTTCAGTTGTTGTGGTTTTTTTATGGGAAATTCTGAAATATTAACCGTTTACCACTGCTGCCTGTTTTACGTCCTGTAGCAGTGTGCCTGCATCAGCGCCCTGATTAATCGCAATTTTACGTGGTTTCAGTGCTTCCGGTACTTCACGCACCAGTTCTATATGCAGTAAGCCATTACTTAGCTGCGCACCTGTCACTTTGATATAATCAGAAAGCTGAAATTTACGCTCAAAGTTGCGTTCAGCAATGCCCTGATGAACAAAACGGCGACCATCATCTTTGGCTGATTTCTGGCCTTTTACCAGTAAGGTGCTGTGTTCGGTTTCTATCGACAGTTCCTGCTCATCAAACCCAGCGACGGCCATAGTAATACGGTATTGATCTTCACCTGTAACTTCAATGTTGTAAGGCGGGTATGCTGGCTGCTTTTCGTTGCGGGCAGCGGCATCCATTAATGTTGCCAGATGATCAAAACCAATAAATGAACGGTAGAAAGGTGAAAAATCTAAATTTGACATAACCAATTCCTCTTAATATATAGCAAACAGGTTGTTGTGCCCTTCTGTTGAACGGGCATATCAGCCAGGTTTCCCTGCGCTTCAGGTGCCGTTTATGGCCACCTGAAGCATTAATAAGGGTGTTATGAAAAATTTCAAGGGGCAGATCAGGATGGTTTTTTATTAATCAGTTGCTGCAGTGTATTCAGTGCGTCAGTATAATCGGGTTCCTGGGATAATTGATTAACTAGTTGCTGATATACCAAATTTCCCTGATTATCTATAATGAGTACGGCTCTGGTAAGCAGGCCCATGTTTTTAATCAGCAAACCGTAATTACTGCCGAAATCACGCCATACGGCGTCAGACAGTACTGCCATGTTATTAACCTGTTCCTGCTGGCAGTAACGTTTCTGGGCAAAAGGCAAATCGGTGCTGATGGTTAACAGCACCACGTCTGCCGGTAGTGCTGCAACTTCTTCATTGAAACGTTTGGTTTGCAGTGAACAAGTGCCGGTGTCGATACTGGGTACGACACTGATAAGAATTGTTTTGCCCTGATAATCGCTGAGACTGACAGGTCTGAAAGCATTATCCACAACTTTAAACGAAGGGGCTTTCTGACCGGTTTTTAATTCTGTGCCCATGAGTTCTACAGGTTGGGTGCCAGCTTTTACCTGACTAAGCCTGACAGGTAATGTTGCGGTAACATCAATTGCCACGCAGCTGAAACTGGTAAGTAGTCCAAACAGGGCTATTTTAGGAAATAACGAAGAAGAGATTGACATATAACAAGACCCTTTAACAAAAGTGACTAAGAAACAGCTTAATATACATGCCGGATACTTTAACGTATTTTTGTATCAGGAGCTGTTTTCTGTTAAGCCTGAGTATAACATCATATCAGAATGTGGAAACAGAATGACGATAGCCGTACTAATTTGCGATGACTCTAATCTGGCGCGTAAGCAGATGGCACGCATGTGCCCGCCGGAATGGGAAGTCCATTTCGCCGGTCATGGCGTGGAAGCGATGAATGTATTGCAGCAGCAATCTATTGACTGGCTGTTTCTGGATCTGAATATGCCGGTTATGGATGGTTATCAGGTACTGGCTGAAATTCGTCGTTTACAACTGGCTACCAGAGTGGTTGTGGTTTCCGGCGATGTGCAGCCAGAAGCTTTTGAACGGGTAATGGCACTGGGTGCGGTCGATTTTATCAGGAAACCGGTAGACGGCAGCAAGTTACAGCAGTTACAACAGCAATTCCTGCATGTACCTTTAGCGGCTCCTGCTGCGGAAAAATCGCCGGCAGCAGCTAATAAGACCCCGGCATTAACGGCAGAGCTGCGGGATGTATTACAGGAAATTGCCAATGTGGCAATGGGGCAGGCCGGTAATTTACTGGCGCGTTTGCTGAATGTGTTTGTGAAGTTGCCGATCCCGAATGTGAACCTGATTGAAGTCAATGAATTACGAATGGCGCTGGCTTCTGTGGAGCATAACTCGACAACCTCTGCGGTATGTCAGGGGTTTATTGGCGGCGGCGTGTCTGGTGAGGCACTGCTTATTCTGACCGATTCCAGTTTTAAAGATATTGCCGCCCTGATGAACTACCACGGGGCCTTAACGGTGAAAACAGAGCTGGAGCTGTTAATGGATATTGCCAATATCTTGATTGGCGCCCTGCTCAAAGGTATTGCAGAACAGGTTGATATGACTTTCAGTCAGGGGCATCCGGTGGTGCTCGGGCAGCATGCGGCGGTAAGTGAACTGATTAAAAGTAATGTACGGCGCTGGAAAAAAACTCTGGCAAT
Organism: Chromatiaceae bacterium AAb-1; assembly: GCA_033792355.1. Classification (GTDB taxonomy): domain Bacteria; phylum Pseudomonadota; class Gammaproteobacteria; order Enterobacterales; family Alteromonadaceae; genus Alishewanella. The sequence continues at coordinate 2,406 of JARXRR010000030.1, forward strand.
AGAGTTGAGTTACGGTATCGAACATTATGATATCAGCTGTGATTTATTATTGCTGTTTACAGAAGACAGCCTGAAAACCCTGACCTACAAACTTGAATTTTTACTGGAAGACTGATTATGTCAGATGCGCCTGTTGAAGTGTCGGAAATTCACTGGCTTATGGATATGTTCCAGACGGTTGATGTCGGGCTGGTTGTGCTGAACTGTGATTACCGCATTCAGGTATGGAATGGTTTTATGGAAAACCATAGTGGCCTGACACCGCGGCAGGTTCGCGATCGTTATCTGTTTGATCTGTTCTCGGAAATTGACGAAGACTGGCTCAGACGCAAGTGTGATCCGGTTATTCTGCTGAAGAACCGGGCTTTTACGATCTGGGAACAGCGGCCTTATATTTTCAGGTTCAGAAATTACCGGCCGATTACCGGTTCAGCTGAGTATATGTACCAGAATTGCACTATTTTTCCGCTGGCGGATGTGCGCGGAGAAGTTACGCATCTGTGCTTTATTATTTATGATGTGACTGATGTCGCGGTCAGCAGGCTGGAGCTGGAATCACTGAATGGCCGTTTACGGCAGTTATCTAAAACTGATTTTCTGACTCAGTTACATAACCGCGGGCACTGGGAAGAGAATCTGGAGCAGGAATTCAGGCGGGTACAGCGTTACGGGCACCGGAGTACCTTACTGATGTGTGACATTGATTACTTTAAGCGGGTGAATGACACCTATGGCCATGCCGCTGGTGATCTGGTTATTCAGAAGGTTGCCGATATTATCCGTAACTCGCTACGCAATACCGATGTTGCCGGGCGATATGGCGGTGAAGAATATGCCATCCTGTTAGTAGATACTTCTGCTGAGCAGGCTGCTGTTTTTGCTGAGCGGTTGCGAAAGATTGTGGAAGTACAAACCATTTCCTATCATGGCCAGGAGTTCAAAATTACCCTGAGCCTCGGGCTGGCTGAATGTCTGCCACAGATGGCCGGACACCGGGAATGGATAGAGGCGGCAGATAAAGCCCTTTACCAGTCCAAAGTGGCAGGCCGCAACCAGCTGACCTGCTACAATAACTGACAATGCTGCATGCTACCAGAAGCTGATTACGAGCCGGTTTTTACACCACAGGGGCGATCAGCAACCGGCTGTTAAGTTTGTGGGCAGCTTTGCAGATGTTGCAGTGAACCATCGTCGTTTTTCTGCTCCAGATGTACGGTAAACCCCCATAAACGGTGCAGGTGCTTTAATACTTCAGAATAGTTTGCTGCCAGCGGAACCCGGTTTTGAGGGACATAATGCAGCGTCAGTGAACGATCTTTATTGCGATCAACATTATATATCTGGATATTGGGCTCTATCTGGCTCAGGTTGTACTGGGCAGATAATGTCTGGCGTATCTTCCGGTAGCCTTCGGCATTATGGATGGCGGTAACCTCCAGAGTGCTTTCTGTATCGTCATCATTAATGGCAAAAAAGTGAAAGTCCCGGATAACTTTGGGCGACAGATACTGGCTGATAAAGCTTTCATCCTTAAAATTCTGCATAGCAAAATGCAGTGTCTGCAACCAGTCTGAGCCGGCCAGCTCCGGAAACCATTCTTTATCTTCTGCGGTAGGGGTTTCACAAATCCGGCGTAAGTCGGTAAACATGGCAAAACCAAGGGCATAGGGGTTAATACCGCTGTAATACGGACTATTGTAATCTGGCTGAGCGACCACATTGGTATGGCTGTGCAGTACTTCCAGCATAAAGCGATCGCTTACTTTTCCCTCATCATATAAATGCTGCAAAATGGTGTAATGCCAGAATGTTGCCCATCCTTCATTCATTACCTGGGTTTGTTTCTGAGGATAAAAATACTGCGAAATTTTTCTGACAATCCGGACAATTTCACGCTGCCAGGGTTTGAGTAACGGCGCATTTTTTTCAATAAAATATAACAGGTTTTCCTGTGGCTCTTCCGGGAAGCGGCTATCGGGCTGGCGGGTAGTGTTTTCTTTTACCGGTATGGTGCGCCATAGTTCATTAACCTGCGATTGCAGATATTCTTCACGCTCCCGCTGGCGCCTCTGCTCGGTATCCAGTGATACTTCCTGCGGTCTTTTGTAACGGTCGACTCCATAGTTCATCAGGGCATGACAGGAGTCGAGCATATCTTCCACTTCATTGATTCCGTATTTTTCTTCACACTGGCTGATATAGCTTTTGGCAAAAACCAGATAATCAATAATGGAATCGGCATCGGTCCAGGTTCTGAACAGGTAATTGTTTTTAAAAAAGGAGTTATGTCCATAACAGGCATGAGCCATAACCAGGGCCTGCATCGTGATGGTGTTTTCTTCCATCAGGTAGGCAATACAGGGGTTGGAGTTAATCACTATTTCATACGCCAGCCCCATCTGGCCACGTTTATATTGCTGCTCTGTCTGAATAAATTTTTTACCATAAGACCAGTGATGATACCCCAGTGGCATACCTACGCTGGAATAAGCATCCATCATTTGCTCGGCAGTAATAATTTCAATCTGGTTAGGGTAGGTATCCAGCTGGTATAACTTGGCGACTCTGGCAATTTCCTGATGATAGGATCCCAGCAGCTCAAAACTCCAGTCCGGGCCATCAGACAGACAGAGGTTGTGCTGTTTACTTTTTGCTGTTGCCATAAAACCTCCTATACAGTAATACCGGGCCGTTAGTGTTCTTTCATGCTAAATCTTAACTGACAGATATTACTCCTATGCTGCCTGCTTTTTGAACAGTTCGCGGAAAACCGGATAAATATCGCTGACTTCACGTATTGGCTGAATAGCGAAATTATCGAACCGGGACAGCAGTTTTTCGTACTCATACCACAGGCTCTGATGCGTTCTGGGTGTAATTTCAATATAGGCGTAATACCGTACCAGTGGCAGTAACCGCTCAGCCAGCCACTGGGCACAGGGAGAGCTGTCGTCAGTCCAGTTATCGCCATCAGAAGCCTGCGCTGCATAAATATTCCACTCAGCGGGGTTATAACGCTGCTGTATAATCTCGTGCATCAGCTTCAGCGCGCTGGACACAATAGTGCCACCCGTTTCCTGTGAATAGAAAAACTCCTGTTCGTCGACTTCTTTGGCCTGGGTGTGGTGCCGGATATACACAACTTCTACGTTCTTATAGGTACGGCTTAAAAACAGATACAGTAAAATATAGAAACGTTTTGCCATATCTTTGGTTGGCTGATCCATTGAACCTGAAACATCCATCAGGCAGAACATTACTGCTTTGCTGGTAGGTTCCGGGCGTTTCTGGTAATTCCTGAAACGCAGATCGAAACTATCAATAAAAGGTACAGCGCTGATACGCTGTCTGAGCAGGGTAATTTCGCTGTGCAACTGTAACAGGCGTTGCTGGTCTGGCACCGGTTGTTGTTCTAATGCCGCCAGTTCGTTCTCGAGTGCACTGAGTTGCTTTTTTTTGTCTGCCCGCATGGCAATCCGGCGGGCAACAGAGCCACGTAAAGAGCGGACGATATCTATATTGCTGGGAATGCCTTCTGCCCGGTAACCCGCGCGTACCGTTTTATACTGCAGCAGTTTATCCAGCTGGTTTTTTCTGAGGTTAGGCAGTTCCAGATCTTCAAACAGCAAATCCAGGTATTCGTCTTTGGAAATGGAAAAAACAAATTCGTCTGTTCCTTCCCCATCGGCACTGGCCTGGGGATCACCGCCACTGCCCTGACCACTAAGTGGCCGTTTAATGCGGTCACCCTGGCTGAACTGATCGTTTCCGGGGTGGATTATCTGGCGTTTGCCACCTTGTCCCTGATGAAAAAACGGTTCGGTAATATCTTTGGCCGGAATAGTGATATGTTCACCATTGCTGATGTCAGTAACGCTGCGTTTTCCTACGGCATCAGAAACTGCTTTTTTTATCTGTGTTTTATAACGGTGAATAAAGCGCTGCCGGTTAACAGCGCTTTTGTTTTTTCCATTAAGACGTCGATCGATAAAATGCGCCATACTGCCTCCGGCTGCTTATTGCGATTTACGCACCCGTAAATACCATTCTGACAGCAACCGTACCTGTTTTCTGGTATAGCCTTTTTCCATCATCCGGTTGACAAAGTCGTCATGTTTTCGCTGATCTTCGGTCGAGGTTTTGGCGTTAAAGGAAATAACCGGTAGCAATTCCTCTGTACTGGAGAACATTTTCTTTTCAATCACCGTCCGTAGTTTTTCGTAGCTGGTCCAAAGCGGATTTTTGCCATTATTTTTGGCTTTTGCCCTCAGCACAAAATTAACGATTTCATTGCGGAAATCTTTCGGGTTACTGATACCGGCAGGTTTTTCAATTTTTTCCAGTTCGGCATTCAGTGCTGACCGGTCAAACAGCTGGCCGGTTTCTGGGTCGCGGTATTCCTGATCCTGGATCCAGAAATCGGCATAAATCACGTAGCGATCAAAAATGTTCTGACCGTATTCAGAATAAGATTCCAGATAGGCCGTTTGTATTTCTTTACCGATAAATTCAACATATTTAGGGATCAGGTAACCTTTCAGGTGTTCAAGATAGCGCTCTGCAATATCTGCGGGAAATTGCTCGCGTTCCACCTGTTGTTCCAGTACATAGAATAAATGCACCGGATTAGCGGCAACTTCGGTGCTGTCAAAGTTGAACACCCGGGACAGAATTTTAAAGGCAAAACGGGTCGACAACCCGGTCATTCCTTCATCGACCCCCGCATAGTCACGGTATTCCTGGTAAGATTTTGCCTTAGGATCCGTGTCTTTCAGGCTTTCACCATCATATACCCGCATTTTTGAATAAATGCTGGAGTTCTCCGGGGCTTTCAGCCGCGACAGTACAGCAAACTGCGCCAGTGTGCTGAGGGTATCCGGTGCGCAGGGGGCCTTATTCAGTTCGCTGTGTTCCAGCAGTTTCTGATAAATTTTAATTTCTTCGCTCAGCCGCAGGCAGTACGGTACTTTGACAATATAGACCCGGTCCAGAAAGGCTTCGTTGTTTTTATTGTTACGGAAGGTCTGCCATTCTGATTCGTTACTGTGTGCCAGTATGATGCCGTCGAAGGGCAGGGCTGCCAGTCCTTCGGTGCCGTTATAATTTCCTTCCTGGGTGGCTGTCAGTAGCGGGTGCAAAACCTTGATCGGGGCTTTGAACATTTCGACAAATTCCATCAGCCCCTGATTAGCCCGGCATAAGGCACCAGAGTAACTGTAGGCATCCGGGTCGTTCTGGGCAAAATGTTCCAGCTGCCGGATATCGACTTTACCTACCAGCGCTGCGATATCCTGATTGTTTTCATCTCCGGGTTCCGTTTTGGCAATAGCCAGCTGATCCAGAATTGACGGGTATTTTTTTACAACCCTGAACTGGCTGATATCACCGTTAAATTCATGCAAGCGCTTGGTCGCCCAGGGCGACATAATATTGCGCAGATACCGTTTTGGAATACCATATTCCTGCTCCAGGATATTACCGTCTTCCTCTACGTCAAACAGGCTCAGAGGATGATCATTTACCGGTGACCCTTTCAGGTAATAAATGGGTACCTGTTGTATCAATTGTTTTAATTTTTCAGCCAGTGAAGACTTACCACCCCCTACAGGCCCCAGCAGATAGAGGATTTGTTTACGCTCTTCCAGCCCCTGGGCAGAGTGTTTCAGGTAAGAGACTATCTGCTCTATCGCTTCTTCCATACCATAAAACTCAGAAAATGCCGGATAGCGGGCAATCACTCTGTTTGAAAATAACCGGCTGAGTTTTGGGTCCTGGGCGGTGTCAATCAGTTCAGGCTTGCCTATCGCGAGCAATAATCGCTCTGCGGCGCTGGCATAGCAGCTTTTGTCGTTCTTACATAACGTCAGAAATTCCTGAATGCTGTATTCTTCTTCCTTTGCGGCTTCATATCTTGATTTGTAGTGCTCGAAAATACCCATATGCACCTCCGGATCAACGCTCATTGGGGAATATTCAGTCAGCTGCTTTTTTAAGGTTAGACAGTAAAAAGCATCTTCGCCTGACTAATTTACGTACATCTCGGGGAATTTTGTGCTGAGGGTGGAATGGCAGAAATAAAAATACCCGGACGAGCCGGGTATTAAAAACAGAAAAAGTGAATTACTTAGCCAGATTATCGGCAGCAAACTTCCAGTTTGCCAGTGCCCAGAATGCTTCCAGATAAGTTGGGCGCACGTTACGGTAATCGATGTAGTAAGCATGTTCCCATAAATCGACAGTCAGCAGAGGTGTCAGGCTGCTGTCGGTCAGAGGTGTTGCTGCATTACTGGTGTTTACGATATCCAGGCTGCCGTCTGCTTTTTTCACCAGCCAGGTCCAGCTTGAACCGAAGTTATTTACTGCTTTATCGTTAAAGGCAGCTTTAAATGCGGCAAAAGAACCCCATTTAGCGTTGATGGCATCAGCCAGGGCACCAGTTGGCTCGCCGCCGCCATTAGGTGACAGTGAGTGCCAGTAGAAGGTATGGTTCCAGATTTGTGCTGCATTATTGAAGATACCGCCTTCAGAAGTGCGGATAATTTCTTCCAGGGATTTGTCAGCATAATCAGTGCCTTCGATCAGGCTGTTTAATTTTACGACATAGGTGTTGTGGTGTTTGCCGTAGTGGTAATCCAGCGTTTCTGACGAAATATGCGGCTGTAATGCGTCTTTTGCATATGGTAATGCAGGTAGTTCAAAAGCCATTATTATTCTCCGTGTCGTTGTTGCGTTGTTAAAAATGTCTGCAAGCGGTAGACTACAAAACCTGACTAAAATACTCAAGTTTTATGGTCCTGAATTTATGACAGTTTATGTGTTGACTCTGTCTTGATTTATTTTCTGCAGAGTAATTGGGGATTTTTTTCTGAAACTCAAGTGTAACTCTGCCCGGAAGCACGTAAAATACTATTATATGTACAACGCTCAGAGGTAACTATGGAAACGATTGATAAGATTAAACAGCAAATTTCAGAAAACGCTATTCTGCTGTTTATGAAGGGCTCGCCGAAATTTCCCAGTTGTGGTTTTTCAGCTCAGGCTTCTCAGGCATTAATTGCCTGCGGCGAACAGTTTGCGTTTGTCGATATTTTACAACACCCCGATATTCGTGCTGAGTTGCCAAAATATGCGAACTGGCCAACTTTCCCGCAGCTGTGGGTTGAAGGTGAACTGGTCGGTGGTTGTGATATCGTGCTGGAAATGTTTCAGCGGGGCGAATTACAGCCGTTGATTAAAGACGCCGCAGCCCGGCAAAAAGCTGCAGCAGCATCAACTGCCGAATAAGCGCAGTTTTCACAGAAACAGAATAACATTGAGCTTTATTCTGTTTCTGCCTCCCGGTTATTACTGATCAATGGTGCTGCCAGAGGCCAGCCGCCGAGTTGTTGCCAGCGGTTCACAATGTAGCAGAACAGCTCTGCGGTTCTTTCGGTATCGTATAACGCGCTGTGAGCTTCTTTCTGGTTAAATGCAATACCCGCCTGCTGACAGGCTTTAGCCAGTACTGTCTGGCCCAGAGCCAGTGCTGCCAGAGTCGTGGTATCGAACGATACGAAGGCATGAAATGGTGAGCGTTTCAGCTGTATCCGGTCGATGGCGGCATTAAGGAAGCCCTGATCAAACGCCGCATTATGTGCCACGATAACCGAACGCTGACAACCCGCTGCTTTTTGTGCCTTACGTACGGCTTTACAGATTTCGGTCAGGGCTTCACGTTCTGATACTGCACCACGGAGCGGGTTAAACGGGTCGATGCCATTAAATGCCAGTGAGTTGGCATCAAGATTAGCGCCGTCAAAAGGTTCAACATGAAAATGCAGGGATTGTCCGGGGGTCAGTAAGCCATTTTCGTCCATTTCAGGCAGAGAAACAGCAATTTCCAGTAATGCATCGGTTTTTGCATTAAAGCCTGCGGTTTCCACGTCGATAACTACAGGGTAATAACCGCGAAAACGTTGTGCCAGAGCAAGGTGGGTCTGAGTCATAAACAAGCCATGTTTGAAAATTCCTGGCTATTATGCCAAAGAATCCTGCTATCGTCTTGTTCCGGCACAGTGTTTGCTAGAATTTACCTGTAAATGCTGGCTGGTGGGTGGTCTGCTGCGCAGTGCCGGTTTTATAAAAATAGATAACATTATCAGCTGAGTGAGAGCTTTAACATGCGAGTTTTATGTATTCTGTTGTGTTTAATTGTCTGCCGGGAGGTTCTGGCTCAGCCGCAGTTGCGTCAATATTCTGCCGCCATTGAACAGTCACGCTGGCAATTAACCAGAAATACCCCGCTGGAATGTAAGCTTGAACATGAAATTCCCCAATTTGGCAAGGCGGTATTCAGCAGTGTTGCCAGTAAAACACTGAATCTGGATTTTGAACTGAATATGTTACGTCTGCCAGACACTTACAGCCTGGCTGAAGTACTTTCTATCCCGCCATCCTGGCGGCCGGGCGAACCGTCAAAGCGGATAGCCGGGATGAATCTGTTAAAACAATATAACGGCGCTTTACCTAAAAAAGCTGCCTGGACGTTATTAACCGAGCTGGAACAGGGGTTCAGCCCGGCATTTTACTTTGATGACTGGTACAGCTCGTATGACAAGGTAGCTGCAATGTTGAATCCGGTACAGTTTCCGGCGATGTACCAGCAATTTAACCACTGTATTTCACAGCTGATGCCTTATAGTTTTGATGATATTGCTTTTACGGTACTTAATTATGAAAGTGGCGGTGATGAACTGACAAAAGAATCCCGCCAGCGGCTGATACAGATTGCCGAATATCTGAAATACGACCCTGATATTGAATACGTTGAAATTCAGGGCTACACCGACAGTTATGGAGGCCGCTGGATGAATGAGCAATTATCGGTACGCCGGGCTGAAAAAGTAAAGTCATTCTTTGTCACTGCCGGGCTGGCCGCAGAACGTATACAGGTTGATGGTTTCGGCGAGCGCCGCCATGTGGCAGCCAATGATACTGCTCAGGAACGGGCCCGTAACCGCCGGGTAGTATTGCAGATGGTAAAACCCTGATTTTTGAGCCATAGCCATTCAGGCAGGATCAAAGCGCTGAGGGGACAATCTGGCAAGCTGTTTAATATCCAGAGGTGTCGGTTCCTGAGACAACTGGCATGCCAGAACTTCTGCCAGCAAGGGCGCCAGTAATAAACCTCTGGCCCCCAGCGCGCCAAACAGATAAAAACTCTCTGCTGTTTGTAAAGATCCCAGTAATGGCAGATGATCAGGTACTGTTGCCCGGAAAGCTGCTTTAGCTGATTCTGCACTGGCATTGTCAAACCACGGTGGTTGTTGCAGCTGCTGATTTACCAGTTCAATATTTTCAGCATCGTCAGCGGCACAAACAAAAGCCGTATCTGCATGGCGATCAAAGGTGGCTCCTACCGCATGTATACCCTGCCAGACCGGCGTAATATAGCCTTTATGACATATCACCGTTTTCAGCGGATCCATCGCAGGTTGCCGGATATGGCTGACCTGGCCCCGTACTTTGTTTAATGGCAGGTAAGAGGTGTAAGGCAATTCTGCCAGCCTGGCACCGGTTGCCCAGATTATCTGGCTGGCGCTGAGTGTGCCTTTAGTGGTGCTGAGTGTCCAGGTTGGCCGTTCCGGCTGAGGTTGTCTGGCAATGTGTTGTACTTCGCAGCCGGATATAAAGGTAAAGCCTGATTGTTGCTGTAAATAACCCAGAGCTGCCCGGCAAAAAGCCTGAGGGCTGACCCAGCCCGCTTCTGGGAAATACAGACCACCATGTGATAGCGGTAACGCTGCAATTTCAGAAGACTGTATGGCATCAACCTGCCTGACCAGTGTTTGAGGCCAGGCAGCATTACTGAGCAGTTTTTGCTGGCGTTTATGTAAATCATCGTTGCTGGCAAGATGCAGCAGCCCGCACCAGTCGAGACCAAATTCAAAGCCGGTTTGACGATAATAGCTGTAGCATTGCCGGGCAAAATAAAACGCCTGACAATGCAGCAGGCTGTCAGCTGTCATGGTGCTGTGCAGGTTAGGATATACCGCTCCCTGATGGTTGTGGGATGCCTGTAATGCAACATCGTTATCAGCACATAAAAGTGTCACGGCAATGTCCCGCCGGAGCAGGCTTAACGCACTGCAAATTGCTGCAATTCCGCCGCCGATAATAGTAACAGCAGCCGGTTTATCAGTAACCGCTAAATGAGGTTGTGCAGTATTAAAAGCGGCTGTCAGCATATCCCGTTTGCGGCCAAAACCCTTGGTTTTGGAGACCGAAAACCCTGCGTCCTGCAAACCCCGTTTAACAAAACCGGCAGCAGTAAAAGTGGACAGGGTTGTACCAGACGTACTGCGCAGGGACAATTGCCGGAATAATTCCGGTTGCCACATATCCGGGTTTTTCCCCGGCGCAAAGCCATCAAGATAAATAGCATCGACCCGGCTTACGGGAACAGAAGGCAGCAGCTGATTTACATCGCCGAGCCATAAATCCAGAATTACGCTGTGATTGTCAAAACTGAGGCGGTGACATCCCGGTGTCGCTGCAGGATAAGCTGCCAGCAGGGCATTACATTGTTCAGCCAGTTGTGGGTGAGCCTGTAGTGCCTGAGTTAAATCTGCTCTGGTTAAAGGGAACTTTTCAAAGCTGGAAAAGTATAATCTTTTGCAGGGGGCTGCCGGGTATTGTTGCCGGAACTGGCGAAAATACTGCCAGGTCAGCAGAAAATTAGCACCGGTACCGAAACCGGTTTCCATAATCTGAAAAGCGGCATCAGCATGGGAAACCCAGCGCTCAGGCAGGCCATTTTGCTGTAGAAAAACATAATCAGTTTCTGCCAGCCCGCCGTCATTGGAAAAGTAGATATCGTCAAAGTCAGAAGCGACGGGGGTTCCCTGTTCATTAAAATGAATCCGGGCATTACTCAGGCGGTGCATATCTGGAGTCCACAGTAAAAATCAGCTTGTAGTTTACCTTAACCACAAGCAGAATTGAAAACAGTGTACAGGTGTTCGCTGAAAGCTGACCACTTTCGTTCAGCAAAGTCCGTACAATAAATACTGACTATTATTTGTAGCCCCCGGCGAGCCGGGAAAATGGGAGTAAGCATGAAAAGAGCCGTCATCACAGGTATTGGCATTGTATCAAGTATTGGTAATAACCAGCAGGAAGTGCTGGCTTCATTGAAAGCCGGACGCTCCGGTATTACTCATGCTCAGGAGTTTGCTGATTTAGGCTTACGGTCACAGGTATGGGGCAATATTAAACTTGATCCCAGCGAATTAATTGACCGTAAAGCGATGCGGTTTATGGGGGATGCGGCAGCTTATGCCTATCTGGCAATGCAGGAAGCGATGGCTGATGCCGGTTTAACAGCAGAGCAGATCTCTGATCCCCGTATTGGTCTGGTAGTAGGTTCTGGTGGTGCGTCTTCCAAAACTCAGGTGGAAGCGGCAGATATTCTGCGTGAAAAAGGTGTAAAACGGGTCGGTCCTTATGCCGTACCTAAAACCATGTCCAGTACCTGTTCAGCCTGTCTGGCAACGCCTTTTAAAATTAAAGGGGTTAATTACTCTATCAGTTCAGCCTGTTCTACCAGTGCCCATTGTATTGGCCATGCAGTAGAGTTAATTCAGCTGGGCAAGCAGGATGTGATTTTTGCCGGTGGTGGTGAAGAAGTGCACTGGACACTGGCAATGGAATTTGATGCGATGGGCGCACTGTCATCCAAATATAACGAAACACCGGAAAAAGCATCACGTACTTATGATGCCAGCCGTGATGGTTTTGTGATCAGCGGCGGTGGCGGTATTGTGGTGGTGGAAGAACTGGAGCATGCGCTGGCTCGCGGGGCCACCATTTATGCTGAAATTACAGGTTATGGCGCAACTTCTGATGGTTATGACATGGTTGCACCAAGCGGTGAAGGTGCGGTGCGTTGTATGCAGATGGCCATGCAGGGTATAGATGCACCGATTGATTATATTAATACCCATGGCACCAGTACGCCGGTAGGGGATGTAAAAGAGCTGGGGGCGATTCAGCAGGTATTTGGCGGCAAGTCACCGGCTATCAGCGCCACTAAGGCGATGACCGGCCATGCGTTGGGCGCTGCCGGTGTGCATGAAGCAATTTATTCCCTGCTGATGATGAAGCATAGCTTTATTGCGCCTTCTGTTAATATCAGCGAGCTGGATGCCGAAGCTGCCGGGCTGGATATCGTAACAGCAACGCGCGCAGCCGAACTGAATACGGTCATGTCGAACAGTTTTGGTTTCGGTGGTACTAACGCAACGTTAGTGATGCAGAAATATCGCGCTTAACCTTAATGCCAGTCAGTCAAGCAGGAATCAGCTTACTCTAAACTAACCGTTGAAGGCAGGGATGCCTGAACCGAGCCTACAGGGAGGTATTCACGGCGTGTTAGCGTGAGTAAGGTGATGGATGCTTTAACCTTAACTGACCGGTATTACACTTAACCTGCTGTTTCCTGACATACAAAAAGCCCGCCGGTAATAGGCTGGCTTTTTGCTTTCTGATAAACTGCAACGGTAATGTCTGCAGGATACGCTATGAAAATTTATGCTGATGAAAATATGCCGCTGGTCCGGCAGTTTTTCTCTGAATTGGGTGATGTTTCACTGTTTGATGGCCGCCAGGTGACTGCTGAAGCAGTAAAAGATGCAGATATACTGCTGGTGCGTTCAGTAACAAAAGTTGATCAGCAGTTACTGGCTGCCAATACGGCGTTGAAGTTTGTTGGTACTGCGACCATTGGTATGGATCATATTGATCAGCCTTATCTGCAACAGCGGCAGGTGCCTTTTTGTAATGCGCCGGGTTGCAATGCCCGTTCTGTGGTGGAATATGTGCTGAGTAGTCTGTTTTTTCTGGCAGATAAATATCAGTGGCAGTTACAGCAGAAAACGGTGGGTATTATTGGTGCCGGCAGTATTGGTTCGCGGCTGGCACAGTTGTTACAGGTGCTGAACATTCCGGTATTGCAATGTGATCCGCTACGGGCACAGCAAGAGCCTGATTTTCCGCATGTTGCTTTTTCTGAGGTATGCCGGCAGGCCGATATTCTGACCTTTCATGTCCCCCTGGTAAAACAGGGTGAATTTCAGACCCGCCATTTACTGGATAGTGCAGCGTTAGCCACCTTAAAACCAGATTGCGCCATTATTAATGCCGCCAGAGGGGCGGTGATCGATAATCAGGCATTGCTGGCTGAAGCACAGGCTGGCCATGACCGGCCGCTGGTGCTGGATGTCTGGGAAAATGAACCCGATATTCTGCTGCCGTTGCTGCCATACACCGATATAGCTACGGCGCATATCGCCGGACACAGCATTGAAGGTAAAGCCAGAGGAACTGAAATGCTGTATCAGGCGGTTTGCCGGTTGTTACACTACCCGGTTCGTTTACAGTTACAGCAGCTGTTAGCGGTGCCGGCAGTGGAAAAACTACAAATTAATCCGGATTTTGGGCTTCCGGATGTCCAAAGTGTCGCAAGAATGTTATATGATGTACGGCGTGATGATGCTTTATTCCGGCACTACCTTGGCAGTAAAGGGTTTGACTGGCTCAGGAAAACCTATCCGCCACGCCGGGAGTTCAGTTCGTTACATATTTCAGGGCCAGTTGTTGCAGACTGGATAGCACAATTAGGGTTCAGAGCCGGTAAAGGGGAATAACAGTCATGGCTTCGCAATATAATGTTGCCGTTTTAGGGGCGACAGGTTTAGTTGGTCAACATTTAATTGAAATTCTGGAACAGCGGGATTTCCCGGTAGCTAAGCTGTTCCCATTAGCCAGCAGCCGCTCAGCCGGAGGAACTGTTACCTTTAAAGGTAAGAACATTGAAGTGCTGGATGCTGAACAATTCGACTGGACACAGGCACAGATTGGTTTATTTTCTGCCGGCGGCAGTGTCTCTGCCATTTATGCTCCGAAAGCGGCAGAAGCCGGTTGTGTGGTCATTGATAACACATCACAGTTCCGTTATGAGGCTGATATTCCTTTGGTCGTGCCGGAAGTCAACCCGGATGCAATTGCCGATTATCGTAACCGCAATATTATCGCCAATCCTAACTGTTCTACCATTCAGATGCTGGTAGCGTTAAAGCCGATCCATGATGCGGTGGGTATCAGCCGTATCAATGTGGCAACCTATCAGTCTGTCAGTGGTGCCGGGCAGGAAGCGGTGGAAGCACTGGCACAGGAAACTGCACAGCTGATGAATGGCCGCCCCAAAGAAGAAGGCGGTAAATTTTCCCGGCAGATTGCTTTTAATGTGATCCCGCAGATTGATGTGTTTCTGGATAACGGCTACACCAAAGAAGAAATGAAAATGCACTGGGAAACCCAGAAAATCTTTGGCGACAGCAGTATCGCGGTTAATGCCACTGCTGTACGCGTACCGGTGTTTTATGGTCATGCCGAAGCGGTACATATCGAAACCAGAATGCCAATCACCGTGGAGCAGGTAAAAGCGTTGCTGGCACAGGCTCCGGGCGTGGTATTGCTGGAAAACAATGCCGATTTCCCGACACAGGTTTCTGATGCTGCAGGTAATGACGAAGTATTTGTCGGCCGGATCCGTCAGGATTTATCGCACGAAAATGGTATTAACCTGTGGGTTGTTGCCGATAATATCCGTAAAGGTGCGGCGACAAACAGCATTCAGATTGCCGAACATCTGATCCGGGATTATTTGTAACGATACCGGTTTTACCGGCAAACCTTATTACAGCTCCTGTTTTTACCGGCAGGAGCTGTTTTGTTAATAACCAACAGACCTTTCTGATAGCTCAGGTATCACATGCTGGGAATTACAGACTTAACCACCTATATCATTGGTGCGATAGCGATTATTTTATTACCGGGGCCCAATTCGATGTTCTGCCTTACTGTTGGCGCGCAGTTTGGTGTCAAAAAGGGCTATCAGGCGATTACCGGGGTTTTTCTCGGTGACAGTATTCTGATGTTACTGACCGCATTAGGTGCGGGTTCGGTGATGTCACGTTATCCGGCTATATTTTATGCCGTTAAGTATGTCGGCGCGGTTTATCTGATATATCTTGGCAGCCGTATGCTGCTTGATGCCGGGCGCAGATTTTATACGCCGTTAGTCACCGCATCCAAAGTCAGGTTGCATTCGCCGAAAGTCTTTGTCCGTTCGCTGAGTTTAAGCCTGTTAAATCCGAAAGCTATTTTGTTTTTTCTGTCTTTCTTTGTACAGTTTGTGGATCCCGGATACCCTTATCCGGCGATCAGTTTCTTAGTTCTGGCAATTATTTTACAAATAATCAGTGTGTTATATTTGTTGGTGCTGGTATTTTCCGGTACGTATTTTGTCAGCTGGTTCCGGCAGCGGCGGCGCTTATCTGCGGCGGGAATGGGGTTGATAGGCACATTATTTATCGGCTTTGCTGTAAACTTATTGCTGACATCTGCCGCATCATATTAAAGATATATGTCAGGGCAGATTGATTCAGTACATATATTGGTGCTGGTCATGGGCCATTAACTGATTTATATTCCGGTATTGTTGGCGCTTATCAGTAAATATCAGGTGCCCTGGATCGGTAACAGTGAAAAGTGGAACATAACTTGCTGATGTAACTTACTGAAAGTTTCTCAAGTTTTCAGATAATGTTCTGTGGTGGTGTTGAAAAAGATAGAATTCTTTTTATAACAGCACCTTAACCGGGTAAGGATTGTTAATGCCTTTTCTATTTGTCTTGTTAATTATTGGAAGTGTCAGTTTTCCGACATGGGTGCTGGCACAGGATACTTCTACACAAATTCGTGGCCCGAGAGGGACGGATCGGCAAGTATCTCAGCCACAGCAGATAGGTCCGCTGACGCCCACTGATACGTTATGGCGCATTGCCGAAAGACACCGGCCAGACGGTAGTGTCAGTGTTTATCAGGTGATGTATGCCCTTTATCTGAAAAATCCGGATGCTTTTATTGACGGTAATCTTAATCATCTTCGTCCGGGGGCGACATTACTGTTACCTACTCTGGCAGAAGTACGTAACGTTGAAGTAGCAAGAGCATTACAGAAATCAAACGCAGACGACAAAGCCTGGGCTGAGCGGAATAAAACTGCCGCAGCGGCAACAGTGCCCGCAGCACCCGCCCAGACTGCAACTGCTGAGACCAAAACTGCTGCTGCGCCTGTTCTCCCGGCACCGGCTACTGTGGCAACGGCACAGTGGCAGGCAGAGCTGGAGCAGCAAAAACAGCAGCAACATCAGGAACTGGAAGAATTGCGGAAGCAATTCCGGGAATCCATTCTGGTCGTTGATGCTATCGCAGTAGAAAATAATCAGTTACGTACCTCACTTGCCAAACTACAGCGGGAACTGGAAGCGCTTAAAGCCCAGCTGGGTGAGGATAGCGAATTACACCAGCAGGTTGAGCAACTGGTAAAGCAACAGGCTGAAATACTGGCTCAGCAACAGGCTGCACAGCTGGCAGCACAGCAAAATGCTGATAGCGGCTCCGGCTGGCAGGCGGTGGCTGCTAATCCGCTAAGCTGGATTCTGGCGGCATCGTTACCGGCCCTGATAGTGCTGACAGGCGTATTGTTGTGGGTTAAACGGCGTGGTAAAAAAATTGAATCAGCAGTCAATGCCGCCAAAACAGATACTGCGCCTGAGCCTGGATATCAGTCACCTCTGCCGCCACTGGATGAGCATAATGATGTTGACGATAACAGTTTGTTTGAACTGGATGATGCGTTACTGGAAGACGCATTCCATGAGACCACCGACTTTAATCAGGACGAAACAGATACAAACCTGACGGCTTTATCAGATCAGCTGTTTGAAGACGTCATGCTGGAAGATGACAGCCTGTTACCGGCAGATGAGCTGAGCGCTGCCACTGAAGATCCGGCAGAGCCGGAAGATGAATTTGATGCAGATAATATTCTGTCGGCCAGTGATCTGAGTGAACTGCTGACCTCAACGGATGATGCTGAAGAAGTGGTTGAGCTGGCGGATGACGAAGCTTTGGCAGAGACGGCGGTCAGGGATGAAGCAGCAGATGCAGATGATTTTTTTGAAGAAATAGAACTGGATATCCCGACAGAGCAGGATACCGGTATTGACACTTCTGAGCTGGATGAATTTGCTGAGTCGCTGGTGGATATTGACGTTGAAGATGTCTTGTTACCCCCGGAAGACGATGACTCAGAAGCGAAACTTTCTGCCGAGCTGGCCGAACTGCTGGAGCAGGTTGAAGGAAGCAGTTCCCAGGTTGCGGAGCCTCAGGAATTTATAGCTGGTGATGAAGACGAACTGATCGATGAGCCTTTGCCGGGAGTTGAGCAAAGCGGTATTTCGCCTGATCTGACATCTTCGGAAGATAGCTCAGTCAGTCAGCCATCTGAGGCGGCAATGTCAGTAGAAAACCCGAGTAAAATGCTTGATTCCTATCCTGAACTGGAGCTGACAGATGAACTGCTGCCAGCGTCAGCTGAGGAAACCGACGATATGCCGTCGGACGAGCTGACAGACTTAGAAAATACGCAATTTGACGAGTTGTTGTCTGAGCTGGAAGCTATGGCAGAAAATCTGCCGGAAGATGCAGAAAACGGCCATGAACCTGAAATTAATTTTGATCTGTCGACAGATATTGAGCTTGATGACGATGACTTCGTGGCAATTGATAAATTGCTTGAAGCCAGCGAAGCTGTTGATGCTGATGATGAAAAATTCAGTAGTTTTAATGTCAATGTAGGATTGGAAGAATTTGCTGATATTATCGGCGAGGCTGACTTGCTTGATGTCGATGCACAGGATAATGGCTATGCCGCCAAACTTGATTTGGTACGGGCCTATATTGAAATTGATGATCAGGAAAGTGCAGAACTGTTGCTGGATGATATTTTAGGCTCTGATGCTCCTGAGCATATTAAAGATGAAGCAAAATTGCTGAAAGCTTAATGTGCGATGCGGTACGTCTGTATAATTCTGTGCGCTGCGTTATAATGGCGGCCGCAGAATAAGAGGGTAGCGCATGCGGGTAGCACTGGGTATAGAGTACGATGGCACAGGGTATTTTGGCTGGCAGCGGCAGCGGGAAGTAAACAGTATCCAGCAGGAACTGGAAACTGCGCTGTCGAAAGTGGCTGACCATCCGGTTGAGATATTTTGTGCTGGCCGTACTGATGCCGGAGTTCATGCTACCGGGCAGGTGATACATTTTGATACTGATGCTATCCGAGATGAAAAAGCTTGGGTGATGGGAACCAATGCCCGGCTGCCAGGTAATATTGCTGTGCGTTGGGCCCGGCCGGTTACAGATGATTTCCATGCCCGTTTCAGTGCTACTGCACGTCGCTACCGTTATGTGATTTATAACAGCAAGTTCAGGCCAGCAATTCTGAATTCCGGTTTAAGCCATTACCACCAATCACTTGATATCAGCCTGATGCAACAGGCTGCTCCCTGCCTGCTGGGAGAACAGGATTTCAGTGCTTTCAGGGCAGTACAGTGCCAGTCAAAAACACCTTTTCGGAATATCCATCATTTGGAACTTTACCGCATGGGTGACTATATTGTGCTGGATATAAAAGCCAATGCCTTCTTACACCATATGGTACGTAATATTACCGGAAGCCTGCTGGAAGTGGGAATGGGCAGACAGTCACCACAATGGATTGCAGAATTACTGGCCGGAAAAGACCGGAATCGTGCTGCGGCAACGGCAAAGGCCGGGGGGTTATATCTGGTTGAGGTGGATTATCCATCACAGTATGCTATCCCCAAAGTGCCGCCAGGGCCGTTATTTCTGCCGGAAAATTAGGGTCTGTTGATGTTTGCTGCCGGTACAACATGACTACTAAGACCAGTTTTTTATGTTAGTTATGAACTGATTTGTGCTTTAATAGCGTCCGTTTGCTTTTATTTCGGCGTAATAACATATTTATGCAACTTCTGGTATGTAGTTGTAATACCTATAGGAATACTTTATGAGTTGGTTAGATAAAATCCTGCCCAGAACATCCTCTTCAGCCCGTCGAAATATTCCTGAAGGCGTCTGGACAAAATGTACGTCCTGCGATGCAGTATTATATAAAGCTGATCTGGATCGTAATCTTGGTGTTTGCCCAAAATGTGATCATCATATGCGGGTATCGGCCCGCGCCCGTTTAACCTCGTTTCTGGATACCAGTTCAGTGACTGAACTGGCAGCAGAGCTTGAACCTCAGGATTTACTGAAGTTTAAAGACAGCAAGCGGTATAAAGATCGCATCGTTGCAGCCCAGAAAGACACCAACGAAAAAGATGCAATGGTGGTTATGCACGGTACCCTGAAAGGTATGCCGGTGGTTGCCGCCTCTTTTGAATTCGATTTCATGGGCGGTTCAATGGCGTCGGTTGTTGGTGCCAAATTTGTCGCAGGCGTTGAATACGCACTGGCGCATAAAGTGCCTTTTGTGTGCTTTTCTGCCAGTGGCGGTGCCCGGATGCAGGAAGCCCTGATGTCACTGATGCAGATGGCGAAAACCAGCGCTGCACTGGCGAAAATGTCAGAGCAGGGGCTGCCTTACATTTCTGTACTGACTGATCCGACAATGGGTGGTGTGTCAGCCAGTCTGGCGATGCTGGGTGATATCAATATCGGTGAACCGAAAGCGTTAATTGGTTTTGCCGGCCCAAGGGTAATAGAGCAGACCGTACGTGAGAAATTACCGGAAGGCTTCCAGCGCAGTGAGTTTCTGCTGGATCATGGTGCAATTGATATGATTGTTGACCGCCGCGAAATGCGCGATACAATTGGCAGACTTTTAGCCAAATTTATGCAGTTACCTGCTCCGGAGTCGGAACAGACTGCTGCCTAGGGTTTTATGTCGGTCACAATACAAAGCAGCCAATCGTGTCAGACACTGACCGATTGGCTTTGTTATATAGAGCAGCGCCATCCTGTACATCAGATTGAACTGGGGTTATCCCGGATTGCTGCTGTTGCCATTCGCGCCAGCCTGGCGATATTACCGGGTAAAAAAATACTGATCGGCGGCACTAATGGTAAAGGTACTACCGCCCGTTGTCTGGAACAGTTACTGCTGGCTCAGGGGTTCAGTACCGGTGTTTACAGCTCTCCTCATTTACTGAGGTTTAACGAACGCCTGCGGATTAATGAGCAGGACGTCAGCGATGAACAGTGGGTTGAGGCTTTCGCTTTTATTGAGCAGTTGCGTCAGGACACCGAACTGACCTATTTTGAATTCACCACCCTGGCATCGTTTTATATTCTGAAGCAGGCGGATGTTGATTTCTGCCTGATTGAAGTTGGTCTTGGCGGGCGGCTTGATGCTACAAATATCATCGAGCCGGATATCAGTGTGATTACTACCGTCGATCTGGATCACCAGGATTTTCTGGGTAATAGCCGGGAGCTGATTGGCTACGAAAAAGCCGGTATTTTCCGGGCCGCCAGACCTGCCGTGGTTGGAGAGTTACTGGTGCCGCAGTCAGTTTATGATGCTGCCGCAGAGCTGGGCTGCCAGCTTAGTGTGGTTAATCAGCATTATCATTATCAGCAACATGAAGCAAACTGGAGCTGGCAGGGGCAGACACAGGGTTATCAGCAATTACCCCGCTCTGCGGTGCCGGTACAGAATATGGCAACCAGCCTGACAGTGCTGGAACAGCTTGGACATTTGCCTGATGAAGCCACTGTCAGACAGGTGTTGCCACACATCAGTCTGGCCGGACGAATGCAGTGGTTGCAGCAACACCCTGCTGTTATTGTTGATGTGGCGCATAATCCTCAGTCTGCACAATACCTTGCTGAGCAGTTAACCCGGCTGAAACCTCACTACCGTAAATTAATTGCATTTACTGGTATGCTGAAAGACAAAGATATTGCCGGAAGCCTGTTACCCTTGACTGCACTGTTTGATAAGTGGCATCTTGTCAGTCTTGGTGGTGCCAGGGGGGCATCGGCAGCGATGCTGGCTCAGGTGCTTGCAGAGTGTACCGCGCCACAGCAACAGCATGAGGATGTGGTAGTTGCCTATTCTTCTGCACTATCGCAGTTACAGCAGGATGAACTGCTGGTAGTGTTCGGGTCTTTTATTACAGTGTCAGCGGTACTGGCTAGCTATAATCAGGAGGCAAAGTGACACCTGGATTTAAACATCGTTTGCTCGGAACCAGTATTCTGGTTCTGGTGGGGATCATTTTTTTACCAGACTTGCTGGATGGCGAGAAAAAAGTGGTAAAAGATGATTTTAAAGTTATTCCCAGCCGTCCTGAATTTCAGGGAGTGCAGCAACAGCAGGTGTTTGATCAGCAGGCCTACGACAAAGAACGGGCAGCGGCTGAAAAATCTGTCATCAGCACTGAAACTGCATTAGATCAGGAAGAATCCGCTGCAGACAAAGAACTCCCTTCAGAACGTTATACGCAGGTAACGGCGCCATCTTCCCCAGCTACATCTGAAAAAGCTCCGGTAACAGCTCCTGCCACCGCCCCGGTACGCAATACGGCTGCCAGTCAGGAACGTCCGGCTGCTAATCAGGTCGCATGGGTGGTCCGGGTGGGCAGTTTCAGTAAAACCCAGAATGCCAATGCCCTGGTTGCTAAGCTACGTCAGGCCGGTTACACCACCTTTACCCGCGAGATTACAAATGCATCAGGACAAAAACTAACCAGTGTTCTGGTGGGGCCTGAACTCAGAAAAGAAAAACTGGAACAACAGTTACCTAAATTACAGCAACTGACAGGAATTGAACGGCTGGTAGTGGTTAACTGGCAGCCGGTTGAAAATAATTAGGCAATACCCGGCCGCATTTGGTAGAATGCGCGCCGTCATCAAGTATCCTTTGGTAGCAAATGGTCTGGGTTGATTACGCCATTCTGGCGATTATAGCGTTATCGGCTGTTATCAGCCTGGTGAGAGGCTTTGTTAAAGAAGCAGTTTCTCTTGCTGTATGGATTCTGGCATTTTTTATTGCCAGTTATTACTATCCCCATCTCTCTGGCCTGTTGACTGGCATTGAAGACGAGACTATTCGTAATGCTTCAGCCATCGCCATTTTATTTATCAGCTGCCTGATTCTGGGCGCTTTACTGAATTTTGTTATTGGTAAACTGGTACAGTCTACCGGGTTATCTGGTACAGATCGTTTATTAGGGCTGGTATTTGGTGCGCTGCGTGGCGTGCTGGTTGTCAGTGCTGTCCTGTTTTTTATGGATGCCTTTACTCCATCAGGCAGTGCATCATGGTGGCAGCGATCGCTGCTTATTCCTGAATTCGGTTTTATTATTGAATGGTTCTTCGAGTATTTGCAGAACCATTCCAGTTTTATGCAACGGCCATAATCTGGCGAGGAAAAATCAATGTGTGGTATTGTTGGTATCGTTGGTAAGTATCCGGTTAATCAGGCGCTGTATGATGGTCTGACAGTACTGCAGCACCGGGGACAGGACGCAGCAGGTATCGTGACTGTAGATAACAATACCTTGCGTTTGCGCAAGGCCAACGGATTGGTAAAGGACGTTTTTGAAACCCGTCATATGCAGCGCCTGG
This sequence comes from Chromatiaceae bacterium AAb-1, assembly GCA_033792355.1. Lineage (GTDB taxonomy): Bacteria > Pseudomonadota > Gammaproteobacteria > Enterobacterales > Alteromonadaceae > Alishewanella. The sequence continues at coordinate 24,954 of JARXRR010000030.1, forward strand.
CTGGCAATATCGGTATCGGTCATGTCCGGTATCCTACAGCCGGCTCCTCCAGTACTGCAGAAGCTCAGCCATTTTATGTCAACAGCCCGTTTGGTATTGCGCTGGCACATAATGGCAATCTGACTAATGCCCATGAACTGAAAGATGAAATTTTCCGGGTTGCCCGCAGACACGTTAATACTACCTCGGATTCCGAAGTATTATTGAATGTCCTGGCGCATGAGTTGCAACATCATGGTGTGATGTCATTACAGCCTGAACAGATTTTTAATGCGGTAGCCAATGTACATCGTAAAATTCGCGGTGCTTATGCTGTCGTCTCACTGATTATCGGTCATGGCTTGCTGGCATTTCGCGATCCTAACGGCATTCGTCCGCTGGTTATCGGGAAGCGGGAAACTGCTGCAGGTGCGGAATACATGGTAGCATCAGAAAGTGTTGCCCTGGATGCTGACGGCTTTACCGTGATTCGTGATATTTCACCCGGGGAAGCGGTATACATTACAGAACAGGGTGAACTGTTCAGTCGGCAGTGTGCTGAAAACCCAAGCTATACGCCCTGTATTTTTGAGTATGTTTATTTCGCCCGCCCGGATTCAACCATTGATAATATTTCTGTCTATGCGTCCCGTGTTGCAATGGGAAAAATGCTGGGACAGAAAATTAAACGTGAATGGGCACATCTGGACATTGATGTGGTTATTCCTATTCCTGAAACCAGTAATGATGCTGCTTTGCAGATTGCCCATGAACTGGGTGTACAATACCGTCAGGGATATGTCAAAAACCGTTATATTGGCCGTACCTTTATTATGCCTGGCCAGACGCAACGGAAAAAATCGGTTAAGCGTAAGCTGAATGCGATTAAGCAGGAGTTTAAAGGTAAAAATGTGCTGCTGGTGGATGACTCTATCGTACGTGGTACGACATCACAGCAAATTATTGATATGGCCCGTGAAGCCGGAGCAAAGAAAGTGTACTTTGCATCTGCCGCTCCTGAAATCCGTTTCCCTAACGTCTATGGTATTGATATGCCATCAGCTAACGAACTGATTGCGCATGGTCATGATATCGAAACGATCTGCAAAATTATTGGTGCTGATGGTCTGATTTTTCAGTCATTACCGGATCTGATTGAAGCTGTGCGCTCTGAAAACCCGGATATTAAGCGGTTTGAAACGTCTGTTTTTGACGGTAACTATGTTACCAGTGATATTGATCAGGACTATCTGAACCGGCTGGATCAGATGCGTAGTGACGACTCCAAAGCCAAACTGGCTATGGATATGGCAACCAGTCTTGAGATGTATAACGAAGGCTGAGGTTATTTTGCTGATAGTAAAAGGGAATTGTAAGGTTTAATGCTTGTCAGTTAACGAGTTATAAGAATCGGCGTGTTCACACCAACACGCCGATTTTTGTTTAACTGATCGGTATTAAGCTATAAGGCTATTTACTGGCTAATGAGTAAATGCCGGTCCGAATCCGGTACTCCATAAAATGGCCGTAGCTGCCAGAATACAAACCAGCAGCACCAGACCACAGGTTACTACCGAACTGGCGTAAATAAAGCCCCGTTCTTCAGGGATATGCATCAGAATTGGTACGCCAACATAAAGCAGATAAACTGAGTAGGCCAGGCCAACCAGACCTACAGCAACGACAAACCACAGCTCCGGGTACAAACCGGCAAAACCTACCATAAACAGTGGGGTAGAGGTATAGGCTGCCAGTTCCAGCGCCTGGGTATAACTTGGAGATGCCCCAAAAGTATTAGCCATCCATTGTGCCAGCCAGGCCAGAGCGAATACGCCAATAATTAATGCCGCATACATACAGACCGACAGCATCAATGCACTGTCTGATGTTAAACGGATTGGCTCACCAGCTCCGATACTCCACCCCAGGTGTACCGCAGAATAGTAAGCACAGATAGAAGGAATTAGCGCTACGATAAGAATGTGTATCAGGCTGTAACGGAAGCTTTCATGCCGCTTGTCTATGGTATGCCACTCTTCTTTGGGGTGGGCATATAACCCCCATAAATGGTTTAGTATCATAATTATTATCCTTGCCATTTCACCCGGTTGTTTGGGTTGCATTTGATACAACCCTGCATCAGTTATGGCTAACGGATAACTTTTCGTCAAGTTATATGATTAAAAAATAACCTTTAATTTCTGTTTGGGTGCCAGTGCCGGGTCTGCTTGGTACAGGCAAGGTGATCCGTTATAATTGCCGCTGTTTATGTCCGGTAATCTAATTCCATGCTCAGTATCGAAATACATAACCTGTTAGCCCCGATAAATAGTTTTTTGCAATGTAAAACACCAGATAGCTGGCTGGAGCAGGCTCAATGCCCGGCAATGTTACCGGTGCTGCTGATTGATCATATGCACTGTGAGTTAAAAGCTGCGCAAAGTGCGGCTTTTCTGATCCGCCGTTATGCGATTGACGATGCCAGTGCCGCTACTTTACTGGGATGGCTGAAACCTTATGAAGACTTTGTCTACCGCAGGCAGGGCAATGGTATCTTTGATACCCGCAAAAACGCACTGATTGGCACATTACAACCGAAAGATACCTCTGCTGTGCAGCAGGACATTCTGGATAAAATGGTGCGGCTGATTAAAGAAGAGTTACACCATTTTGAACAGGTGCTGGATATTATCCGGGCCCGTAATATTGAGCTGGTAAATGTCAGTGCTTCTGGCTATGCTTCAGGCTTACTGCGCTGTGTCCGTACGTACGAACCCCAGGCTCTGGTAGATAAACTGATCATCGGTGCTTATATTGAGGCCCGTTCCTGTGAGCGTTTTGCCCAGCTGGCACCATTACTGGATGACGAACTGGGGCGTTTTTACCTGTCACTGCTACGTTCAGAAGCGCGTCATTATCAGGATTATCTGCAACTGGCACAAGCTGTGGCTGGCAGCGAGGATATCAGCGAACGGGTGCAGCTGCTGGGTCAGGCTGAAGCGAAACTGATTGAAACACCATCTTCTGAACTCCGTTTTCACAGTGGACCGGTATTACAGTAGTAGATAATGATCAGGCGGTAACCGCCTGGTGGCGGCCTCTGAAACCCTATTGTGTCAGCAGAAAGTGAGGGCTGTTATGTCAGGCCATTGCAGAGTAGCAGGATCACTGTTTTTATTGGCAGCTCTGCTGTTACAGGCCTGTAGTCAGGGCAGGTATATTTACTGGAATAAACCGGAACCGCTGATGAGTGATGCGGTAACTGGTTTACTGGCTTACCAGTATGTAGCACTCAACCGTGTTACAGACCGCGATATTTCCGCTTATTGCCGTCAACTGGCATTACAGTCTGCACCGGGGTATCAGTTGTATCTGTTGCAGCTTAGTTGTGCCGAACGCTGGCTGGTTCAGGCAGCAAGCCCGGATGAGCTATCAGAAGCCGTCAGCTACCATAACCGGGCTTTAATGCCGCTGGTTCGTGCTGCGATAACCGGTCTGGACACCCGTCACCTGAATCTGCGACTGGAGCTGCAGGCTGACACTGATGAATATGGTTATGACTTTGAGAGTTTTTACCTGTCAGCCGATCTGCAGGCTTATGATCCTTATGTCCGGCGCCATCAGGATAACGGGCTCGGCATTACGATGGTCGGGCAGCGGCAGAACCGTGGGCCGCAGGATCGCTTTTTCCCGCCGGAAGGGGTGTTCCGGGCATTGACTGTGATGCCGCTGAAGCTTGATTTCAGTGATCCGGCACAGCCATTACTGACATTACGGGCAGTAAATATGGCAGTACCTGCAAACTGGCAACTGGCCGAAAAACGGTTGCCACTGAATTATGATCCGGCAGCGGTTTATCTTTGCCTGGTTGAAGTGGCAGTGGCTGATCAACTGGAAACCCAGGGGCTGTTTAATGCTGAGCGGGTTGAGGAAAAACTGGGTATTTATGCGATAGAACCATTGAACCGTAATAAAATTCCGGTACTGATGATTCATGGTTTAAATTCCAGCCCGCTGATCTGGCGGCGGCTGAGCTGGGCAATTTTTGCAGATCCGCAGCTGTCTGCCCGTTATCAGGTATGGCATGCATTTTACCCTTCAGGACCACCACCTTTTTTTAATGCCATGCGCCTGCGTAAGCGGGTGGATGAACTGCTGCATATGGTAATGGCCGAGCCGGATGATATCGTCGCCAACAATATGATTGTGATTGGCCACAGTATGGGCGGGATTATTAGCAAAACCTTTGTCCAGAACACTGCTGATACATTATGGAATACGACATTTACCAAACCGCCGGCAGAGCTGAAAGTGGAGGCGCAGACCCGGCAGACTCTGGAAGATATTTTAATATTTCAGGCCCGGCCATATGTCCGGGCTGCGGTGTTTATTGATACGCCACATCGCGGAGCTGCCACTGCAGATGGCTGGCTTGGCTGGCTGGCCTCGTCAATGATCAGGTTACCGTCGGTAATGAAAACGGTATTTGGTAATATGTGGCTGAACCTGCACGGCGATGAAATTACACCGGCAATGCGCCGGTATATGAGTCGTTCAGGCCCTAACAGCGTTGATGTGCTGTCACCGGGACATCCGTTACTGCAGCAACTGAACCAGCTGCCATTTTCTGTGCCGGTCTATTCCGTAATTGGTAATGACCGGCTGACGCCATGCCCGACACCATTACAATGTCCGGCATTGACTGACAGTGTTGTACCGTACAATAGCGCGCATCTGCCGCAGGCTGACGCCGAGCTGATGGTGCAGTCCCGCCACAATTCATATCAGTCGCCGGAAGCCATTTCATTTATCCTGCAGATTTTATCTTCCCACGGCCAGCAGACGGCTTTTGATCCACAGTAGCGCATTGTTCTGAGCGGGGAATGCTGATTTATCAGGCGGTACGGCACTGCCTGCCACCGGGGTTCCGGTCAGGCGTAATGGCAATATTTTCAGTATTCGTGATCATTTGATCGATAAATGGTTGCGCAATCATTTTGATTTATGTGAGAATGCAAAGTCGTACAGCCTGTATAACCGTTTTTGAAATGCCAAATAACAGTTATATGGCTATATGGCCTGTAGCGTAAGCTATTTACAACATATTGGTTGCGCAAACATTATAAGATAAGCAAATCAACAGGAGCCGGAGTGTAAAGTCCTCCGGCTGAAAATAACGATGACAGGAAGGACAGATAAAGTGAAACTCCTCAAACTAAAGAAAAGTCACGTTTTTACTACTATGGCAATACTGGGAACTTGTGGTTTTACCGCTTCAGCCCAAACAGCTGACGAAACGACAGAGGGCCGCTCGATTGAAGTTATTCAGGTAACTGCTACCAAAAGGGTGACGACGATCCGTGAAACCCCGCTGGCGGTTACTGCTTTTGATCAGAACGCACTGGACAACAACCATGTACTGCAACTAAACGACTTACAGGGTATTGTTCCCAGCCTGCATATTGCACAGAACGGTACGCAGAACACGCCGATGGTCTATATCCGGGGGATTGGTTCATCCGATCAGACCGAAAGTGGTGATCCGGCAGTTGCATTTCATGTCGATGGTATTTATTCCGCCCGTTCCCAGGGAGCATCAGCACTGATGTTTGATCTGGAAGGGGCTGAAATTCTGCGTGGCCCGCAAGGGACATTGTTTGGCCGTAATGCTACCGGCGGGGTTGTTAACCTGCACACGGCCAAACCTAAGCTGGATTATTTTGAAGCAAATGCAGAAATAACGCTGGGTAATTATGATCGCAGAGCCACCAGAGCGATGGTGAATTTACCGGTAAGCGAAACTTTTGCTATCCGCGTTGCAGCCGCAATGGATAAATCTGATGGTTATGTCGATATGGCTCCTGGCTCAGCTATGGGCAAAAAATATGGTGCTACAGATTTATCAGCCGCGCGTTTCAGTGCGTTTTTCCAGCCTAATGATCAATTTGACTGGTTCTTATCCTATGAAAACTTTACTGATCAGGGGACCGGTCATATTCCAACCATAACGGGTGGCTCTTCCCGTTCGGCCTATATTCAGGAGCCAGGCTTTAATGATTTCACTATCGACAGCCTGCGCACCCGCATTAACTATAATTTTGAAAATGGTATAACACTGTCTTATATCGGTGGTTATACCGATTCGTCGCGGGAATCGGTATGGGACAGAAGCTGGGACGAGAATAAATATGAATGGGGTGGTTGCGTCAAGTGTGATCATGAAGCAACCCAGCATGAGTTCCAGATAAAAAATGAAGACAGCTCCCGCCTGCAGTGGATGGTGGGCTTATTTTATTTCAAAGAAAGTAACGGGACCATTTTTGATATTGTTCACCCGGATGTTGACTACGAAGGCGGCACTACGCCAAATCCTAATTTATGGTCAACCTACCGCCAGCCGGATCGGGGCCTTAAATCCAACAGTATTTATGCCCAAAGCACCTATAAAGTAACTGACAGTTTCCGGGTTAGCCTGGGGTTACGTTATACCGAAGATGAGCGCTGGGATATTGGCGGACGCAATATTATGTGTCCTGATATTAAGCGCACGGAAACACTGGAACCAAACCGTAATTATGCCGGCACGCAGGATCCGGATAATTTACTGGATGGTCTGGCGCCGAATAAAGATCTGGTTGAACCGGGCCAGTGCTGGGTGGATACCTATAACGATACCAACCCAAGCTGGGATAAAACCACCGGTATGGCACGTCTGGAATGGGATTACAGCCGCGATGTGATGTTTTATGCCTCTTATGCAACTGGCTTTAAATCAGGTACAGTGCAGGATGGTGCAAAATATACCGGAACGGGGCCGTTCACCCGGGCTGATCTGGATGCCATTATTGCAGCAAACAATAATGAAGCCGCAGGTACTAACGCTTATGTGGCTCCGGAAGAAAATATTAATATTGAATTAGGTATTAAAGGCAGTTTCCTGAACAATACTTTGCAGGTTTTTGCGGCATTATTTACAACCGAATATACCGACCTGCAGGTAACCAGCAATGTGCTGACTGAAACGGGTGCTGATTTACTGCGTAAAACCAATGCCGGTAAAGCCACAATTAATGGTCTGGAAGTAGAAGCCAAATGGCTGGTAGGCCAGAACGGAGAGCTGAGCGGTGCTTTTGCCTGGCTGGATGCCAAATATGATGAATTCCTGACAACGGACTCCAGCTACGGTGCAGATGGTATTGCCTTTAACCCTTCCGCGGGTAATCCGGCATTTCCTAACCTGCTGGATTTCAGTGGTAATCGTTTGGTACAGGCACCGGAAGTCAGTTTGTCACTGAATTATGAGCATTTCTTTGAGCTCAGTAACGGAGCGTTGTTAAAACCCAGAGTCAGAATGACTTATTCTTCTGAAGTATGGTTTGATCCGGCAAACCGTGGCGACCGGCCGGAAGGTTTCCGTAATCTGCCATTTGCGGCGGATATTGATCGGCAGGATGCTTATGCCAAATGGGATCTGAGCCTGTCTTATCAGCCGGCAACAGCTAACTGGAGTCTGGAAGCCTTTGTAAATAATGTGACAGACAAGGAGATCAAGAGCGATCAGGGCCGCTGGAATGCTAACCCGGTACCAAACTATATGTGGGAAGCGCCACGTACTTTCGGGGTAAGACTTAAAGTCAATTTTGAGTAACTAAACAAGGCAAGGTTACCCATGTCATAAGCAAGCATGGGTAATCTTTGTTCAGGCACGTTTATTCAGGTAGAACGCCGTGTAATGATCTGATAACCAACATCTATCGGTGGTACAGAATGTCTGGTTTTACCATAAGCATTTACCAGCATTTCCACCGCTTGTTGTCCCATTTCAAAACGTGGTGAAGAAACCGAAGTAATCGCCGGTTCTACCAGGGCTGATGATTCCAGATCATTAAAGCCGCAAATGGCAATATCACCAGGTACAGATAAATTCATCCGTTTACTTTCAAATAATGCCCCTAATGCCAGGTCGTCGTTACAGCAAAACACCGCATCGCATTTCCCGTCAGATTCAGCAATCAGTGCTTGCAGCAATTGCCCGCCCAAACGGACAGAAGATGACTGGGGTGTGGTCTGGATATAGCTTTCACAGGGTTCAGGCCAGGCGGCAAGCGCTTTTTTAAAGCCTGCCAGACGCTGCTGAGTACGGGGATCCATCCGGGCTCCCAGAAATCCTAATGAGCGGTAACCATTTTGCAGCAAATGCCGGGTGATATCGAAACCGGCATTAAAATGAGAAAACCCGATGTTCATATCAATCGGCTGCTCTGTCAGCTCCATAATCTGCACAATCGGAATATCGGCTTGTTGTAACAGCCGTTTGGCATAATCAGTCTGATCTGTGCCGGTAAGAATAAAACCCTCAGGCGACTGGCCAAGTAAAGTGGCAATCAGTTTTTCTTCTTCAAGCGGGGAATAATGACAATCGCCCAGTACAACCTGCAGGTTATGTTGTTTTACTGCCTGATAGATGCCCTGCAAAACATCGTTAAACACGATGTTTGATAAAGAGGGAATAATGACCGCGATAACACCGGAACGTGCAGACGCCAGGGCACTTGCCGCATGATTACGGATATAGCCAATTTCACGGACCGCCTGCTCAACTTTGGTCCGTAGTTTTTCTGATACTTTAGTTGGATCGGTCAACACCCGTGATACGGTGATTGCGCTGACACCGGCAACTTTAGCAACATCTTTTAGATTAGGTTTTCTACTCATAACATGACGTTAGCGTTTTATGAAGACAATACTGTATTTAGTGTAGTTAGTCAAAATGGTTGCGCAATCATTATTGGTGGTTTAAGCTTGGCAATATAAACTTATATAACCACAACAGCAGATAAGACGATGCAACAACAGCCTGATAAAGTACCAAGCCGGGCAATTATTGTGATGGGTGTAGCAGGAAGTGGTAAATCTACCATTGGCAGGATGCTGGCAGAGCATCTGAACTACCGTCATATAGAGGGGGATGATTTTCATTCTGCTCAGGCGAAGAATATGATGGCCAGCGGTATTCCGCTGGCTAATGATTTAAGAGAACAGTGGGTTCAGGCGCTGTGCCAGGAATTGCAGCAGTGCAAAGAGCAGAATATTTCCTGTGTCTTAAGCTACTCGGGCTTAATTTCCCGTCACAGACAGATGATAAGAGCTGCTGGCGCAGCGGTGCATTTCTTTTATCTTTATGGCGATGAAGCTCTGCTGGCTGAGCGTTTGCAGATCCGAAAAAACCATTTTATGCCAGCCGGAATGCTGAAAAGTCAGCTGGATACCATGCAGCCACCTGATGCTGAAACCGATGTCACACGTTTGAATATTACCTTATCAGCCGAACAGATTATGCAACGCATTGTGGCACAGTTAACTGATAACCTGCCAAATGATTGCGCTAACATTTGATGTTATGTTAGGCTGCCGAAACTATTATAAATGATAAAGAGTAACAAACAGGGTGAATAACAACAGCACGCCGGCTGACGGCAAAATCAGTTTTCTGGAAAAAGCAGGCTATGGCCTGGGAGATGTCGGTTTTAACTTTTACTGGGCAAATATCTCAGTATTTCTGCTGATTTTTTATACCGATGTGTTTGGTATTTCTGCCGCTGCGGCGGGTACTATGATGCTGATTACCAAGATTATTGATGCTTTTACAGATCCGATTATGGGGGCTGTTGCTGACAGAACCAAAAGCCGCTTTGGTAAGTTCCGGCCTTATATTCTGTGGATGGCATTACCTATGGCCGCCGCCGGGGTTCTGACATATTCAACGCCTGATTTAGATCAGACCGGCAAGTTAATCTGGGCTTATGCCACCTACAGCCTGATGATGCTGATCTATACCGCGATTAATATTCCATATTCTGCACTGTCCGGTGTAATTACCAGCAATAGCCAGCAGCGTACCACGCTGGTGAGTTTCCGGTTTATCGGTGGTTTTACCGGCGGTATTCTGGTGGCGTATCTTACTCCCAAACTGGTGCCCTGGCTGGGGCAGGGCGATGATATTTTAGGCTGGCAGCTGACTATGCTGGTATTCGGTATTGCGGCGGCATTAATGTTTTTGATTACCTTTTCTACAACGCGGGAGCGGGTTACGCCGGTCAGTGAACAGCAAGGTTCGGTGTGGCGGGATATTACCGATTTAAAAGATAACCGTCCCTGGCTGGTACTGTTTGCGCTGGCACTGATTATTATGATTACTATTACCATGCGTGCCGGTAGTGGTGTCTATTATTTCAAATACTATGTTGAACGACCCGATCTGGTCGGAGAGTTTTTATCATCCTATATGTTTGCACTGGCATTAGGCGCGGCCGCCACACCGTTGATGACACGCTTTATAGACAAAAGGCGCCTGATGATTCTGTTAATGTCACTTGCCGGAGTACTTTCGATTAGTCTGTTCTGGGTGCCGTCAGATGAGATCTGGCTGATTTTCGGTATTAATCTGGCTATCGGGTTTGTGCTGGGGCCTAAATCGCCGCTGGCATTTTCGATGTATGCCGATACTGCCGACTATAATGAGTGGCGTACCGGGCGCAGGGCCACCGCCATGACATTTTCTGCCGCGACTTTTTCCCAGAAGCTGGGGGGCGCGCTGGCATCCGCAACCATCGGCTGGATTTTGGCTCTACTGGGATATGTTGCCAATGAGCAGCAAAGTGAAGGTTCCCAGCTGGGGATTCTGTTATTGATCTCCGTTATTCCCGGAGTGATTGCATTACTTTCTGCTTTTGTAATGCGTTTTTATACCCTGGATAACCAGCAACTGGCAAAAATCCAGCTTGAGTTACAGCAACGCAAAGCTGCCATCCAGACATCGTAATTTTTAACTGATAACCTGAATTTGGAGTATATCCGGTTATGTCCACTGTTTATATGCGCCCTGCAGAACAGGGTGAGCGTTACGAGTTATACAGTGCAGTAAAAATGCCGCAGGCCGCGGCATTTTTGTGGAATAAACAGCTGATGATTCAGCTGAATTGTCGTGGTTATGCCGTGGCGCAGTTTATGCAGCCTGAACCGGCAAAATATGCCTATGCGCCGAATCTGGAAGCTAAAACTTTTATGCAGCCAGAGCAGCCTTATTATGCCCATCATCCGGGGCGGTTCGTTTATATAAAAGATGAAGAAACAAACGAGCTGTTTTCTGTGCCTTATGAACCGGTACGCAGTGAGGTGGATAAATTTATATTTTCTGCCGGAAAAAGCGATATTCGCTGGCAGGTACAGCAACAGGGTTTACTGGTTGAGTGGCAGTTAAGCCTGAGCCCGGATGCTGCCCATGAACTGTGGCAACTGACAATTCGTGATACTGCTGGCCGTCCACGCCAGTTAAGCGTATATCCTTATTTCCCGGTGGGTTATATGTCCTGGATGAACCAGTCTGCCCGTTATCATCCTGAGCTGGGAGCCGTGGTCTGTTCATCTGTAACGCCTTATCAGAAATACCCTGATTATTTCAAAAACAAATATTTTAAAGACAAAACATTTTTGCTGGCAGAGCAACATCCTGACAGCTGGGAATGTGCACAGCAGCAGTTTGAAGGTGAAGGCGGATTACATAATCCGGCAGCGATACAGCAGTCTTTACTGAGTAAAGGTGATGCTTTATATGAAACCCCGGCCTGTGTTATGCAATATCGCTTGTCTCTGGCGCCAGGAGCACAACAGCAGTACCGTTTTGTATTCGGCCCGGCGTATGATGAGAAAGAAATTGCCGCTGTGCAGCAACGTTATTTTGGTATTGATCATGGTTTTGACCGGGCGCTGCAAGAGTATGCCGCTTATGTGGCACAGGGCACTGGTTGTCTGAAAATCAGTACCCCGGATGCCGAGTTAGATAATTTTGTGAATCACTGGCTGGCCCGGCAGGTATTTTATCATGGCGATGTAAACCGGCTGACGACCGATCCGCAAACCCGTAATTATCTGCAGGATAATATGGGGATGACTTACATCAGGCCTGAAGTGGCCCGTCAGGCCTTCCTTACTGCGCTGGCGCAGCAGAAACCCAGCGGAGAGATGCCGGATGGCATTCTGTTACATAAAGATGCTGAACTGAAATATATCAATCAGGTGCCGCATACAGATCAGTGCGTATGGCTGCCGGTATGTCTTAGTGCGTATCTGGCAGAAACTAACGATTATGATTTATTACAGCAGGTCGTCGGATTTGCCGGTACTGATGAATATGTCACCGTATTTGAGCATATCAGCCGGGCGATGCGCTGGTTGCTGCATAAACGTGATGACCGTGGCCTGAGCTATATCGAACAGGGTGACTGGTGTGACCCGATGAATATGGTCGGCTATAAAGGTAAGGGCGTGTCTGGCTGGTTGTCACTGGCTGCCGCTTATGCCCTGAAATGCTGGGCTGATATTTGTGAGCAGATAGAACAGCCGCAACTGGCAGCGCAGTACCGGGCGGATGCCGAAGAATTTAACCAGGCGGTAAATAAATATTTATGGGACGGCAACTGGTATGGCCGGGGCATTACTGACGACAATGTTATTTTTGGTGTCAGTAACGATCAGGAAGGGCGTATTTATCTTAACCCCCAAAGCTGGGCTATATTAAGCGGGGCAGCCGATCCGGCAAAACAAAGTCGCTTACTGGCTGCGGTAACAGAGCAACTGGAAACGCCTTTCGGGGTACAGATGCTGGCACCTGCATATACGGCAATGCGTGAAGATGTTGGCCGGGTAACCCAGAAACACCCCGGTTCGGCTGAAAATGGTTCTGTATATAACCATGCTGCGGCATTTTATTTATTTGCTTTATATCAGACAACTCAGCCAGATACCGCCTTTCGTATTCTGAAACGAATGCTGCCGGGAAGTGATGAAGCTGATTGCCTGCAACGTGGTCAGCTACCGGTATTTATTCCTAATTATTACCGGGGAGCCTGGCAGCAGTTTCCGCGTACGGCCGGGCGTTCCAGCCAGTTGTTTAATACCGGGACGGTACACTGGGTATACCGTTGTCTGATCGAAGGGCTGTTTGGAGTGAAAGGCTGTCAGGATGGATTGCTGATCCAGCCGCAGTTACCGACAGACTGGCCTAAAGTTGAAATTAGCCGTCATTTCAGAGGCGCTATGTTCCATATTCTGATTGAACGGCGGGCCGGGCTGGATAAAGCGCAGCTGTCGGTTGACGGGCAGCGCCAGCCGCAGCAACTGATTAAAAATATTCAGGCTGGTCAGCAATATCAGGTTGAGTTACTGCTGCCTTTAAACGGGAAGAGCACATTATGATTCGCATTGGTTTGTTAGGCGCAGCCAGGATTACTGACAAAGCTATTTTTCAGCCGTTACGTCAGTTAGACGGTTTTGTTGTGCAGGCCGTTGCGGCATCCGACATACAAAAAGCGACCGCCTATGCTGAGCAACACGGTATTTTACACGTTGCTCCGGGTTATCAGGCATTGCTGGAGCGTGATGATATTGATCTGATTTATAATGCGTTGCCACCGTCAGCACACTGTCACTGGACGGTGCAGGCATTGCAGCATGGTAAGCATGTACTGTGCGAAAAGCCGTTTGCGATGGATGCTGACGAAGCCCGGCAGATGGTGGACGCCGCCAGACAGCATCAGCGGGTACTGATTGAGGCTTTTCATTACCGGTTTCATCCGCTGTTTGCGGAAGTTCAGCGGCTGTTGGCTTCCGGTATTCTGGGCAGGGTAAATCTTATCCGGTCTAACTTTTCAGTACGGGTTCCTTTTTCGCCTGGCTCATTGCGGCATGTTGCCGCACTGGGTGGTGGCGCGGTGATGGATCTGGGGTGTTATCCGCTGCACTGGGTACGGACGCTGATGGCGGAAGAGCCTGAGGTTATCAGGGCTGCCTGCATTACCGGTGAACCACAGATTGATATTACCACTGAGGCATTACTGCGTTTCAGCAATGGCTGCCAGGCTTATGTCGGCTGCTCTATGGCTGAACATCTGAGCAAAGTGCATGAAGCCTATATTATGCTGGAAGGTGAGCTGGGTAGTCTGGAAGTATTCGGACTCATCGCGCCGCATCAGGGTAACCGTATTATTCTGCATACGGCTGCCGGACAGCAGACTTACAGTGTGGCAGGGGAGTCTACCTACTACTATCAGTTGCAGCATGTCAGGGACTGTCTGCTGCATCAGGCAACACCGCTGACCGGCGGTGATGATGCGGTTAAAACCATGCAGCTGATTGATCAGGTATATCTGAACGCCGGGTTGCAAAGCCGGGGACAATGCCGTTAGCTGTCAGAAGGTTGCGGTCATGTTATGCTGGCGGTCTGTAACACCGTACAGAGTCAGATTATGGATCATCTGTTAGCGATTAAAGTTTTTTGTCAGGTAGTGGAAACCGGCACTTTCAGCCGCGCGGCTGATCTGCTGGACATACCCCGTTCAACGGTCACCAAGCTGGTGCAGGAGCTGGAAACGCATTTACAGCTTAAATTACTGCACCGTACTACCCGGCGGGTGGCGGTTACTATGGAGGGCGCTGCCTACTATGAACGTACTTCACGCTTATTGCATGAGCTGGAAGATATTGAAAGCCATATCACTAATGAGCAAAGCCGGCCCCGGGGCCGGCTGCGGGTGGATATGGCTTCGGCTATCGCTAATTTTATTCTGCTGCCCGCCTTACCGGAATTTCTGCAACAGTATCCGGATATTCAACTGGAGATTGGGGTCAGTGACAGCAATGTTGATTTGCTGACCGACAATGTAGATTGTGTGATCCGTGGTGGTGAGCTGAAAGACTCTACCCTGGTGGCGAAACGTATTGCAGAGCTGTCGTTTGTCACCTGTGCCGCGCCGGCTTATCTGCAACAGTATGGTGAACCTCAGGCTCCGGATGAGCTTGAAAATCGCCATCAGCTGATTTATTACCGTTCCCGTGCCACCAATCAGGTGATACCACTGCGTTTCACCAGCCAGAGTCGGCAGCAATCTGTGGAAATCAGGCAGCGCGGAAAGCCGCTGTCTGTTAATGACAGTACTGCCCAGCTCACTGCCACGCTTAGTGGTCTCGGTATCAGTCAGCTGCCTTTGTTTATGGCTCAGCCTTATGTCGACAATGGTCAGCTGGTTTGTATTATGCCGGACTGGCAGCATAATAGTCTGCCGTTGTATCTGAGTTATCCGCCTAACCGTCATCTCAGTGGCCGTTTAAGGGCTTTTGTAAACTGGGCGATAGCGGTTTTTCAGCCATACCGTTCATACTGAACTTGATTACTTATTAAGCGGTACTCGCCGATTGTTCACCGTGGTGAATAATGTTATCGCCCCAGCCATATTTATCTGACTGCAGCCATTGCTGATAATTGCGCCCGATACAGGACTGACCAGATAGGCAGTCCGTTTAACGATAAATAAAGGGCGCAGAAATGAGAAAAACAGCAGCAGTATTTTTACTGCTGGGGCTGGTCGCAGGCTCAGCTCAGGCAGCAATGTCAGACAGTAACAGTTCACAGCTATCTGTTGAATACCTCAAAGGCGAAGGCCGGGTAAACGGGATGCGGCTGGCGTACCGGCCGGTGGAATACCATGTCACTTCGCTGCCGTGGATTGGTGATGCCAATATCTATCTGGAAGCAAGTACTAACTTCTGGCAATACGGTAACCCGTCGCATTATCAGTCTAATGTGGCTCTGGCATTATCACCGGTACTGAAAAAGCAGTTTGCTTCTTTATATGACAGGCCGGTGTTCTGGGAGTTTGGTATAGGCGTCAGTATGCTGGATAAACGCCGTTTTGCCGGTAAAGATCTGGGATCGCATTTTCAGTTTGAAGACCGGCTGGGGTTATTATTCGGGCTGGACACCCGAAACAGCCAGATGCTGGCTGTGCGCTATATGCATTATTCCAACGGAGGGTTATCCAGTCGTAATCCGGGCATGGATTTTCTGAATATTGCTTATTCGTGGCGGTTCTGAACCGAAAGGGGATTAAAATAGAGCTGCCATTGTTCGGCAGACACTTTCAGATAGCTGCTTTGGGTGTACCAGTCACCCAGTACATAACGTTCAGCAGGCTGGCCGTTTACTGCCAGCTGATGCACTGCCGGGCGGTGGGTATGGCCGTGAATCAGTTTCTGTACCTGATAAATTTCCATCTGCCGCACGACTTCTTCCGGTGTCACATCCATAATGTCACTGCTGTACTGTTTTTTATGTTCAGCACTTTTCGCTCTGGCTTTACGCGCCAGACGCTGGCGATACCACAGCGGTAATTTCAGCATCAGCCATTGCCACCACGGCTGATCCCACCATTTGCGGAATTTATGGTAGTTCACATCCAGTGTGCAGAGGCTGTCGCCGTGCATGATCAGGGCCGGCTGACCATAAAGGTTGATCACCGTATGGGCAGGTAAAAGCTGCATACCGGCACGGGCTGCGTATTGCTGCTTTAGCAGAAAATCGCGGTTACCATGAATAAAATACACCGGAATATTCTGTTGATGCAGATGTTGCAATGCCTGGGCGATGGTTTCAAGTAACGGTTCGGGGTCATCGTCACCAATCCAGACTTCAAACAAATCACCCAGAATATAAAGTGCGTCGGCATCAATCGCCTGCTGTTGCAGAAATGCCAGAAACGCCGCAGTAATATCCGGCCGGGCTGCACTTAAATGCAGATCGGCGATAAACAGGGTATGAGGAGACTGCATTACGGCTTAGTCGTGAAACTCTGCACGTTCAATAATAACCGGTTTTACCGGTACATCAGCATGCATACCGTGACGGCCGGTAGCCACTTTTTTGATGGTATCGACTACATCCAGACCTTCGGCTACTTCGCCAAATACGCAATAACCCCAGCCTGAACCGCTTTCAGAAGAGAAATTCAGGAAATCGTTATCAGCCACATTAATAAAGAACTGGCAGGTGGCAGAATGCGGATCGTTAGTTCTGGCCATCGCAATAGTGCCTTTGGTATTGGCTACTTTATTATTGGCTTCGTTTTTAACCGGCGCTTTGGTTTCTTTTTGTTCCATTTCAGCTGTAAAGCCACCACCCTGAATCATAAAGCCGTTAATAACACGGTGAAAAATAGTGTTATCGTAAAAACCGTCTTTTACGTAGCTGATAAAGTTTTCTACTGTGGCTGGTGCTTTGTCTGCAAAAAGCTTCAGTTTGATGGTGCCGTAGTTGGTATGTAAGCTGATCATGGTTTGTCCTCTGTTAAACTGCGGCTATTCTACCTGACGTGTGGCAATTCATAAAGCAAGGATAGCTCGCTGCGAAAGCCGGTGTTACACTATAGCGTTTGTCAGAACAGGTAATATTGTTCGTATTTATCTGAAATAAGGCGCGTTTAGAGGAACTCATGTTGCAGATTTTTAATACCTTAAGCCGTAAAAAAGAAGTGTTCACCCCGATCCAGCCAGGAAAAGTCGGGCTTTATGTTTGTGGTATTACAATCTACGACTACTGTCATATCGGCCATGCCCGTACTTATGTTGCTTTTGATGTGATTAACCGCTATTTGCGTTTTTGCGGTTACGATGTGACTTATGTGCGCAATATTACTGATGTTGACGACAAAATTATTAAACGCGCGGCTGAAAATAATGAAAGCTGCGATGCGCTGACCGCCCGTTTTACTACAGCTATGCACCAGGACTTTGCCGCGCTGGGGTTGTTACCGGCAGATATTGAACCCAGGGTAACTACCCATATTGCCGACATTATTCAGCTTATTCAGCAACTGGTTGATAAAAATTACGCTTATCAGGCCAGTGATGGTGATGTGTTGTTTGATGTCAGTAAATATGAGGCGTATGGCGAGCTGAGCCAGCAGAACCTTGACATGCTGCAGGCTGGTGCCAGAGTTGAAGTGGCGCAATCAAAAGATGATCCGCTGGATTTTGTATTATGGAAAAGCGCTAAGCCTGGCGAACCTTTCTGGCCATCGCCATGGGGGAATGGCCGCCCAGGCTGGCATATTGAATGTTCGGCCATGAGTGCCAGACATTTAGGTGAACATTTTGATATTCATGGCGGAGGTTCAGATTTACAGTTTCCGCATCACGAAAATGAAATTGCCCAGTCTACCTGTGCACATGGGCATAAGTATGTGAATACCTGGATCCACACCGGTATGGTGCAGGTCGATAAAGAAAAAATGTCCAAGTCACTGGGAAATTTCTTCACCGTAAAAGACGTACTGGCACAATATAATGCAGAATCAGTACGTTATTTCCTGCTATCCAGCCATTATCGCAGCCAGCTGAATTATTCGGCTGAAAACCTGGAACAGGCACATGCTGCGTTAGGCCGTTTATATACCGCGTTGCGTAATGTCATACCGGCTGAACAGGTTGATTTAAATAACCAGTATGTTGCCCAGTTTAAGGCCGCGATGGATGATGATTTTAATACGCCGGAAGCACTGCCGGTGCTGTTTGAACTGGCGCGAGAGGTAAACCGCTATAAAGAAACAGAACCAGCCAAAGCGGCTGAACTGGCCGGGGTACTGAAACAACTGGCAGGGGTACTGGGCATTTTACAGGGTGAGGCTGAAGTCTTTTTAAAGTCTGGTGCATCAGACGATGAAGTCGCTGAAATTGAAGCGCTGATTACTGAACGTAATACCGCCAGAGCGAATAAAGACTGGGCCACAGCAGATAAAGCCCGTGATGCGTTAACCGCCAGAGGCATTATTGTGGAAGATAAAAACGGTGTCACCAGCTGGCGTAAAGCTTGATATTGTTAGATTTTTTATATATAAAATACTCACCAAGCTATTTTATTATTTTTATGTTAAATCAAATTAATTTACTTTGGCACAAGTGGTTTGATATTTATAACCTCACAAGGAAGTGAAGTCTTATTTTTAATAGCTCAGGGTATAAATTCTTAAGAAGTCAAAGAAATGAAATCAAATATTACTGCAATAGATCTATTTTCTGGATGTGGAGGTTTAACAACGGGCCTTAAACAGGCAGGATATCATGTATTGGCTGCAGTTGAACTCAATCAAAAAGCTCGTGAAACTTACATGTTAAATCATCCTGATATCCCTATCATAGGTCATGATATTCGAAATATCAGTGGTATGAAAATTAAGCGAAATCTTGGGATACGAAAAGGGCAACTTGATCTTTTGGCTGGCTGTCCTCCATGTCAAGGTTTTTCAATACTCCGGAATAGAAATAGCAGTTTAGAAATATCTGATGAAAGAAATGATTTAATTGATGATTTTGAAAGACTTGCGCTTGATTTGAGACCAAAGATGGTCATGATGGAAAATGTAGCTGGTTTGGTAAAATA
>JARXRR010000020.1:0-51893 GCA_033792355.1 Chromatiaceae bacterium AAb-1
AATTTAAAGACAGTCCTTAATGAGATGAGAAAGCAACCTTTAGTAGGCTCTTATTATCCTGAGGGCTCTTTATCTTATGAAGATGATATGGCTCAAATATCTGAATATATTGAGGTTGCTGGAGAGTATGGTATAGCTTTTGATACAATAATTAGTAACTTAAAGATTTTCCCTTTTGTACTGTCAGGTAGTGCAGCGGCTAAACTAGTCGAAGTTGCTGTGATTTTTGAATGTGAGTGCTCTGCCCAAGAATCCAAATAAGTGTTCCTGCCATATTAATCACTGCCATTTTGCTGAGAAACCAGCAAGATGGCGTTGATGTCTCGTTCATAGCGTTCTTGTGTTGTTGTCCCGTTCATATCGTTCACACGCTTGGGTTGTATAAAAACAACCCGTTTCTGCTTAAAACTTAATCAGTTTTCGGTTGTTAGCGATAAATAATCTGGCAACTTAGCTGGCTCTTTTGCTGCTTTTGTTCTTTTAAAATCTGAATCTCTGTTTTCCGGGCAGGGAAAAGTGGCATTCGGTATGAACGCTGCTTTACCCTGCAGGAAAATAATTTTGATCAGTCAGGTACATAATAACCACATAACACCCCTTGCCATGCACGGTATTTTATTCCCAGTAACCTTACCCCCCCACAAAATAAACGCGAAGTGAATACTGCTTCGTTATCAGTGCGGATAATCTGCGGCTTGCCAAAGCCGTCAACCGCATCGCAGATGGCCCGCAGTAAGGTAGTGGATGCTTTTTATTACTGATATTTTTTAAGACGAGTTGCCCTTATTTTTATCTATTGGGCACTATGCTGTTTTTTCAGCAAATCACGGATTTCGGTCAGTAACTGCACATCTGCCGGTGGTGCGGCCGGGGCTTCAGGTGCTGCTTCTGCTTCTTTGCGTTGCAGTGAGTTAATCGCTTTTACCCCGATAAAAACCGCGAAGGCAATAATCAGAAAATCGATCACTGTCTGAAGAAAAGCGCCGTATTTAATCACTACCGCAGTCTGTTCGGCAGTTGCTGCCTGAATAGTCAGGGCTAAATCTTTAAAATCCACACCTCCCAGTAATACGCCGATTGGCGGCATAATGACATCAGACACAAAAGATGACACGATTTTACCAAATGCAGCGCCGATAATAATACCGACCGCCATATCAACAACATTGCCGCGCATGGCAAAGCTTTTAAATTCCTTAATAAAGCTCATGTTTATTTTCCCTGAAAGTAGTAAAGGTACGAACTGTTATAGTCTGGCAGAAAAATTACGATTTTGCCGGGATCCTGGTGTTATCGGTAACGGAGCAGAAATTCAGGGCTGAGCTGGCCGCTGTGATCAGTAAAATCGGTAGCTGCGGTAAATGTCAGACGGGTGTTGTGATACGGATGGCTGAAGCTTAATTCAGCCGCATGCAATAGCAGACGGGGGGAGGCTGCCAGTGCTTCAGGATGAGCGTAGAAAGCATCTCCCAGTATCGGGTGTCCCAGCGTTTGCAGGTGTACCCGTAACTGGTGTGAGCGGCCGGTAATGGGTTTTAATTCAACCACTGAAATATTTTCCAGCCGTTGTATCACCCGGAAATGGGTTTGCGCTGCTTTACCCTGCTGATAGCAGACTTTTTGCAGCGGGGGATTATCAGCATCGGCCAGCAACGGGAAGGTGATACTGCCACTGTCTGGCTGGAGATTTCCCCATACCACGGCCAGATAACGCTTCTGTACCTGACGGTGGGCAAATTGCTGTTTCAGGGCGACTTCCGCTTTCTTACGCAGTGCAATAACCACAATGCCCGATGTTGCCAGATCCAGCCGGTGCACCAGCCTTGCCAGCGGGAACTGTTGCTGTACCCGGCTTAGCAGGCTGTCTGCCAGATGTTCGCCTTTGCCGGGGCAGGTTAACAGGCCACCGGGTTTATTCAGCACCATGATATCTTTATCCTGATGCAGGATATCCAGCAAAGGCGTCAGAGGCGGATTGTAGTTAAAGCTGGTTGTCATAAAAGCTCTGGGTAAGAAAAACCATAGCAGCTTACCGGATTTCGCTTACGGCAACAAATACGGCATAATGTGGCGGATTTTAACAGCGAAAGATTAATCATGTCAGCCAGCAGTTTTGATGAAGCGTTACATATTTTACCTGCCACATCCGTAGCCTATCAGGTTATTTATCAGGATGATATTTTGTTGGTGGTAGATAAACCCGCCGGGTTACTGACCGTTCCGGGGCGACACCCGGCAAATCATGATTGCCTGATAAGCCGGGTGCAGCGCGAGTTTTTAACTGCGGCAGTGGTACACCGGCTGGATTATGATACATCGGGCATTGTGATTTTGCCGCTGACCAGAAAAGCCTTGTCGGATATCAGTAAGCAATTTCAGGCCCGGACAGTAAAAAAAACCTATACCGCCGTGGTCGATGGCGTTATGTTACAGCCTGAAGGACGTATTGATCTGCCTATTGCCGCAGATCAGGATAACAGGCCCAGATACAAAATATGCCAGCAACAGGGAAAACCTTCGGTTACTGAGTTCCGGGTTTTGCAGGTTGATGCTGAATCAGCACAAAGCCGGGTGGAACTGTACCCGGTAACCGGACGCTCACATCAGTTAAGGCTGCATCTGCAGGCCATTGGTCATCCCATTCTCGGGGATACGCTTTATGCACCACAAAGTGTACAACAGCGTAGTGCGCGTTTATTGCTGCATGCCACGGAAATAAGTTTCCGGCATCCGCTGAACGCAAAGCAACTGATTTTACGGACCGACCCTGCTTTTTAAGCAGCGGTTCCGGTTTTATAACAACAATGAAAAAGAGAGCACAATGAAATACGTATTATGTGTGGTGCTGCTGTGCAGCCAGTTTTTCTTTCAGGTTCATGCTGCGCAGCAGACCGAAGCCAGTAAGGTACTCTATCTTGGCCCTTTGCCGCATTTACAGTCTCAGACGCTGAAACAAAGCGGCAAAGCTGACGAAATCCGCAGCAGCCTGCTGGCACAACTGGAGCAACAGTATCTTCCGGTTGCCGGACAAAAAGTGTCGTTATTTGGTAATACCCTGCAATGGCGCACCTTAACCCCGGCAGAGGCAGCACAAGCCGGGCCGGGAGTCTGGTTTACCCAGTTGCAGCATAACAGCTGGTGGCAGGGCGAGCTGAATGTTTCAGGGCTGGGCGACAGCGTGGCTTATATTAATTATCGCAAGTTGCCAGCGGTTACGGCGCAGAAAATCAGTTTCAGTGCCGGCTACCAGCAACTGGTGATATTCAGTGATGGTCTTAAAACTACAGATACTGATATTGCTTCCGTAAAGCTGCAATTAACGTCTGACAGTAACGTCCGTTTTGAGCTGAGCCAGCAGGAAACGCTGAATAATCGTTTGCTGACTAATGCTGAAACCATTAGCCAACTGGCCCTGTCCGCTGATGGCTCTGTCGCATTACTGAGTTTCTCCGGGCGTTCAGATGCGGCAGACAAAGCTATTGAGCGTACTGAATTACGTGATATCGCTTCAAACAGTATTATCCAGAGCTGGGCCGGACAGGTTTTGCGCCAGCCGCAATTCAGCCCGGATGGCCGCTATTTAAGCTTTATTGCCGATAACAGCATACAGTTGCTGAATCTGCATAACTGGCAAAGCTCTGCGATTCTGCGTAACCAGAAAGATATCGGTGCATACCGCTGGTTACCTGACAGCCAGTCGCTGATTTTCAGCTGGAACACACCGGACAACAGTAAAGATGCCAGGGCTAAGCGTTACCGTGAAATGGAAGATCGCTGGCGGGGTTTTCGTGATACCAGCCGGTTATATCAGCTGGATATCCAGAGCGGATTAATCCGGCCGTTAACCACCGATGCCCAGTCAAGCTATCTGGCAGATATCCGTGCCGATGGTAAAAGAGTATTACTGACACAACGCCGCTATACCAGGGAAGAAGCGCCGCACAGCAGTACTGCTGTACTGGAACTGGATTTAGCAACGCTTGCCTTACACGAAATTGGCGAATTCCGCTTTCTGAATCAGGTACAGTATTATCAGAATCAGCTACTGGTGGTGGCAGGGCCCAGCTTTGCTGATAATGCCGGAGTTAACCTGCAAGCTGAGGTGATTCCGAATGATTATGACGGGCAGCTGTATCTGATGTCGCTGGATGGTAAAACAGTAAAAGCCTTATCCAAAGAATTTAAACCGGCGATCAGCAGTGCTGCTACCTCCCGGCATGGCGATATTCTGTTACAGGTTACTGAGCAGGATCGCAATGTGCTGTACTTTTATGATCTGAAAAAAGCCCGTTTTACCAAAACTGCACACGAACTGGATGTGGTGGAAAAAGTGGTAATGGCAGATAACCGCAATGCCACTGTGCTGGCTATCGGCAGTTCTGTGTCTGCACCCCAGCAACTGGTTCAGGCTGACAGCGGTTCCCGTAAGGGCAGGGTGCTGTATAACACTGCCGCCCAATATCAGCATATCCGGCTGGGAGAAGTAAAAGATTACAC
Organism: Chromatiaceae bacterium AAb-1; assembly: GCA_033792355.1. Taxonomy (GTDB): domain Bacteria; phylum Pseudomonadota; class Gammaproteobacteria; order Enterobacterales; family Alteromonadaceae; genus Alishewanella. The sequence continues at coordinate 4,498 of JARXRR010000020.1, forward strand.
TTTTACCAACAGCAATGGTGAGCTGATTGAAGGGCGTTATTATCTGCCACCGGATTTTGATGCCAGTAAAGAATATCCGCTGATTGTGTATTACTACGGTGGTACAACACCGGTCAGCCGGGCATTTACCGGGCGTTACCCGTTCCATCACTGGGCAGCGAACGACTATGTGGTTTACGTGCTGCAACCCCGTGGCACCATTGGTTATGGCCAGGATTTTTCGGCGTTGCATGTTAATGCCTGGGGTGATTACACCGCAGACGATATTATCGAAGGCACCCGGTCTTTTGTAAAAGCGCATCCGTTTATCAATGACAAAAAAATTGGTAATGCCGGGGCGTCATACGGTGGTTTTATGACCATGTATCTGGCAACCAAAACCGATTTATTTGCCGCATCCATTTCTCATGCCGGTATCAGCTCGCTTAGCTCATACTGGGGCCAGGGCTGGTGGGGGTTCTCATATTCCGGACTGGCCAGCCGTGGCAGCTTCCCGTGGAATAACAAAGAGCTGTATGTGGAGCACAGCCCGCTGTTTAATGCAGATAAAGTGACCACCCCGCTGTTACTGATTACCGGTGACTCAGATGTTAACGTACCGGCAGGTGAATCCCACCAGATGTACACAGCGCTGAAATTACTGGGTAAAGACGTTGCGCTGGTCGAAATTCCGGGAGAGGATCACCATATTCTTGATCGGGAAAAACGCTATGTATGGTGGGATCATCTGCTGGCGTGGTTTGACCGGCATTTAAAAGATCAGCCGCAGTGGTGGGATGACCTGAACAAATAATGAAACAGCTTTCTTTGCAGCAACTGACAGTACGTTTTAAAAACGGTTTTACGCTCAGCGACATTAACTGGCAGTTGCAGACCGGTCAGCACTGGGCTGTTACCGGCGCTAATGGTGCCGGCAAATCAGCACTGACTGCGCTGTTAGCTGATTTTTCAGCAGAAACTCAGGGTATAACGGTGCTGGGCGGGACTAAACATGCTGATTTTCAGAACGTGGCCCTGGTGTCGTCAGCACAGCAGCAACAATGGCTGGAGCAGGAACGGTTAATGTTTGATCGTGGCCAGCTGGATGACAGTAATCAGGGAACAACTGTTGCTGCGCTGCTGCAACAACAATGTGCTGATACCGTGTTACTGCATACCCTGATACAGCAATTTGATATGGAAAGGTTGCTGCAACGGCCTTTCCGGCTGTTATCTACCGGTGAGTTACGTAAGCTGGCGCTGATAGCGGCATTAAGCCGGCAACCCGAGCTGCTGGTGCTGGACGAGCCTTTTGCCGGGCTGGATCAGGCGTCTGTGCTGGCACTGAAAAGTTTTTTGCAGCAATGGCAACAACAGTGCCTGATGGTGTTTGTCATTGGCCGGACTGAAGATATCCCGGACTTTGTCAGCCATCTGGCATATATGGCAGAGGGTTGTCTGGCACTGACTTCAGCCTGTAGCAGCCAGCATCTGGCAGAGTTGCGGCAACTGATGCAACTGCAACTGGGTGGATTACAACTGCCAGAGCCCGAGCAACCAGAGTCAGAGCAAAAAACACCGCCATTAGCTGCCGGGCAACCGCTGGTCAGGTTACAGAATATCCGTATTGTTTATAACGAACAGCCGCTGTTTAAACCGCTTAACTGGACCATTATGCCCGGCCAGCACTGGCAGCTCTGTGGGCCTAATGGTTGTGGTAAAAGCAGCCTGCTGGCGCTGATTACCGGTGATCATCCGCAGTGCTACAGTAACGATATTTTCGTTTTCGGCTTTCAGCGTGGCAATGGCGAGAGCATCTGGCAGATCAAGCAATATATCGGTTATGTATCAAGTGCATTGCAGCAGGATTACCGGATCCGCAGCAATATCCGTGATACGCTGTTATCAGGTTTTTACGACAGTATCGGTTTATACCAGAAAGCGACAGCACGGCAGCAGCACATTGCGGAACAATGGCTGGATATACTGGGGTTGCGGCAGCGGCAGTATCAATCCTTTACGGATTTATCCTTTGGTGATCAACGGCTGGTACTGATTGCCAGAGCAATGATTAAGCGTCCGGCACTGTTGATTCTGGACGAACCCTGTCTGGGGCTGGATGAACTGAACCGCCATAAAGTACTGGCCCTGACAGAGCTGATTTGCCAGCAGGGCAGCAGCACAGTGTTGTATGTCAATCACCATGCTGCCGATAAAATTGCCGGTATCAGTCATTATCTGGATCTGGCAGAGTACCGGTTTTAAACCACCACTCCCCAGTCTTTATATGCCTGAGCGGCCAGGTCTTCCCGAAACGCCGGAGCGGCAATATTAATCAGCGCTCTGGCCCGTTCACTTAAACTTCTGGCCCGCAGGTTGGCGATGCCATATTCCGTTACCACATAATGCACATGAGCCCGGGTTGTTACCACACCGGCGCCGGGGGTCAGCAGCGAGGTAATACGGGATACCCGGCCGTTGGCGGCAGTCGCCGGTAAAGCAATAATGGCCCTGCCACCTTCAGATAAGCTGGCTCCGCGGACAAAGTCCATCTGGCCGCCGACCCCGGAATAAATTTTAGTGCCAAGGGAATCAGCACAAACCTGACCGCTTAAATCAACCTGCAGGGCGCTGTTAATTGCCACTACCTGCGGGTTGCTTCTGATTACGGATGTATCGTTGGTATAGGCGACATCCAGAAATACCACTTCCGGATTGTCGTCTACAAAGTCGTAGAGTTTTTTACTGCCCATCGCAAAGGTGGTGACTACTTTGCCTCGGTGTTTGTTTTTATTGCGGTTGGTTACCACACCTTTTTCCAGCAGCGGTAATACACCGTCAGAGAACATTTCAGTATGAATACCTAAATCCTTATGGTGATACAGATAACCCAGGGTGGCATCAGGAATGGCGCCAATGCCCATTTGCAGGCAATCGCCGTCACGTATCAGGCTGGCAACATGCTGGCCGATTTTCATGGTAATGTCGTCCTGAGTTGCCGGTAAATGTTCCGGAACCGGGGCGGCATGCTCAAAGTAATGATCAATATCCCGCAGATGGATAAAAGAATCACCATGGGTTCTTGGCATCAGGGGGTTAATCCAGGCAATCCGCTTTTTTGCCATCTGCACTGCGGCACGGGTTGCTTCAACAGACACCCCGAGGCTGCATATTCCATGCTTATCGGGTGGTGATACCTGAATTAAGGCGGTATCCAGAGGTTGATCACCACTGCGGAACAGTTTGGGTATTTCTGACAGAAACATCGGTACATAGTCTGCCAGCCCGCTTTGTACTGCATTACGGGTAGCGCTGCCGATAAAAAATGCCCGTTGGCGTAAATGGCCGCTCAGTTCCGGTTCACTCAGTATTTCACTATGCTCGGTATGCAGTTGCAGCAAGGTCAGATTTTTGCGCTGCATGGCATGTTTTGCCAGGGCCTGTAATGAAAGATAGGGGGTTGCCGCCATTGAGTGGCACCAGATATTTTCGTTATCGCCAATAATCGCCAGTGCCTGCTCAGCCGTTTCAAAACGCATATTTATTCTCCTTGGGTAAGATGGCATTCTACCTGCTGAGCCGGTCTGAAAATGTGATACGGCTCAAAGCAACAGCCTTTTACCTCGTATTTTTACTGCGCAGCGTTATAGAGCTGACCAGCCACAGCAGGCTACCGGCAATAATGCCGTACAGGTGGGCGTCAATTGCCACATTGGCATTAATCAGGGCGGCCAGTTGCGGGTCCGGGCCCTGCCATTGTTCGTAGATTACCTTAGTACAAAGTAGCAGTAATAACAGCCAGCCGCCGCGGGCTTTACAGCGGATATCCATACAGGCGCCCCAGATCAGTAAGGCATGCAGTACTCCTGATAAACCGACATAGTGCTGCATTTGCGGGGAGAAAAAGTAAAGCCCGCTGCTAATGAGCAGTGCGGCAATACTGAATTGTATCCAGAGCGGGAAATGGCGGCTGTAGCGGCCATGCAGCAACATTACCAGCGCCAGCCCGGCGCAGTTCATCAGCAGATGCCAGTGATTGGTATGCAGCAAATGGGCTGAGAACAGGCGCCACAGTTGCAGTTGTGAAACCGCATTACGTTGATATTCCAGTGTATTCGTCAGGGATTCCGGTAGCAGGAAAAGCAAAACGGTCAGTATTATCAATATGATATAAGGCAGACTGGTATTAAGTTTTTTTATTGAAGACACAGTATCACCACTATTATTGCTTGGGCTCTATGCAAAACGATTTACTGTTAAAGATCAAGTGTCAGCACCGGTTATTTCAGGAGTAGGTAGCGTTTATACCTGAAATTCAGGTGTTAGCCGGTTTTGTTATTGATCTCCCGTTACAAACTCAGTAGGGTGGAAAGATTGTTAACAGGAGTAATGTTGTGATGAAGTTATCCCGCCATCGTATGTTGATCAGTGTACTGGCACTGACATGCTGGAATTATACCTGGGCTGCAACTCCGGTACAGGAGCAAAGAGAACCGGAAGCGGCAACGGGTCGCTATCAGCAGCAACTGGTTGAAACAAAAGAGTATATGGTGGCAGCAGCACATCCACTGGCAACAGAGGCCGGTAACCGTATTCTGGAGCAGGGGGGGAGCGCGATTGATGCCGCTATTGCCACGCAGCTGATGCTGGGTCTGGTTGAACCCCAAAGTTCCGGTATAGGCGGTGGGGCTTTTATTTTGCACTGGCAGGCAAAACAACAGAAGCTCAGTACTTTTGATGGCCGTGAAACGGCACCGGCAGCGGCTACGCCGGAGTTGTTTTTTGAACATGGCAAAGTACAGGACTGGCGGGATGCCTATGTTGGCGGTAAGTCAGTGGGCGTCCCCGGTGTACTGAAAGCTCTGGCGCAGGCACACGAGCAATACGGCAAGCTGCCGTGGTCAGCATTATTTGACTATACCATTGAAGTGGCAGAAAAAGGTTTTCCGGTGTCCGGCCGTACTGCAAAGCAACTGGAGCTGGGCTGGAACCGTGGCCTGAAAACCTTTGAAGCCTCTAAAGCCTATTTTTACCCGCAGGGTAAACCGCTGCAAAAAGGCGATATTCTGAAAAACCCGGCTTATGCCGCGTTACTGAAGCGAATTGCTAAAGAGGGGGTCAGCGCGTTTTATCAGGGTGAAAATGCACAACTGCTGACGCAGACTGTACAGCAGGCACCGATAAATGCCGGTAAAATTACCGCTGAAGATTTAGCCGGATATAAAGCCGCAGAGCGGGATCCTATCTGCCTGCCATATCGGGAATATCAGGTTTGTGGTATGGCGCCACCAAGTTCCGGCGGTATTGCGGTATTACAGATATTCGGCATTTTACAGCATTTTGATTTACGTCAGCTGGCTCCGGACAGTGTGGCGGCACTGCATTTATTTAGTCAGGCATCACGGCTGGCATTTGCCGACAGAGATCGCTATGTGGCAGATCCGGATTTTATTGACGTACCCGTAGCCGGGTTGCTGGACAGCACCTATCTGGCAGGCCGGGCGAAGCTGATTAATCTGCAACAGGACCGCCAGTTTGAAGCAGGCCAGCCAGAAGGGGCGCAACCACTGGCTGACGCTGAAGCAATTGAATTTGCCAATACCAGCCATTTATCTGTGGTAGATAAATATGGTAATGCGGTGAGCATGACCACCAGCGTTGAAAACATGTTTGGTTCAGGTTTAATGGTCAATGGCTATATTCTGAATAATCAGCTGACAGATTTCAGCCTGTCACCGCGTGAAAACGGTAAATGGGTCGCTAACCGGGTAGAGGCCAATAAGCGCTCCCGCTCGTCTATGGCGCCGATGATGGTGTTTGATAAAGACAACAATCTGAAACTGGTTATTGGTTCTCCCGGCGGCAGCCGTATTATTAATTATGTGGCACAGAGCATAATTGCAATACTTGACTGGAAACTGGATGTGCAGCAATCGCTGAATTTGCCAAGAGTTACGCACCGTAATGACTATCTGGCACTGGAAGCCGATACAGAACTGGGCAAATTGCAGCCACAGTTACAGGATATGGGTTATAAAGTGCAGTTACAGGATTTAAACAGCGGCCTGCATGCGATTGAAATTAAAAACGGCGTATTACAGGGTGCGGCAGATCCAAGGCGCGAAGGAATAGCCGCCGGGAAGTAACAGAACTGCCGGGCAGTTTCAACGGAGCCTGCCCGCAGTACAATATTATTAAACCGTATTGGTAAGTTCTATGTAAGTCAGGTGACTGATGATGAAGCTTCATCAACATCACCTGTAAGGAACTTATCTATGCCATCCCTGTTCTCAGCATGCTCCGGCTACAGCACTGCTTTTGTGCGCAGTTTATCCGTTTCGGTTATGGCTTTTGGGCTGAGTTATCCTCTGACCGCCGTTGCAGCTGTGCAGCAAGCAGATGACAAAGCATCATCTTCAGTCTGGGGGCTGGGCGTTGTGGTGCTGACCAGTCAGAAAGCCTATACAGACATTGACCGCAACAACACCGTTATTCCGGTTCTGACATTTGAAAACAGGTACATACGGCTGTTAGGCCCGGAACTGGAATTCAGATTACCCGGCATTGAGATTAATGAGTTCCATAAATTTAATTTCAGCATTGTCACTAAATATGATTTTAATGATTACGAGCAGGATGATGCCTGGATCTTAAATGGCATGGAAGAACGTAAAGGTGGTTTCTGGGCCGGCGCTAAAGCCGAATGGCAGAACAACTATGCCAATATCAGTGCGGAGTTTATCAGCGAAGTGTCAGGAGACAGTGAGGGCAGTCGTTTTAACCTTGGCCTGGAAAGAACATGGCGTTTCGGAGCACGGTTTACACTGACCCCCCGGATAGTAGTGAGCTGGCTGGATAAGAAATATGTCGATTATTACTATGGGGTTCGTGAAAATGAAGTTCGCAATGATCGGTCCTTTTATCAGGGTGAATCGGCGGTCAGTACTGAAATTGGTATCCGCGGGGGCTATATGTTTAATAAAAAGCATCTGATCCTGCTGGATATCGGTGTGAGCAGTCTGGCATCAGCAATAAAGGACAGCCCTCTGGTTGACAGTTCAACCGAAAACCGGGTGTTCCTTGGTTATATCTACTACTTCAGATGAATCGTATTCTGCTGCTTGAAGATCATGAACGGCTGGCCCGGCTGATTTGCAAAGGGTTGGCGTCTGCCGGTATTGCTGCTGATGTATTCAGCCGTATTGACCATGCCATGACCGCACTTCAGCAGGTACCGTATCAGGTATTGGTTATAGACCGGGGAGTACCGGACGGGGATGGGCTGGCATTATTACAGCGTTTGCGGGTTGCCGGCAATGCTATTCCCTGTCTGGTACTGACTGCCCGTAATGCACTGAATGATCGGGTTGAAGGGCTGGATGCGGGAGCTGATGATTACCTTTCCAAGCCATTTTCTATGGACGAGATGGTGGCACGGGTCAGGGCTTTGCTGCGTCGTCCTGCAGAATACCGGCCATTTGATCCCGGTTATGGTGATCTGACACTGCGTCCAGCTTCCGGTTTTATGTGCTGTGGTGATAAAGCCGAAACGCTGGCTCAGGCTGAAATGCATATTATGTTGCTGCTGGTGCGCCGGTACGGAAAAGTGGTGCACCATAGTGCGCTGGAAGCAACTGGCTGGGGACTAAGTAATGCTGTTACTCACAATGCGCTGGATGTGGCTTTGCATCGTATCCGCCGCAAACTGCTGGCTATTGGTTCGTGCCAGCGAATAGTAAATGTAAAAGGCGTAGGTTATGCACTTCAGGGCGCTGTTCCGGCTGAATAGTATCGGTTTTAAGGTATTACTGGCTTTTCTGGTTGGGGTGGTATTGAGTATCAGCCTGATTGTGCTGGTGGTTTCTGTCATGTTGTTTTCCAGAAGCAATATGCTGTCTGAATCTGATATCTCCGATTACACCCGGATCCTGGCTGAAGGGCTTTTATTTGATGGTAACGCAATGCCCGTGGCTATCAGGTCTGATCATGAGAATTATATGCCGTGGCTGTTTGACAGTATAAAACAGGAAGTCGCTTACCGGGTGTTAGATGAAGCAGGTCAGGTGGTATTGTCTTCTGCTGCTGGCCCGGTATTCTGGCCTGATGGTATAAGCTCACTACAACCCGGATCTTTTGAGTTTGAGCGTGATGGTGTGATGCTGGACGGTGCTACCCGGTTAGTTGAACATAATGGCCAACGCTGGTTTTTACAGGCCGCAGCCAGCCGGCGTTTTATGAATTTTGCCCACCGTGCTTTTGCTTTGCGTTTTGTTAGAGATAGTATTACGGTCTTTTCCTGGGTGTTGCTTTTTGTATTTGGGATCTGTGCCCACATCACTCTGAAACATACGCTACGGCCGCTGCGCGAAGTATCTGAATCGGCTTCTGCAATATCACCCCGCTCGTTACAGGCCAGGCTGCAAAATCATAATGTTCCTTTTGAAATAGCCCCTCTGGTCAACAGTTTTAATCAGGCTCTTGAACGGCTGGAGCATGGTTATCGCGTGCAGCAGGAATTTCTTACCACCGCTGCCCATGAACTGAAAACGCCTCTGGCGTTAATTCGTGCACAACTTGAACTGATGGAAGAAACAGAAGATCGTAACTGGCTGCTGCATGATGTGGAATATATGTCACGGCAGGTACAGCAATTATTACTGCTGGCTGAAGCCAGCGAGCAGCAAAACTATAAGTTTGTTACTGTTGATGTGCCGCAAATTGTAACGGAGGCAGTGACTTATCTGCAGCGAATGGCAGAAACAGCCGGGGTTAAACTGGAACTGGTGGCCGGTGTTGCCAGTATAAATTGGCAGGCCGACAAAGGCGCATTATTTACTTTGCTGAAAAACCTGCTGGAAAATGCCATTCAGCATGCGCCACCTGACAGCGAAGTGCAGATAGAGATTCAGCAGGACAGGATTACAGTGCGCGATTATGGAGTGGGTGTGGCTGAGGCACAACTATCTCTGCTATTTAACCGCTTCTGGCGTGGCGAGCACCGCCGCGATCTGGGAGCAGGTCTTGGCCTGGCAATTTGTCAGGAAATAGCCCTGGCGCATGGCTGGAGCCTGTCTGCCAGCAGAGCCGAACCAGGGCTGATTTTTCAGTTATCCAGAGCACCATTAATTCAGGAAAAGACAGCAGCAGGGGAGTAATATCAAATCTGCCAGTGACATAAGAATGCCAGAAGGGAACTGGCAGGTATGGGCGAGGAGCGGATTTAACGCTTTAAACAGCGAATCTGTTGATTTACCTTGTTAGGTTTACTTGCACTCATTGACAGCGTATTCAAGCTCTTCATCATATATCTCAGTATCATCAGTGAACTCTATGGCTATTCTTCTTTTTGCTTCTGGAATACAGATTATTAGCCCAAGCTTTTGGCGAATAAATGTAGCTAATGCATAGTTGCTTAGATTGGAAATAGGAACGTGCCAGTTTTCCTTACAACGCTGGATCAAACCTGAGTCAATTGACTGCTCAACCCATGGCCCTTCAATGTCTGCTACAGAACGAAATTCCATTTAAAAAACGCTAACTCTTTAGCGTCTTATTCGGCGTTCAAGACGAATAAGTGTCTGTTGAACGGTGGAGACGCTCTTTATTGGTACATCTGATGCTAATGGAATTTGTATATTTAGGAAACAGCCGCCCGTAAGATTATTTTCGGTCAAGCTGTGGCAGGGTTTCGTCGTGTGCCAGAATACATCGCTGCCAGCTTTTATCAGGCTGATGTTTTTTAGCTTTAGTACACCTCCACTTTTAACTATCTGGCGTCCTGTTATTTGACAATTGAGGTAGGTCTGGAGCTTCGCCATAGTCTGTTATTGGCACAGTGCAGACCGTACTCTTATCCACTCTACGGCTAAATCACGTCTTTGTGGTGCTGAACCGATCCTGTTGTACCTTTTGCACCAGCCAGCGGCCTTGTTGTTTTACCAGTGTTACGGTTCTTACGTCATCATGCCGGTCACCATTATATGGTCCGGTGAGGACCAGGGTAATATTGGCCGTGGTATCGTATTGCTGGCGCAGGCTCTGACCGCTGCGGTTTACGGCAATTTCGACACTGTCAAATGACATATTAAACATTGTCCGGGAAACCTGGCGAACTGTGCCGTAAGATTCCATCACCGCCGCATATTCAGCAGTGCTGAGTTGTTTGGCTTTTTCCAGATTTTTTTCGTTATAAATAGCCTCAAAAAACTCTGAAGCAATATATTCAGGTGTGTTGTTTTGCGAATATTGTATCCGCTCACAACCGGTAAGAAATACAGATATCAATAGCAGCCAGTACCACTTCATAACAGTTTCCTGTGTAATATTCAGCCGTAAATGCTAAGCCTAAGTGTGTAAGGTTTTGATTCTGCTGTAAAGAGAAAAGGCCACAAAAGTGGCCTTAGTGAAAAGAAAATGCAAAAGCAGCAGTATTAAGCCTGTAGTTCCTGTTCGGTAAATACGTTAGCAAACAATGGGCTGGACAGGTAACGCTCGGCAGCGCTTGGCAGTACAACTACGATGTTCTTACCGGCGTTTTCCGGTTTGGCGGCCAGACGTTGTGCGGCAACCAGTGCGGCACCGGAGGAAATACCAGCCAGAATACCTTCTTCTTTTAACAGACGATGGGTGGCGGTAATCGCATCTTCGCTGCTGACGGTTTCTACCTGATCAACCAGGCTTAAATCCAGGTTGCCCGGAATAAAACCAGCACCGATACCCTGAATTTTATGCGGGCCAGGTTTGATTTCTTCACCGGCTTTTGCCTGACTGATCACCGGTGATTCAGCAGGTTCAACGGCTACTGTCAGCAGAGGATGTTTCTTTTCCTGCTTAATGTAACGGCTGACACCGGTGATAGTACCGCCAGTACCGACACCAGCAATAAATATATCTATTTTGCCGTCCAGATCATTCCAGATTTCCGGGCCGGTAGTGTCAAAATGGATTTGTGGGTTAGCCGGGTTTTCAAACTGTTGCAGTAACACATATTTATCCGGGTCAGAAGCCTGAATTTCGCGGGCTTTTTCAATTGCGCCTTTCATTCCTTTCGGGCCTTCGGTCAGAACCAGATTGGCTCCCAGTGCTTTTAACAGCTTACGACGTTCCAGACTCATAGTGGCAGGCATGGTCAGGGTTAATTTATAACCACGGCTGGCAGCCACAAATGCCAGGGCAATACCGGTGTTACCGGAAGTGGGTTCAATCAGCTCTTTATCCGGGCCAAGCAAACCTTTCTTTTCTGCATCCCAAATCAGGGCTGCACCCAAACGACATTTCACACTGAAACTCGGGTTACGGGACTCAATTTTTGCATAAACTGTTGCACCGCCATCAATTACCCTGTTCAGTTTTACCAGCGGGGTACGACCGATAGACAGTGAGTTGTCATCAAAGGTGTTAGCCATAAAAAAACTCCATCACATATAAATTGGTTATAAGGATACTCTGGCACCGGCAAAGTTAAAGTAGCGTTTGGTTATAAGATATGACTTTTTATAAATAAAGATGTATGCAACTACATTTATATAGATAAACAGATATTTCCGGAATATGGCGAGACTATTTTACTGTTAAAGGCGGAACTTCAGTTATCTGCTGTGTTTGCCCGTTAAGCGTTACAACTTTGCTACCATCCCATACTATCGCATATTGACCCAGTTTACGTTTTTTCTCCAGGGTGTTGTGAACAGCGGTTTTCAGAGCCTGTAAGGCTAATTCAGCCTGTTCTGATGGCGCATCTTTTACGATTATATTCATAATGCATTTTCCAGTAAGAGCTGAAAGTATGGCTGATTAATAATAACACGATTCTGTTTTTCTTGCTCAAATACTAATACCGGGCTGTCACCATCATTCATAAAACATAAACAATGATCGACTAACGGACTAAATATATATAATAAATTTTTCAGGCTACGTGGATAACGTCTGCGTATATCATTAAGTGGAATACTGTGACCGCCATGCCTGACCCGCTCTGCTACCCGCAATTCAGACATTTCAGCATTCGGTAGTGCCAGATAAATTAATTTAACATGCCAGCTTCTGGCATGTAGCGAATTAATCAGTTTTATATAAGAACGCCCGGCAAGTGTGGTTTCAAGGGCAAAATCTGTATTCGTAGTAATCTTGGTATTTATTTCAGATAAGAATATTTTACTGGCAGTAATCAACCCATTCTCAGGCGCCAACGGAGATAAACCCGCAGCAATCATGTCTGCGTTTATAAAATGAGAACACTTTGCCGTGGCAGGTAAAAACTCCAACGCAAAAGTTGTTTTACCTGCACCATTAGGGCCAGCAATAATCCAGCAAGTGGGCATTATTTATCCTTGTCGATAAACCATCTTGGATCTACCAGAACTTTAAACAGTAAAGGCGCAAACTTTTTAAAGTTGGCAGCATTGGCCGGGCATTGAATATTGTCCGGGTAATGTTGCTTCCACGGATCATTAACCATATAGACGGTATCACCGTCGATAGCAATGCCTTCAATGGCTGTTTGTACCATTTGTTCGTAGGCCGGGCAGTTGCCGGTGTCGTCAGTCGGAGCATAAAAATTTAACTGCTGCACAAATGGCTGTTGCTGTTTGCTTAAATCGAAAATCCATAACTGGTCGTCATTACGGGCAGCCGTTACCAGATATCCCGGATGTCCTTTTATCGGGCTGGGCAGAAAATCCATACCGTTCAGCGGATGGTTCTCATCATCAATTGCCGGCAGTTGCAGTTCTGTATCCGTTACCTGTACAAAATCTTCTGTGTCCCAGAAGTTTTGGGTATAAGGCGTTTTGAAAATCATTGGCTTATTTGCCATATTTTTTTCCAGTGCCAGATACAGGTTGTTGTTATCGTCAAAGGCCAAGCCTTCGATGCCGTCATTGGGAAAGTTACCTACGCTGGCTGACTGCGGAAACTGCACTGGCCTTACCGCCACAATTTCGGCTTTGGTTAACGCTTTGTCGGTTTTAATTTTAACCAGCAGCGTCGGGTAGTCTGTTGCATAAGTGTCTGCATAACGGCGGGCGCATTCGTCATTCAGGCTGAATTTGGATGAGTCTTCAGTCACGGTAACGAAGCTGGTATCGTCTTTGCGATCCCAGTCCAGTGATTCCCAGTCCGGATTATTGTGCAGCAATTCAGCGAAACAACTCTTTTTAAGGGCGGGACTGACTGTTAGCTCAATTGGTGCGGCAAGCAGTTGGGCGGTATGGGGGTTAATCCGCAGCAGTTTATTACGTAGCTCTGGTGCCGCGCTGTTATCACTCAGATGGATAAGTTCGCCATGACGAAAGGTTAAGCCGGAGCTTTGCGGATCGTTCAGGGTCTGGTGTTGCTGATCGGTAATCCATTTACCTGCCACCGGCTGGGCGGCATGGAGTGTAAGGCTGCACAGTAATGCGCATGTGCTGATGATGTATTTCATAAATCACCTTAAAATAAAAAAGCTGGCAGAATAACGCTATTCTGCCAGCTTTAAATGACAATTTAAAAATTAATATGCCTGTTCGTGTACGTCCCGTACCGCCCGGCCTGACGGGTCGGTCAGTTCTGCCATTTTGGCGTCCCACGCCAGTGCTTCCGGAGTAGAACAGGCGACTGACTTACCACCCGGTACACAGGCGATAGCTCCGGCATGCGGAAAGTGTTCTTCAAAAATTACCCGGTAATAGTAAGCTTCTTTACTTTCCGGGGTATTTACCGGAAAGCGGAAAGCGGCGGTTGCCATCTGCTGATCGGTTACTTCTTTTTCGGCATGGGCTTTTAAACTGTCGATCCAGCTGTAACCTACGCCATCAGAGAATTGTTCTTTCTGGCGCCACAGAATTTCATCGGGCAGGGCGCCTTCAAAAGCCTGACGCAGAATATGCTTTTCCATTTTCCCTTTGCCGCACATTTTTGCTTCAGGGTTCAGGCGCATGGCAATGTCCATAAACTGTTTATCCAGAAACGGAACTCTGGCTTCGATGCCCCAGGCTGACATCGCTTTGTTAGCCCGGTTACAGTCGAACATATGTAAACGCTCCAGTTTACGCAGCGTTTCTTCGTGGAATTCGCGGGCATTCGGTGCTTTATGAAAATACAGATAACCGCCGAAGATTTCGTCTGAACCTTCACCGGACAACACCATTTTAATACCCATGGCCTTGATTTTGCGGGCCATCAGGTACATTGGGGTAGACGCACGAATGGTAGTGACATCGTAAGTTTCAAGGAAGTAAATCACATCCCGTACTGCGTCCAGTCCTTCCTGTACCGTAAACAGCACATTATGATGCACAGTACCGATGGCATCCGCGACTTTCTGGGCGGCAGCCAGATCCGGAGAACCAGGCAGGCCAACAGCAAAAGAGTGCAGCCGTGGCCACCAGGCTTCGCTTTGGTCGTTGTCTTCAACCCGCCGCTTGGCAAATTGCTGGGCAATGGCTGAAATTAATGATGAGTCCAGCCCGCCAGACAGTAATACGCCGTAAGGAACATCTGACATCAGATGGCTTTTTACGCTTTGTTCTAATGCCTTACGCAGTTCCTGTACATCTGCGGGGTTATCTTTTACGGCATCAAAGGTCTGCCAGTCGCGCTGGTAGTAACTGCGCAGCTCGCCTACTTTACTGTCGAAGTAATGTCCCGGCGGGAATTCCTGAATTTGTTTACAGACCGGCACCAGCGCTTTCAGTTCTGATGCAACAAATAACTGACCATGTTCGTCATGGCCGTAGTACAGCGGAATAATACCGATATGATCACGGGCAATTAAATAACGGTTCTGCTCGCCATCGTACAGAATAAAAGCAAACATGCCCTGTAGTTTATCAATAAAGTCAGCGCCATGTTCCAGGTATAGTGGAAGAATAACTTCACAGTCTGATTTGGTTTTAAAGGCGTAGGGCGTAGTCAGCTCTTTTTCGAGTTGTTTGTGATTGTAGATTTCACCATTCACTGCCAGAATGTGATTTCGATTTTCATTAATCAGAGGTTGGGCACCATTTTCAGTATCTACAATTGCCAGACGCTCATGTACTAAAATGGCATTGTCGTCATTCCAGATCCCAGACCAGTCCGGGCCCCGGTGACGTAATAGTTTAGATAACTGCAGCGCCTGCTGGCGCAAGGCTTTGACGTCTGTTTTGATGTCAAGCACCCCAAAAATTGAACACATGATAACCTCTATTAATCATTTCGAATAAACACATTGAATTTGGCAGTATGTACGTATAGACGTACCTTTTGAATTTGCCATGCTACAGCAAAATTGCAAGTGCTTTTTGCTGCTTTAAGTAACTAATTTACGCGTAACATAAACAGACTTAAAATTTTATGCCGAGCCCGACTTCAAAAATACGTTTTAGCGCGCCTGAATACTGGGCCGCATCAGTGTTAACTGAAAATCCGGTATTCAGTGACTTATGCCGTGCTTTTCCGCTGGCGCAATATGCCGGATGGCCCGCACCGGACGAACTGAGCCGCTGGTTAAATCCTGACTATGGCTATCGTTTTACGGATAGTGCGGATTTGGCTGCGGATGGCCGTTATTACGAGGCTTATATCTATGAGACCCGGCAAATACCAACCCGTTTACAAAACTGGCATGATTTGTTCGGTGCGCTGATCTGGTGCCTTTTTCCTGCCACTAAACAACTACTGAACCGGTTGCATCAGCATGAGATTGCACAGCATGGCCTGAAACAGCGCAGTATTTTGCGTAATAAACTGACACTGCTGGATGAATGCGGCGTTATTCTGGCCTGTGAACCGGGGATGGCCGAGCATATCGGCAGTTTGCAGCAGCATTGCTGGCATCAGGTGTTCTGGCAAAACCGGCATATCTGGTGGCAGACGGTACGCCCGGTTATTTTTGGCCATGCCATTTATGAAATGGCGACCAGGCCTTTTCTGGGGCTGACAGCTAAATGCTGGTTTGTCGAGGTTCCGGCCGGCTTTTGTCAGTGGCCGGTCACAGATGCTTACACTTTTCTGGATGAAAAACTAAGTAAACAAATTGCTGATGGTTCGGCTCTTCTTGATAATCAGCAACTGACCCCTTTACCTTTACTGGGGGTTCCGGGTTGGTATAACGATAATCAACATGCTGATTTTTATAATAATACGGATTATTTTCGTCCGTTAAGGCTTAAAACAGGACCGCTTAATGATAGAAATTAAAGGGTTGGCCAAGGCATTTGCCATTAATAAACGCAGCAAGCTTTCCGATGCAGAGAAGCAGGATGTGCGTTACAGCAAAGAAGCATTTCATTCGGTACGGGATGTCAGTTTTATTTGTGGTTCCGGCGAAGTATTGGGGCTGCTGGGGCCGAACGGAGCCGGTAAAACCACTACGCTCAGAATGCTTTCAACCGCACTCAGACCAGACAGTGGCTCGGTATTTATTAACGGGGTTGATGTCCTGAAACAACCGGTGCAGGCCCGGAAACAGATTGGCTTTCTGTCCAGTAGTACGGGGTTATACGGCAAACTGACCGCCTATGAAAATATCGCATATTTTGGCCGTCTGCATGGCATGAAAGAGCATGATTTAACGCAGCGGATTGACGAGCTTTTTACACTGCTGGATATGCACAGCTTTGCCAACCGGCGGGCTGATAATATGTCTACCGGGATGAAACAAAAAACGGCTATAGCCAGAGCGGTGGTGCATTCTCCTAAAGTTGTGATACTGGATGAACCAACGACCGGGCTGGATATTATGACCACCCAGACAGTGCTGGATTTTATTCTGTCGCTGAAACAACAGGGCACACCGGTAATTTTTTCAACTCACCATCTGGATGAAGTGGCTTCACTGTGTGACCGGGTGGTAGTTATTGATCAGGGGATCAGTGCTTTCTCCGGTGAGATGGCGGCGTTCAGGCAACTGGGCAGCGAAGGTGATTTACGGCAGGCGTTCCTGCAGGTGTTATCCGGTAAAACATTGCAGCAGGAGGAGACCGTCTGATGTGGCAGGTTTATTTAAAAGAATTAACAGAGTTGATGCGTGATAAGAAAACGCTGATTTTCGTTATTTTACTACCGGTGCTGATCTTTCCGGTTATTTTCGGGGTTATGGGGCTGGTTTTTTCCAGTACGGCATTAAAAGCCGAACAGAAAGAACACCGCTACGTTATTGTTAACGCTGAGCAGGCGCCTGAATTTGCTGAAGCCTTGTTTTATCACAAAAACTTTAAACAGGTGCAGACCGATAAACAACACGAAGCTGAATTGATTGAAGCGATCCGCAATGAAGAATTTGATGTGGCTATCGTTGTGCCGGAAAATTTTGCTGACAAACGTCAGCATGTACAACAGGCTGAGTGGCAGATTATTTATAACCAGTCATCACAATTTGATTTTATGTATCGCCATTTTTCTGAATTACTGAATAACTATACAGAAAAATTACAGCGGGAATCGCTTAATCAGCTAGGGGTTGATACTGCAAAACTGGCCGGGATTATCAAACCGGTGGCGGTCAGTAAAGTGGATACCGCCGCGAAGCGGGAAAATATCGGGGAAAAGTTTGGTGCGCTGATCGCTTATATTCTGATCCCGCTGTGTTTGCTGGGTGCTTCTTACCCGGCCATTGATATGGGCGCCGGTGAGAAAGAGCGGGGCACGCTGGAAACGCTGCTGATTTGTCCGGTCAGCCGTACCAGTATTGTACTGGGTAAATTTCTGACCGTTCTGACCACGGGATTACTGGGAGCGCTGATTACCGTCGCCAGTTTTGGCTTGTGGGGCGTGATCATCGGTTCTTTCTTTGGTATGTCGGTAGTTCAGGATGCCATGTCAGCGATAGCCGTTACCGAACTGGTATTAATTTTCCTGCTGTTATTGCCGACCTCCGCTATTTTTGCGTCATTGCTGCTGGCAATTTCTATTTACGCCCGTACCTTTAAAGAAGCGCAGAATTATATCAGCCCGTTGTCAGTGCTTATTTTTATTCCATTGGTTGCCGCCATGATGCCAGGGGTAGAGCTGACCGGAAAAACGGCGGTTATTCCGGTAATGAATGTGGCGCTGGCAATCAAGGAACTGATAAAAGGTACTGCGGACAGTGGCTTACTGTTACTGATTTTTGCTTCAACCGTGGTGCTGGCCGGGGTATTTATTACTTTTTGCGTACGCTGGTTCCAGCAGGAAAAAGTATTGTTCCGTTAACTTTTTTATGCACTGACATAGCATTGCTATGTCAGTGTTCAAAATGCTATTGATAATGGTTCTTAATAATATTAGAATGTCCGGGTTGTTTTTACTCGGGGTGTTCAGATGTACGTATGTTTGTGTAAAGGAGTCACCGATAAAGCCATTAAACAGAAAGTGGCCGAAGGTGTATCGACTATGCGTGAACTGAAAGCCTGCCTTGGTGTGGCATCGCAGTGTGGCAAATGCAGCTGTCAGGCCAGCCAGATCCTGCATAATACTCTGGTCTCAATTTCTGAACCTCAGACCTCGCTGGCCCGTCCGGCATAATTGCATTTCTATTCCTTATTTCTGCATTTTTATCTGAAAATTATTCTCTTTGCTGCTGGCTTTCGCCATAATGGCAACATGCTATGCTATTAACCAGCCAGTTATTACCGGAGCGATTAAATGGATCAGATTAAAAAGGTGGCGATAGTCGGTGGAACTCATGGTAATGAGTTTTCCGGTATTTATCTTATTCGCCGTTATCAGCAGCAACCTGAGCTGATGCAGCGCAGCAGTTTTGAAGTAGAAACCGTATGGGCCAATCCTGAAGCACACAAAGAAAACAAGCGTTATATCCATAGCGATCTTAACCGTCAGTTTAAAACGGCAGATCTGGCTAATCCGGCATTAAGCAATTATGAGCAAAGCCGGGCAAAAGTGTTAAATGCACAACTTGGCCCGAAAGGTAATGCTAAAACGGATTTGATTATCGATTTACATAACACTACCAGCAATATGGGAGCCTGTCTTATTCTGACTCAGGCTGGCAGTTTTTATAACAAGATGGCGGCTTATGTAAAAATGAACATGCCTGAGGCCATTATTTCACGTGATGAAGACCATTTTGCTGCAGAAGACCATGCCTTAATGTGTACCGTAGGCCGTTATGGGGTGCTGGTTGAAGTCGGGCCACAATCCCAGTCTGTATTGCGGCAGGATGTGCTGGAGCAAATGGACACGATGACCCGGCATATTCTGGATTTTGTGGAGCTGTATAATACTGACCGGCTGCCACCATTACCACGGCAGATTGAAGCTATTCGTTACCTGCGCAGCATTAAGTTACCGGTGAATGAGCAAGGTGAACGTATGGGGATGGTGCATAAAAATATCCAGGATAACGACTATAAACCGATTAATCCCGGTGATCCGATCTTTACCTTATTTGACGGTACTGAAGTTAAGTACGATGGTACGGAAACCGTGTACCCGACGTTTATCAATGAAGCGGCTTACTATGATAATAATCTGGCTATGTCGCTGAATGAAAAAGTTATTATAGAAACAGGGGAGTAATCCCCTGTTTTTTTATGGGCGCATGCGGGCAGATAAACGCCGGAGCAGGGTATAGCTGCTCCACAGTGAAAGTGCCCGCTTACTCCAGCGTAACAGCCTGTCCGGGTGACTTATGGTGTTTATCGCCAGCAGGGAAGCGGCTGCCAGAATATACATTTTATATTTAAGCAGATTCTGCCAGCCCTGATCCAATGGATCGGTAACCTGGTGCCATTCATCAGTGTAAGCAGCCAGCTCAGTACGTTGTTGCCGGATTTGCCGGATAAGCTGTGCCTTGCGGTGTTGTATTGCCCGGTATCTATGAACCATCAGATGGCTCCTGTAATGTCTGCAGATCCTGCTTTAACTGTCTGCGGGTTTCAGCCAGAATATTTGTCTGTCTGCTTTTACGGAGTGTCAGGCTGATACCTGCCACAGCCAGAATAAACAGGGTAGCGGTCATGATACTGAGTGCGGTAAAACGATATACCGGATCAATTGCCCAGCAAATCAGAATTAACAGGCTCATCAGGGCAAAAGCCAAGCAGAGTAAAGATATACCGGCCAGTAACAGCAGCCTGGTCAACTGCAGCTTTTCTTCTTCCAGCTCAATGGCGGCCAGCCTGAGCCTGCTTTCAGCCATGGCAACCAGCTGGCTGAGAATACGTTTGCTAAGTGAAAAAAGCCCGCTGGCAGGGCCTTGTCGGGATTGCAGCACCGGATTAACGACGACTCAGTAAGACACCGATAACAACACCGACCGCAGCGCCAATTCCTACACTGGTCCAGGGGTTGTCATGGACATAATGATTGGTACAGTCTGAAACGGCTCTGGCTTTTTCAGATACCTTTTCTCCGGCCTGGGTTAACTGCTCTTCCAGTTTTTCGCCGGCAGTGCTGAGCTTAGCCCGGGCATCTTTAATCAAAGATTCGGCTTTTGATTTCATTTTATCTAGTTCTGCTTTGGGTTTATCGGCAGAATTCTGCAGAAACTCTTCCAGTGCATCGGCTATAGATTTCAGTTCGTTGTGCAGCTCATTACTACCTGTAGTTTTCGCCATAATACAATCTCCTTTGTGGCAACGATGAGAAATGAAGACAGTGATAAGATAAAACCGTCAGCCTTTTCAGTGTAGACGATACCGGCTGAATTTCAGGTTAATTGTATATAAAATGGGAAAATATAAATAAAAGGGAATAAAAACCCCGGCAGTGCCGGGGCAGAGCAGATTATAAAGTGTCGTAGCTGGTCTTTTTCTGGATCAGCTCGATAGCGTAGTTGTCAGGATCGCGGATAAAGGCGATTTCAGTAGTGCCGCCTTTTACCGGGCCTGGCTCGCGGCTTATTACCCCGCCTTTACTGCGGATAAGATCACAGGCCGCATAGATGTCGTCTACTTCCAGTGCGATATGACCATAGGCGTTGCCCAGATCATAGCTGTCTGTGCCCCAGTTATAGGTTAATTCGATTACTGCGGTATCTTTTTCTTCACCATAGCCAACAAAAGCCAGTGTGTATTGGTATTCAGTATTTTCTGACTGCCGCAGTAATTTCATGCCCAGAATTTCTGTGTAGAAGGCAATGGAGCGTTCCAGATTACCTACCCGCAGCATGGTGTGCAGTATTCTCATGATTTAATCCTCTAATCGGTTTTGTCTTTGTATTCACACAAGTCTTCAATAAGGCAGCTGCCACAACGTGGTTTACGCGCTACACAGGTATAGCGCCCATGCAGAATCAACCAGTGATGTACGTCCAGTTTAAATTCTGCCGGTACCACTTTCAGAAGTTTTTGTTCTACCTCATCCACATTTTTGCCGGGAGCAAATCCGGTACGGTTACTGACCCGGAAGATATGCGTATCTACGGCAATGGTTGGCCAGTGAAAAGCGGTATTGAGCACTACATTGGCTGTTTTACGGCCAACACCGGGTAAGGCTTCCAGGGCTTCACGGTTTTCAGGTACTTCACCACCATGCTGTTCTACCAGTATCCGGCAGGTTTTAATCACGTTTTCAGCTTTGGTGTTAAACAGGCCAATGGTTTTAATATAGTGCTTTACACCATCTACGCCCAGTTCCAGCATTGCCTGTGGTGTTCTGGCCACAGGAAACAGGTGGCGGGTGGCTTTATTTACACCAACATCGGTAGCCTGGGCCGATAACAACACGGCTATCAGTAATTCGAAAGAAGAGCTGTATTCCAGTTCTGTCGTCGGCGTCGGGTTGGCCGCCCTGAGGCGGCTGAGTATTTCTGTACGTTTGGCTTTATTCATGCGTTATTGAGTTGTACCTGTAACCCTGCTGCGGGTAATGGTTTTTTGTGCTGTTTGCTGGCGTTGTTGCAGTTTGTTATTTATAACGGTGCGCAGGGCAATTAACATGCCCATACATAAAAATGCACCGGGTGGCAGCATCGCCAGCAGAAAGTGATTTTCGCTGTGAAATACTTCTATTCTCAGCCCTTTTGCCCAGCTGCCAAACATTTGCTCTGCTCCGTCGAACAACGTGCCCTGACCCAGAATTTCCCGGATGCCACCTAACAGTACCAGAACGAGGGTGAAACCTGTTCCCATCATCGTGGCGTCGAAGGCTGAAGGCAGTACCGGGTTTTTCGAGGCAAATGCCTCTGCCCGGCCAATAATAATGCAGTTGGTGCCGATCAGCGGAATGAAAATACCCAATGACTGATATAGCCCGAAAGCAAAAGCGTTAATCGTTAATTCCAGTACAGTAACGAACCCAATGATAATCAGAACAAAAACCGGGATCCGGATTTCATTCGGCACATGGTGGCGAACCAGCGAAATGGCAATGTTTGAACTGAGCAGCACCAGTAAGGTGGCAACACCAAGACCAAGGGCGTTAGTCAATGTTGAGCTGACGGCCAATAAAGGACATAACCCCAGCAGCTGTACCAGGCCGGGGTTGTTTTTCCATAATCCCTGATAGGCAATCTCTTTAAACTGGCTCATGGTTATTCCTCACAATTTGCCGGCATGGTTGCCAGCTCCGGGTGCTGCTGCAGGAATAATGCAGCATTACGAACGGCATTCACTACCGCTCTTGGGGTAATAGTGGCGCCGGTAAACTGATCAAACTGGCCACCGTCTTTTTTTACCGCCCACTTTTGCAGATTGCTGTCTGATACCGGTTGCTGATTGAAACTTAAAATCCAGTCTGAGCGGCGGCTTTCTATTTTATCCCCAAGCCCCGGAGTCTCCAGATGGCGCAGTACCCGGCTGCCAAGAACTGTACCCGTTGGGGTGGCAGCGACAATTAAATCAATGTTACCACTGTAACCGTCCGGGGCGGTGGTTTCAATAATATAAGCGGATACGGCATCCTGTTCGCGCCAGCGGTACACGGCCTGAGGGGTATCGCGGCCAAGGAACCTGGCATCCGTTACCAACACACAGTCTTGTAACAGGTGATGCTGTGAGCTGTCGGCATCAGGTAATACTTCATAAAGTATCGCCAGTTTGCTGATCATATTCTGCTGCTGAATACGCGGAGAGGTCAGTTGATTTACCAGCCCCAGAATAAGTACACATAATGCTGCGACAAAACCCAGCAAAAAAGCGTTTTTCCCGATGTTTTTCAGCATCATTGCTTGCGTCTCCGGGATGTGTGCCCGTAAGCACGGGGTTTGGTGTAGTAATCAATAAGTGGCACTGTCATATTGGCCAGCACGACTGCAAAAGCAAAAGCATCGGGGTAGCCGCCATATTTACGGATACTGTATACCAGAATACCAATCAGTATACCGTAGTAGATGCGGCCTTTATCTGTGGTTGATGCTGAAACCGGATCTGTTGCGATAAAAAAGGCGCCGAGCATAGTTGCTCCTGCAAATAAATGGAACAGCGGGCTGCCGTTAGTGTCCGGTGACGAAAGCCAGCTGAGCAGGCTAAGGATAAATAATGTTCCTGTAATCGCCAGCGGAATGCGCCAGCTGATGACTTTTTGCTGTAACAGCAAAAGCCCGCCAAGCAGATAGGCCAGATTTACCCAAAACCAGCCATGACCGGAAATATTATTAAAGATGGGTTTTTGCAGACTTTCTGATGCAGTCAGCCCGGCAGATAAATCCATCCGCAGGGTATCCAGTGGCGTTGCCATGGTAATACCGTCAGGTGTGCTTTGTAGTTGAGTCATACTGTAACCGCTGCAACTATAGCCGGTAAATACCGCACAGGCAGCATCGGCAGGCGTCAGCTCTGCTGCTTGCTGCGGCAAGGCCGGCAACCATTGGGTCATTTGTACCGGAAATGAAACCAGCAACATAATATAGGCCGCCATTGCCGGGTTAAACGGGTTGTTACCAAGACCACCATACAGTTGTTTGACAATAATAATGGCAAAGGCTGTACCCAGCACAATGATCCACCAGGGGGCGTAAGGGGGAATAGAAACGGCCAGTAATACAGCTGTTACCAGTGCGCTGTTATCTTTCAGGCGGGGCAGTATTCGTTTTTCCCGCAGGATCAGAATCAGTGCTTCGGTAAACCAGGCGGTGATAACAGCCAGTACCAGTTGAACCAGTACACCATAACCAAAAAATACCGCCTGGATCAGAATCCCCGGAATACAGGCAGCCGCGACCAGTAACATCAGTTGTGAGGTGCTTTTCTGATTATGGTTATGAGGTGAGCTGGCTATTTTAAAACTCATGATGACTCGCTGTTTGTCTGTTTTCTGGCTTTGGCCCGGGCAACGGCAGCAGCAATCGCCGCTTTACGCGGATCGTCGGTTGCCGCCTCATTAGTTGTAGTGACCGTTGCTGCCGGGGGGGCTTCTTTGGCCTCAGTTGATTGTTGTGCCTGTTTGGCTTTGGCCCGGGCGATAGCGGCGGCAATCGCCGCTTTACGCGGATCATCTGTTGTTGTTTCGTTAGCTGTCGTCACTGCCGCTGCCGGAGTTTCTGCTGCGATATCTTCAGTTGGGGCTGACTTCGTTTGTGCCTTTTTAGCTTTTGCTCTGGCAATAGCTGCCGCGATTGCCGCTTGCTGGGCATTTTCTGCCGGTACTGCTGTCTCTGACTGTGTTGCCGGAGTCCCGGCTTCTGCTGTCTGCTGCCCGGTCACTGTTTTACGCTGCTGGTAAGCTCTGGCCTGCTGTTTCTGTTTTTCCCGTTCAGCAATAATGTGCTCGCGGTTCTGGTCACCGGCGGGTTCGGTTTGCTGTTGTCTGGCTTTGATTCTGGCAAGGGCATCAGCTACCGCATTGGACGCTCCGGTATCCTGCTGGGCTTTTTGTCTGGCTGCCGCCAGTTCCTGGTTTCTCCGCAGACGCTCTTGTTTTTCCTGCTCCAGCCGCTGGTTACGGGCATCGAAGCGGGCTTTGGTCTGTTCTGCCTTCAGGGCATCACGCTGTTGTTCCCGGATATCGGCTTTAGCAACGCGGTAATACTGTACCAGTGGAATTTCGCTGGGACAGACATAAGCACAGGCGCCACATTCGATACAATCGAACAGGTTATATTCTTTCAGTTTATCGGTATCCTGTGCTTTGCTGTACCACAACAGCTGCTGAGGTAATAACGTAGCCGGGCAGGCATCGGCACAGGCACTGCAACGGATGCAGTCTGTTTCTTCTCTGGCCGCGGGCAGCTCTTTATGGGTGGGAGCCAGAATACAGTTGGTGATTTTTACTACCGGAACGCTGAGATCCGGCAGGGTAAATCCCATCATTGGTCCGCCCATAATAACGCGTTGCCGCCGTTCGGGCTGAAACCCGCAATAGCTCAGCAGGGTTGAAACGGGGGTGCCAATCAGTGCCAGAACATTCTGTGGCTGGCTGAGCGTATCACCGGTAACCGTAACCACTCTGGAGATCAGCGGATGATCGTCCAGTACTGCCTGCGCTATGGCAAATACAGTGCCGATGTTCAGCATCACTATACCGATATCCGTGGAGCGTCGCCCTGATGGAACTTCCTGGCCTGTCAGCAGTTTAATCAGCTGTTTCTGGCCACCCGACGGATATTTAACCGGTACTTCGCGGATATGGTAATTCTGGCGCTGACTACATGCTGCTTTCATTGCCGCACTGGCAACCGGTTTGTCGTTTTCCAGACCAATCAGCACTATCTGCGGGTTTAACAGCTTGCACAGAATATCAATACCTTTGACGATCGTTGTGGCTTCTTCCTGCATCAGCAGATCGTCGGCAGTAATATAAGGCTCACACTCTGCCGCATTGATAATCAGGTATTTTATTTCCTGATATTTACCGATTTTAAGGTGGGTAGGAAAGCCTGCGCCGCCCAATCCGGCTATGCCGCTGTCCTGAATACGTTCCAGAATGGCATGATTGTCGGCTGTAGTCAGGCTCATCGGCTCGCGGGGACGCCATTCGTCCAGCCCATCGGGCTCCAGTATAATAGCAGGCTCAGGCAGTGATGAGGGATGAGCACTGGTATGTTCGGTAATTGCAATAACAGTACCGGAAGTGGCAGCATGAACCGGCACGGTCATGGCATTATCTGATGCTGTCAGGGCCTGGCCTTTCAGTACCCGCTGGCCTTCCTGCACTAATAGCTGACCGGCGACGCCGGTATGCTGGCGCAACGGAATGTACAGCCGTTCCGGTACCGGCATTACGGCAATTGGCTTCTGGCTGGTCTGGCTTTTTCTGGTTGGCGGATGAATACCACCATGAAAATCCCATAAGGCACCGGACTGAATTTTCTGAAACAAGGTCTCCACCGGTGGTTACTCCAATACTCTTACCTGAATGGTATTCAAATTCCATTTCCAGCTATCGGTGGTTACCGGTACTGGCAGCATTTCAATACAATCCACAGGGCAGGGTTCAACACACAGGTCACAACCGGTACATTCATCTGACAGTACAGTGTGCATCAGTTTTGAGGCTCCGACGATAGCATCTACCGGGCAGGCCTGAATACATTTGGTACAGCCGATACATTCGTCTTCACGTATATAAGCTACCCGTTTTATGGCCGGGGTCTGGGCAGCATCAAGCGGTTTGGCTTCAACTCCCATTAAATCAGCCAGTTTTTTTATCGTGGCTTCACCGCCCGGCGGGCATTTATTTATCGCGTCGCCACCGGCGATGGCTTCAGCATAGGGGCGACATCCGGGGTAGCCACATTGTCCGCACTGGGTTTGCGGTAAAATTTCATCGATCTGATCAACCAGTGGATCACTGTCTACTTTGAAACGTATGGCGGCATAACCAAGAATGCCACCAAATAACACAGCCAGTATACCAATGGCCGATAAAGCAGTAAGTAACGACATTATGCTTTCACCAGCCCCGTAAATCCCATAAATGCCAGTGACATCAGGCTGGCAGTGACCATTGCGATAGCCGCACCTTTGAAAGGAACCGGTACATCAGCGGCGGCCAGCCGTTCACGCATAGCGGCAAACAGAATCAGTACCAGGGAAAAACCTACCGCAGCTCCGAAACCGTAGATGACAGAGTCCATAAAATCATGGCGGGCATTAATATTCAGCAGGGCAACCCCGAGTACTGCGCAGTTAGTGGTAATTAATGGCAGAAAAATACCCAGCAGACGGTACAGGGTAGGGCTGGTTTTATGCACTACCATTTCAGTAAACTGAACTACGGCGGCAATAACCAGAATAAAGCTCAGGGTACGCAGGTAAAGCAGATCTAACGGTGCCAGAATGTACTGGTTAACCAGATAACTGCTCAGAGAGGCCAGCGTCATAACGAAAGTGGTGGCAAATGCCATACCGATAGCGGTTTCCAGTTTGCTGGAAACGCCCATAAACGGACACAGGCCAAGAAATTTCACCAGAACAAAATTATTGACCAGCACAGTGCTGATAAGCAGTAGCAGGAATTCAGTCATAATGGCGCTTAGAAAAAAATAAGGTGTATATTATGCGCTTATGTGAGATATGAAACAACCTGCAGTGTATAAGGGTTTTAGCTGTGCTGCAGGTTTTGCCTGATAATCAGTTTGCCCGGTCAGGCGTTATCGGTTACATCGATACCGGTTTACCAATGTAGTACCCCTGGATACCATCAATAAACAGCGATTCAAGCATCATTTTTTCTGTCTCAGTCTCGACGCTTTCGGCAAAAACACCGACGCCAAGGCGGTGTGCCAGATCGATCATCAGGCGCATAAAGTACTGATTGTTTTTATCTTCGTCTATATGACGGCTGTAACTGCCATCCATTTTTACAAAGTCGGGTTTCAGGTCGCGGAAAAACTTGAATGAGGTAATACCGGCGCCGAATTTCTCGACAGTAATACGTGAACCTGAGCGGTGTAACATATCTATAAAGCGTTTGCTGGTTTTCAGGTTTTGCTGTAAGCCGAATTCATTAACTTCAAATACCAGTTTTGATGCAATTTGTGCATCTTTCAGTAAACGCCGCTCCAGCCAGATGACGAATTGATCATCGTGCACGCTGCGGGCTGACAGGTTGAGGCCGAAACTTTTTTCCTGCAGTGATTTTGCTTTAATAATGGTTAGTGCGGTTTCAATTATCAGGCGATCGACAGCAATAATACGATCCAGCTTTTCTGACATCGCCAGAAAAGAGGCCGTAGGCAGAATCTGGTTATCCTGTGTTTTAAACCGTACCAGTATTTCTTCGTAGGCACTGGCTGAGCGATCCGATGCCTGAATCGGCTGAATAAGCAGGCTGAGCCTGCTGTTGGTCAGTACGTCATCGATAACATTACGCCAGTTCTGATTGCCATAGGTATGGCTGGCGGCTTCCAGACCGCTGGATTCTTTATGTAAATGCCAGGCATTGGCCTGCTTGGTCTGGGCAAGGCTGATGGCGGTATCGGCAATAGCCAGCAGTTCACCCAGTACTTTGCCGCTTTCATACATGACCATACCGGTATAGGCGACGGAGTCCAGATCTGCCTGTTGCTGGTAATCATTAAAATTACTTTGTAGTTGCATGGCAAAGTTATCTGCTTCTGTACTGTTCAGATCCGGTAATAAAATGCCGAAGTCGGAGCCATTCAGGCGGTAGATCCGGCTGTTTGCAAAAGCAGAGGTTACTTTTTTCAGGATTGCGGCCACATCCTGGATGTAGCGGTCGCCTTCCTGGTAGCATCGGGTCTGATTGAGGTTTTGCAGCTCGGTACAACGGGTAATGGCAAAGGCACCTGATGCCGGAGTGATCGCATGGCTCAGTTGTTCTTCATAGTATTGCACGAAACGGTTTCGATTGGGCAGGCCGGTCAGGTGATCCCGGTACGCTTCTTCTTCAATCAGTTTGGCGGCGGCATTCATATCGTTGTATTGCTTTTGGGTATACGCCGCCAGTTTCTGGATTGCCCGGCTGATTTCTGAGAATACCGGAGGGATCTTGTGCCATGCTGGTTCGTTTTTCTGCGGGTCTTCGATAAAGCGTTCTATTAACTGATGGGTTTGCAGGGCGGTCTGGCGATATTCCCGGTTAAGCATTGCCTTGCTAACCAGCGCCGGTAACCAGATCAGTGTAAAAGGTAACACCAGTAAACAAAGGGCAAACCAGCTAAATTGTTTGAGCTGAGCGGTAAGATCCAGCAGGTAATGAACCTGAATATTATGTTCTGCATCAGTAACATGCTGTGCCGAAAAGTCAGCTCCGGCCAGACTGAGTAACCAGTGAGCGACAGGCGTTTGTTGCTGAACATTATGCTGTTCATGGAGCAGGGTGTGATCCAACTGGCTGATACGCAGGCTTTGCAACGGAAAGGTGCGATCGAGCTGACGGCTCAGTATTTTACCGTCGCCGGTAATATGATGGCTGATGATCTGAGTGACCGCGTTACGGGTTTGTTCCTGCGTGAGCCTGATCTGGTGAGAACTGTAAATAAGCAAACTGTAAATTAAAATAGCTGAAAGTAGTAGTGCACTTAGTGACTGCACAACAAGCAGAGGGCGGAATATTCTCATAGGCTGCAACCATAAGACACTGACGGTCTCCTTGACCTGGGTATTGAATATTTTAAGCGACCATAACCGAAAGGTGATTAAATCAAAAAACAGCAGTTAAAGAAATAAAAATTATTTAAAGCGACAAAAAGCATTTTTACGAAGATGGCTCCCCAGGTTGGACTCGAACCAACGACCTACGGATTAACAGTCCGCCGCTCTAACCAGCTGAGCTACTAGGGAATTGAGGAATTTGTTTGTTCAGATATTTCAGATGGCTCCCCAGGTTGGACTCGAACCAACGACCTACGGATTAACAGTCCGCCGCTCTAACCAGCTGAGCTACTAGGGAATGGTACTGAACATATTGTTGCTGTTGGCTCCCCAGGTTGGACTCGAACCAACGACCTACGGATTAACAGTCCGCCGCTCTAACCAACTGAGCTACTAGGGAACAGCATTCAACGGGGCGCAATACTAATGCCAGCCATTACCCCTGTCAACACTTTGCATCAGGGATTTTCAGCTTTCTCGCTTACTTGCATATTGTTTAAACAACACAGTCGAAAGTTGTGCTGTTACCGTCAGAATAAAACCGGCCAGGCGTCCAAAAAAGCTGCGGATAAAAAGGAGCAGACTGCCATTTCTGCTCCTGCCTGTAATCAGAAGTCCACTGTTAAAGTGAAACTGGCTGTACGTTCGGCACCAATATAGTAAGCACCTTCCTGACCGCCGGCTAAATAGCTTTCGTCATTCAGGTTATTAACAACAAAAGCAACATCTAACCTTTTAAACAGGTTGGTGTCAGACAGGCTTTTCTGGTAACCGGCATAAAAATCCACTACGGTCGATGCCGGAATTTCATCTTTGTTACCACCTAAGGCGGCTCCGAAATAGCTGCCGGTGTGTCTGGCGGTTAAACCTGCCCGGTAAGCCTCGCCCTGATAACGCAGTGACAGGGTATAGATCTTTTCCGGTGAACCGGCAACTTTGTCACCTTTAAAGATACCTGCCGGGTTTTTTACCGGATTGTCCTGTTCGTCCAGTATGGTGCCGTTTACTGTCTGGCTGTATTCTGAGCTGTTCAGTGTGACGGCGCTGTACAGGCTCCAGCTGTTGTTGAAACGCCAGTTAAGGCTGCCTTCAAAACCACTGGAATCAATACCGCCGACGTTTACATAAGTACCATCCAGTTCATTCAGATAGTCAGGAACCCCCTGGTTGGCGCCCGGTTGCAGGAACGTTATCCTGTTGTCGAATGTCACATTGTAGTAAGTCACCGACAGGCTCAGGTTGTCGCCAAAATAACGCAGACCAAGGTCGATATTGTCTGCTGTTTCAGCTTCCAGTTCAGCGAAATCCTGGTTGGTTTCCAGAATAGCATCACTGATCGCCTTGAAATTTTCGGTATAGCTGGCAAACAACTCATAGTTGTCATTTAAACGGTATACCACACCGACTGACGGCAGCAGATCGGAGTCACTGTCCAGCCGGCCTGTGTTACTGGCGACCAGATTGTCTTTACGGCTGACATCGACAAAGAACTGTTTCAAACCGAGGGTAACCGTAAGATCACGCCAGCTAATCTGATCCTGCAGATAAATTTTCTGGGTGTCTGTTTTGTAGGTCCGGTCGTACTGTACCCAGTAAGGGGTTACATCAAAATAATGATACTGTTTGGGATCAAGAACATTATGCCAGTCACGGCTTTCGTCACGATCCTGTTGTTCCAGCCAGATGCCGAAACGCAGTTCATGATTTGCCAGTTGCCATTTCAGCTCGGAAGTCAGGCCGTAGCGTTCTTTTTCGTAATGGGTATGCCGGTAGGACGATACCCGGGTAGCGTTGGTTAAATCGGCGGCAGGATCAAGTATCGGCTGGCGCTGGGCATCGACATACTGGTAAGTGATCAGGCTGCCGTCATCTTCCATACGTACATGATAAGGCGGCATCCAGTCGCCACGTCCTGATTGCAGGTGAAAGTAAGGGGTAACAGTAAGATTCAGATCCCGGGTAAGATCGGTATCGATTTTAATATAGAAGAAACTGTTTTCACGCAGTGTAGACCAGACTTCCGCAAAGTTCTGATCGATATCAGGATCACCGGTCCAGATATTGGTTAATCTGTCCCACTGCGGGTTCTGGTAAAACTGCTCCAGAGAAACGGTGTTATAGTTATCTTCGTGGGTATCATCATAGGAAAAACGGGCAGTAATGGTGGTGTTTTCCAGTTCTGTTACCGTTTTAATCTCGCCGTGCAGCCGGTCGGTATAACCATTGCTGCCGGTGCCTATCCATCTGTTATTGAAGCTGTCGGACAAGCTGATATAGGCGGTGGTATTTCCTCCCAGATCACCGGTGTCATAACGGCTGTAATAACGGCGGGCATTATGTGCGCCTCCGGTGACTCCGACACTCAGGTTTTCGGCGGTCAGGGGGTTACCGGAAACAAAGTTCAGTGTTCCGCCCAGTGCATCCAGAGAAGCCGAACCAATATCCGCTGTGCCCTGGCCGACTTCGACATAGGCGGTGTTTTCAGAATCAAGATAGCGGTTGGCTTTACTGCCGCCGCCATAACCGGAACCGCCATTGGGCAGGCCATCTATGGTAATCCCTAATTGCTGGTCATTGATGTTGACGTTGAATCCCCGCATTGAAATCGTCGTGGACCAGTCGTCGCCGCCAAAAGCATCTCCCTGGCCAATACTGATACCAGGTAACTGATTGACTAAATCCAGCACGTTACCTATCGGTGCCTTACCGTATTTTATGGCGTCATCGGTGGTGTTATTGGAGTACGTGAGGCGCTTGCCGGTTACGGACAGAATTTCAATATCCTGTTCTGATGTAACAGTTGCGTCTTCGGCTGAAACTGCAGCGCTTAGCCCCAGGGCAGAACTTATTGCCAGTGCCAGTATAGTTTTGTTTTTTGCGACCACTTTGCTACCTCATTTGTTGTTTTAGTAAATGAAATCTCAAGCATTCTGGAATGAGTAGATGACACCTTTATGAAGCAGGCAGAAGCAGAGAGGGGTGGTTATTTGCAAAGGGGCGTTTTCAGTGTTTTGGGTTACTGGTTTGACAAGTGGTGTAGTATTTTCATAAAGCTGTAATAGAGATAGCGTTGTTATCCACAGAAGCTGTGGGTAAGTCTGTTGATGAGATTGTGACTACCTGGGCAAACCCTTGGTTTTCCTGCTGTAGCGCGGGGTCAAGCAAGAAATGACAAATTTTTTACTCCTTTAAAATCAATAGCTTGAATAATAAGTGGGCTGTGAGCCTGTTATTGCGGCGTATAAAAATATGGCATGAAATAAGCAAGCTTGAATTGTGAACTATTTTTGCTGATGAACTATTCAGTGCTGCTAATGGTTTGCAGTATTTATTTTTATATCATGGTCTGTTCAGGCAGTTTTCTTTACAATAGCGCCACTTTAATCCGGCAAGATTCTCATGACGCATTCTACCTCCAGCCCGCTTCTTGATGGCGACATCAGTAACACACTGAAGTCAATGACATTACCTATGTTGATCGGCATGCTTACGCTGATGAGCTTTAATCTGGTTGATACTTTTTTTATCAGTATGCTGGGTACAGAGCAACTGGCCGCAATCAGTTTTACCTTTCCGGTCACTTTCACTGTCATCAGCCTCGGAATAGGGCTGAGTATCGGCACTTCTGCCATTATTGCCAGGGCACTGGGAGCCCGGCGCCACAATGAAGCAAAAGCTGATGGTAACGGCGCTTTATGGCTGACGACATTTCTGGTGGCACTATTATCATTACTCGGCTATTTGCTGATAAACCCGCTTTTTATTCTGCTGGGAGCTGAAGCGGGGATTCTTGGCCATATTCGCGATTATATGGTGCTGTGGTTTGCCGGCTCCGTATTACTGGTTACTCCGATGGTAGGGAATGCCATACTACGGGCGGCGGGAGATACGAAAACACCGAGCCTGATTATGGCATGTTCCGGTGTACTGAATGCCTTGCTTGACCCGTTACTGATTTTTGGATGGGGGCCTGTACCGGCAATGGGGATGCAGGGAGCCGCACTGGCCAGTGTATTGTCGTGGGGGGCTGGCTGCTTACTGATTTTGCAACAGTTGTTGCGCCGTCAGTTAATTACACCGGGCTGGCAGCCATTGAGTATTTTTATACCCATTTGCCGGCGGATTTTAAAAATTGGTTTGCCGGCAGCCGGAGCCAATATGCTGACTCCACTGGCCATGGCTGTACTGACCGCCATTATGGCAGCACATGGTGCTGCTGCAGTAGCGGCCTATGGGGTTGGCGCCAGGCTGGAGAGCATTGCTTCTCTGGTGATATTGGCGCTGTCGATGACATTGCCGCCTTTTATCAGCCAGAACTTTGGCGCTGGCAGATTGGACCGGGTACAGCAGGCTTACCGGATTTGTACCCGTTTTGTGCTGGGCTGGCAATTTATCGTCTACCTGTTATTAATTGCTCTGGCCTGGCCCCTGGCCTGGCTTTTTACGTCAGACGAGCAGGTTGCAACCTATATCCGCTGGTTTATCTGGCTGGTGCCGCTGGCTTATGGCTTGCAGGGTATTACTATTCTTACTAACTCGTCGTTTAATGCTCTGCACCAGCCGGGTAAAGCCCTGTTGCTGAGCATTATCCGGTTATTTGTGTTTTATGTGCCATTTGCCTGGGCTGGCGGGGTATTGTTTGGTGTAATGGGGCTCTTTATTGGTTGTGTACTGGCCAACCTCTGTACTGCGATACTTGCTTATTATGGTTTTAATTTGTTATTAAACCAGCAACAGCTCAAGACAACAGACCCTGAGGTAAAGGAAATATGACAAGATCATTTGAGTTGGTTGCTGAATACCAGCCAGCCGGGGATCAGCCGGAGGCGATCCGTAAACTGACTGACGGGCTGCTATCAGGACTTGCGCACCAGACATTACTGGGGGTTACGGGTTCAGGTAAAACTTTTACCATGGCGAATGTTATTGCGCAGGTAGATCGGCCAACACTGATTATGGCGCATAACAAAACACTGGCAGCCCAGTTATATGGTGAAATGAAAGCATTCTTTCCACATAATGCGGTAGAGTATTTTGTGTCTTACTACGACTACTACCAGCCTGAAGCCTATGTACCGTCAACGGATACGTTTATCGAGAAAGATTCGTCGATTAACGAACATATAGAACAAATGCGGCTATCGGCAACCAAAGCGCTGATGGAGCGGCGGGATGTTATTATCGTGGCGTCGGTATCAGCAATTTATGGTCTGGGTGATCCGGACTCTTATATGAAAATGCTGCTGCTGTTAAAGCAGGGTGATATTGTCGATCAGCGTTTTATTTTAAGACGACTGGCCGAATTGCAATATACCCGTAATGACGTGGATTTTCAGCGGGCCACTTACCGGGTACGCGGTGATGTGATCGATATTTTCCCGGCCGAATCGGATGATATAGCAGTACGGGTTGAATTGTTTGATGAAGAAATTGAACGTATCAGCTTATTTGATCCTTTAACCGGTGCAGTTGAAAAAGTAGTTACCCGTCATACTATTTATCCGAAAACCCACTATGTTACCCCGCGCGAAAAAATTCTGGATGCGATTGAGAATATTAAACGGGAATTAAAGGTCAGGCGCGACATATTACTGGCTAATAATAAACTGGTTGAAGAACAGCGGCTGACACAACGCACATTATTCGATATTGAAATGATGACCGAGTTAGGATACTGCTCCGGTATCGAAAATTACTCCCGTTATTTATCCGGCCGCTCCGAAGGCGAGCCACCCCCGACACTACTGGATTATTTTCCGGATGATGGTCTGATGTTTATTGATGAATCCCACGTTACGGTATCTCAGATCGGTGCGATGTATAAAGGTGACCGTTCACGCAAGGAAAATCTGGTCAACTATGGCTTTCGTCTGCCATCAGCGCTGGATAACCGGCCATTGAAGTTTGATGAGTTTGAATCTATTGCGCCGCAACGTATTTATGTGTCTGCGACGCCGGCTAACTATGAACTTGAAAAATCAGCCGGAGAGGTGGTTGAGCAGGTCGTACGGCCTACCGGTTTGGTGGATCCTGAAATTGAAATCAGGCCGGTTACCACTCAGGTGGATGACTTATTATCTGAGGCTTATAAACGGGCAGCAGTCGGAGAACGGGTACTGGTTACGACGCTGACCAAAAGAATGGCAGAAGATTTGACGGAATATCTGAATGAACACCAGATAAGGGTACGTTATTTACACTCAGATATTGATACTGTAGAGCGGATGGAGATTATCCGGGATTTACGGCTGGGAGTATTTGATGTGCTGGTAGGGATTAACCTGCTGCGTGAAGGGCTGGATATTCCGGAAGTGTCACTGGTGGCAATTCTGGATGCAGATAAAGAAGGCTTTCTGCGGTCAGAGCGTTCACTGATCCAGACCATCGGCCGGGCCGCCCGTAATTTAAACGGCCGGGCAATTTTATATGCTGACAATATTACCGGTTCGATGCGCAGAGCTATGGATGAAACTGAACGCCGGCGGGAAAAACAGATACAGTTCAATAAACTGCATGGTATTTCACCTCAGGCGATTAATAAGAAAATTGCCGATGTGATGGATCTGGGGCAGGATGTTTCCGGGCAGAAATTACCGCAAGTTGCTGAAAAAGTCAGATTAGTTAAAGGCAAAACACCTTATCAGGTTGAAGCTGAAATTAAGCAGCTGGAACAAAAAATGTTGCAGCATGCCCGTAATCTTGAATTTGAACAGGCGGCTGCATTACGTGACAAGGTTCATTTATTAAAGCAGGCGTTACTGGAAATTTAACCCTACAGCCTGTATCAGGGGGCCTTTTTCAACATAAAAATATTATGGCAAGTTCAGTTTTCATTCATATCCGGTTGTTAGGATGCCCGCAGGTGTAAACCTGTATTATTAAGCATTAAGGACTTTATTATGAAACGTACAATCCTCGCTTCTTTTGTTGCTCTTTTCTCATTTGGTACTCTGGCTGATACTTACCAGCATCAGTCAGATCTTGATTACAGCTGGGGGGATATTGCTTCCGGTGATGCAGAAAACTGGTCATTCAAACATCAGTTCTTTCTGGCGCCGGTCAGCCTTAACACTAACGTACCTTATGCTGAGGCGGCTTTTATGGGCCGTAATGCCAGTGTAAATGCCGGCTATAGCTACAGCCGATTTGATTTTCCCGGATTTTCCAAATTCAGTGACAGTGCCTGGTCAGTGGGTGGGGAATATATGGATCAGGGCCATAACTTCTATGGTGCCCTGCAATGGGTCGAATACAATGGTTCCGATGATCGTCAGGTACTGGGACGCGTAGGTTACTTTGTTAATAAAGACTGGTTAGTGGCAGTAGATGTACGCCATTCCCGCCCTGACGGTGCAGGCTCTGTGACTGAATATGGTGTCAGCACCAAGAAGTTATTAGCGCTGGACAGTGGTGATTTTATCAATATTGAAGCACGTTATATGGATATTCGTGACCGTTCAGAATCAGAATATGGTGTAGCGGCTGACTACTATTTTGGCAAAACAGTTTCTTTGGGTCTGGCTTATGACTGGACATCTAAAGATGTTGTCAGCTCACGGGAAGATTCTTTCACCGTAAGAGGTAACTGGTATGTTACTCCTGCTCTGGCATTAAAAGCGTCTGTTGCTTTTGATAGTTTTGCCACCGGAGATGATGTGTATAGCATCGGTGCCAGCTATCGTTTCTAATCTGTTGTTCAGAACATATAAAAGAACCCGCCGTTGATGGCGGGTTCTTTATTTGCAGCATATCTTCTGCTGCCTGCTCTGTTATTCATATCTGAATAATGTTAAAACAACGGCATTCTATTCTGAATGCAGGAATATCTGATGAAACACTGGTTGTATTTTGCTGCGCTCTGCCTCTTTTACACTGCTGATAGCCATGCTGCCGACTGGCTGCCACCATTACCGCAATGGCATGGGGCCAGTGAACAGCTTATTCAGCATCAGGATCAACGCTGGGTAACTCCGGCTGAACTGACCGATCTGACTGACAGCCCCGATTATGACGCTTCAGTAGCTTATCTGCAGGCGCTGGTTGCCAGTTCGCCGTTACTGGCAATCGAAGAAGTCGGTGTCAGCCCCCAGGGGCGGAAAATATACCTGGTTAAAGCCAGTAAACAGCAGGAACTGCTGGGCAAAGAAAATCAGAAACCGGTGTTATTAGCGCAAGCCGGGATTCACAGCGGCGAAATTGATGGTAAGGATGCCGGCTTTATGTTGTTGCGTGATATTGCGCACGGCAATAAAAGCCATTTGCTGGATAATGCCAACCTGTTGTTTATTCCGATCCTGTCGGTTGACGGTCATCAACGCCGTTCGCCATTTAACCGGATGAACCAGCGGGGGCCGCTGTATCAGGGATGGCGTAATACCGCGCAGAACCTTAATCTTAACCGGGATTATGCCAAAGCGGATGCTCCGGAAATGCAGGCGCTGCTGGCGGTAATTAATCGTTTCCGGCCAGATTTGTATCTGGATATTCATGTCACCGATGGTGAAGACTACCAGTACGATATTACTTACGGCTTTAACGAGCCTTTTGCCAGTATAAGCCCGAATGGTGCCAGCTGGCTGGCGAAAGTATACCGGGCCGGGGTAGATAAAGCACTGACTGACGCCGGGCATATTCCCGGTCCGCTGGTCTTTGGTATTGATGCACTGGATTTCAGTAAAGGAATCAGCGGCTGGACTGCATCACCCCGTTATTCTAACGGCTATGGTGATGTCCGGCATCTGCCGACGGTGCTGGTCGAAAACCACAGCCTGAAACCCTATAAACAGCGGGTGCTTGGCACCTATATATTACTGGAGCAAAGCCTGCAACTGCTGAATGAGCAGGGCAAAGCGCTGCGGCTGGCCCGGCTGGCTGATGAACATGCCCGGCCTGAACGTATGGTGCTGGCATGGTCAGCCAGTAAAGAGCCAGAGCTTATCGACTTTAAAGGCATGTCATATCAGGTCGCTGACAGCCGTATCAGTGGTCAGCCTTATATGCAGTGGACGGGAGAACCGGTAATGTATAAACAGTTGCCGGTTTACTGGGATAATGTTCCGGCAGTAGAGGTACAGATCCCGGCGGCTTATTGGATCCCCGCAGAACAATCGCAGGTTCTGGAGCGGTTAAAAGTACACGGCATTGAAACAGAAATACTGCAACAGCCGCGGGAACTTCAGTTGCAGCAGCTTACTGCCGATGTTGCAGAATTTGCCAGTCGTTCTTTTGAAGGCCGTTTTATGGTGCGTGATGCCCATTTTTCACGTCGCAATATCAGCGCTACGCTG
The DNA here is from genome assembly GCA_033792355.1 of Chromatiaceae bacterium AAb-1. Classification (GTDB taxonomy): domain Bacteria; phylum Pseudomonadota; class Gammaproteobacteria; order Enterobacterales; family Alteromonadaceae; genus Alishewanella. Next base: position 43,166 of record JARXRR010000020.1, read on the forward strand.
ACACCCGGTTATGTGCGGGTCAGCACCGATCAGGCTTTAGGCCGGCTGGCTGTGGCGTTGCTGGAACCCGATGCGCCGGATTCTTTTTTCCGCTGGGGATTTTTCCCCGGGATGTTTGAACGCACCGAATATTTTGAGCCTTATGCCATCGAACCACTGATTGCCAAAATGCTGGCGGAGCAACCGCAATTAACTGCTGAGTTTGAAAAAGCCCTGGCCGAAGATGAAGCGCTGCGGAATAACCCGCGTGAGCGTTACAACTGGTTCTACAAACAGATGCCGTTTTATGATCAGCAATACCTGAAATATCCGGTACTGATTGAGCCTTAACGGCCATTGCTGTTGCTGCTAGGGCAGGTGACGCCGGTAGCTGATGCTTTTACCCGTATTAAAGCACTAGGGAACAGTTAAGCTGGCTTATTCTGCCAGCACGGCCCACAGGTCATATTCGTCGGCGTGTTCTACCACGGCATTTACCAGATCGCCGGGTTTTAATGTCGTTGCTCCGTTAAGGTAAACCAGTCCGTCAATTTCCGGCGCATCGGCAAAGCTGCGGCCGATGGCACCTTCTTCGTCCACTTCGTCGATCAGCACTTTAATGGTACGACCGATTTTCGCCTGTAACCGTGCTGAGCTGATGGCTTGCTGGGTTTGCATAAAGCGGTGGTAACGCTGTTCCATCACGTCTTCCGGCACCGGATCCGGTAATTCATTAGCTTTGGCACCTTCAACCGGGCTGTATTTGAAACAGCCGACACGATCTAACTGTGCTTCTTCCAGCCAGTCGAGCAGTAGCTGGAAATCTTCTTCGGTTTCGCCGGGAAAGCCGACAATAAAGGTTGAGCGGATGGTCAGCTCCGGGCAGATCCCGCGCCATTTCTTAATCCGTTCCAGTACCCGATCGGCCTGTCCGGGACGCTTCATTAATTTCAGGATACGCGGGCTGGCATGCTGAAACGGAATATCCAGATAAGGCAGGAGCTTACCCTGAGCCATTAATGGAATAATATCGTCAACATGCGGGTAGGGGTAAACATAATGCAACCGTACCCAAATGCCGATGTCGCTTAAGGCTTCACACAGTGACTGCATTGACGTTTTTACCGGCTGGCCATTCCAGAAGCCGGTGCGGTGTTTTACGTCAACGCCGTAGGCGCTGGTGTCCTGGGAAATTATCAGGAGCTCTTTTACGCCGGCGTTTTTCAGGCGCTGGGCTTCATCCAGTACTTCACCAATCGGACGGCTGACCAGATCACCACGCATTGACGGAATAATGCAGAAAGTACAGCGGTGGTTACAGCCTTCTGAAATTTTCAGGTAGGCATAATGTTTAGGGGTAAGTTTTACACCATGATCCGGCACCAGCATCGTGAACGGGTCATACTTTGGCTTTGGCACAAATTCATGTACCTGCTTTAATACGTTCTCGTAGCTGTGCGGGCCGGTAATTCCCAGGACGTTCGGGTGTACTTCACGGATTTCATCTTCGCGCGCACCCAGGCAACCGGTGACAATCACCTTGCCGTTTTCGGCCAGTGCCTCACCAATGGTTTCCAGCGATTCCTGTACTGCACTGTCGATAAAACCACAGGTGTTGACAATGACCAGCTCAGCATCATTGTAGCTGGGCACGATGGTGTAACCTTCGCTTTTCAGCTGCGTCAGAATACGTTCTGAGTCGACCAGATTTTTCGGGCAGCCCAGAGACACAAAACCGATGGTATTTCCTTTTGTTTCCGAAGACTGAGCCTGAGCAGCCAGTGTTCTGGCCGGAGTATCCAGCGTGGTGGTCTGGGACGGATCAAAAGTTTGTACGGTCATAATGTCTCGTTTGTGCGGATACCGGAAAAAAGTCGGCGGATTATACCTGAATCATCCGGGATAAACAGCTATGAAAGGTCAAAAAATAAACAAGCAGTAGCGTGAAATAACCGGTGTTCTGCATAAAGAGCTGTAATTATTTCAGACAATAAATTGCAGTTTAATTTGCCTCGTGGGCAAATTAAATATACCTGATATAATTCAAGACTATTACCTATGTCAGGATTAAACATTTATGTCGCTACTGAAAAAGTTTGTTTTGGCAGTTTCAGCGCTGATATTACTGCTGGCTGTTATCGGAGGGATTCTGGTCGAAAATATCAGGATACGCAGTATAGAGCATGAACTTGATAGCAGTATCCGGAAGTTGACTGATGAAACGACTGCCTTACTGAATGTGACAGACAGTTTGATGACAGCACGGGTAAAAAGCAGTATGCAACTGCTGATACAGCAGGGGTTGCAGCACGGAGAAGCCCGTCTTGGTGAACCTGTAAGGGTGGCCGATCGTAATGTGCCGGACTTAATACTGGGACAGCAGCCGCAGGCTAATCATTTTTCACTGGTTGATAATGTTACCCGTATTATGGATGGAACGGCGACATTATTTGTCAGGGAAGGCGCCGATTTTGTCAGGGTATCGACCAATGTTCTCCGTAATGGCCAGCGGGCGGTGGGTACGATACTGGATCCTGATGGTGATGCGATTAAGGCGCTCAGAAGCGGTAAGGCTTTTTACGGGCAGGTCAGTATTCTGGGGCAGCCTTATCTGACCGGCTATGAACCGATACGTAACGAAAACGGTATGGTTATCGGCAGCTGGTATGTCGGTTATTCGGCTGATCTGGCTGAGCTTTCCCGCTTTATAGCAAACAGCAGGCTGATGACGGCAGGTTTTATTGCGCTGAGAGATACAGCTAAACAACTGCGGCTGCATTCGGATCATCTGAGCACAGAGCAGCTTAACCGGATTATCAGCGGGCAGGAGAGCGGCTGGGGGGTGAAAACCGCACCCTATGCCCTGTGGGGATATGAAATAGTACTTGGCTATTCAGAGCAGGAGATCCGGCAGCTTATTATCCGGGATATGGTGATTGTGGCAACAAGCGTTATTACGGTGGGTATACTGCTGATTACCGTCGTATCGGCTCTGATGCGGTTTATTGTCAGCAGGCCGTTGAACCATTCCATTGCTGCTATTGAAGATATTACTGATGGTAACGGCGATCTGACGGTACGTTTTAATTCTGTTACCAAAGACGAATTCGGCACACTGGCCCGCGCTTTTGACCGGCTGTTGGATCGTATTCAGGGAACTATCCGCGATACCAGAACATCATCACAGCAGTTATATCAGTCTGCGGCAGGCTTGTCTGATATCGCGGCGCAGTCCAGCCATTCGGTGACCGCCCAGAGTTCGGAGATTGAGCAGGTGGCAACGGCTATGCATGAAATGAGCCTGACAGCTCAGACCGTTGCCCAGAGCGCATCTGAAGCTGAGCAGGCTGCCCGTCATGCTGAAACGGCAACTCTGGCCAGCCATCAGGCACTGGAACAAATGATTGCAGGCATTGAACATCAGGCGGCTGAAATTGAAACTTCAGTTGCAGTGATCCAGCAACTGGCACAGGCCAGTAATAATATCAGCGGGGTACTGGAAGTGATCCGGAATATTGCGGATCAGACCAACCTGCTGGCACTTAACGCCGCCATTGAGGCTGCCAGGGCCGGGGAACAGGGGCGGGGGTTCGCCGTCGTGGCAGATGAGGTCCGCTCCCTGGCCAGCCGGACCCAGGCATCTACCGAAGAAATCCGGCAGATGATTGAGCGGGTGCAGAGCGAAGTAACGGAAGCTTCGTCGCTGATGGAAAATAATAAAAAACATGCCGGTGATAATGTCAGAAACGCCCGCCTGGCCGGTACATCGCTGAACAGCGTACTGGATGCCACTGCAAAAATATCCCAGGTTAATGCCGAAATTGCCAGTGCAGCTGCCGAGCAGAGCTATGTATCAGAGGAAATAAACCGTAATCTTGATGTGGTACGCAATGCCGGGCGGAAAAACGAGGAATATGCCGGGGAAACATCTGATGCCAGCCGGCAATTACAGAAACTCGCCGAAAGTATGCAAACTCAGCTGGCTTACTATAAAATCTGATATATGTGTCTTGTGATGCTGAGTGCATGGATGGAAAAACTCAGTATCGCCTAATGCTAGTCAGTTAAGCAGGAATCAGCTTACTCTAAGCTAACCGTTGGAGCCCCGGATGGGCGGAACCGAGCCTACAAGGATGTATTTACGGCGTGTTAGTGTGAGTAAGGTGATGGATGCTGGCCGGTATTACAGTATCGCCCGCTGATAATTCAGTATTGCTGAATGACGCTGAATAAGCAGTGCTTATTAATAAAAGGATTTATTCTATGCCGGACAGCTGTCATTTTTCCCAGATTTTTATCCAGACCCTGGAACAGGCCATTGATGGCGTTGTGGTGATTGATAGCGAAAACCGGATTATTTTTCTGAATAAAGCGGCTGAGCAACTGTGGGGATATTCCAAATCTGAAGCCATCGGCCAGAATGTGAAGCTGTTGGTGCCTGAAAATATACGCCAGCAGCATGATAGCTATATTTACGCTAACCGGAATACCGGCATTAATAAAATTGTCGGTACCAGCCGGGATGTCCCGATAGAGCATAAGGACGGCAGTCGCAAATGGGGTTCAATGTCCATTTCCAAAATTACCACCGATGGACAAATTCTTTATACCGCTTTTATTAAAGATGTTACCCGCCAGCATGAAGATAATGAACGGATCCGCTTACTTTCTATGGTGGCCGATCAGACTGGCAGCGCCATTATTATTACCGATGATAAATGGCGGATTGTCTATGTTAACTCCGGCTTTAGCAGTTTATTCGGCTATTCTCTGGCTGATGTAGCCGGCAAACTCCCTTCGGTTATTCTTGCGTCAAATGAAGAGCCACAGGCCATTTCGGTTATGCAGCAGTGCCTGACTGCCGGTCAGGCTTATAAATCTGATGAGCTGGTTAAACTGTCCGGTGGCGAACGTATCTGGTGCAATATTACCGCTAATCCGGTAATGGACCATAACCATAATCTGATCAATACCATTGCGGTTATGGTCGATATTACTCAGTCGAAAATTCATGAAACCTTACAGCATAAGCTGCTGGAAGCGATGGTGCATGAGCAGCCGTTAGAAAGCCTGATGGAGCTGGCATGCCTGGAAATCGAGCGTATCGTGCCGGAGGTTACCGCGTCAATCCTGAAAGTCGATGATGATGGCAGTTTGCATCCTCTGGCTGCTCCCGGCTTGCCGGTTCAGTATTGTCAGGCTCTTGAAGGCGCGATTGCCGGGCCAGCTGTCGGCTCCTGCGGTACAGCGGCATTTCGTGGCGAAACTGTGGTTGTCACCGATATTGCCACCGATCCCCTGTGGCAGGGATATTCCGGACTGGTGCTGCCATTAGGGCTGCAGAGCTGCTGGTCAATACCAATAAAAAGCAGTAATAACCGGGTGCTGGGAACGCTGGCATTCTATTACCGGGAAAAGCGTGCGCCGGCATTATTACACCAGCAACTGGCTGATGTTATTGTCTCGCTGTGTGCGCTGGCTCTGGAGAGAGAGGAAAGCCGGGCCCATATTCGTCAACTGGCGTTTTACGACAGCCTGACCGATTTACCGAATCGTAGCCTGTTACATGCCAATGCCGAGCATGCACTGTTTGAAGCCCGCAGAAAAAAGCAGCCGCTGGCGGTGTTGTTTATTGATCTGGACCGTTTTAAGCATATCAATGATACGCTGGGACATGCTGCCGGAGATGAATTGCTGCAACTGGTTGCACAGCGACTGCAACATAACCGGCGGCATGCTGATATTGTCGGGCGTTTATCCGGTGATGAGTTTGTCATCGTTTTGCCACAATGCGGCAGTGAGCATGTAACCGAGCTGGCTGAAAAACTCAGGGCGGCTATCAGTAACCCCTGTCAGATTGCTGCCAGACCCCTGATACCTTCTGCCAGTATTGGTATTAGCATTTTTCCGCAGGATGGGCATGATATAGGTACTTTGCTGCACAGAGCTGAAACGGCGATGTATCAGGCAAAACACAGTGGCCGCGGACGTTTCAGCTTTTTCAGCCATGAATTAAATCAGCTGGCGCAAAAGCGGCAGGCGCTGGAAAGCGCATTGCGCTATGCGCTGGAACATAATGAGCTGAAACTGCACTACCAGCCCCAGGTAAGGATGAAAGATGGCCTGTTATATGGTGTTGAAGCGCTTGCCCGCTGGCAGCATACTGAATTCGGTGATGTTTCTCCCACCTGTTTTATTCCGCTGGCCGAGGAATGCGGTTTAATTAACGAGCTGGGTATGTGGGCAATTAAGGAAGCCTGCCGCCAGCTGGCTGCATGGCGGCGGCAGGGCCTGAAAATTCCTGCCGTATCGGTTAATTTATCGCCGACAAATTTTCATAATCTTGATTTACCGGGCGTAATAGCTGCAACACTGAACAGCTACCAGCTGACGGCCCGCGATTTAACACTGGAACTTACCGAAAGTGTGTTAATGGATACTAATCCGGGAACGATGAAAACATTGAATGAGGTACATGCCCAGGGCATAAAACTGGCGATGGATGATTTTGGAACCGGTTATTCCAGCCTGAGTTATTTACGCCGCCTGCCGATCCAGGAGCTGAAGCTGGACCGTAGCTTTGTGCAGGATCTTGAAGTTGATACTATCAGCCAGGCACTGAGTGATGCGGTAATCCGGATTGGTGAAAGTTTGCAGCTGACTGTCGTAGCTGAAGGAATAGAGGAAGATGCGCAGTACCGTATTTTGCACCAGCAGGGGTATCATGTGGCGCAGGGATATCTTTTCTCCAGGGCGTTATCGGCAGCAGAGCTGGAGGCATGGCTGAAAAGTGGTGAAGTCTGGGCCGGTTAATAAAAAACAGCAGCAGCCTGCTGCTGTCTCAGCGGTATTTCTTCTGAGCCTTGCGTTTACGTTCAGTTTCTCTTTCGGTTTTTTCCTTCGCTTTGGCGGCTTCTTCAGCTTTAGCCGTAATCAGCTCGGTACTTACCATTTCCGGCGTTTCCAAGGTGACAGGGCCAAGGTTACCGGCGCGAAGTTCGGTAATTAAAATACTGCCGGCTTTTTCCAGATCGACAACACCACCTTTGCGCATCGCTCCCCGGCGTATACCGATGGCGTCAAGTAATGCCAGATCATTTTCCGGTAATTCATGCAACTGAAAACGCTGCATCACAGCCTGAGGATAGGTTTTTAGCAGATAGTCGGCAGCAAACAGGGCGATATCGGCATAGTCGAATACGGTATCTTTGATTGCCCCTGTTACTGCCAGGCGATAACCACAGGCTGCCGGGCTGAGCTTCGGCCATAAAAAACCCGGTGTATCGGTCAGTATAACGTTATTGTCCAGCTTAATACGCTGCTGGGCTTTGGTGACGCCGGCTTCGTTACCGGTTTTGGCAATGGTTCTGCCTGCCAGGGTATTAATCAGGGTGGATTTTCCGACATTGGGAATACCCATAATCATTGCTCTGGCGGCGCGAACGTCCAGATTGCGTTCCGGTAGCATGCTGTTGCATAAATCAAGCAGCGCACGAACCTGCTCAGGATGCTGCTGGCTGACAGGGATTGCCCGGATGCCATTTTGCTGATCAAAATAATTTACCCAGGTGGCAGTTAATTCAGGATCGGCCAGATCCGCTTTATTCAGTATTTTGATGCAGGGGGTGTTACCGCGTAATTCCGGCACCAGCGGGTTTTCACTGGAGAACGGGATTCTGGCATCCAGCATTTCGATAATAATATCGACCTGCGGCATGATCTCAGCGATTTCTTTGCGGGCTTTGTGCATATGGCCCGGAAACCAGTTAATCGACATAGCTAATCCTTGGTATCAGAACTGGTTCAGTAAATTACGGCTATAGTTATTTACATCCAATTGCAGATGCGCAGCTTCAATCTGTTGTTGCAGCTTATTACGGGCAATATTGAGTTCAGACATCATCAGCGTATTGTTATCCAGTTGCCAGATCAGGGCTGAACCGGCATAGCTGAAAGCCAGAATAAGCAGCGCGTCTGGGTTATTCTGTGCAGCGGCTGCATCTATCCGGCGGATTTTCCGCTGAATCAGGTTCAGTTCGTGTTTTAAATCCCAGATATAGGCCACTTCATTAAAATACGGATGGGTTTTCAGCTTTTTCAGTATCAAAACGGTAATGACCGCGGCAATAACAACCCCGGTGAGGTTCAGGTAAAAATTTGAACCTTGTCCGTCAGACAATAATATTATCAGTACAGAAGAAATCGCCAGGCTCAGGACAGTAAGCACGGCAATACTGGCAACCGTAATACGGTTCAGGTGTTGGCGATAGCGGGCTTTATCAATTGTTAACAGTTGCATAATTCAGAAAACAGGCCGATGGATGACAGCGCCTATCATACCGCAATACAGGCTGGTTCGGGAAATGTTAATGCAATACCAGCTGATAAAGGGTAACAGCTGACAGTGGGGTAATCAGTACTGAATAATAGGCAACGTTAGGCAAACGTACAATGCCCAGTTCACGGAATAACAACAGCAGGGAATACAGGCCGAGCAGCAGCGGGAACATTTCTGTCCAGACAGACCCCGTCAGGGCAGGGAAAAGCCAGTTCAGGATAGTATTTCCGGCGGTTGCTAAAATAAGCAGAGCAGCTAACAACGTATAATGCCGGGCAGAAAATTCAGGTGAAGGTCTCAGCTCTTCCATTTAACTCAACAATTCAAAAAAATCATCATACGGGTAAGTTTTACTATAGAGAAACGAATTGTTACTTACCCACTGTAATTTGTATAAAGATGTAATTATGC
>JARXRR010000062.1:0-20337 GCA_033792355.1 Chromatiaceae bacterium AAb-1
TACTTACCCACTGTAATTTGTATAAAGATGTAATTATGCCGCTAGCATAGGCATTATTTAGCAATTAATCAATGGATTTATAAAAAATTCATCATTCATTAGCAGCTTCTTGTACTGGATCATAACGGCGAATTTGCAGCACAATGCCCAGATAAGGGTGATCCAGATAATGAATTTCACCACTGATAACCCTGCGGCTTTGGCGGGTGTACAGGCTTTCCAGCTGGTGCTGGTTATTCAGCCGGCGCAGGTTGAATTCGGTATTTACAAAAAGATAATGATCCAGGTGTAATCTGAATAAACCATCGAGTTGCCAGACTTGCTCAGGTAAATTACCGCTGGTGGTTTGTACCGGTTGTTGCTCTTTGTTTTCGGCTGGTGGTGGCAGCTGACCACCGGCTTTGAGCTGGGACAGCAAAGTATCAATATCGGTCAGCAAATCGGCTTCCGGGCTTTCGGTATCAGCAACCGGCCGGTAGTTGTCAGTTGCCGGTGCGGTATCTTTCTTTGGCAGTCCCCAGTAATCAAAGTCGTCTGAATAGTTGTTGCCGGCATACCAGCGGCTTGGGATGGCAAGCCGTTCTGTCACCGGCGCCTGACGCCAGGCGGTATGCAACAGAATGCTGTAACCACGCTGCTGCTGAATTTTACGGGCTTCGGCTGTCAGTTGCAGGCTTGCGGTATCTGTCAGATAGGGTACTGATCTGTGCTCACCTTTACCGGTGATGGTCGATGGCAATCTGGCCGGGAAAGGGGCAACAGTATTGTAAGGACGGTCGATAAACAGATTTTTCTGTTGCCAGGCTGCGGAGTAGTACTCGCTGATGCAGAGTGTGCGCATGCTTAAAGGCGAAAAGCGGTAGTCTGAACCCGGAATCACCAGATGATCAGTATCCGGCTCGCAGTCAGGTAATGCTGCCAGCAGTTTTCTGATGTCCTGCTGATAAAGGGGAGTCAGTAAGTCGGTACTGCGGCCCAGTTTTATCGGGCGTACCAGATGATCAAACTGTTCCAGCTGTTGTTGTGCCGGAGTACGGCTGAAGATAATCATTTCTACTTCAAACCAGCGCTGCTCGGTGGCGGTTGCCGTTGTGCCCAGCAGCAGGCTGACTAATACACCCAGGATACTTTTTTTCATGATTTCTCCACTTTATGTCTGGCAAAGTCTGACAGCATATTTTCGATCAGACTGATGCGTTCCCTGCTGTCAACAGCGGCAATACTGAAGCGTAATTTCTGGCCATTCTCCAGTTTAAATACCCGTGACTGGGTCTGGATAAGCCCGATGATATAAGCCGGCGCCACCAGAGTACGCTCTGAAAACTCGACCAGTCCACCTTTGGCATTGGCTTCTATCCGTTTTATACCCAGCTCCTGAGCCTGTAGTTTCAGCTCTGACAGTTTTACCAGATTTTTGGCTGCATCGGGTAGTAAACCGAAACGATCGATTAATTCTACCTGTACTTCGTCCAGTTCAGAGCTGTTTCTGGCTGATGCCATCTTTTTATAGAATGACAGGCGCAGGCTGACGTCAGGAATATAGGATTCAGGCAGCAGGGCCGGCAGTTTCAGGTCAATTTCTGTCTGCTGGCTGAGCATAGCATCAAGGCTCGGTTCACGGCCTTCTTTTAAGGCGGTTACGGCTTCTTCCAGCATTTCCATGTAAAGGGAAAAGCCGACAGATTCTATCTGGCCACTTTGTTCGTCGCCGAGTAATTCGCCGGCACCGCGGATTTCCAGATCGTGGGTTGCCAGTGCAAAACCTGCACCCAGATCTTCGAGTGCTGAAATCGCTTCCAGCCGTTTTCCGGCATCTTTTGTCAGCCGTTTGGGTGGCGGTGTCAGCAGGTAGGCGTAAGCCTGATGGTGTGAACGGCCAACCCGGCCACGTAACTGGTGCAACTGAGCCAGCCCGAAATTATCGGCCCGGTTGATAATAATGGTGTTAGCGGTAGGTACATCAATACCGGTTTCAATAATCGTTGAACACAACAGCAGGTTAAAACGCTGATGGTAGAAATCGGACATAATCCGTTCCAGATCGCGCTCCCGCATCTGGCCGTGGGCAATACCAATTAAGGCTTCGGGCAACAGCTCTGCCAGTTCGGCAGCGGTTTTTTCTATTGATGCGACATCGTTATGCAGAAAATAAACCTGACCGCCGCGCAGAATTTCGCGCATGACGGCTTCACGGATCAGGCCGTTTTCATATTCGCGAACAAAGGTTTTAACTGCCAGACGCCGCGCCGGCGGGGTAGCGATAATAGACAGATCACGCATGCCGGACATCGACATATTCAGGGTACGGGGGATCGGGGTGGCCGTCAGGGTCAGAATATCAATATTGGCCCGCAGGGCTTTGATTTTTTCTTTTTGCCGTACACCAAAACGATGCTCTTCATCAACAATCAGCAAGCCCAGGTCATGCAGTTTTATATCGTCCTGCAATAATTTGTGTGTACCGATCAGAATATCGACTTTGCCGTTTTCGGTATCTGCCAGTATGGTTTTCTGTTCTCTGGCACTGATAAACCGCGACAGCACTTCAACCCGCACCGGCCAGTTGGCGAAGCGATCGCGGAAGTTTTCAAAATGTTGCTGTGCCAGCAAGGTGGTCGGGACCAGTATCGCGACCTGTTTGCCGTCATTGACCGCAACAAAGGCTGCCCGCATGGCAACTTCTGTTTTACCGAAACCGACATCACCACATACCAGCCTGTCCATCGGTTTCGGGGTTTGCATATCGGCCAGTACCGCGGTGATAGCGTCTTGCTGATCTGCGGTTTCCTCAAACGGGAAACTGTCGGCGAAGGTGCTGTACTGGGCTTCGTCCAGCCGGAAGGCGTATCCCTTATGGGCTGCCCGCTGGGCATATACATCCAGCAGTTCTGCCGCAACATCCCGTACTTTTTCGGCGGCTTTTTTGCGGGCTTTTTCCCAGCTGTCATTGCCCAGTTTATGCAGTGGGGCGTGTTCAGCATCGCTGCCGCTGTAACGGCTTAGTAAATGCAGTGAGGCAACCGGCACATAAAGCTTACTGCTGCCCGCATACTCGATAGTAACAAATTCGGCAGTAATACCTGCGGCATCCAGTACCTGCAATCCCTGATAGCGGCCAACGCCATGTTGCAGATGCACGACCGGCTGTCCGATGCTCAATTCTGCCAGATTGCGGATAATGGTATCGCTGGAGATCTGCTGGCTGTGTTTACGCCGCCGGCGCTGGCTGATTTTCTGGCCGAACAGTTCGTTTTCGCTGATCAGTGCCAGCCGGGTATCCAGTAATACACCTTGTTCCAGCGCACCGACCAGAATTCCCAGATCATCTTTGGCCTGCATAAACTGGCTGAAGCTACTGAACTGGGAAATATGGATGCCGTTTTTATGCAGTAGTTGCAACAGGCTTTCGCGGCGGCCTTCGCTTTCTACGAAAAACAGGATGCGGCCCTGTTGTTGTTTCAGTTGCAGAATAAACTGCTGTAATGCCTGTAACGGATTATTCAACTGGTGATTGATACTGAGATCGGGTAACTCGCTGGCGGCAGCATTAGCCTGACCGGCTTTTTCCGGCAAGGCAGCCCGGCTTAGTTTAATTCTCGACAGCGGTTTTAATGCTGCAAATAGCTGATCTGTTGTCAGGTACAGCTCTTGTGGTGGCAGTATCGGCCTGAGCAAATCAATAGCTCTGTCCTGATAACGACGCTGTAATTCCTGCCAGAATTTATGCGCGCTGAATTCAATGTCGCCACAGGTCAGGCAGACGGTATCGGCAGGCAGGTAGCTGAACAGCGAAGCTGTTTGTTCAGCAAACAGCGGCAGGTAATATTCAATACCGGCGGGCAGCATCCCCTGGCTGACCTGCATATAAAGCGATTCTTTTTCATTGCGGGCGGCAAAACGTTCACGGTAGGTCAGCCGGAAACGTTCTATCGCGGCTTTATCGGTGGGAAATTCATGCGCTGGCAGTAATTCAATGCTGCCGACTTTATCAAGGCTGCGCTGGGTGTCCGGGTCAAACGTGCGGATGCCATCGACTTCGTTATCAAAAAAATCAATCCGGAAAGGCTGGCTGGCTCCCATTGGGTACAGGTCCAGAATGGAGCCGCGCACCGAGTATTCGCCATGCTCCATTACCTGTTCCACATTACGGTAGCCAACACTGCTTAACTGGCGTTTCAGCTGTGACAGATCCAGTTGCTGTGCAGCTGAAATCAGAAAACTGTGTTGTTCCAGATAGTCGCGATGGCAAATCCGCAGCAGGGCGGTGCTGACCGGTACAATCACCAGACCTTGTTGCAACCGTGGCAACTGATACAGGGTTTTCAGCCGTTGCGAGATAATATCCTGATGAGGTGAAAAAACATCATAAGGCAGGGTTTCCCAGTCCGGTAAGGTCAGTACCGGACACGCTGCCAGTGTCTGGAATACGCTGAGTTCCTGTTCCAGGCGCAGGGCGGCAGGGGTATCCTGCACCAGCAGCAGATAAACACCTGGCCGTTGTTGCAACAGCTCTGCAATAGCAAGCGGCAGGGCAGCACCGTGAAGCTGGCCCCAGCTTAGTAAATCAGATGGTTTTTTGATAACAGGTAAAGAATGGATGACGCTCATTAAATACTCAATAGTCCTTCAGCGTACGAATTAGCTTTATGTTTTCTGGTTATGGCTGCTGGCGTTGTTCTGCCCTGAGCTTCAGTTGTCGCGATTGCTGATGCAGGCTGGCCCGTACAATCAGTTCCCGATCTTCATCTCTTATGCGGCGGAATACAACTTTTATTTGCCATAGTTCTGCTTCTTTTTCGCAGCTTACGACCTGTCCGTAACAAAATACTGCGCCTTCGTTATTATCCAGAAACAGTTTTATTTCAACAACCTGAGTGGGTTGTAATGGTGTTTTTGCCAGATAACTGCAGCCAGAACCGCCGAAACTGAGTGTCTGGTAACGGTGTTCCGGCATATCATGCTGTTTCAGTAAGTAATGCATCAGTAAATCAATTTTGCGGGCCTGCTGTTGCAGGTAGAGCGACAGTTCTTCTGCCAGTTCCCCCAGACGGTTTAACGGGCGCAGGGCAGAGTGATTCAGCTGCTCCAGTTCGCTTGACAGCAGGAAGGGCTCAGGAATCGCATCAGCAAAATGTTCCGGTGGTGGCAGGGTGTCTGCATCACCCAGCAGACGCACGTTGATACTCAGGGTGTGATTAACACTGAAATAATCGTTATATTCATCGGCCAGATCGGTTAACTGTTGCTGATTCATAGGCGTTCTCTGTGTCATTGGCTGCGTCGTCTGCTTGTAAGTACAGGCAATAATCTCTATTATCGGCTCCACTTTACCATCTAACTTCGTTAATGTCCTACAGGGCCTGCTGAATGTTTGATGGTTAACTTTACTTATATCAGACGCCAACAGATCCCGGAATGCAATTACCTGTCAGTTTTTTTATTGGCTTGCGTTACAGCCAGAGTCGCAAAGGCAATGCCTTTATTTCTTTTATTACGCTGTTTTCGGTGGCGGGTATTTTTCTGGGCGTTATGGCACTGACCATTGTCAGTTCAGTTATGAATGGTTTTGAGGCCGAGCTGAAAAAACGCATTCTGGGCGTGATTCCGCATGTGGTTGTCCGGGCTGAAGATTCCACCGCCTGGCAGGCTGACGTGCAGAGTTTGTCCGGTGTGCAGCAGATAACCCCTTTTCTGCAGGCCGAAGCGCTGGTGCAGTCTCCCCGGCAGCTTACCGCCGTACTGTTACAGGGAGTGGAAACAGAAAAACTGCCGGATTTTATGCATCGAGCACTGGCCGTAGGGTTGTGGTCTGATTTTTTCCGGCAGCGCTATGCCGTGGTACTGGGGGCTGAACTGGCTGCTCAGTTACAGGTCACGGTGGGTGAACAGGTACGGTTTATGCTGGCACAGGGTGGCAGTTTCACGCCGATGGGCTGGGTGCCAAGGCAGCGGTTGTTTACGGTAACAGGCATTCTGGATACCGGCTCTGATGTTGATAAGCTGATTGCCGTTACGGCGTTATCTGATCTGGCCCGGTTGTTACCCGCTGCGGAGCGGCAGTCACAGTGGCGGATTAGTCTGGCTGAGCCTTTTGCGGCACCACAGATTGCGCAGCAACTGACCACCATCACCGGTATTCAGTCAGTGCAGGACTGGCGCCAGACACATGGTAAGTTATTTGATGCGGTAGCAATGGAAAAAGCCATGATGTGGCTGATGCTGCTGCTGGTAGTGGCGGTTGCGGCATTTAATATTGTATCGGCGTTGGTGATGATGGTGACGGACAAGCAGTCAGAAGTGGCCATTCTGAAAACGCTTGGCATGTCAGACCGCAGGCTGTTTACGATATTTGCTGTACAGGGCGTCAGTAATGGCCTCAGTGGCGCATTACTCGGTGCTGTGGCAGGAATTTTGTGTTGCTGGCAACTGAATACGATTATGGAAGTACTGGGATTGCATCTGGCATCAGGTATGAGGCTGCCGGTAGATATCCGGGTCAGTCAGATTGCCCTGATTTTTTGTAGTGCTGTGGGCTTAACATTACTGGCTGTGTTGTATCCGGCATGGCGGGCGGTGAAAATTAATCCGGCGGAAATATTACGAGATGAATGAAATAGTAAAGTGCCAGCAGATTTTTAAGCGCTATCGCGACGGGCAACAGGTAACTGAAGTGCTGCATGGTATTGATTTACAGGTGAATCAGGGCGAAATGCTGGCTATTGTTGGCAGCTCAGGTTCAGGCAAAAGCACTTTGCTGCATATACTGGGTACGCTGGATCAGGCGGACAGTGGTGAACTGACCATTCTGGGGAAAAATATTGCCAGTCTTAACACCACAGAGAAAGCCGCACTGCGTAATGAAAAACTGGGGTTTATTTATCAGTTTCATCACCTGCTGATGGATTTTTCGGCACAGGAAAACGTGGCGATGCCATTGCTGATCCAGGGCGTAGCAAAAGCAGCTGCCCTGGCTCAGGCAACTGATATGCTGGCGCGGGTAGGGCTGGCACATCGGGTAACCCACCGGCCGGCAGAGCTGAGTGGCGGTGAACGGCAGCGGGTGGCAATTGCCAGAGCGCTGGTGGCAAAGCCGGCACTGGTACTGGCCGATGAACCAACCGGTAATCTGGATCACACTACAGCTGAAACTATTTACCAGTTACTGCGGGAGCTGAACCGTGAGCTTGGCACCAGTTTTATTGTGGTAACACACGACACCGAGCTGGCAGCAAAACTGGATCAGCAATATCTGATGAACGATGGTCATTTGACGTCTAAACAGGAATTACCCGCGTGAGTGGCTTATCGTGGCAACTGGCACGGCGTTACCGCTCCACCCGTCATACCAGTGGTTTTATCCGTTTTATTTCAGCCAGTTCAACACTGGGGATCGGATTAGGCGTTGCGATACTGATTCTGGCATTGTCAGTAATGAATGGTTTTGAACAGGCGCTTGAACAGCGGTTGTTATCTGTTATTCCACATATTGAACTGGAAGCCGTACAGCACCGTATCAGTGACTGGCCGCGTAAAGCGGAGCAGTTCAGGCAGTTATCTGCTATCCGGGGAGTTGCGCCCTATATTAAAGCGAATGGCATGTTGCGGCACGGGCAGGCAGTTAAAGCTGCACAGATCCGTGGTATACAACTTGAAGCAGAACGGCAGATCAGTGATTTCAGCACTTATCTGGCAGAAGGTTCGCTGGAGACATTACAGGACGGGCAGATTGTGCTGGGTAAAGGTATTGCCGATGCCCTGAATATCACAGCCGGGCAGCAGCTACAGCTGATGCTGCCGGAATTCAGTGCTGACGGGCGTTTATCCGGCCAGAGCGTCGTTAATTTGCAGGTAGTGGCGGTGGTCGCTATTGGCGGGCAACTGGATTACAGCCAGGCCTGGGTTGATATGGCTGCGCTGGCAAAGTGGCTGAAACAGCCGGAGCAGACCATTCAGGGTTTTGCGTTCAGTATTCATAATGTATTTCAGGCAGCGGATGTTGCCCGTGCTTTAGGGCAACAATCTGAAGATTATGTGTATCTGCTGGACTGGTTCAGAACCCAGGGGCATGTCTATAACGATATCCAGATGGTCCGGAGTATTCTGTATCTGGTGCTGGCGCTGGTTATTGCGGTGGCCTGTTTCAATATTGTCGCGACACTGGTTATGGCCGTACGTGAGAAAGAAGCGGATATTGCTATTTTGCTGACAATGGGTACTTTGCCTCGCGATATTGTAAAAGCCTTTATGTGGCTGGGCTGGATGAACGGTATCGTCGGTTCGTGCTGTGGTGCCATAGCCGGTGTATTACTGGCGTATTATATTGAACCTGTTTTTGCGGCTGTTACCCGGGTTCTTGGTCATTCATTACTGGACCCGACCATTTATTTTATTGATTTTCTGCCTTCGTTGTTACGCTGGCAGGATGTTGCAGTAACTTTCCTGATTGCTGTGATTATGAGTTTACTGGCAACACTTTATCCGGCATGGCGGGCCAGTAAGGTACAACCTGCCAGAGTATTGGGGCAGCGCTGATTATCATCGGTGCATTGTTATTTAATGCTTGTCGGTTAGTGAGCTGTAAGAATCAGTTTGTTCTAAGCCAGCCGTTGAAGCCCCGGACGGGCGGAACCGAGCCTACATGGACGTATTTACGGCGTGTTGGTGTGAACAAACTGATTCTTGCTTAACTGAGCAGCTGCTTGATTTTTCCCGCAATTACTCTAATAGTTATTGGTAAATATTTTGTTAAGTAAGTTTATCGATGCCTGTTGTCCTGTTTTGTTGTGGGGTGGTTGCCGGTAGCCTGTTATCTCTGTTCCTGCCTGTGGTGCCTGCGTTATTCCTGTTATTTTTTATAATTCCTGTACTGGGGTTGCTATGTTTGCTGCGTCAGTATTTTATTGCCGGGATACTGGGGTATCTGCTGTGTTTTATCTGGCATTACCATCAGCATAATCTGGCCGCTACGGCATTGTTACAGCATAAAGATGAGGTGGTGAGTGGCGTAATTGAAGGTATTCCGGTACATCATGCTGAGTACAGCCAGTTTATACTCAGGCTGGAACAGGGGCAGGCCGCAGGGTATCGTGTCCGGCTGAACTGGATGGCACCGGAGGTTTTACCGGTGGCGGGTCAGAAATGGCAATTACAGGTAAGACTGAAGCCTGCCGGTGGTGTTGCTAACCCTGGCGGGGTAAACCGTGAAACCGCAGCATTGGTTGACGGTATTGTTGCTCAGGGAGCCGTCCGGGATTCAACGTACACACAATTACTGGCAGATAATAAAACAGCACGGCAATGGCTGGCAGAGTGTATTTTATCCCGTACTGAATCACTGGAAACCGGAGTAGTGCAAGCTGCATTAAGTGTCGGGGTACGGCAGTTTGATACGGCTTTATGGCAGGGGTTACAGCACTCTGCTCTGGGCCATATTATGGCTATTTCCGGGTTGCATGTCGGGCTGGTGTTTGGCTGGGTGTTCTGGATTAGCTCTGCGCTATTAAAATACGGTCGTTTGCCGTTGCTGTGGCACCGTAACGGTGCGTTATTACTGGCGTTAATTGCGGCATGTGGTTATGCCTGGGCGTCCGGTTTTGCTATTCCGGCAATCAGGGCTATAGCCGGACTTGCTATTGCGGTGGTGGCCCGCCTGCTGCTGCGTCAGATCAGTTTAAGTACTTTCTGGTTTGTGCTGGCTGCCGCGCTGTTGTTGACTGATCCTTTTCTGGTGCTGAGTAAAAGTTTCTGGCTGTCGATGCTGGCGGTGGCATTTATTTTTCTGCTGGTATGGCGTTATCCGTCAGATATGCACAGTCACCGGCAGCAAATACGGGCATTTTTCCGGTTTCATTTCTGGCTGACGATATTAATGTCGCTGCTGGGGTTGTTACTCTTTGGTGGTACTACCACTCTGGGGCTGATCTCCAACCTGATTTTTGTTCCCTGGTGCAGTATTGTGGCAATACCGGTATTGCTGATTACCATGCTGTACGAACTGCTGGCTTTGCCTGGCAGTATCTGGTTATGGCAGCTGACAGACTGGTTATTTCTGCCGCTGTGGTACTGGTTGCAGTGGTGTGCTGCATGGCAGGTGTGGCTGGTATTTCCGGCTGTAACCATGACAGCTTTAGTGGTTACCGGGTGCTGTGCTGCCATACTGCTGGTTTACCGGCAACGACTGGTGGTGTTATTTACGGCCGTATGCTTTTTACCTGCTGTGGCGGTGGCAAACACAGCGCCTGACTGGCGTTTACATATTGTTGATGTCGGGCAGGGACTGGCAGTGGTATTGCAGTATCAGCAGCGGGCACTGGTATATGATGTTGGTCCGCGTTACGGCGATTACAGTGCAACAGAAGTGCACCTGCTGCCGTTTTTACGCTATCAGGGGATCACCACCCTGGATTATCTGGTTCTCAGCCATGACGATGCCGATCACACCGGAAACTGGCGGTTGTTACCGCAGTATTATCCGGATTTACAGCTGGTAACCGATATTCCTGTGACAATGGAGACGCTGGCTTGTCAGCAGATACCGGCTGACTATCTGGGGGTGAAAGTTATTCCGTTGATGCCAGAGCAGCCACCGGCACGGACCAAAAACGACAGTTCCTGCGTATTATTGCTGCAGGTAGACGGCTGGCGGGTGTTATTGCCGGGAGATATCAGCCAGCAGCAGGAATTACTGTTGCTACAGGCATTTCCGGATTTACAGGCGCATTTGCTGGTGCTGGCGCATCATGGCAGTAACAGTTCCAGTGCTTTGCCGTTTTTGCAGCAATTGCAGCCGCAACTGGCATTAAACAGTGCCGGTCGTTTTAACAGCTATAATCACCCGGCCAGAGCCGTTAAGCAGCGGCTGGCTCTGTTTGGTATTCCACTTTTAAATACGGCAGAGAATGGGGCAATTACGATCATTTTTTCTGCAGAATCGCTGCAGGTTCTGCCTTACCGGCGGTACAGAATGCCGTTATGGTTACAAAAGCCTGCCGGAATTGCTGAAACCTGACTAACAACACGCTAGAATAGGCAAAATTTTGATTATCAGGATATGACTTTGTCTGCTTCTGTTTCCACCAATACTTTTCGTCGTTTATTAACTTATGTCTGGCCCTACCGGCTGGGGTTTGTTGCAGCGGCTGTCGGCATGCTGGGATATGCACTGGTTGATGTATTTTTTATTTCGCAGCTGGAAGGGTTTATTGATACGGGAATTAATGGCAAAGATACTGAGTATCTGAAATATGCGCCGTTATTTATTATCGGTATTTTCATTCTGCGTGGTGTTTTTAACTTTATTGCCAGTTATTGTCTGAACTGGGTGGGCACCCATATTGTGCAGGAGTTGCGTCAGCAGCTATTCCGTCACTATATGCGGTTGCCTGTCAGTTTCCATGATAAACATTCTACCGGTGAGTTAATTTCGCGGGTAACTTATGACACCGAGCAAATAAAACAGGCTACGTCAAAAGCACTGGCTGTTTTATTGCGGGAAGGGGTATTTGTTGCCGGATTGCTGGCGGTGATGTTCTGGAACAGCTGGCAGTTATCGTCGGTGTTTCTGATTATTGCACCGGTAATTGCGATTATTGTGCGGCAGGTATCGCGTCGTTTCCGGTTGCTGAGCCGCCGTATTCAGGATGCAATGGGAGGGGTAACCACCAGCGCAGAACAAATGCTTAACGGCCATAAGGTGATTTTGTCGTTTGGCGGACAAGGTATTGAGGATAAGCGTTTTGCGGCCATTAATAACCTGACGCGGCGACAGGATGTAAAGTTAGAGGCTACCCGTTCTGTCAGTGTCTCTGTTATTGAGATTATTGCGTCTTTTTCACTGGCGTTTGTTATTTTTCTGGCTAGTTTTCCTGACATGCTGGATAGCCTGACCGCCGGTAAATTTACCACTATCGTCGCTTCAATGATGATGTTATTACGGCCGTTAAAACAGCTGACCACGGTAAACAGCGAGTTTCAGCGTGGCCTGGCGGCAGCCCGTAGCGTATTTAATGTCCTGGATGAACCGGTAGAACAGGATACCGGCAGCCTGACGTTACAGCATGTATCAGGAAATATTCGTTTTGATCATGTCAGTTTCAGTTACCCGGGACATCAGAAACAGGTATTGTCTGATGTCAGTTTTGAAGTAAAAGCCGGGCAGACCGTAGCACTGGTTGGACGTTCCGGTAGTGGTAAAACCACGATTTCCAGTCTGTTACCGCGTTTTTATGAAATTGAGCAGGGTAATATTTTTATTGATGACCAGAATACCCGCGACTGTACGCTGGCGTCTTTACGTCAGCAAATGGCGCTGGTGTCGCAGCATGTGGTGCTGTTTAACGATACTATCGCCAATAATATTACCTATGGTTGTACCGAGCCGGTTTCTGAAGAACTGCTGCGTCAGATAGCTGAGCAGGCCCATGTGCTTGAATTTGCTGATCAGCTGCCGGATGGCCTCAATACCATGATCGGAGAGAATGGTGTGAGTTTGTCAGGCGGGCAGCGGCAGCGTATTGCTATCGCCAGGGCGCTGTTACGCCAGGCGCCGATCCTGATTCTGGACGAAGCGACATCCGCGCTGGATACTGAATCTGAGCGTAAAATCCAGGCTGCGCTTAATGCCCTGCTTAAAGGCCGCACCAGCATCGTAATTGCCCACCGGTTATCGACGATAGAAAATGCAGATAATATTCTGGTCATGGATCAGGGGCGGATTATTGAGCAGGGGAATCATCAGGCGTTGCTGGCACATAACGGCATGTACGCCCAGCTGCACAAAATGCAGTTTGGTGATGACTGATGCGCTGGATAGAGCGCTGCTGGTATAGCGGCAACAAAGGCTATTTGCTGTTATTACCATTAAGCTGGCTGTACTGGGTAGTGATACGGTTGCGGGCATGGGCTTACCGGACTGGTATGAAACAGAGTTACCGGGTAAATGTACCGGTGATTATTGTCGGTAATATCACTGTCGGGGGCACCGGCAAAACGCCTTTCACTTTATGGTTGTGTGATTATCTGCAACAGCAGGGGCTGAGACCCGGTATTATCAGCCGTGGCTATGGTGCAGAGGTGTCTGCACCGAAACAGGTTGATGCCGGCGCAGCTGCCAGCGAAGTCGGGGATGAGCCTTTGTTGCTGGCGCAGCGCAGTGGTTGCCCGGTGGTTGTCTGCCGCAACCGGGTGGCTGCGGCAGAATATTTACTGGCCCATAATCAGGCAGACATTATCATCAGTGATGATGGCCTGCAGCACTACCGGCTACAGCGTGCTCTGGAAATTGTACTGGTTGACGGCACCAGAGGTTTTGGCAATGGCTGGCTGTTACCTGCCGGTCCGCTGCGTGAACCGGCTTCCCGTCTGAAAAGGGTCGATATTATGGTGTCGAACACCGAACCTTTTGCCGGCGCACACGGGCTGATGGCATTAAAACCCGGTAAAGCATTATCACTGAGCGGGGATGAACAGCTGTTGCCACCGGCTGAAGTAACACTGGTGGCGGGCATTGGTAACCCGGAGCGCTTCAGACGTACCGCATTGCAGGCAGGGTTTCAGATAAAAGACTGTTATTTTTTTGCCGATCACCACCGGTTCAGTGCTGCAGAACTTAGTCATATTGAAGGGCCGGTACTGATGACAGAGAAAGATGCGGTAAAATGCCGGGCTTTTGCCCGGCATAACTGGTTCAGCCTGACAGTAGATGCACAAATCAGCGATGATATTAAACAGTTGCTGACGGAGAAACTTAATTTTATTCGGAGTCATTATGGCACTTAATATTGCACTGGCTGACATTATTGCCTGCCCGTTATGCAAAGGAAAACTGAAATACGATAAATCGGCAGAGTTGCTGATCTGTACCTTTGATCGGCTGGCTTATCCCGTTCGCAATAATATTCCGGTATTGCTGGCAGATGAAGCACGGGAACTGACTGTGGAAGAAGCCGAAAAATGGCGTTCGTAGTTATTATTCCTGCCCGCTATGCCAGTAGCCGGCTACCCGGTAAACCGCTGGCAGATATTGCCGGGAAAACGATGATTCAGCGGGTATACGAACAGGCTGCTGCCAGCGGAGCAATACGGGTGGTAGTAGCCACAGATGATCAACGGGTTGCTGATGCCGTGCAGCAATTTGGTGGCGAGGTCTGTATGACCAGTGCCGAACATCATTCCGGTACTGAACGGCTGGCAGAAGTAATTGATAAGCTGCAACTGGCTGCTGATACGATTGTGGTCAACGTTCAGGGTGATGAACCCTTTATCCCGCCGGTAATTATCCGTCAGGTGGCAGACAATCTTGCCGCGCAGCAAAAAGCCCAGATGGCAACGCTGGCGGTACCGCTGGCATCGCAGGCGGAAGTCGGTAATCCGAATGTGGTGAAAGTGGTATGTGATCAGCAGGGGTATGCGCTTTATTTCAGCCGGTCGGTTATTCCTTATGATCGTGACGGACATTACCAGCAGCAGTTAAGCCAGCATTATCGTCGTCATATTGGTATTTATGCTTACCGGGCGCAGTTTATTAAGCGTTATATCAGCTGGCCGGTATCACAACTGGAACAAATTGAAAGCCTGGAGCAACTGCGTGTGTTATGGCAGGGAGAGGCAATTCATGTCGCCACTGCACAGGAAACCCCTGCGGTCGGGGTAGATACTCCGGCAGATCTTGAACATGCCAGACATTATGCCGCAGGTCTGGCGTGAGTGAGGCGTTTTCTGTCGTAGCTGATACTGCCGGTTTTGTGGTGCTGGCTAAAAGTGCCGGTGTCAGTTTTCATTCAGAGCTGGGGCCCGGGCTGGTGGTGTTAGCTGAACAGGCACTGGGTATTAAATTATACCCGGTCCACCGGCTGGACAAAGTCACTTCAGGTCTGATTGTTATGGCCAAAAACAGCCATACCGCAGCATTGCTGAGCGCACAGTTTCAGGCGCATCAGGTTGAGAAGTACTATCTGGCACTCAGTTACAGCACGGCAGGCAAAAAGCAGGGCTGGGTAAAAGGAGATATGGCGCCTGCCCGCAGAGGGGCTTATAAGCTGTTACCTTCGCATCATAATCCGGCAGTCAGTTATTTTATCAGCCGGGGTTTTGAGAACAAGCCTTTCAGGGCTTACCTGATTAAACCTTTTACGGGTAAAACGCACCAGATACGGGTGGCGCTGAAAAGTATTTCTGCACCGATAGCGGGCGACTCCCTGTATCAGGGGGAGGCTGCTGACCGGGTTTATCTGCATGCTTATGCGCTTTGTTTTACGCTGGATGATAAAGAGCATCAGTTTTGTATCGCTCCTGTGCAGGGGAAATTGTTTCAGGAATTAGCAGCTGACAGCAATACTCTGCTGCAATGGCAAACGCCGTGGTTACTTAACTGGCCGGATTATAAAAAGCCGGTTTCACAGGTGGTTTTGTAGTTTATGTCTGATTATGAGTTACGTTTTGCCGGCATCGGGCGTTTGTATGGTCCGGCGGCACTGGATATTTTTCGTCATGCTCATGTGGCAGTAATTGGTATTGGCGGAGTTGGCAGCTGGGCAGCTGAAGCATTGGCGCGTTCCGGGATTGGCGAAATTACGCTGATTGATCTGGATGATGTATGTGTCAGTAATATCAACCGGCAATTGCATGCGCTGAGTTCTACGGTCGGACAGGATAAAGTGGCGGTAATGGCTGAGCGGCTCCGGCAGATTAATCCGGACTGTACTGTGCATCAGGTGGCTGATTTTATTGCAACGGATAATATGGCACAGTTGCTTGGCGGCAACATTGATTATGTACTGGATGCGATAGACTCAGTAAAAGCTAAGGTAGCGTTAATTGCCTATTGTAAGAGACATAAAATTCCGCTGATCACTACTGGTGGTGCCGGTGGTCAACTGGATCCGACCCGGATTGAACTGGCGGATTTAACGCAGGCCTATAACGATCCGTTACTGGCAAAAGTGCGTAATGCCTTGCGGCGCGATCATCAGTTCAGCCGTAACCCGAAACGACGTTTTGGGGTGGACTGTGTGTTTTCAACTGAGCAGCTACGCTATCCGCAGGCGGATGGCACTGTCTGCCAGCAGAAACCGCAGGGAGAGGGAAGTATGCGGCTGGATTGCAGCGGTGGATTCGGGGCGGCTACTGTGGTGACTGCCAGTTTCGGGCTGGCAGCCGTATCAAAATTGTTAGTCAAACTGATCAGCAAGCACGAACGCCATAGCGGCAGTTAACAGTAATAATGATAAACGGGAGTGGCTGCCGGCATGGAACTGGCGTAGTTGTTTCAATGCCAGAAATGCCTGACGGCCGTCTTTTCCCAGTAATGCTTTAGCCGCTGCCAGGCAGGGATAAATCAGCCACATCTGGGCAGCGGTCTGTAAGGCATCATGCCAGACTCTGCCGGGTGCCAGCCGCTGATATTCACTTATTGCCATCAGGATTGCCGGATCGGATTCCGGCAGGTAACGGTACAGACCATGCACAAAAATCAGTACATCCCTGGCCATACACTGATCAATGCTCAGATACTGGTGTGGATCTTCTTCAAAATCAATAAAACCAATGTGTTTACCGTCCCAGCATAAATCCCGCAGGGCAGGTCTGCCATGCCAGCGGTTTTGCTGGTGTAATCCTGCCAGGGCTGCTGCTGCCGCCATCAGGATACGCTGTCGCTCCAGCGGTGAAATACCGGCTTCTGTCAGCCAGTATTTTACAGAAGGTCCAATATCATTCATAACCAGATACTCTTCACTGCTTAGCAGGACATGAGGGACTCTGAATCCTTTTTCCTTCAGTAACTGCAAGCGCTGAGCTTCACGTTTTAACGGTAAGCGGGGTTCTGTCACCGGATAATAAAGCGGGTTGTTGCTGACTGTGCTGACCGCTTTCGTCAACCAGGCCAGCACACGGGAACCTGTGGCTTCGTGTTGTTTTATCCAGATTTTCTGGCCCTGCCAGATCGAAGAGAAAGAACGGGCTTTTTGCCGGGAAAGAAGCTGCTCAACATATTGTTGCAGTGAGGGGGGATTCATATCAGTTTCAGCCGGGAATTATTGTTAATTCCTGTTTGCCTTTATTAGTATTTTACGTATAAAGGTAATGATAACGGTGTTTTATGAACGGAAACTGAACATTTTAGTTAGTGTAGCGTTTTATCCGGTTAATCATAGCGTTCAGGCCATTGCCTCTGGACTGGCTGAGATAGGGTTTCAGGTTCAACTGATCAAAGCTGCTGTGCAGATCAAACAACTTCAGCTCTGCCGTTGTCATGCCATTGACCAGGCTTAACATGATTGCCATCAGACCTTTTACAATGCGGGCATCGCTGTCCAGCACAAAAAAGTGCTGATCGACTGCATTATCATGGTAGTGCAATAACCAGGCACGGGTTTCACAGCCTTTTACCAGCAGTTCCTGCTGTTTCATTTTTTCCGGGATGGCAGGCAGTTTTTTACCCAGCTCCATCAGGATACGATATTTACTTTGCCAGTCGGTAGCGCGGTTAAGGGCCGGCAGTTCGTAAAGCCGGATATCTTCCAGTGCGGGTTTGGTTTCTGCTAATAGTTGTTCTAATATCATGCAGCCAGAATCTCCACTACCTGTTCTAAAGCAAGCAGACTTTGTGTTACATCAGCCTCAGTGTTATAGGGTGCGAATGAAAAACGCACAGCGCCGGCTAATGATAAAAAATCGAAAAGTGGCATCGCACAATGTTGTCCGGCACGTACAGCTATTTTCTGCTGATCGAGTAACATTGCGACATCGGCGGGGTGTTCGCCTGCCACATTCAGTGCAACAATGCCTGCATTATGCACAGGGCAAGACAAAATATCCAGCCCCTTGATATGGGATAATCCAGAATAGAACTTTTTTAATAACAATGATTTATGATTTAGCAATTGCTGATTGTTAAATTTCTGCAGCCAGTTTACTGCTGCTGCCAGCCCAATAGCGCCTGCTATATTTGGTGTTCCGGCTTCCAGCCGGAAAGGCAGTTTGTTAAATGTTGTGTTAATAAAGCTGACACTGGAGATCATTTCTCCGCCACCGGACATCGGGGTTAATTTTTCGAGCAACGCTTCCCGTCCATATAAAACACCAATACCTGTCGGGCCATAGAGTTTATGCCCTGAAAAAACATAAAAGTCGGCAGGTAACTGCTGCATATCAACGCGATCATAAACAATACCCTGGGCGCCATCCACTACGGTAACAGCCCCGGCAGCGCGGGCCTGTTGCAGCATTGATTCAAGCGGATGAATATGCCCCAGTACATTGGATATATGGCTGATACTGACAACTTTGGGTTTATGTGCCAGTAATTGTTCATAAGCTTTTAAATCAAGCTGATGTTCTGCTGTCAGCGGCACCACATCAAGTTGTACACCATAACGCTGGCAATGCAGCTGCCACGGCACAATATTGGCGTGGTGTTCCAGTGTGGTCAGTAAAATACGATCACCGGGCTTAAGTACGGTGTGCATTAAACCAAAAGCCAGCTGGTTTAATGCGGCTGTCGCACCACTGGTAAAAATAATTTCATGTGGGTGTCTGGCATTGATAAAGCGGGCAATATCGGTTCTGGCCTGCTCAAAAGCTGCTGTGGCTTGCTGGCTCAGTTGATGCGCGCCACGGTGCACATTACTGTTATGGTGGCTGTAGAATTGCTGTATTGCCTGTAGTACTGCCAGAGGTTTCTGGGTCGTCGCGGCATTATCCAGATAAACCCAGCCGGGATTTTCAGTGAAAAACGGAAATTGGGCACGAAAGTTGTCGGCAGAGAAGGTCATCATAGCTATGCTGGTATGTCGCTTAAATGGTGGCGATTTTGCCTGCTTTTCTGAACAGGTGCAAATGTAACAAAAATAAAAAAAGCGGCCATAGCCGCCTTTCATTAGCAAAGTTAAATTCAGCGTTTATCTGTTTTAACAAAGTCACGGCTGGTATAGCCGGTATACAGCTGACGCGGACGGCCAATTTTATGGCCTTTTTCGCTGAGCATTTCATCCCAGTGAGAAATCCAGCCGACAGTACGTGACATCGCGAAGATAACAGTGAACATACTGGTTGGAATACCAATTGCCTTGAGGATAATACCACTGTAGAAATCGACATTCGGGTACAGTTTTTTCTCAATGAAGTATGGGTCTTCCAGTGCGATACGCTCCAGTTCCATAGCAACATCCAGCAAAGGATCCTTAATGTTAAGTTCTTTCAGTACTTCGTGGCAGGTATCGCGCATTACCTTGGCACGAGGATCGAAGTTTTTGTAAACACGGTGACCAAAGCCCATCAGACGGAAACTGTCATTTTTGTCTTTAGCACGTGCAACAAATTCCGGAATACGATCCACAGAACCAATCTGTTGTAACATTTTCAGGCAGGCTTCGTTCGCACCACCATGCGCAGGACCCCATAATGACGCTACACCCGCAGCGATACAGGCATAAGGGTTTGCACCTGATGAACCGGCAAGACGTACCGTTGACGTTGAGGCATTTTGCTCGTGGTCAGCATGCAGCATGAAAATACGATCCATTGCCTTGGCCAGTACCGGGCTGACTTTATATTCTTCAGCAGGTACAGAGAACAGCATATGCAGGAAGTTTTCTGAATAACTCAGATCGTTACGCGGGTAAACGAACGGCTGACCAACAGTGTATTTATATGCCATCGCAGAGATGGTCGGCAGCTTGGCAATCAAGCGGTGCGCGCTGCGTTTACGCTGTTCAGGATCATTAATATCCAGATCTGAGTGATAGAACGAAGATAATGCACCTACCACACCGCACAGCATGGCCATCGGGTGTGCATCAACACGGAATCCCTGGAAGAAAGAAGCGATTTTTTCATGCACCATTGTGTGAAGTGTAATGGTTTTGACAAATTCTTTGTATTGTGCGGCTGTTGGTAATTCACCTTCCAGTAACAGATAACACAGTTCCAAATAATCTGAATGTTCCGCCAATTGCTCAATAGGGTAACCCCGATGTAACAATACACCTTGATCGCCATCTATATAGGTAATTTTTGATTCACATGAGCCCGTAGACATAAAACCCGGGTCAAAAGTGAAATAACCTTGCTGGCCCAAGGCGCGAACATCAATTACGTCAGTGCCTGCCGTTCCGGAGTAGATTGGCAATTCGAACGATTTTCCATCGATCTGCACGACGGCCTTTTTATCTGCCATTGGATTTCTCCTATTGTTGTGTATCGGGTTTAAAGTAATAAAAAAACCGGTCGCTATTCTAACTGTAAAAGCCCCCTAAAAGTCAATTTTAATCAGATTAAGATGAATAAGTATCCGACTCTAGTCGTATTGTCAGGCCAAGTAAAATATGCAATGTTCCAAAT
>JARXRR010000077.1:0-14933 GCA_033792355.1 Chromatiaceae bacterium AAb-1
GTCTAAAATAAGGCGCAAATTTACCAAAAAGACAGTTTATTGTCTGATATGCCAGACATATAATATTCTGGCCTGCTATCTAAAGTAACAAAATCCTATTATTTTAGGATAAATAGCAAATGGTAGCTTGCTCCGGGGAAAGCCGCTTAACTTTGCTGGCGTGGCTCGCGTTATGGCAGTTGGCGCAGAATTCTGCGCAATGTGAGGATTGCCATCGGGCTCTCTTGCGCACCGTGTCCGCGTACCAGGTGAAGCCAAAGCAAGTTGCATCTGGACGAAAGACGTCCGGGCGAGGAACCCACGGCACTGTTACGTGCAGTGGGCTGCGATGAACCTGCCTACAGGCCGCCGAGGTTGATGTACTTCAGATGCAGGTATTCCCCGATGCCATGCGAGGAGCCTTCGCTACCGATGCCGCTGTCTTTGACGCCGCCGAACGGCGCGACTTCGGTGGTGACCAGACCAGCGTTGACGCCGACCATGCCGCTCTCCAGCGCGCGTGAAACACGGAACACGCGCGACAGATCGCGGCTGTAGAAGTACGCGGCCAGCCCGAACTCGGTGGCGTTGGCCTTGTCGATGGCTTCCTGCTCGTGCTTAAAGCGGAACAGCGCCGCCACCAGGCCGAAGGTTTCTTCGTTAGCGATCAGCATGTCGTCGGTCGCATCGGCAATCACGGTCGGTTCGAAGAAGGTGGCGCCGAGCGCATGGCGCTTGCCGCCGGCGAGAATTTTCCCGCCCCTGGCCTGCGCATCGGCAACATGGCTTTCAACTTTCTGCACCGCTGCGGCATTGATCAGCGGGCCTTGCTGCACATCGGGTTCGAAGCCGTTACCAACCCTGAGTGCACGCACGCGCTCAGCAAAGCGACGGGCGAACTTGTCGTAGACGCCGTCCTGCACGTAGAAACGGTTGGTGCAGATACAGGTCTGGCCGCTGTTGCGGTATTTGGATGCCAGCGCGCCTTCGATAGCGGCGTCGAGGTCGGCGTCATCGAACACGATAAAGGGCGCATTGCCGCCCAGCTCCAGCGAGAGCTTTTTCATCGTACCGGCAGATTGCGCGTAGAGCAGCTTGCCGACGCGGGTGGAGCCGGTGAAGGTCAGCTTGCGCACCCGTGTATCGGCAGTCAGTTCGCCACCTATGGCCACGGCATCGCCGGTCACTATGTTGATCACGCCAGCCGGAACTCCGGCTTTTTCGGCTAGTACGCCCCACAGCAAACCGCAGTACGGCGTGAGTTCGGCCGGCTTGACTACGATGGTACAGCCCGCCGCCAGCGCCGGCGCTATCTTGCGCGCCAGCATTGAGAATGGGAAATTCCACGGCGAAATCGCTGCAACCACCCCAACCGGCTCACGCGTTACCAGGATTTTCCGGTCTTGCCACGGCGACGGAATAATTTCGCCGTTGATACGCCGGGCTTCTTCGGCGAACCACTGGATGTAGTCTGCGCCGAGCTTTATTTCCGCGCGCGCTTCGGCCAGCGGCTTGCCCTGCTCCAGCGTCAGCAGGGCGGCCAGTTCGTCCAGGTTGTCACGCACCATGCGGGCCATTGTTTGCAGCAGTTCGGCGCGCCCGGTGGCCGTGGTCATTGACCAGTTGTTGAACGCCGCCTGGGCAGCGTCGATGGCACGGCGCGTTTCTGCCGCACCCGAGTGCGCAATGGTGCCGATTGGGTTGCCCGTGGCAGGATCTTCCACCGCTATGCTGCGGCCATCGTCAGCGGCAATCCATTGGCCGTTGATAAAGTTGGTTTCGCGCAGCCAGCCGGCGGACTTTATACGTTCCAGCATTGTAATCACCTTGCTTTATTAGAGAGCGGTATCGTGTTGTAGCATTCAGCCCGGCTGCCCTGGCTGCGTATCAAGACCTTCGACGATAAAAACGCGGTAGTCTGCGCCGCGCAGCCGGTGGACAAGCGCGGCCTGATAGGCAGGGCTGTCATACCAGCGGCGGGCTGCCGCCATTGTCGGAAAGCGGTTGATCACTACACCATCAAGCGGTGCACCTTCCAGCACCTCCAGCGCGCCGTAGAACGCCAGACGTTCGATGTCGTGCCCTGCACGGGCTAGCGGAGCCAGCCGGGCGTAGTTTTCCATCTGTGCCGGATCGGTTACACGTTCGCGGATCATCACCACGTAGGCGCTCATTATTACTTGCCTGCAGTCAATTGCCTGAGCAGCCGGGCCGCCGCTTCGGCCGAAGATGCCGGGTTCTGGCCGGTGATCAGCAGGCCGTCGCTTACCACATAAGACGTCCAGTCTGCACCTTTGGAGTAAATACCGCCCCTGGCCTGCAGTTCGTCTTCCGGCAGGAATGGCACGACCTCGGTCAGGCCGACAGCGGCTTCTTCGGTGTTGCTAAAAGCGGTTACCTGCTTGCCTTCAACCAGCGGCCGGCCGTCCGGTGTCTTAACATGACGTAACACCGCTGGCGCGTGGCAAACCAGCGCGACCGGCTTGCCTGCAACAAAGAAGGATTCGATCAGCGCGATAGAGTGCTTATCTTCGGCTAAATCCCACAGCGGGCCGTGGCCGCCAGGATAGAACACCGTGTCGAAGTCGGCCTGGTTTACGCTGTCCAGACGCACGGTCGCGGCCAGTTGCGCGGTGGCCTGGGCGTCAGCCTCGAAGCGGCGGGTGTCGTCGGTCTGGAACGCCGGCTCGTTGCTCTTAGGGTCAAGCGGTGGCTGGCCACCCTTGGGCGAAGCCAGCACGATCTCGGCGCCGGCATCTTTAAAAGCGTAGTAGGGGGCTGCCAGCTCTTCGAGCCAGAAGCCGGTTTTACGCCCGGTGTTGCCGAGCGTATCGTGTGAGGTCAGAACCATCAGCACTTTGGTATTGCTTGTCATATTGCTTTTCATATTGTTTGCTCCAGTTTAGATTAGTAAATATTAGACCGGTCGTCTATTGTTTGTATACAAAAAAAGCACTTCGCTGCGAAGTGCACTACAGCTTCTCCTCCGGTCAGGGAGAAAGCTGCAGGATCTGCCGGGTGGCCAGCATGGCCGTCCCGAAAGGTTGGGTGTTGCGTGAAATCTTTACCATCACGCTGGCACCCAGCCAAAGCTGGTAAAGGCTTTCGGCGATGTCATGGGGGCTGCCTGCGACGGACAGCGAGCCTTCCGCCATACCGGCCTCGATGGCATGCGCCAGACGGCCGGTAATGCCGGCGGTCCCGCGTTTAAGCGCCAGGCGCATCGCTTCGGACAGGTCGGCGACCTCCGCGCCCAGTTTCACCGCCAGGCACTTGCCCTGGCAGTCGCAAAACGACTGGCTATCCTGCCAGTTCTGCCAGTAGTTTATCAGCCGCTGTGCCATGGTCAGGCCCGGCGCGCTCAATATGGCATCCAGTTCGGCCAGGTAATCTTCAAAGTAGGCTTCGAGCAATGCCTCACCGAAGGCATCCTTCGAGCCGAAGTAATGGTAGAACGACCCCTTAGGCACGCCGGAGGCGGTTAGGATCTCGTTCAACCCGACGGCGGAAAAGCCCTTGGCAGCCATAATACGTTGGCCATTAGCAAGGATGTTCCCGCGGACATCGTTAGTTTCAATCGCATTTACAGTGTTCATGGCGCTAAGGTAACACTGATTAGACCGGTCGTCTATAACTATTTTGCCTTGGGTAGGTTACGTTGTTGTTGGCAACCGACCCCGACGCAGTACGACCTGGCTTTGTTTAACGCCCTGAGCCGGTCAGGCTGGCGTTTTCAGCAGGCCTGTCGCCAGCGCCTGAAAGGCTACTATCGCTTTTGGCAGTACCTCTTTGGGAGTCGTGCTTGCAGCAACCCACAGCGCTGCATTAAGCGCTGCACCACTGATTAATCGGGCAGCAGCTTCAGCATCAATTTGCTTCAATGTCCCCTGAGCAATTAACCTCTCAACGGTCAGCTTTGTAGACTGCAGGCAGTTACTCTGGCTGGGCCACTGCGACGGATCACCCAGTACAGCCGGGCCATCCAGCAGTACGATACGCTGCACCTCGGGATCAAGCGCTAACTCAATATAAACTGTGCCTTCAGTCAGCAACCCCTGCCAGTCATCTGCCGCTTTTGCCCCGGCCTGATGGGCGCGTGCTGCCATTTCAGAATCGATTTGTTCAACCACTGCCGCCAGCAAGCCGCGTTTATCGCCAAAGTTGTGATACAGCGCCCCCCGGGTCAGGCCAACATCCGCAGTTAAATCATCCATCGATGAGGCGGCAAAGCCTTTCTCAGCAAAGGCTTTTCTGGCTGCCGAGATCAGTTTTGCCCGGTTCTCTGCCATGGTTTTTGCGCGTTGGTTCACCAGGAGCCTCTCCATTTTCATATACGGGGCGTATAAATAGTTTGACATACGCCGCGTATGCAAATTAGTATACATACGCTTCGTATGTTAAATGTTTTCATGCGCGGCGTACACCGGAATTTGCGCAACTGGCGGAGCTATAAAGTGCTAAGCCACACCTGCTGCGATTCAAATACCCAGTCAAAACGAATATAACGAGGTTTAAAATGACGCAACGTGAAGTAATCAGCCCGGATGGCAGGCATGCGCTTTATGAGCAACATGGCTACTCAGCGGCAATTAAATCCGGCGATCTGTTGTTTGTCTCCGGACAAGTCGGCAGCCTGGCCGATGGCAAACCCGAGCCTGATTTTGCACGTCAGGTTGAACTGGCATTTGATAACTTGCAGGCTGTCCTGAAAGCTGCCGGCTGCACACTGAATGATATTGTCGATATCACCAGCTTTCACACCGATCCACAGCACCAGATGGATGCGGTGATGGCAGTAAAGCAAAAGATATTTCCCTCCGAGCCATACCCAAACTGGACGGCGGTTGGCGTGACCTGGCTGTCTGGCTTTGATTTTGAGATCAAGGTTATTGCCCGTATTCCGGCAAAAAACTGAGTTTACAGGAGCAATATCATGGAAAAACCCGCATTTTTTATCACCCCAGGCTATGGCGAACGTATGCTGCAAGCCCTGCATTACTCGCAGGCACTGAAAATTGGCCATCGTGTCGAAACATCCGGCCAGGGTGGCTGGGATGACGATTTAAAGATCCCGGCCTCGCTTGAAGAGGAGATAGCCCAGGCGTTCCATAATGTGCAGCGAACCCTGGCTACTGCAGGTGCCGGCTGGCAGCATGTGGTGCATGTCAATTCCTATCATGTCGGTGGTTTTCCGCCAATCGTTAACGAGACTATGGCCAGGCTTTATCGCCAGTATATGCCGGACCATGCGCCGATCTGGACCCAGGTAGGGGTCGAATCTTTAGGACTGCCGGAGATGCGCATCGAAATACGGGTAACCGCTATCATTGCCTGAACGGCTATACCGTTTTGTAACCGTTAAAAATTATATTGACAGGTTACTTTGTGCCGCTCATACTTGGCGAGGTAACCTATTTATCGTGTTTATAAGGGTTACGACCATATCATACTGGCCTTAACTTCAAGGAAAAATTATGAACACCAAAAATATGCTGTTTGCAGCGGCAAGCCTTGCCACTGCGCTTACCGCCAACGCGGCAGAAAGCCCTGTGCAGGTGCACTACAGGACCATGGAAATTGAGGGCGTCAACGTGTTCTACCGCGAAGCCGGAGCAGCGGACGCGCCAACTGTCCTGCTGCTGCACGGCTTTGCCGCCTCGTCATACATGTTCCGCGAGCTGATCCCGCAACTGGCCGGCAAATACCATGTGATTGCCCCCGACCTGCCAGGCTTCGGGCAGACAACCGTTATACCGGGCGTTAAATTCAGCTACACTTTCGACAACCTGACAGCGGTGATTGACGCCTTCACCGTAGAGAAGGGAATTGATCGCTACGCTATGTATGTGTTCGATTATGGTGCCCCGGTCGGCTGGCGTCTGGCGGTGAAAAATCCGCAGAAGATCACCGCGATTGTGAGCCAGAACGGCAATGCCTACGAAGAGGGGCTGAGTGCAGGCTGGGCAGATATGCGCAAGGCGTGGGCTGAACCCACTGCGGCAAATCGCGAAGCGTTACGCCGCTTCAACACGGCTGACATGATCAAATGGCAGTACACCGAAGGCGTTAACGACACGTCGCTGATTGCACCTGAAACTTACCAGTTAGCCTATGCGGCAATCGAGCGTATCGGCGTTGAGGTACAGATGGATCTGCTGCTCGATTACGGCCA
The DNA here is from genome assembly GCA_033792355.1 of Chromatiaceae bacterium AAb-1. GTDB lineage: Bacteria > Pseudomonadota > Gammaproteobacteria > Enterobacterales > Alteromonadaceae > Alishewanella. Next base: position 6,152 of record JARXRR010000077.1, read on the forward strand.
GAACATCAGGCAGTACACACAGCTGCACGAGTTCTTCCGCCGCTACCAACCCCCAACGCTGGCAATCTGGGGCAAAAATGATCCGTTCTTTACGCCGGCCGGTGCCGAAGCGTTTAAGCGTGATAATCCGAAAGCCGAGGTGCATTTCCTCGACACCGGGCACCTTGCCCTGGAAACCCACGGCAAGGAAATCGCGGCGGGAATGCTGGAATTTCTGAATCGTAGCATCAAACCCTAAGCCATAGCCTCTTTATGAGCCAGTACCAAGTGCCAGAATAAGCCACGTTCAAATAAAAACGGAACCTGTCAGGTTCCGTTTTGCAACTGTAGTTATACTGCATACTGCCGGTTAATCCTGTTTCTGGCGAAATCGTGCCACTTTGGCTCTGTTGCCGCATAATGCCATACTGCACCAGCGCCGCCGGTGTGCTTTCGTGGTGTCATAAAACCACAGGCTGCACTGCGGATGTTCACATTCCCGTACCAGTTCAAAATTGGCCGTGGCCAGTAAAGCTGCTGCCTGCTCTGCGATCGGAGCCAGTAACTGGGATGCTGTCTGATGCTGATACAGCCGCTCTGCCTGTAACGAACCGTCCTGCTGTTGCTGCAAGCTGATATGGCTGACGGCGGCAGTCAGATACTGATTAAGACTATCGGCAATCAGTGGCTGCTGCTGTTTATGCGCGCTGATCAGCGTCCTGATGATATCCCGTAACTGGCGGGCTTCAGCCAGCAGGGTTCCGGCAGGAAATACCTGCTGTGGCGGGATCAGAACCAGGCCGCTGCTACTCAGCCAGTTCTTCACATCGTCATCGCTTTGCCAAAGGTCCTGTGGCTGGCCATCTGTCTGTACCACGGTATTCAGAAAATCCAGTACCGGGTGATCGGCCAGAAAATAAAAGCCTGTGGTGTTTGTGTCTGTCATGGTGACCTCACTGCATAATGACAGTACTGTAACCTATAAAGCTAATTTTGAGAAGTTACAAGTGTCAAACAGAACGTTCTGCCTGTAACCATCTTAGAGGTTAGTTAAAAGGGGGGATTACTGCTTAAATAATGAAACACACTGTTTCCCGGAATGCGATTGAATAGCCAGGACCTTTGACTATACTGATTTCGTCCTAATACCTGCTGTCAGACACTACTGGTAATCATCTGCAAGAGTAAAAAGTAAGTTCATTAACTGAAGTCCTGTTAAAAGTAATAAAGGAGCTAGAGAAATGGTAAATTCAAAGCTTGAGTTGCTGACCCCGCACAACTGCCAGTTGATTTTTATCGATCATCAGCCGCAAATGGCTTTTGGTGTTCAATCAATAGACCGGCAAGTGTTAAAGAACAATACGGTTGCTCTGGCCAAAGCCGCCAAGATCTTCAATATCCCGACCACCATCACGACAGTGGAAACCAAGAGTTTTTCCGGTCATACCTACCCGGAACTGCTGGATGTGTTTCCTGATGCTAAGTTACTGGAGCGGACATCAATGAATTCCTGGGATGACCAGAAGGTTCGCGATGCGCTTGCTGCAAACGGCAAGAAAAAAGTGATTGTTTCCGGTTTGTGGACGGAAGTATGTAATAACAGCTTTGCATTCAGCGCCATGCTGGAAGGGGGTTATGAGATTTACATGGTGGCTGACGCTTCCGGCGGCACTTCTGTTGCTGCTCATGACTATTCCATGCAGCGCATGATCCAGGCCGGTGTTGTACCTATGACCTGGCAACAGGTATTGCTGGAGTGGCAACGCGACTGGGCCCGTCGTGACACTTATGATGCTGTGATGGCTTTGGTTAAAGAGCATTCCGGTGCCTATGGCATGGGGGTTGATTATGCTTATACCATGGTGCATGGCGCGCCAGAACGTACTAAAACCGGGCACGATATTGTGCCAGCCGTAGCTGCCAGGTAAACCATAGTCTGGGGGGCATTGCTCCCCGGTTACGTTAGGGGCCATCCATATCGGTTATAGGTAAAACGTATGAACAATCCTGATCTGATCCTTTATAACGGTAAAATAACAACGCTGGATGCTTCCCGGCCTGAGGTACAGGCTATTGCCATCACTGGTGGCAGAATCAGCGCAGTGGGTGACAATATTGAAATTGCAGATTTAGCCGGCCCGGACACGCAGGTCATCGACCTTAACGGCAGGCGTGCTATTCCCGGCCTCAATGATAGTCATATTCATCTTATCCGGGGCGGTTTGTACTACAATATGGAGCTACGCTGGGAAGGTGTACCTTCCGTAAGCGACGCGCTACGTCTGCTGAAAGAGCAGGCGCAACGTACCCCGTCGCCACAATGGGTGCGCGTAGTCGGCGGTTGGTCGGAATTTCAGTTTGCCGAAAGACGCATGCCCACCCTTGACGAGATCAATCAGGCTGCGCCTGATACTCCGGTGTTTATTCTTCATCTGTATGGCCGGGCCTTGTTAAACAAAGTAGCGTTGCGGGTACTGGGCTTTGACCATAACACGCCTAACCCGCCAGGTGGTGAAATTGTCCGCGACAGCCAGGGTAACCCTACCGGTCTGCTGGTGGCGAAGCCTTCTGCGCTAATTTTATATTCCACTTTGGCTAAGGCGCCTAAGTTGCCGTTAGCAGACCAGATCAACTCCACCCGCCATTTTATGCGTGAGTTGAACCGCTTAGGGATTACCTCGGTGATAGATGCCGGTGGGGGTGGCCAGAATTATCCCGATGATTACCAGGTTATTGAAACCCTGCACAAAACCGGGCAGATGACGGTACGGGTGGCATACAATCTCTTTGCCCAGAAAGCGGGAGAGGAACTGGCTGATTATCAGCATTGGACGCAGACGCTGAGCGCTGACTATGGCGATGAATTACTGCGTCTTAACGGCGGCGGCGAAAACCTGACCTGGTCAGCAGCCGATTTTGAAAATTTCCTCGAACCGCGCCCTGATCTGGCTACGGCTATGGAACAGGAGCTTGAACCTATAGTCGAGCTTCTGGCCGAAAAAGAGTGGCCGTTCCGCATTCATGCTACCTACGATCAGAGCATTGACCGCTTTCTCGATGTTTTTGAGCGGGTCAATGGCAAAACGCCCTTTAAGACCCGCTTTATCATTGACCATGCCGAAACAGTAACCGAACGCAATATAGAGCGGGTTAAAGCTCTGGGCGGTGGTTTTGCAATTCAGCACCGAATGGCGTTTCAGGGGGAATATTTCGTGCAGCGTTTCGGTGTTAAGGCTGCTGAAGCAACCCCGCCTGTGGCTAAGATGCTGGAAATCGGGGTGCCGGTGGGCGCAGGAACTGACGCCACCCGGGTGGCATCTTACAACCCCTGGGTGTGTCTTTACTGGCTGAGCCAGGGCAAAACCCTGGGAGGATTGGAGCTTACCCCGGAACGTAACCGTCTGGACAGGGAAACGGCACTTAAACTCTGGACACAAGGTTCAGCCTGGTTCTCTGGCGAAGCTGACGTAAAAGGAACTCTGGTTAAAGGCCGGTATGCGGATATCACTGTGCTATCCGACGATTACTTCCGGGTTGCCGGAGATGATATTCAGCACATTGAAGCCGTGCTGACGGTGATGGGGGGGAAAGTGGTTTATGCTGCTGCCGACTTTGGCCCGCTGGACCCCGGTGCACCACCACCATCACCTGAATGGTCACCTGTGGGAGCTTACGGCGGACACTGGCGTAAAGCCGGGAACAGCAATGCCCCGGCAGGCAGTATGAGTTGTGGCTGTTCCAGTGGCTGTGGTCTGCATGGTCATCAGCATCAGGCTGCCTGGCTGGCTGATTTACCGGTAAATGACAAGGACAAGAACGCCTTCTGGGGTGCTCTGGGTTGTTCTTGTTTCGCGTTTTAAACTACAAGCGCCAAATTGGCCTTGTTTACAGGATAAAACCAGATGTCTGTAACTCCAACTCAATCCGGTAATACTGCCACATCACCCGGCGCATTTGCGCCATTTTCCAACCCAAACTTCACCGTGCTTTGGTTTGCTACGGTGTTATCCAATGTTGGTACCTGGATGCACGATGTAGGAGCAGGCTGGTTAATGACTTCTCTGGCCTCTTCTCCGTTGCTGGTGGCTTTGGTGCAAACTGCCACGACCTTGCCAATTTTTCTGTTTGCGTTACCGGCCGGCGCGCTGGCTGACATCATCGATAAACGCAAACTGTTACTGGCAGTGCAGGCGGTGCTGGCCGTAACGGCATTGCTGCTGAGTTATATCGTCATAAAAGGGAACATTACCCCCTGGCTGCTGCTGGCTTTTACCTTTGTGATGGGCATCGGTGCGGCACTGACCGCTCCGGCGTGGCAGGCCATAGTGCCGGGTCTGGTGCCCCGGCCGCTGCTGCAGCAGGCCGTAGCTGCCAACAGTGTTGGTATAAATATCAGCAGGGCAATAGGGCCGGCACTCGGCGGTATTATTATCGGTTTCTCGGTTGCCTTACCCTTTTTGGTCAATAGCCTGAGTTTTTTGCTGGTGATTGTGGCGCTGTTATGGTGGAAACCGCCAAAGGCACCGGCAAGACTGCTGCCAACAGAGGATTTGCTGGGCGCCATGCGGGCCGGGGTTCGCTATGCTTTACACAGCCGGCCGCTGATGGCGACCCTAATCCGGGCTCTGGGCTTTTTCCTGTTCGCCAGTGCGTATTGGGCTTTGTTGCCACTGATCGCCCGCCATCTGCTGCATGGTAATGCAACCCTGTATGGCATGATGATGGGAGCCGTAGGGTTAGGAGCTGTATCAGGGGCTTTTATGCTGCCTTATCTCAAAGCCAGGTTAGGTGCCGACAAGCTGGTTGCCGCCGGCACAGCGGGTACGGCCCTTTGTATGCTGGTATTAGCCGGTGGGGCCGGTCATGCACTGGCGGTCGCCATCTGTTTTCTGGCCGGTGCGTCGTGGATTGCGGTACTGACCAGTCTCAATGTCTCCGCGCAGGTAGCGCTACCTGAGTGGGTTCGAGCCAGGGGGCTGGCCATTTTTGTCACGGTTTTCTTTGGCGCTATGAGCGCCGGTAGCATCATCTGGGGGCAGGTATCAGCCCTGTTTGGTATCGACACCGCGCTGTATATCGCCGCTGGCGGCGCACTGTTAGCTATTCCCCTGACCTGGCGTGCCAGGTTGCAGCTTGGTGCGGCTATGGATCTGGCGCCATCCATGCATTGGCCGGAACCCGTGGTGGAACAGGAGGTAGAACAGGATCAGGGGCCTGTTATGGTGACCATTGAATATCTTATCGATCCGGCCAGAAGTGGCGAATTCTATGTGGCAGCCCAGGAACTTCGCCGTCAGCGCCGCCGTGACGGCGCCTATGCCTGGGGTCTGTTTGAAGACACCGCCAGGCCCGGACGTTATCTGGAGTATTTTCTGGTGCAGTCCTGGCTGGAGCACCTTCGCCAACACCACAGAGTTACCCGGGCTGACGAAGATCTGCAATCTGCCATGCTCGCATTCCACCTGGGGCCGGACAAACCCCGGGTCGACCACTTCGTAGCCCCCCGCGGGGGGGCAGGAGTACATAAATGAAAGTGATAACAGGCTTGTTGCTGGGCTTTCTGGCGACCGACTATGTGCTCAGGCATGGCATACCTGTAGTGCAGGTGATGCCATGAATGGCAATCTGCTGCTGCGTAGCCGTATTATTGCTATGGGCATGCAGCCAGATACACTGGTGCCAGCGGCTATACGATGAAGGGACTGGGTTGGTTGCTGCTGGCATTGCCGGTTATGGCCGAAGAAGTGCCGGTGTCTAAAAAGCTCAGACAGGACGAGAACTGGTCCGCATGGTGCCAGAGCAACAGCCCGCAGTATGGTTACAAGTGCTTTGAACCCTGGCAGGGCAGCCTTTTAAGTCTGGGAGGCGAAATACGCTGGCGTTATGAATACACCTCTGCCCCAGCCTGGGGAGACGAGCCGCAGGATCAGCATGGCGTTTTTATGCAGCGCTATGTCGCTTTTGCTGATTGGCATGTTGCTCCGGCGCTGCGCTTGTTTGGTCAGTTCAACAGTGCTCTGGCGTCAGGCCGTGCCGGAGGTCCGTCTGCGGTTGATGAGAATCGCCTGAGTATACAGCAGGCGTTTGTGCAGTGGTCGCCAGCGGTAAATACTCAACTGGTGCTGGGTCGCCAGGAGCTTAATTTAGGGTCTGGCAGGTTAATTGATGTCCGCGAAGGTCCCAATGTACGCCGTCGGTTTGATGTGGCCAGAGTCAGGCTGGATTTAAGGCAATGGCAGTTAGATATATTGGCTGCCCGGCCGTGGTTAATCCATCCCGGCAGTTTTGATGACCGTCTCGACCACCAGCAGGCGCTCTGGGGGATCTATGTGGTAAACCCTGAACTCAGTCTGGGCCTGCCCGGTAACAAAGTGGATCTTTACTACTTAGGTTACCGTAACAGGCAGGCCGTCTACGCTCAGGGAGAAGATGACGAGTTACGTCATACTGTGGGAGCGCGGTTTTGGGGAGAGCAGGGTGCATGGATCTGGAACTGGGAGCTTATTTACCAGTTCGGTCACTTTGGACAGGGTAACATCCGTGCCTGGAGTATTGCCTCTGACACCCGCCGACTCCTCAAAGGTCAGTTGAAATCTGCACTGGGTTTATCAGCTAATATCGCCAGCGGTGACAATGATCCGGATGATGCCGATTTGGGCACCTTTAATGCGCTTTTTCCGCGGGGCAACTATTTTTCCGAGCTGGCACTGCTTGGCCCCAGAAATTTCTATAATCTCCAGCCCTATTTCACCGTGAACCCCTTCCCCTGGCTGGAACTTACCGGCGCGGTGGATTTTTACTGGCGGTTATCTGCAGACGATGGCATTTACAGCCCCGGAGGTAAGCTGCTGCGGGACGGATTGGAAACCGATAGCCGCTATGTTGCGACTGAGCTGTCCATTAATGCTGCGTTAAACCTGAGCAGTACTACAGCCTTTACTATTATTTATGGCCGCTCTTTTCCCGGGCCGGTTATCCGCGATACAGGTAAGCATGAACAGACAGACTTTGTGGAGTTAACATTTAAAGTGATTTTCTGACGCAGAGGTCTGAGGGAATAATCAGCGTAGTGTGCGTTACCTGGCCTGATACTATTATTAATTAATAAAAGGAGCGGATAGCGTACCTACGCTACATTCTGCCGTTAGCCCTGACCTGTGCAAGATAATAGGGAAATAAGCATTGAGAGAACTAAAAGATATAGAGGCGTTTTTAGCCGTGTTTGAAACAGGCAGTTTTACTATGGCAGCGCAAAGACTAATGATGACAAAAGCCACTATCAGTAAAAGAGTGACGGCATTAGAGGGAAGCCTCGGTATTCAGCTGATAACCAGAAACACCCGGAATGTGAACTTTACTTCTGCGGGAAGAACCTTTTATAGCGCCGCAAAAAGAATTTTAACTGATTACAACAATGCTGTTGCCGAGATGAAAAAGGAAATCGATGAGGCTGAAGGGGTGATAAGGCTGGGAGGACCATTATCTTTTGGCCGGTTGTGCCTGGCGCCCGCATTGATAGATTTTATGAAAGAACATCCGAAGATCCATGTGCAGCTGGTTCTGAGTGATAAGTTTTCCAACGTAGTATCTGAAGGGCTTGATCTGGTTATAAGATTGGGAGAGATGCGGGACAGCTCACTAAGCGGGCGTGCACTGTGTAAAAAAAGCCGGCTGATCTGTGCCTCACCGGCTTATATCAAAGTGTATGGCAATATTAATCACCCGGAAGAACTGATTAAGCACAGGATTTTGCAGTATAGCGGCTTACAGACCGGCGGCAACTGGCCGCTGATGGTTAACGGTGGGGTTGAGCTGTTCGAAGTTAATGATTCCTTTTGTGCAGACAACGGCGAGATATTAGCTGAAGCCGCAGCAGCGGGGGATGGTATCGTTATGTTACCGGAGTTTATACTCCGGCCTTATATCGCATCCGGGCGTTTAACGCCGATACTCGAAAACTGGCCACCACTTGATCTGAATTTACACCTGCTATGGCCAAAACATGCACCGATTAGCCATCGTTTAAGATTATTGATCGATCACCTTGCCGGTTATTTTTCAACAAATTAACGGTTAAGCCAAGACAACATAAATAATTCCCACACAGGCAAACAATATCACTTTTAGTAACTATAATGTTACTTATGCAGAAATTCCTGTTTAAATACAGTTTTTCTGTTGCATAAAATGTTATTGGTTATCATGGATGAAGGAAAGTAAGAAGTGCCTGAAACGGCTGACAGAATGCGGTACAACATGGACTTAACACCATACCTGCCATTTAACCTGCTCTTACGTCCGGCGACCCCGGCTGATCAGGTGTTTTTACTACAGTTGTTTACCAGCAGCCGTCAGCGGTTCAGTCAGATGGGGCTGCCTGCCACGGTGGTAACGCATTTAATGGAACAACAATTTCGGTTTCAGCAGGCGTCTTATCAGCAACAGGCACCGGATGCCCGGACCTGCATTGTTATGCTGGATAACATAGCTGCCGGTAAGCTGACAATGGATATTGGTCAGTATCATATCAGGCTGATGGATCTGATATTGCTGCCACAATGGCAGGGAAAGGGTTATGGAACCACATTATTACGGGCTTTACAGCAACTGGCCGCTAAGCAACAGAAAACTCTGATGCTCTCTGTGGATCGCGAAAATACGCGTGCTCAGGCACTTTATCTGAAACAGGGCTTTACTGTTGATAGCGGCAATGACTTTCATTTTAATTTGTGTTGGCAGCCTCACTGAATTTGTAATGCTCCAAAAAAGTGCAGAATTTATATAATGAGATATTGCTAATATG
>JARXRR010000016.1:0-57295 GCA_033792355.1 Chromatiaceae bacterium AAb-1
GTCCCGGCACTTGCCGGGACTTCTGCAATAAGGCTCAGAGCGGATCTGACCAGACAGGATTAATTAAATTTCATTTTAATATAATCAATTATCCGGCTGAAAAAGCCTCCTTGTGCAATATCTTCCAGCGCTACCAGTGGATATTCGGCAATATCATTATTATCCAGCTTCAGGTAGATAGTACCGACAACTTGCCCCTTGGTTATGGGGGCTACCAGTTGCTGATTCAATGTAAAATCTGCCTGCAGGTTTCTGCGTTGACCGCGGGGAATGGTAATAGGTGTTGGCTGCAGAACACCTAACTGAATTTGATCTTTATCGCCTTGCCATACCCGTTGTTCGGCAAATTTTTCACCTGCCTGATAAGGAGAGAAGGTTTCAAAGAAACGGAAACCGTAAGTCAGCAGTTTTTTGTTTTCGGCCTGACGGGCCCGTTCGTTGTTTGTTCCCATAACCACCGAGACCAGACGCATGTCTTCACGTACTGCCGAGGTAATCAGGCTGAAACCCGCTTCGGTGGTGTGACCGGTTTTGATACCGTCAACTTCCAGGCTGCGATCCCACAGCAGAGAGTTGCGGTTATATTGGCGGATGCCGTTGTAGGTAAATTCTTTTTCGGCATAGATGGCATATTCTTCCGGTACGTCACGGATCAGTGCCACTGCCAGTTTAGCCATGTCGCGTGGGGTGGTGTAGTGTTCAGTATTGGGTAGGCCGTGGCTGTTGCCAAAGCGGGTGCTGGCCATTCCCAGCCGGGCGGCATGGGCATTCATCAGATCAACAAAAGCGTCTTCGCTGCCTGCAATATGTTCTGCCATTGCCACACAGGCATCGTTACCGGACTGGATAATAATACCTTTATTTAAGTCAGCAACAGAAACCTTAGAACCTACCTCAATAAACATCAGTGATGAACCCGGAAAGTTTCTGGCCCAGGCTTTTTCGCTGATGGTAACCATATCATCAGGTGAGATATTGCCGTTTTTAATTTCCAGCCCGATGACATAACTTGTCATCATTTTTGTCAGACTGGCCGGCGCCAGTGATAAATCGGCGTTGCTTTCGGACAGCACCTGTCCGGTGTGGTAATCAATCAGGATATGGCCTTTTGCAGCCACTTCCGGAGATTGTGGCGTAACAACCTGAGCCGCCAGCTGGCTGCTGAAACAAAAACCGGAAAGAGAAATAGCGGTAATAGCGAAAATACGGCAATAACTGTTCATGAGACCTGTTCTTTTTTATTTAATGATTAAAATATCAGCTGCACTGACGGCTATCGAAAAAATAGGCTTCCGGATACCTGCCTGTTTTAAGCTGACTGAGCCAGTTGTGAGCCTGTTGCATACTGGAGGTAGGACCTACCAGTAAGCGAAAAATTCCCTCAGCAGCTCTTATTTCTGATGGCATTGCCAGTTCTGTGTGCAACTGTTGTTGTAATGTGGTTAGTTTAGCATTGTCATTGCTGGCAAACACCTGGATATAGCAGGTTGATTGCGATTTATTACTGTTGGTTGCTACTGGCAATGTCTCTGCTAAGGTTTTTTGGGTGATTGCATCCGGCAACTGCTGGGACAGCATCGCGGGCGATTGTACCAGTTCTATCTGAACTCTGGCTGTACCTTGTTTCAGCATGTCCAGCTTATGTGCGGCGGAGTAAGATAAATCAATAATTCTGTCGCGGTGAAATGGCCCGCGATCATTAACCCGCACGATGGCAGATTGCTGATTGTCCAGATTGGTTACCTTGACATAAGACGGTAACGGCAGCGTTTTATGGGCTGCGGTCATGGCAAACATATTATAGGTTTCACCGTTAGAGGTCAGGTGGCCGTGAAACTTATTGCCATACCAGGAGGCAATACCGGCTTCCTTATGTTCTGTCAGATGATGCTGCGGAATATAGTTTTGCCCGAAAATGGTATAAGGATTGTTTCCGCCCCGGCTCAGCGGTTCTGGCTGAGGCACCGGATCAGTCATTTCCAGTAATGTGGGCAGGCGCTGTGGCTGACTGTCTTTAACATGGCTGTAGCGTCCTGCATTGGGGTTATTACCCTGACCCGGCGGATATTGTTTACTGCTGCAACCAAGCAGCAGCAGACTGCCGAGCAGAAAAGAAGAGAGAATATTTTTATACATATCAGTTATTTGCTAACATCCGTTTATGTGTACTGATTGACATCATGATGCCAAAGGCCGCCATCAGGGTGACCATTGACGTCCCTCCATAGCTGACTAACGGCAGGGGTACTCCTACTACCGGCAATAAACCGGAAACCATACCAATATTTACGAAAACATAAACGAAGAACGTCATCGTAAAACTGCCAGCAACCAGTTTACTGTAATTGTCCTGTGCCTGACTTGCAATCAGCAGGCCCCTGCCGATGATAAAAAGATAAAGCGACAGTAATAACAGGACACCGAACAGCCCGAACTCTTCGCTTAATACGGCAAAAATAAAGTCGGTATGGCGTTCGGGCAGAAACTCCAGTTGAGACTGCGTACCCTGCAACCAGCCTTTACCATCAAGCCCGCCGGAGCCGATAGCAATTTTAGACTGAATAATATGGTAGCCGGTGCCCAGCGGATCACTTTCAGGATGCAGGAATGTCAGTACCCGCTGACGCTGATAGTCGTGCATCAGAGAAAACCACATCACCGGAGCAAACGCAGACAGTAATACGGCGATAAAGGTTATCAGGCGCCAGCTCATACCTGCCAGAAACAGTACAAATACGCCTGCGGCAGCAATAAGAATAGCTGTACCCAAATCGGGTTGTTTTGCAATCATCAGCGTTGGAATGGCGCACATCAGAAAACCGATTAGCAAGGGACGCAGACGTGGTGGCAGGGCATGGGATGAGATAAACCAGGCTACCGCCATTGGTGTTGCCAGTTTCATAATTTCAGATGGCTGAAACTTCATAAAACCCAGGTCGAGCCAGCGCTGGGCACCTTTACCCACATGACCAAACAACAGCACGGCTGCCAGCAGAATCAGCCCGACCCCGAATAACGGTAATGACCAGCGTTTGATCGTTTGCGGGCTGATTTGGGCAAAAACAATCATCACGGCCAGAGCCAGCCCAAGCCGTATCAGCTGGGCTTTCATCATGGACATACTCTGCCCGGATGCACTGTAAAGCACCATTAATCCGAAACCAATCAGCGCCAGCAGACCAAGCAATAACCAGCCATCAATATGAAATGCCGCCATTTTACTGCGCGAACCGGAAGAGGATACAAAATAGTTACTCATTGTCGTTCACTCCGGCCGTAAAGTAGTAATCCAGCATCTGGCGGGCGATGGGTGCTGCATTACTGCCGCCGCCGCCGGCATTTTCCAGTGCGACAGCAAGCACAATGGTTGGTTTGTCGTAAGGGGCGTAACCAATATACATTGCATTATCGCGATGCCGTTCATCAAGAGCGTCTGCGTCGTATTTTGCATCCTGAGCAATCGCAATAATCTGCGCCGTACCTGTCTTACCTGCTGCCTGATAAGTGGCATCCCGGAAGGCATTATAGGCGGTGCCTTTTACGGTACTGACGGTCTGACGCATCGTATCCATAACGACATCCCAGTTTTTTTCATCCACCATGTCGATAACCGGAATCAGCGGAGGTGAAACCTCTTCAGTGTTTTTTGTGCCACTGAATGAACGCGCCAGATGCGGAGTGGGTTTCTGTCCCTTGTTAAGGATAACCGCTGTTGTGACGAGCAGTTGTAGCGGGGTGGTGGTCCAGTAGCTCTGGCCGATACTCAGGGGCACGGTATCTCCCGGATACCAGGGTTGATTGAAGCGGGCCTGTTTCCAGCCGCGGGATGGCATATTGGCAGCACTTTCTTCAAGCAGATCAATCCCTGTTCTCTGACCAAATCCCATCTGGCCCATATAATCAGAAATCCGGTCTATGCCCAGTTTAACACCTAAATCATAGAAGAATGTATCGCAGCTTTCGATAACGGCATTATAAACATTGACCCAGCCATGCCCCCAGCGGCGCCAGTCGCGGAAACGGTGTTCATTGTTAGGTAGCTGGTAATAGCCGGGATCCCATATTCTGCTGGTGGGGGTAATGGTATTGGTTTCCAGCCCCAGTAATGCCAGATGGGGTTTTATCGTTGACGCCGGAGGGTAAACCCCCTGTGTAACGCGGTTGATAAAAGGGCGATCCGGTGAGTTATTCAGATAGTTAAAATCGCGGCTGCTGATACCGTGAACAAACAGGTTCGGGTCATAACTGGGGTTGCTGTAAAAGGCCAGGACTGCTCCGTCACGCGGATCCATTGCGACAATGGCACCACGCTGATTTTTCAGAATTTGCTGTGCAGTAAGCTGCAGGCCGACATCAAGCGACAGGGTAATATTTTCACCGGATATTGCCGGTACAGAACGTAATACCCGGATTAAGCGCCCACGGTTATTAACTTCAACTTCCTGATATCCCATAGTGCCGTGCAGGCGGCTTTCATAAAAACGCTCCATGCCGATTTTTCCGATTTCGCGGGTAGCGGCATAGTTAGCAAGTACTTCCTGCTGCTCTAAGCGCCGCAAATCGTTGGGGTTAATCTTGCCGATATAACCGATAGCATGCGTGAACAGATCTTTGAACGGGTAGTGGCGGCTTAAACGGGCTTCTACGGTCACACCGGGGAACCGGTGCTGATTGGCTGCCAGAATAGCAACTTCCTGATCGTTAAGTTGTTCTTTCAGGGCAATACTGTTAAAACGCCGTTGCTGGCGCACATCTTTCAGAAAAGACTCTTGCTGCTCTTCTGTAATATCTATCAGTCCGGCCAGAGCGGTCAGCGTTTCCTGCATGTTGGCAATTTGTTCAGGAATTAACTCCAGAGAAAATACCGGGATATTTTCAGCCAGCAAAATGCCGTTTCTGTCGTAGAGTAAGCCGCGGTTTGGGGCAATGGAGACAACTTTAATGCGGTTGCCTTCGGAGCGGGTCTGATAGTCCTGATATAAACGAACTTGCAGATGATACTGGTTAATAATAATGACGCCGAACAGCATTGACACAAACAGCATTGCAACAATTGCCCGCCGCTTGAATAAACGGCTTTCAGCAACAAAATCCTGCATGGCAATGCGTTTTTTAAACATCTTTACTCACGATGGTAAGGGTGGTTGGTACAAATGCTCCATGCCCGGTATAAGCTTTCTGCCAGTACTACTCTGACGAGCGGATGTGGCAGAGTCAATGCTGACAGCGACCATTTTGCTTCACTGGCGGTAATACAGGCCGGAGCCAGACCTTCCGGGCCACCAATCAGTAAGCAGACATCGCGGCCATCCAGTTGCCAGCTGGTCAGGCGGCTGGCCAACTGTGGGCTGCTCCAGTTTTCGCCTGTAACTTCCAGTGTCACAATGCGGCTGCCTTTAGGCACTGCCGCCAGCATTTTTTCGCCTTCCTGTTCCAGGATACGTTTAATATCGGCATTTTTACTACGCTTCCCGGCTGGAATTTCAACCAGTTCCAGCGGCAAATCCCGTGGGAAACGGCGGGCATATTCTTTAAAACCAGTCTCAACCCAGGCGGGCATACGTGTGCCTACAGCAATCAGGGTAAGCTTCATAATGTTTTAAGCCCAGAGTTTTTCCAGCTGGTAGAAATTGCGGCTTTCTTCCACCATGACATGCACTACCACATCATCAAGATCCAGCAGCACCCATTCGCCTGAATTTTCACCTTCGATACCCAGCGGGACAATACCGGCTTGTTTTACTTCTGTTGCGATATGCTCAGCAATAGAACGGGTATGACGGCTGGACGTTCCTGAACAGATAATCATAAATTCGGTAACGCTGGATTTTCCCCGTACATCAAGTGTGACGATATCCCGGCCTTTCATATCGTCAATTTTGTCCTGAATAAATGTAACTAGCTCGGCTGTTTGCACCCTTTACCCTCTGTAGCAATTTAAAAGCGCCATTTTAGCATAATTTTGCCTGTGTTATAGCGTCTGCCCCTGATAGAGTTTGTGCTGACGGATATAGTTCAATACCGCATGACTGATCGTAGCCGGCTGGCTGGCAGGATCGGCCAGTTGCTGGCGCAAGCCGGTTGCTGAAATATTCTGCAATGGGTTGTCAAGCAGCATGATATGACCGGCACTTTTACGGCTAAGCAGGCTGAGATCATCAGTACCGTATTGTTGTAACAGTAACGGTGCATCTCCCTGCTGCTGGCTGTAGCCAGGGCGCCGGCAAACCAGCAGATGGGCTGATTGCAGAATTTGCTGCCAGTGATACCAGCGGGTCAGGTAGCACAGAGAATCCATACCAATTACAAAAGCCAGTGTACTGTGATGATAACGCTGTTTTAACTGGAGCAGGCTGTCAGCAGTATAAGATGGCCGCTGTTGTTCAAGCTCCAGCCGTTCCAGAGCCAGCTGCGGATAAGGCTTTATTGCCAGCTCGACCATTGCTGCCCGGTGTTCTGCACTGACCCCCGGTGTTTCACGGTGAGGGGGTAAATGGCTTGGCATCAGGCGCAGTTGGGTTAGCTGGCAGTGTTGTTGCACATACAATGCACATTGCAAATGCCCGTGGTGTATCGGGTCAAAAGTACCGCCAAAAATACCGATGATACTGTTAGTCATGAATCAGTTTCTGTAAGGAGAACTGTACCGGAACGGGCCGGATAAACAGACAGATCAGATGGGCCAGTGCGGTCTTCGGATCACTGAGCAGACCGCTTTTATAGCCCTGATCAAAAGCGGCCAGTTCAAGCAGCAGATAGTTAAGCCAGCGGGCTGAAATCCGTTGTAAAGCCTGCTGATATAAAGGTTGCCGTTTGGGCCAGATTGCCAGTTGTTTAAACAGGTCATTCAGGGTTTTGCCCTGACGCTGGCCTTCATGCAGCAACTGTAGCTGCTGCACTTCTTTCTGTAACTGCCAGGCAATAATGACTATTTCGGTATCCTGCTGATATAAGCGTTCCAGCCGGTGCAGGGCTTCGTCTCCCTGGCCGCTGAGCAGGGCGTCGGTCAACTGGAAAATGGTGAAGCTGGAATGATCAGCCAGAAATTCGCTTAATACGTTAGCATCCAGTTGCTGGCCGCTGTGGGTCAGTACCAGTTTTTCCAGCTCCTGCCGTGCTGCCAGCAGGTTTCCTGCGCAGTGCTGGTGCAGCAGGCTCAGTGCATCGCTGCTCAGTTGCAATGAATACTGTCTGGCCCGTTGTTGCAGCCATTGAATAAATTGCCGCTCATCCAGTGTATAAACCGGAATTTGCACCGCCTGTTGCTGCAGTTGCTTAAACCAGCTTAATTTGCTGACATCGCTATGGCTGCGATCACCGTAAACAATCAGCAGAATATCGGAATGCAGCTGTCCGGATAATGCTTTGAGCTTATCACCTGCACTGGCTGGCAGTTTTTGTGGCAGTTCCAGCTCCAGTATCCGCAATGAGCTGAAAAGCGACATAGCGCTGACTTCTGAGAACAGTTCATCCCAGTTGAACTGAGCATCAGCAGTAAATGACAACCGTTCGCTGAACCCCCTGGCTTTGGCGGCTTCGCGGATGGCTTCCAGTGCTTCCAGTTTCTGCAGGGGTTCTTCACCAAAGATCAGGTAGCATGGTGCCAGTTCTCTGGCCAGATGCTGACCAAGCTGACTGGCATAGATTTTCTGCATCAGTGCAGGCGCCCTAACTGGCGGATAATGCGGTTTGCCGCCTGGGTGCGTAACTCTGCTAATAACAGGTCCAGCTCTTTGGCTTTCGCCAGCGCCTGATTTGGATCATCCTGATAGTCGCGGTATAGCTCAAACTGATAATCCTGCGGTGCATTATCCGGCATGGTCAGGGTGTAGTGTACTTTATAGATCAGTTCATATTCAGCCACCTGCCCGTTAGGAAATAGCGACAGGGTACGCCGTTCCAGCGAATCCTGGATCAGATGCAGCGACGGAGCAACCGACTGATAACTGTCGAGTACTTCAACCTTATTATGTTTTAAACGTTCACTAATCATCTGGGCCAGTTCAGAGTGGGCTTCACTCTGAACATACATTGCCGGAAACTGGCTGAGCGGCAGGCTGCCGCGCAGATGGAATCCGCAGCCGGATAATAAAACGGCTGCCAGTAGCAGGGGAGTGAACAGTAAACGTTTGGTCATATCAGCCAACCACCAGATTCAACAGTTTGCCCGGTACATAGATCACTTTACGCAGGCTTACTCCTTCAAGGAAGCGAGCCACATTGTCATCCTGTCTGGCAGCGGTAAGTACCTGTTCTTCCGTCGCGTCTGCCGCGACAGTGACTTTACCGCGCATCTTACCGTTTACCTGTACCACCACCAGTTTTTCATCTTCTACCATAGCAGCCTCGTCGGCTACCGGCCACGGCGTTTGTTCTATTGGTGTTGATTGCTGCAACTGCTGCCAC
This sequence comes from Chromatiaceae bacterium AAb-1, assembly GCA_033792355.1. GTDB lineage: Bacteria > Pseudomonadota > Gammaproteobacteria > Enterobacterales > Alteromonadaceae > Alishewanella. The sequence goes on from JARXRR010000016.1 coordinate 8,407, forward strand.
AGATATTGCGCCACATGCGGAATAATCGGGTTCAGCATTTGCAGTACTGCTATCGCTGCTTCGTGCATGACGGCACGATCCTGTGCGGTTTCCAGGCTGGCTTTCTGCAGTTTGTTGCTGAGCTCCATAATGGCAGCGATAGCGGTATTAAATGTATAGCGCCGCCCGATATCATCAGTAACTTTGGCAATGGTTTTATGCAATTCGCGGCGCAGCACTTTCTGTTCAGCCGTCAGCGAAGCCAGTTCAGCACTGCTCAGTACCGGAGCCGGGCCCGCTTTAACCACATCACTGATCAGGGTGTAAATACGTTTAATAAAACGGTGGGCGCCTTCTACGGCAGAATCTGACCATTCCAGCGTCTGCTCTGGCGGGGCGGTGAACATCATAAACAGCCGCACCGTATCTGCGCCGTATTGCTCAATGACTTTTTGCGGATCGATACCGTTATTTTTTGACTTGGACATTTTACTCATACCGGCAATTTGTACCGGCTGGCCGTCGGTTTGCAAAGTTGCCTGTACAATACGGCCTTTGTCGTCGCGTTCGGTCGTCACATCCTGCGGAGAGTACCACTCTTTACCACCATTAGCGGTTTCACGGTAGAAGGTTTCAGCCAGTACCATACCCTGACATAACAGGCGTTTGAACGGTTCGTCTGACTGTACCAGCCCTACGTCACGCAGCAGTTTATGGAAGAAACGCGAATACAGCAGGTGCAAAATGGCATGTTCGATACCGCCGATATACTGATCTACCGGCAGCCAGTAATTGGCTCTGGCCGGATCAAGCATCGCTTTGTCATGATCCGGGCTGCAGTAACGGGCGTAATACCAGGATGATTCCATAAAGGTGTCGAAGGTATCGGTTTCATGGAAGGCTTCGGCACCGTTGTAAGTTGTTCTGGCCCAGTCAGGATCGGCTTTGATTGGCGACGTTACGCCATTCATTACCACATCTTCCGGCAATAAGACCGGTAGCTGATCTTCCGGCACCGGCACCTGAGAGCCATCAGCCAGATTCAGCATCGGGATTGGCGTGCCCCAGTAACGCTGACGGGAAACTCCCCAGTCACGCAGGCGGTAGTTAACTTTGACTTCACCGCGCCCCAGCGCCTGTAATTTGTCGGCAATACCTTTAAATGCTTCGTCAAACGTCAGACCATTAAATTCAGCGGAATTAATCAGCAGACCTTTTTCGGTATAAGCGGCCTGGGTTAAATCGCATGGCTGTGTGCTGCCCGCCGCCGGTTCTATTACCTGCTTTACTGACAGGCCATATTTTGCGGCAAATTCGTAATCGCGCTGGTCATGTCCCGGTACGGCCATCACGGCACCTGAGCCGTAATCCATTAATACAAAGTTGGCAACCCAGACCGGTACTTTGTCACCGGTCAGCGGGTGAATTGCAAAAATACCGGTAGCGCAGCCTTTTTTCTCCATCGTGGCCAGCTCGGCTTCTGCCATTTTGCTGCCTTTAATATCCTCGATAAAGGCTGCCAGCTCAGGATTAACGGTAGCAGCCTGCTGGGCCAGCGGGTGTTGAGCCGCTACTGCTACATAGGTGACACCGTACAGCGTATCCGGACGGGTAGTATAAACCGTAAGTTGCTGCTCACTGTCTGCAATGTCAAAAGTAATTTCCACACCTTCAGAACGGCCAATCCAGTTCTTCTGCATGGTTTTTACCTGCTCCGGCCAGCCTTCCAGCTGTTCCAGATCCTGCAGCAATTCTTCAGCGTAGGCGGTAATTCTGATAAACCATTGCGCCAGTTCGCGTTGTTCTACCAGTGCTCCGGAGCGCCAGCCGCGACCATCGATCACCTGTTCGTTTGCCAGTACACACTGATCAACCGGGTCCCAGTTTACGGTAGCCATTTTTTTATAAACCAGGCCTTTTTCGTAGAGTCTGGTAAAGAACCATTGCTCCCAGCGATAATACTCCGGTTTACAGGTGGCAACTTCACGGTCCCAGTCATAACCAAAACCCAGGCGTTTAAGCTGGGTCCGCATATAATCGATATTGGCGTAAGTCCATTTTGCCGGAGCCGTCTTATTATTAATTGCCGCGTTTTCTGCCGGTAAACCAAAGGCATCCCAGCCCATTGGCTGTAATACATTTTTGCCCTGCATCCGCTGAAAACGGCTGACCACATCGCCAATGGTGTAGTTACGCACGTGGCCCATATGCAAGCGCCCGCTTGGGTAAGGGAACATCGAGAGACAATAGAATTTTTCTTTATTGTTATCTTCTGTCACTTTAAAGGCTTTGGTTTGTTCCCATTGCTGCTGCAGCGTGGTTTCAATCTGCTGCGGGTTATATTGTTCTTGCATTCACGTCTTCCAGAAAGGTTTTATTACACTCCCGCGAATGCGGGAAAAAAGTGGCTATAGCATACCGCAGCGCAATGGTTACAACAACAAGCAGCCGGTTTGTCTATACTCTTTTACAATGGATGTTTACAACACAGGAAAACAGATGAGTGATTTCTTACCGAAATATCAGCGCTGGCTAAATGATTTCAGTGATGCGTTGCATCAGACAGAGCAACAGCAACTAAACAGGCTGGTGCATTTTGGCGAAACACTGAAAGCCTATCTTAAAGCCGGTAAGGCACTGAGCGCTTATGAAACACAACTGTTTGCTGAAACCCTGAAACGGCAATGGCAGGAAACCGCAGCTGCTGACAGCGACAGCCCGTCGCTGTGGCCGGAGGCATTATGGCAGGAACTAAGCCTTATTACCGACAGAACCCAGGTTGAATGGCGGGAGCTGCTGGAAGATTTTCAGCATAACGGTATTTATTTTCAGGGTGAATGGGTAGGAATGGGGCGCTATTGCTGTGCCCGCTGCCAGCAGAAAATTGATTATACCCATCCGGCCGAATTGCTGATTTGCAGCAAATGTGGCGGTGTACGTTTCAGCCGGGAAGGGTTGCCGGTTTAGAAAAATGTGATGGGCTGAACTATTGTTAGTTAATAGTTTGGCAAGGGGGGTTAACGGCAGTAATTATCAGGAGGGATTAATGATGAATACTACAACCGGTCAGGCCGGCAAGCGCGTGCTGGCACAAGTGTCTTCCCAGTCGCAGCGCTATCTTGAACAGCTGCTGCAACAGGCCGATATTTGTATTAACGGTAGCCGCCCCTGGGATATGCAATTGCATAACAGCGGGGTGCCGGAACGTATTTTTGCCTGGGGCAATCTTGGCCTGGGGGAAAGTTACATGGATGGCGACTGGGATGTCGAGCAACTGGACAGTTTTATTTACCGTATTCTGCATTACCGGGTAAAAGATAAAATTAACCCGACCCGTCTTTTATGGCATGTGCTGAAAGGCCGTTTATGGAACCGCCAGAATATCAGGCGTGCCTGGCAGGTTGGTGAGCGGCATTATGATCTGGGTAACAATTTTTATCAGGCTATGCTCGATCCCCGTATGACCTATACCTGCGGTTACTGGCAAAATGCAGCAAATCTGCAGCAGGCACAGGAAGCCAAACTGGAGCTGATTTGCCGCAAATTGCAGTTGCAACCGGGCATGAGAGTGCTGGATATCGGTTGTGGCTGGGGCAGTTTTATGAGTTATGCCGCTGAACATTATGGTGTCAGTTGTGTTGGCGTTACGGTGTCCCGTCAGCAGGCAGAATGGGGGCAGCAGCGTTACGGCAAACTGCCGCTGGAATTCCGGCTGCAGGATTACCGGGAGCTGGATGAGCGTTTCGACCGCATTGTCAGTATTGGGATGTTTGAGCATGTCGGTCATAAAAACTACCGTACCTATATGGGCGTTGCACACCGCTGCCTGAAAGACGACGGGCTGTTCCTGCTGCATACTATCGGCTGCAATGAACGGAAAATCTATACCGATGCCTGGATTGATAAATATATCTTTCCGAATGGTGAGATCCCGTCTGCCGGCCAGATTGGCGATGCCGCCGATCAGTTATTCGTCACTGAAGATCTGCATAATTTTGGTGCTGATTACGATAAGACCCTGCTGGCCTGGTGTCACAACTTTGAACAGGCCTGGCCACAGTTCAGGGCTGAACTGGGAGAGCGGTTTTTCAGGATGTGGCGTTATTATCTGCTGTCATGTGCCGGAGCATTCCGGGCCCGTGACCTGCAACTGTGGCAGTGGGTGTTTTCCAAAGCAGGAGGATACTCCGGAGTTTATCCGCGGGTCAGCTGAATTTCATCATTATCTTCTTTACCTGCCGTCCTTTATGGTTACTGGCAGGTAACTGACTTATCCGAAAGTGCCTCCTTCACATTTGATGCTTTGAGGTATACCTTTTATATCTGGTAAGCAAAGTATACATAGTATATAGAAATAACTTTTGATGGAGACAACATAATGGCAGGTAAAGTTCTGGTGTCAGGTGCAACAGGTAATGTTGGCAAACCGCTGATAAGGGCACTACTGGCAAAAGGTGAACAGGTAAAAGCCGCATCCCGTTCCGGTAACGCGGTGGAAGGAGCCGAAGGCGTTGTATTTGATTTTGCCAATCCGGCAACATTCGGCCCGGCATTTGAAGGGATTGATCGGGCCTATGTTATGTTGCCTGCCGGTTATGTGCAGGCAAAAGAGCTGTTGTTGCCGCTGATTGAAGCTGCCGCAGCCCGTAAGGTAAAAGTGGTGTTGCAGAGCGTATTTGGGGTGGATGCAGATGATTCCATTCCATATCGTCAGGTTGAGATTGCACTGGAGCAATCAGGTACACCTTATGTGATTCTGCGCCCTAACTGGTTCTCTGATAATTTTCATACTTACTGGCAAGCGGGTGTAACACACGGGCAGATAGCACTGCCGGCAGGGGAAGGAAAGTCCAGTTTTATCGATGTCCGGGATATTGCGGAAAGCGCGGCAGCAGCTCTGACTACAAATCGGTTTGATGGTAAAGCGTTTAACCTGACCGGGCCAGCGGCGCTGAGTTATGCCGAGGCGGCTGAAATTCTGTCAGAAGAACTTGCCACCACGATCACTTATACCGCTGTTGATGATGATGCTTTTATCACTATGCTGACTGGTGCCGGTGTGCCGCAGGATTATGCCCGTTTTCTGGCATCAATCTTTTATCCGGTACGTGAAGGCTGGACCGCAGCAGTATCTGATGCGGTTGAAACCCTGACAGGAAAAGCGCCACGGTCGGTCAGAACTTATGCAAAAGACCATATTTCTGCCTTAAAAGCCTGAGCCGCTGACATTCGCACAGTAACGGCCCGGTACTCTCCTACGAATACCGGTGCCGGCTGCTGGCGACTTAGCGAAGGTTTTGCTGATATTTTACGATTTATAAGTAAATGAAAGTGCTGTTCAGATGGATGAGGCGTTAAAATCAACAGCATCAGCCGGAGGCTTTTGTTAAGATGCTTCCGAAAACCATTTTTTAAGGCAAGACATGACTGACTCTCTGCAACAGCTGGCATTATCTCCACAGCAGCTTGGTCCACAACTAGACAGCAAACTGATTAAACAGGCATTAAATACCGATTCAGCGCATCCTGCCTTTATAGGGCAGGAGCGGGCAAAGTCGGCTCTGGCGTTTGCTATCGGCATGGACATGCCGGGCTATAACCTTTATGTCATGGGAGAACCCGCTCTGGGGCGTTTTACGCTGGTACAGGATATTCTGCAACATGCCGCCAGCGAAAAAGCGACACCGGAAGAATGGTGCTATCTGAATAACTTTGATGACGAACGGGTGCCGAATATTTTAAGGCTGCTACCGGGCGATGGCCGGATTCTGGTCCGGAAACTGGAAGCGCTGATTGATGAATTGCTGGATACTTTTCCGGCGGCATTTGATAACCCCGGCTATCAGCGTAAGAAAAAAGCAATTCACCGTGAGTTTGATGATCGCTACGAACGGGCGATTGAAATGGTGGAAAAGAAAGCCCTGGAAAAACAGGTAGTGCTGTATGAAGAAAACGGCGCTGTCAGTTTTTCTCCGATCATTGATGGCAAGCCGCTGGATGATCAGGAGTTTTCTAAACTGACTGAAGAGCAGCGCCAGTATTTTTACGGGCTGGTGGCAGAGCTGGAAACGATCTTAAACGAACAGTTGCTGGAATTACCCAAATGGAAGCGTGAGCTGTCGGAAAGCCTGAGAACTTTACGTAAAGACACCATAGAGCAAACCATTAAGCCGATGCTGAAGCAACTGGAGCATGATTATGCAACAGAGCTTGGTGTGCAGCGTTACCTGCGGGAGATGCGTACACATCTGGTAAAAGCGGTGCTGGAATTATTGCCGGAAACGGCTGATCCTGAAAAACCGGAAGAAGCAGATAACCGCAGCATGTTTATTGAAGAGTTTGTACCTAATGTGCTGGTACATTACGAAACAATGTCCGGGGCGCCGATTATTTTTGAGCCTAACCCTAGCTACGGTAATCTGTTCGGGCGGGTGGAATATAATTCGTTATCCGGCTCGCTGTACACTAATTACCGGATGATTCGTCCCGGTGCGTTACATAAGGCCAATGGTGGTTACCTGATCCTGGATGCGGACCGTCTGTTGTCACAGCCTGCGGTATGGGATGCGCTTAAACTGGCATTAAAATCCGGCGAAGTGGTGATAGATACGTTAAGTGACCATGCTGTGACTAACTCGACCATTATTACACCTAAAGCCATTCCGCTGAATGTTAAAGTGGTTTTGCTGGGCTCCCGTGATCTGTACTATCTGGTGCAGGAAGTGGACGAAGAATTTAATGAGTTATTCCGGGTACTGGCTGATTTTGAACATTACCTGAGTTATGACGAACTGACGGTGCAGTCGATGTCACTGCAAATTCAGGAGCAGATGCAACAGCTGAATGTGCCGGAACTTACCGCCAGCGGCTTACGGCAGTTACTTAACTTCAGTTTTCGCCAGGCAGAGCACCAGCATAAGCTGTCAGCCCGTTTTGCTGATGTGCTGGAACTGGTACGCGAAGCCTGTTATTACGCCGGGAAAACACATAGCCAGAGCCTGAGCGCAGAGCATGTGCAGCAGGCATTACGTGGTAAGCAGCATCGTACCGGACGAATCAGCGAGTCGTTTCTGGAGGATATTCAGGAAGGGCAGATCCTGATCGATACCAGCGGTCTGGCCGTCGGTAAAGTAAACGGGTTAACCGTACTGGAAATTGGTGATACCGCTTTCGGTACGCCGGCCCGTATCAGTGCCACAGTATTTGCCGGTTCCAGTGGTGTGGTGGATATTGAACGGGAAGTTGAACTGGGCAAGGCCATTCACTCGAAGGGCGTATTGCTGTTAACCGGGTATCTGGGGGCGAAATATGCCCGGCAGTTTCCATTAACGCTGTCCGCCAATATTGCGATGGAACAGTCGTATGGTCATATTGATGGTGACAGCGCCTCGCTGGCAGAAGTCTGTGCATTAATCTCTGCCATTACCAATGTACCTATCCGGCAAAGTCTGGCAGTAACAGGCTCTATTAATCAGTATGGCCAGGTGCAGGCTATTGGCGGTGTAAACGAAAAAATAGAAGGCTTTTTCCGGCTGTGCGATTCCAGAGGGCTGACCGGTGAGCAAGGGGTGATTATTCCGGCCAGCAATCAGGTAAATCTGGTACTGCATGATGATGTGATTGAAGCGGTAACGCAGCAGAAATTTCATATCTACATCGTAAAAGAAGTTGATGAGGCGCTGGCATTGCTTACCGGTGAAACCGTGGGCGAGAAGAACAGCAAAGGCCAGTATCCGAAAAAATCAGTAAACGGGCTGGCCGTAACCCGGTTGCTGGAGATTGCCGATATCGTCAATGGCAGTGCTGATGAATAACATCAGTAACTGGTAACTGGAGTGCCGGGGTTATATATTTTCAGGCAGAGCAAGCGGCTCTGCTGATACCACCAGCCCGTTGTTATCGGCATACAGATAGTGGCCCGGAATAAAACGGACACCGGCAAAGGTCAGTGGAATATTCAGCTGGCCTGCTCCCAGCTTCTCCGTTTTTACCGGATGCACACCCAGTGCCTGTACACCAAGATCAAGCCGGGCTATAGCATTAACATCGCGGATGCAACCGTAAATAACAATACCTTCCCAGCCATGTTGCTGTGCTCTGGCGGCCAGTATATCGCCCAGCATCGCACAGCGCATTGAGCCACCGCTATCAATCACCAGCACTTTTCCGCTACCGGGCTCAGCGGTCTGCTCCCGGACTAATGAGTTATCTTCAAAAGCCTTGATGGTGACTATTTCGCCAAAAAAGCGTTCACGTCCGCCAAAATTGCCGAGTATTGGGGTGGCAACCTGTAACTGGTGCGGGTAGCGATCGCACAGTTCGGGCAGTAAATCATCCATAGTTATTTGCTGTGTCGGATACAGATATATTTACTGTAGACGGTTTTGCGCAGGGTGGATTATAAATCTGGCTGATAATGGTTATCAGCTGCGCTTTTTCAACCGGTGGAAAAATGCAGCTGACAAAATTAACAGGCTAAGCAGATAAACCGGCCAGTTACCAAAACGGTAATAAGGTGTGAATCCTGTAGTAAGCCGTATTTCATCCTGTAGTACGGTATCGGTGAACTGTGGAGCCTGTTGCAGGCGTTTACCGTCAGCATCTATGGTGGCGGTGATACCGTTATTGGTTGCCCGTAATACCGGCCGCCCGAATTCTCTGGCGCGCATCTGGGCAATTTGTAAATGCTGATGCGGGCCAATGCTGTCGCCAAACCAGGCGTCATTGCTGACCGTCAGAATTAAATCCGTTTTGTCAGTAAAATTGGCGGCAATTTGTGCCGGAAAAGCAATTTCAAAGCAGATCGCCGGCAATAGCTGATAGCCGTTAGCAATTAAATTTGGCTGAATATAATTTCCACGGCTGAAAGAGCTCATTGGCAAATCGAAAATCGGGGCCAGCTGGCGTAACCAGCTTTCAAACGGTACAAATTCGCCAATCGGTAGCAGGTGATGTTTACTGTAGCGGTTGCTGTGTCCGTAAAAATAATCGCCATCCTCTGATTCCGGCAGGCGTTTACCCAGGACGATAAGATTGTTCCAGGCCTGACTGCTCTGGAAGTTGTAATCAATAATACCGCTGATTACCGCACTGTTCTGATACAGTGCTGCCCGGTTAAGATTCTCCAGAAAAGCCTCGGCCAGAGGCTCCAGTTTCGGAATGGCAGCTTCCGGCCAGATCACAATATCCGTTCCCAGATAAGGGCGGGTCAGATCCATGTATTTCAGCATGGCCGGCCATTCCTGCTCCGGTACCCAGCGTAATTCCTGTTTAATATTGCCCTGAACCAGCAGTACTGAAACGGTGTTGTCCTGATAATGCCAGCCTTTCAGCTTGTCAAGAGCGGGGCTTACTGCCATCAGTAAACCACAGGCCAGCAGATAACTGTAACGGGCCAGCGGTGTTACCCGGCCAAATAGCTGAGCCAACGCAGCTGCGGTCAGGATCAGCAGAAAACTGATACCTGTTTCACCAATCAGGGGGGCAAAATGATGCAGCCCCTGCGTGGTTTGGCTGTAACCGGGGGATAACCATGGAAAACCGGTTAACAGCCAGCTGCGAAGCCATTCGGTAAAGGTCCAGCTGGCGGCAAGCAATAATGGGAAAATGGCCGGATAACGCAGTTTATGGCTTAGCCAGCCGGCAAGGGCCGGAAACAGCGACAGATAACTTACCAGTAATATCATCAGTGCCAGGCTGGCAATAAGGGGTAAGCCCCCGAATTGATCAATACTGATATGCACCCAGCTGATACCGCAGCCAAACCAGCCCAGACCGAAGCTGAAGCCATAAAGTGCGGCCTGTTTGGCGCTGGCAGCCTGAATCAGTTGCCAGCTGAGCAGGGCAAAGGTGATAAACGGCAACCACCAGTAAGGGTAAGGTGCATAGGCCAGAGTGGTTGCCATACCTGCCAGTAACAGCAGCAGGCAACCAGGCCGGAATGGAAGGGTACGTACCTGAATGTCAGCTTTCCTCTGTTTCTGTCGTTTCTCTGGCCTGGATAACCTGCAACTGAACCAGACGGCGACTGTTTGCTTTGCTGACTTTGAAGATCAGGCCCTGCAGTTCTATGGTTTCACCTTTGGTGGGTAAATGGCCAAACGCATGCAGCACAATACCACCGATAGTGTCGGCGTCTTCTTCATCAAAAGCAGTACCAAAGGTTTCGTTAAATTCATCAAGTGGGGTTAAGGCACTGACCTGAAACACTCTGGCGGCCATTTTTTTGATATCACTGTCTTCTTCGTCATCGTGTTCATCTTCGATGTCACCAACAATCTGTTCCAGAATATCCTCAATGGTAACCAGTCCTGACACACCGCCATATTCATCGACGATAATCGCCATATGATAGCGTTGCTGGCGGAATTCCTTAAGCAGGGCATCTACCCGTTTACTTTCAGGGATAATCACCGCCGGCCGGACTAAATCCCGCAGATGCCAGTTATTGTCCTGCTGGGTCAGGGCCACCTGCAGCAGGTCTTTAACCAGCAGAATGCCTTCTATATGGTCTTTATCTTCATTGACCACCGGATAGCGGCTATGGTTGTTTTCCAGCAGGATCGGCAGAAACTCTGCCACAGACTGATCAATATCAATGGTGGCCATCTGGGAGCGCGGCACCATAATATCCCTGGCGCGCATGGCCGAGATATTCAGTACACCATCCAGCATACCTTTGGTATCGCTGTCTATCAGGTTGCGCAGTGCGGCTTCGCTGATAATATCTTCCAGATCGGATATGTCCTGAGGTTCTGCACTGAAAATGCCGGCTATACGTTCCAGCCATGATCGTCCGGCAGAACCGCGACTAGAGTGGGAATTGTCGTCACTCATTGGTGAACTTGTGCTCCAGTTATTATCGGGATCCTATTCGTCATCCAACAAATAGGGGTTGTTAAAGCCAAGTTGTTGCAGAATTTGTATTTCTTCTGCTTCCATCTGTTCGGCATCAGCATCATTTATATGGTCAAATCCCAATAAATGCAAGCATCCATGTACGACCATATGGGCCCAGTGCGCTTCGGTGGTTTTATGCTGCTCGGCGGCTTCCTGCCGGACAACCGGGGCGCAGATGACTAAATCACCCAGTAACGACAGCTCTACTCCGGGGGGATTCTGAAACGGAAAACTCAGTACATTGGTTGGTTTGTCTTTGCCGCGATACTGGTGATTAAGCTGCCGGCTTTCGTTTTCGTCTACAATACGGATGGTAACTTCAGCATCATCCTGAAACGGCAGGATAGCAGCCTGCAACCACTGCTGAAACTGCGCTGCGGCGGGTAAGCCGGCAGCGTCGGAAGCCAGCTGTAAATCAAGGCTGATGGTCATGATACCGTTTTACCCGCCTGTTCAGCCTGTTGCTTTTGTAAATCATGCGCTTCGTATGCCATTACAATCTGTTGTACTATCGGGTGGCGCACGACATCTTTAGCGGTAAAGAAGTTAAAGCTGATTGCCGGTACATCAGATAATACATCAATGGCATGTTTCAGGCCGGAATACTGGCCACGGGGCAGATCAACCTGCGTGATATCGCCGGTAATCACCGCTTTAGAGCTGAAGCCGATACGGGTCAGGAACATTTTCATCTGCTCTGTCGTGGTATTCTGGCTTTCATCCAGGATAATAAAGGCATCATTTAATGTTCTGCCGCGCATATAAGCCAGCGGGGCAATTTCGATAATACCGCGTTCCAGATATTTTTCGACTTTTTCAAAACCGAGCATTTCAAACAGCGCATCGTACAGCGGGCGCAGATAAGGATCGACTTTCTGGGCCAGATCGCCGGGCAGAAACCCAAGCTTTTCTCCTGCTTCCACTGCCGGGCGGGTCAGAATAATACGCCGTACCAGATCGCGCTCCAGCGCATCTACCGCACAGGCAACGGCCAGATAGGTTTTACCTGTACCTGCCGGGCCAACACCAAAACAGACGTCATGTTGCAGTACATTACCGACATAGCTGGCCTGATTGGGATTGCGGGGTTTGATTAAGCCTTTTTTGGTTTTCAGGCTGAAATCATGCGGCGTACCTTCCGGCTGCTGATACTGAATATCGTAGTTTTCACTGATCGTCAGATGAACCTGTTCCGGGGTTAATGCCTGGGCTGAACTGGTGATATCTGCAGTCAGCTGATACAGCTGTTGCAGTATATCAACCGCAGCTGCGACATTCTGGGCCGGGCCGGTGATTTTAAACTGGTTGTCACGATAGCCGATATCAACCAGCAGGCGACGTTCGATATGTTTCAGGTTGTCATCCAGCGGGCCACACAGTATGGTCAGGCGGCGGTGGTCAGCCGGTTCCAGAGAAAGCTCAGCAGTATGTTGCGGGTTATTCAAATTCCTGTTCCCGGTTAAATAACGGAGCCATAGGGCTCCGTTTTCCAATTATGGTATAAAGGTTGTTACACCGAGTATATCTGTTTTTGGCTGGCGGGCCAGAATTTGCTGTGGTGCAACCTCCCGGCGCAAGCCCATTTCCGCTTCGGTGCGCACCAGTTCTCCGCGAAGCGAATTACTGAATACATCGGTAATTCTGACATCGACAAACTGGCCAATCATGCGTGGATCACCTTCAAAATTAACCACCCGGTTATTTTCGGTACGGCCGGTCAGCTCCATCAGGTTCTTTTTAGACGGGCCTTCTACCAGAATACGCTGTTCAGTACCCAGCATCTGACGGGCAATTTGCAGGGATTGCTGGTTGATACGGTTTTGCAGCAGGTAAAGCCGCTGCTTTTTGGTATCTTCGCTGACATCATCCGGCAAATCGGCTGCGGGGGTGCCAGGCCGTGCGCTGTAAATAAAACTGAAGCTCATATCAAAACCAATGGCCTGAATTAAATCCATAGTGGCCTGGAAATCGGCATCGTCTTCACCGGGAAAACCGATAATAAAATCTGACGACATACTCAGGTTTGGGCGGATTTTTTTCAGTTTACGGATCTGGGATTTATATTCCAGCGCGGTATGGTTACGTTTCATCAGGTTAAGGATGCGATCAGAACCTGATTGCACCGGTAAATGCAGGTGATCGACCAGCTCCGGCACGTCACGGTACACTTCTATAATGTCATCAGTAAACTCAACCGGGTGAGAAGTGGTATAACGGATACGGTCAATACCATCAATAGCCGCTACCAGACGCAGCAGCTCCGAGAAATGACAAATGCTGCCATCGTGAGTGGCACCACGATAAGCGTTTACGTTCTGCCCCAGCAGGTTAACTTCACGTACACCCTGTTCAGCCAGTTGGGCGATTTCAAACAGTACATCATCCAGCGGACGGCTGACTTCCTCACCACGGGTGTAAGGCACCACGCAGAACGTGCAGTATTTGGAGCACCCTTCCATAATAGAAACAAATGCTGTCGGGCCTTCGGCTTTGGGGTCTGGCAGACGATCAAACTTTTCAATTTCCGGGAACGAAACATCAACCACCGGTGAACGTGAACCGCGGACTGAGTTAATCATTTCCGGCAGCCGGTGTAATGTCTGCGGCCCGAATACGATGTCGACAAAAGGGGCGCGTTCACGAATGGCAGAGCCTTCCTGTGAGGCTACGCAACCACCGACACCGATAATTAAATCCGGATTTTTTTCTTTAAGCGGACGCCAGCGACCTAACTGATGGAATACCTTCTCCTGCGCTTTTTCCCTGATCGAACAGGTATTCAGCAGGATAACATCAGCGTCATCGGCTTCCTCTGTCAGGGTATAGCCATGAGTGGCATCCAGCAGGTCCGCCATTTTGGATGAATCATACTCGTTCATCTGGCAGCCCCAGGTTTTAATGTGCAGCTTTTTGCCCATTGTCAGTTATTACCTGTGTTGTCACTTAGAAAAAAGGAGCGTATTTTAGCCTGTCTGCTGTGGCAGTACCAGCTTTGTATACGTTAATGATAGCGACAGAATGGCCGGTTGTCAGAACAGGCGCTGGCGGGTGGTGATATAACCGGCATAGAAAATTACCAGTACCCCGGCAAACCAGGCCATCGTAACCGGCTCAGACCAGAACAGATAACCAAAGGCTCCGGCAAAAATCACGCTGCTGTATGTCCACATGCCAATATCACTGGCAGGAGCAATAGCGTAGGCGCGGGTCATCGCCAGCTGGCCTATTGCTGCCAGTATGCCCATAACAACAAAAGCCCACCATACTTCAGCGGTCAGTGGTTGCCAGTAAAAGGGCAGCGGTACGGCGGATAGTATGGCGGTCAGCAGAGAAAAGTAGAACACGATACGGATAGCCGGTTCAGTGTCAGACATATAGCGGATAGTGGTTTTGGTGATGGCCACCAATACCGCTGAAATTAATGCAACCAGCAACAGAATATCAAAACCGCGGGCCGACAGTGGCAGTGCCAGTATGACACCGATGAAACCCAGTAGGATACCGGTCAGGGTAATACGGCTGGGCGTTTCTTTGAGCCAGAATTTTGCGATAACAGGTACAATAAAGGGTGAAAGCAACATTACCAGCATGGCCTGGGCCAGCGGTAACCGGGCCAGTACGAAAAAGAAACAGTACATGGAAATAATACCGGTCAGGGCCCGGCTGAGATGCAGATACCAGCGTGAGGTTTTCAACAGGCTGAAACCATGCCGGTACAGAAAAGGTAACATCAGTAGCAGTGCGAACAGATTTCTGAAAAAAACCACCTGGGCTTCGCTGGCTGTCTCACTGGTAAATTTGACTACGGCACCGATACCGGCAAAACAGGCTTCAGACAGCAGTAACAGCAATGCGCCTTTGAGCAGATGAGGTTGCATGACGGGATCCGTGACATAACAGCAAACCCGCGCAGTATACCAGAGAACAGGGCACGCAAATGTTTGCAGATGATAATTATTTTCAGGGCAGCAGGCTCTTAAACCGGCCTTCTGCCAGTAACTGCGACAATTCCTGAGCCGGCATTGGCTTGGCGAACAGGTAGCCCTGGATCAGATAACACTGGCGGCGCATAAAAAATGCCAGTTGCTGTTCGGTTTCCACACCTTCGGCCACGCAATACATACCCAGGCTGCTTGCCATACTCAGCATGGCGTCGATAATCGTTTCATCACTGCTATCGATACCAATATCCTGCACAAAACTGCGATCGATTTTAATCGCATCTATCGGCAGTTCTTTCAGGTATTTCAGCGAAGAATAACCGGTACCAAAGTCATCCAGCGCCAGTTGAATACCCAGCTTATTCAGGGCCAGCATGGTTTCAATTGCGCTCTGGTGGTCCCGCATCAGGGCGCTTTCGGTTACTTCAAACCGCAGGCAGTGTGGCGGCAGCTGGTATTTTTCCAGCAGGATCCGGGTATGCTCGGCCAGAGCCGGCTGCTCAAGATGGCGGGTAGACAGATTGACAGATAAATACAACTGGTGCCCGGCCTGCCACCATTGCTGAAGATCGGCCAAGGCACGCTCCAGCAGCTGTTGCGTCATATTAATAATCAGCCGCAGCTCTTCAGCCAGCGGAATAAACTCAGATGGCGATATCATACCGCTGCTGCTCTGCCAGCGCAGCAATACTTCAGCACCAACCATGCTGTTGTCGCTGACATTGATAATAGGCTGGTAGTAGTTGATAAATTCTTTCTGCTGCAATGCCTTACGCAACCGGGTTTCCCGTGCCAACTGCATATGGGCTTTTTCATTCATTTCCGCGGTGAAAAACTGGAAATTATTACGGCCGGCTTCCTTGGCATGGTACATCGCAACGTCGGCATGTTTCAGCAGTTCAGAGCCGTTAAGGGCATCGTTGGGGTAAACTGCGATACCAATACTGGGAGAGACGCCGACGGTATGGTTTGCCAGTTGCATTGGTTCGCTGACAATACTGAGCATTTTACGGGCAACATGGCTGATATTATCTTCGTTTTTGTATCCTTCCAGTAAAACGACAAACTCGTCACCGCCCAGCCGGGCAATAGTATCGCTTTCACGCAAGGTCAGGCTCAGCCTTCTTGCCACCTCTTTCAGTAACAGGTCGCCGATATCATGGCCCAGCGAGTCGTTAATCTGCTTGAATTTATCCAGATCGATAAAACATAGTGCCAGCGAGCGTTTTTCCCGTTTAGCCTGTTCAATACCGTGGTAAATACGATCCATCAGCAGGGCGCGGTTTGGCAGCCCGGTCAGCGTGTCGTAATTGGCCAGATACCGCAGTTCGTCTTCTGCCATTTTCTGGGCTGTAATATCAGTAAATACCAGTACAAAGAAAGACACCTGCTGGTCGCCTACCGCACTGATATTCAACAGGGTAGGGCGTTCACGGCCATCAGGGGTGATAATACGTTCTTCACCCTGCCAGTGTTCACCGGACTGCAGTTCCTTGAGTTTACGGGCATAGAAGCGCCGGCGGGTCAGGCTGATGCCAAGATGATGGGGCCGGGGTTGTTCAAGGTATTGTTCAACACTGCCAAAAGCGGCAGAAAATGACTGGTTGGCGGCGATGACGCGTTGCTGAGCGTCCAGAATAACCACCCAGTCACGGGTTTGCTGAAATGCTTCCCCGAACAGTTTGGCTTTTTCCAGATTAGCACGGGTTTCGGTAATGTTACTGAAAGTACCCATAACTTTATTGATACGGCCATCATCGTCGATATCTGTCGCTTTACCCT
Source organism: Chromatiaceae bacterium AAb-1 (assembly GCA_033792355.1). Lineage (GTDB taxonomy): Bacteria > Pseudomonadota > Gammaproteobacteria > Enterobacterales > Alteromonadaceae > Alishewanella. The sequence goes on from JARXRR010000016.1 coordinate 25,008, forward strand.
GATCCCGAAACCACAGCCATTGACCGCGTTTGTGCCGCAGGCGGTAGGTGCAGTCAATTCCCTGTTCCGGATTTTGCTGAAACCGCAGCCAGTGCTGCTCTACCTGCGGAGTATCGTCCGGGTGAATCAACGTCAGATGCTGTTGCAGGGTCAGCGGGTTCATGCGTTCCGGATAGCCCAGCATGGTGTGGATACGTGAAGCAAACAGTGCATTGTGTGACGCCTGCCATTCCCAGGCACCACTATTGACAGATTCCAGTGCCTGTTTCATCCGTTGTTCGCTGACTTTAATTTTATTATGCGCCAGGCGCAGCAGCAGATTTTGTTTACGCCGGAAAGAGTAGAAGCGATAAAACAGAAATACCGTAATAAAAACATACAGCATTAATGCCCAGGGTGTCAGCCACGGAGCGGGTTTAACATGCAGAAACAGCCGTGCGGGTTTACTTTCCAGCCCGGATACCGGTGAAATTGCCACGACGTTAAAAACATAGCGGCCACTGTCAAGCTGTGGAAAAATAACCTGATTACTGCTCTGTTCCGGGTAATTAAAGGTCCGTGGACCCTGCAGCCAGAAACGATAACGCATTTTGTGACTGTCCCGGAAATTCAGCGAACTGAACTGTAACTGGATACCCAAATCATCATGTGACAGGGTGATATGTTCTTCATTCAGGTTGCCGCTGCGGTATTTTTTCTCAGAGGAAACCAGACCAATATCGGTAATAACAACCCGGGGCGGCTGGTTATCTGTTACCAGTTGCTGTGGGTCTACCAGGGTAATACCACGCATATTGCCAAATGCCAGCCTGCCATCAGGCAGTTTTGTACCGGCTCTGCCATTATGCTCGTGTACCAGTAAACCATCTGCCTTGGAGAACTGTTCAATCTGTAAGGTGTCAGGATTGAGACGCGCCAGCCCCTGATGAGAGGAAAACCAGATATATTGCTCGCTGTCTTCCTGTAAAGCGTAGACCGCATCAGATACCAGCTTGTTTTCGCTTGAAAAACGATGTTTCAGCGCCAGGGTTCTGTGGTCAAAACCCAGTAGTCCCAGGCCGGGAAATCCAACCCATAAAATACCGTTCTTATCCTGAATAATGCTGTCCGGGCGTCGTTGCAGTTCCGGCATATAGTCAGCGTACTGGAAAAAACGGCGTAGCTGCTGGGAGCGGGGATCATAAAGCCACAACTGATCTGCTGCGCCGACAATCATCTGCTGGGGGTCATCAGGCAGGTCACCCAATATGCCGCTGTAATAATTGCGTTTTAAATGATCCCTGAATGCCTTTACCTGATCGACAGTGCCGGATTCGGGGTTGTAGACAAAAAAATTATTAGCGGTAGCAAAGTAAAAGTTACCCTGATGCTGATAGTAGTATACTGAGCCGGCCTGCAGCAGTTTTTGTGCTGCCCCGGTAACATTGGGTAATGGCAGTAAGGTTTCCTGAACGGTATCAAAATAATTGAGGCCACTGGCGGAAGAGAACCACAGGCGTGTATCCGATTCAGGGAACAGGTTGGTGATTCTTCCGGAGTGCCAGACAGCTTTAGGATCATCATTCACAAAAAACTGCCGGGTGGTATTCGTGGCTAAATCCAGCTTGTTCAGGCCATTAGCGGTTCCTGCCCATAAGAAACGACGATCTGAGCCAAGGGCATAAATTTTGTCACTGCTTAATCGGGTGTGATGGCTGCGGGTGGTTGATGAGATATGGCTGAAAGCATTACTGCGTGGATGCCAGTAATAAGCACCATGATCTCTGGATGCCAGCCAGTAGCCGCCATAACTGTCGGCGGCAATATCAATAATATTATTATCAGTAAGTTCCTGATTACTTTCGCTGAACCGCAGCAAAGATTGCAGCGTATTGTCTGCGGTCAGGTAACGGTATAACCCTTGATCTGTTGCTACCATGGCATGATCAGCCCGCCACAGGATATTCCATATATTCCGCTCGGCAATATGTAATTCAGGCCGGTAAGGCTGCCCCTGCTGCAAAAAGGCTGTTACATCGGGGTATGCAATACTGTAAAGCCCTTCCACGGTACCGACCCATAGCCGGTCCTGATACAGGTTCAGATACTTCACATGCCGCTGATCGGCAGAGGCTTCAGGAGCAGGAATATGGGGCAGGTAACGAAAATTCCTGTTATTCATATCGAAATGAATCAACCCGCTTGATGCACCGATAAAAACATGCTGCTGGTGCACAAACAGCGTTCTTAACCAGCCATTGCTGACGCCTGTTTCTGACAGGCTGAACAGTTTTTCTGGTGTAGTGCTGTTTAACGGCAGCCGGTACAGGCTGTCATCCATAGTGAAAAGTAATGTGTCGCCGTCGTATTCAACTAGTTCATTAATATAAGACGGACGCTGCTGTGCGGCTGGTTGCGGCAGTGGCATAAATAATTCAAAAAAACCGTCTTGGGGATCATATTGGTAGATCCCTGCATTAGCTGCCGCTGCCCAGATCCTGTGGTGGGAGTCTTCCAGAACCCGGGAAAAAGTGAGTTCCTTTAAGTGATGCTTACTGCTGCTGAGACGAATAACCTGGCTGCTGTCAAAGCGGTTAAGGCCATTGTTGGTTGCTATCCACAAAAAGCCCTGTTGATCGATATATAGATCCCGTACTGAGCCCTGCGTCAGGCCCTGATCCGGTGTCAGCGGATGTAATAATGTGGCAGCCTGAATATTGATGTTCAGAGCAAAAAATAAACCCATTAACCATAATGGCTGCCTACACCGGAATTTCACTCGATCTCCTCAAAATGGTAGCTTTATTCGCTGTTATTAGTGCTACGCTTTTTCAGCATCTCTGAGCACCAGATGCGGATAACCAGGTATGGTTTGTGCTCATTAATCAACGTTCTGCAATATATAGTGCGGCCTGTATCAGGCTAATACTAGACACCAGCATCAGAGAGTATAGATGCAGGTAATTCAGCATGACCAGTGTACGCACAATATCATACCAGGCCGGGTCTGCGGCACGCTGAATGCGACAGCGTGTTATTTTTTCTGCGGCATAGAACACCGGGCCACCAAGATTAAGCCCGGTCGCACTACTGCCACAACTTAACAGCCAATACTGCAGATACCCGAAATACCGGCCTTGCTGGCGCTGGTACTGGCGAAGCACTTTGAATATGCCGCTTTGTACAGTTAATAAGGTGTAACTTATTAACATGGCTGGCGCTGCCAGTAAACTACTTATTTGTGACGCTGCCTGACCAAAGTAGCGAAACCGCGGCAACTTTACGTTCCATTGCTGGCTCAGTTCATGCAGTAAGCGATAGCCAAAAGCAGCCAGCCCGCCACCGCATAAAAACCAGAAAAACACCGCAATAACCTGTCTGGCACTGCGTAGCAACAGGCTTTCAATACAGGCCTTGCTAAGCCCCATTGATGTCATGGCCTGAGTGTCACGTAATACCAGATTTTTGATCCGCCCCCGTGCCATCGTCAGCTGGTTGCGTTGTAAATCCCTTGCCAGATGTTCGGCTTTCTGGCGTTGTAATGCCCAGTCCAGGCTGCAATAAAGCAGTAATGCATCCAGTACCCAGGGTAACTCTGAAAACTGGTACAATGCATAAAGCACTCCCAAAGGGGTAAACAGCGCCACAACAACAGCCAAAGCACCGGACAGACGTTGCTGCTGTATGGAGCGGGAAATATCCGGATGTACTTTTCCGGCTAATTGTTTTGCAAAAAAGCGGAAAAAGGTCAGCGGATGATAAGCCGCAGGTAACGGCAGCCAGCGGGCAGCCATTGCCGTAATTACCAGCAAAACCGGATATATAGATAAGCTGTCAAGCAGCGCCACGATTACAGACTCAGGTTAACTAGCGATTTAAGAATTTCGGTTACCATGGCAGAGCTGTTTTCAGATGCAACTTCCAGATAAGCCTCGAATGACTGCGGAGATTCTTTACCGGCAATATCACTTAAACTGCGAATTACCACAAAAGGCGTGTTCAGCATATAACAGGTTTGTGCAATAGCGGCACCTTCCATTTCCACCGCCAGCATGGTTGGAAACTGGCTGCGAATAAAGGCGATACGCTCAGGATCACAAATAAAGCTGTCACCGGTAGTAATCAGACCTTTTTTAGTTTTGCAGAATCCCAGCAGATTAATACTTTGTTCTGCGGCGGCTACCAGTGCCGGATGAGGGGTAAAGGCCGCGGGCATTTGCGGCAACTGGCCGTATTCATAACCGAAAGCGGTAACATCAGCATCATGGTGGCGGACTTCACTGCTTATTACCACATCACCAACATTCAGTTCCGGGTCAAACCCCCCGGCAGAACCGGTATTGATGATGCAGTCTGCATTAAACTGGGTAATCATCAGTGTGGTGGCTACTGCGGCGGCAACTTTGCCTATCCCTGATTGCACCAGTACTACTCTGGCGCCAGCCAGTGTGCCGCAATAAAATGTATAACCGCCCGCCTGCCGGGTTTCGGTTTCTGCCATTTGCTGTTTTAAAATTGCGACTTCAGGTTCCATGGCGCCAATGATGCCAATCAGTTGCATAGTTTGCTTCCTGTTGTATAAAAATTAGCAGTATTATAAAGCGCCGTAATCACAAAATCCCGCCTTTTCTTTCGCCTGTCCCCTCAACTGTAAGTTTATGGCTTTTATAAGGTTATTTTCAGTTCAGGTATCGTTAAGTCAGGCAGGGTAAGCTGTAAAAACGTGACATTAACACTTAAAAATACCATTAACCGGAAAATGGTGGGGATTACTGAATGAAAAAAATCATTATATTATCAGCGTTATTAGCAGCAGGTACTGTTACCTGTGCACAGGCCGATATCAGATGGAACTATGTTGGTGGTGGTTATATCGATGCCGGTGGTGATGGTCCTTATGCCGAAGTGTCGTACCGCTTGCATCCGGACTGGGTATTCAAAGGTGGTTTCAGCCGTTTATCCGACGGGCCTTTCGATGTGAATTTTGTGCGGGTAGGGGTTAATTACCTGACCGCATTTAAACTGGATTTTTCTCCGTCAACCCAGACCTATCTGGCCGGTGGCTTTGAGAACGCATCAGATGATGCTGATGAAAGCGGGGTTTATTTTGGTGTCGGATTACGTCACCCACTAACACCTCAGGTAGAGCTGTATAGCGAGGCAACGTACCACACCATTGCCGATAATTACTCCAGTCTGGAAGGCGGTATTGCTTACTTTGTCAGCCCTGACTGGGCGGTACGCTCCAGTGTCGCGCTCAACAGCGGTGACACTAAAAACGAATTCAGAATCGGGGTTTCCTATCAGTTCTGATATTCAGCAAAGCCAGCTATGAGCTGGCTTTTTTATTTCTGTGTTGAAAACTGCTTTTCATGTGCCAGCAACCAGGCTTTTTTATCCAGCCCGCCAGCGTAGCCGGTTAACGTACCATTGGCGCCAATTATCCGGTGGCAGGGTACAACAATAGATACCGGATTTCTGCCATTAGCCGCACCTACCGCCCGTACTGCCTTAGGGTTGTTAATACCGTTGGCAATGGTGCTGTAGCTGCAGGTTTTACCAAAACCGACAGTACACAGCTGCTGCCATACCTGCTGCTGAAATACGGTGCCGGTAGCATCCAGTGGCAGGCTGAATTGCTGTAAGTTACCGGAGAAATAAGCCTGTAACTGGTTTGCTGCCAGTTGCGTCAGCTCTGAAGGCTGATCCGGAGTTTGCTGCTCAGGTTGGACAAACACAATTTCGCTGATACCCTTGGCTGTCGCCTGTATTCTGACCAGACCCAGCGGGCTTTGTATATGCTGCACATACATAATTATTAGTCTCCTGTATTAAACCATAACTGAAAAGTGGCATAGCTGCGCCACGGTGCCAGTGTATCGGTGCTGATTATGTTGTCTGGTGCCAGTTGCTGCAGTGCTTTCTGAATACCCAGATCGCCGCCGAGCCAGATGTCGCTGTAGCCTGTACCGCGCATCCTGGCATAGTTTACTGTCCAGGGGCCGATACCTTTTATAGCCAGCCATTGTTCCGGTTCAGCCTGCGGGTACTGAAGCATATAGGTTGCCAGCGCCCGCAGGGTATCTTTACGCCGCTGCGGCATTTTCAGCATAGCCAGTTCACTGTGCATAACAGCGGCGGGTGATGGAAACACGATTTTACCGCTGCCGGGCAACGGGCTGCCAAGCGCATCAACCAGCCGGTTCAGGTGTGTTCTGGCGGCAGCGACACTAACCTGCTGGCCCAGTACTGCCCGTACCCCGGCTTCCCAGCTGTCCCAGATACCGGGTATCCGCAAACCGGAGATAATACCATGCTGAAACAGCGGATGTTGCTGTAGCTGTTGTTCGATCAGGTTGATATCGGCATCCAGATCAAACAGGCGGCGCAACTGGCGGATCAGGCTGAATAGTCCCTGTTCCGATGGCCAGTGCAGTTTAAGCTGCAGCTGATTAGGTTCTTTCGGAGAAACTTCAAACCAGCCGGCTTGTTGCTGCCAGATAAAAGTGCGGCCATAGGTCAGGCCGTTAACCCATTCCACGCCCTGTAAGGTCCGTTTCTGCCAGAAATCCAGCATAGCCTGCCATGCCAGCGGCGGGCGGTAACTGAGGCTAAGCTCAATAACATTATCGCTGCTGCCGGGCTGATGCCGTCTTATCTGGCTGGGGGGCATTTTCAGTTCTTTTTTAAAGGCATCATTAAAGCGGCGCAGGCTGTTAAAACCTGCCTGAGCGGCAATCTGGCTGATACTGAAGCTGGTTTCATGCAGCAGTTTTTTGGCGAACAGCACCTGCTGTAACAGAGCATAACGCTGTGGGGCAATACCAAATTGTTGTTGAAACAGTTTGCGCAGATAGCGTTCGCTGATCCCCAGCCGTTCCGCCAGCTCACTCTGATTCTGTTGTTGTAGTGAGCCTTGCTCTATCAGTTGCAAAGCGCGTTTCAGCGTAGTTTGTGTTCCCTGCCATGCGGCAGAGCCCGGTGCACTGTCCGGCCGGCAGCGCAGACAAGGGCGAAAGCCTGCATTGGCGGCCGCGGCGGCAGAAAAGAAATAGGCAACCTGATGTTCTGCTGGCGACCGGGCAGGGCAGATCGGACGGCAGAAAATACCGGTACTTTTTACGGCGATAAAAAACAAACCGTCAAAACGTGGATCGCGGCTTAGCCGGGCCTGATGGCATATTTCTGGTGTCAGCATAAAATGACTGCCTGGTTATAGTTTACAGGAGGTAGTATACCTGTTTGCAGCAGATTGTCTGGCCGGATCCGGTACTCACTGTTATGGCATTATGGAGGAATGGATATTGCAGTTCCGTGCGGGCAGTTCTACTATCAGTTTCAGGAACAAATATAAGGATGCAATGATATGTTAGAGGATTTCTTTATACAGCTGAGCACCGAACCTGACTCCATCAGTTTTGAGCAGAGTATCGCATTAATTGACCGCACTTACCTGTTTACGCCTGCTGCGTTTAAAAACGGCGATATTTATAATCAGGCCGGCGAGAATAATGGTTCCTGTAAAATTCTGGCTTTTGGTTTACTGCATCAGCTGTCAGAAGCACAAACCTTACTGTTGTTTGGTGATTACTACCGGCAGGTAATAAATACCCCGGCTGATACAGATCATCAGAATATCCGCAATTTTATCCGTCATGGCTGGGATGAAGTGGAGTTTGAAAGGCAGCCGCTAAGCCTCCGGGATGAGGTCAGTTAGCAACTGTACTAAATCAAATTAGCTAAGGTGTTTGTTAAAGTATCGGGTTGAGACTACAATAAAGACTGTTTAACAGACCTATTAAGAGGGTTTTATGGCCAGCAGAATTTTGGCTGATGTTGCCGCAAGCATTACTGAATTAAAAGCAAATCCAATGAAAGTTGCTGCCAGTGCTTATGGTGAACCTGTTGCTGTACTAAACCGGAATGAACCTGCTTTTTACTGTATACCTGCGGCAGCTTATGAACTGATGATGGACAGGCTGGAAGATCTTGAACTGCTAGCGCTGGTCAGAGAGCGTGAACACGAAGAAAGTATTCCGGTAAGTATTGATGACTTATAAGCTTGAATTTAAAAAATCAGCACTGAAAGAATGGAATAAGCTTGGTGCAACATTAAAAGAACAGTTTAAAAAGAAACTTGCCGAACGTCTTGATAATCCGCATATTGCGGCGGCAAAGCTTTCTGGTACAGATAATATATACAAAATAAAACTACGTCAGTCAGGCTACCGGCTGGTTTATAAAGTCCTTGATGATGTCGTTATTGTTACCGTTTTAGCCGTAGGAAAACGGGAACGTAACGAGGTTTATAAAGATGCTATAAAGCGTCTTAAAGAGTAATTATCTGTGCTGGTTTATTTAAAAGCCCGGCAGTGAATCACTGCCGGGCTTTTGTTATTACAACTCAGGTTTAGCTGTCTTTTTTCGCTGCTTTAAGATTATCGGTATAAGGCAGTTCATGCGATGGCAGTTCTTTATTGCCTTGTTTCAGGAAGTGATCCATCCACTGCATTAAACGCATACCATAATCCAGCTGGGCGGCGGCGCGGGTGTTGCCGTGGCCTTCGCCCGGATACAGCACCAGACGCACCGGCACGTTGCCATGTACTTTCAGGTAGCGGTACAGCTCTATAGACTGGCTCGGATGCACGCGGGTATCTTCTTTACCATGCATAATCAGAATCGGGGTTCTGGCCTGTTCTGCGTAGTAAATCGGGCTGCGTTCCAGATACCACTGCCATTTCTGCCACGGGTAGCTGCGGGCGTGTACCAGATACATTTCGTTAGAAATATCGGTGGTGCCGAATTTGGACAGGTTGTTGCTGATACCGACAAACATCACGCTGGCGGCAAAATGTTCTGTCTGCTTGGTTGCAGCCCAGGCTGACGCGAAACCGCCGTAAGAACCGCCGGTAATACCCACTTTAGCCGCATCGGCCAGCCCTTGTGCAACCAGATAGTTTTTGGCATCGACCAGGTCATCAAATTCTTTACCGGCGTAGTCGTTCTGGCCCAGTTTGGAGAATTCCACCCCACGGCCGGTACTGCCGCGATAGTTCGGGAAAAAGTGCATATAGCCTTCAGCTGCGGCATGCTTTACCGGGCTGCCGTAACGGTCCAGCCAGCCATTGGAGATATGGGCTTCCGGGCCGCCATGTACTACCATAATCAACGGGTAGCGCTGGCCTTTTACGTAGTTTAGCGGATAAACCAGCACACCTTCGAGTTCAGTACCGTCAGCCGCTTTATGGGTTACCGTTTGCTGCCGTGGTACATCGATATCTTTCAGCCAGGGGTTGGAATTGGTCAGGCGTTTCAGGGCTCCGCGATCCGTCATGCTGTACACCTCAGCCGGATGTTCTGCTTTGTTTACCAGCAGCCGGATTGCTTTACCTGACGGTGGAATATCAATGCGGGTCGCGATACCGTTACCGGGTTTAACTAACTGGCTGACTCTGTTATTACGCAGGTTGATGCTGCCAACTTCAGCTTCTGTACCGGTATGGCCAACATACAGTAACTGGTTGTCACTGCGCCATGCCAGATCCTGAACATGCCCCTGATAACCGGGAATAGCATCAGTGGTTTTACCGTTGCTGATATCTGCCAGCAGTAAACGTCCGGCAGATGGGTCATTGATATCTTCACTGCCGATAATTGCCAGTCTGCTGCCATCCGGTGAGAATACGGCGCTGTCCAGTTTACCGCTGGTGTCGAAAATTTGTACGGTGCTACCGTCTAGGGTGATTAACTGATACTGGCTTGCCATGTAATCGTCGTCAATCAATGGGGTTGGTGCGGTGCGGATCAGTAACTGCGGCTGCTGTGGTCTGAACTGGGCAGACAACACGTTACCACTGATGGCCAGCGGTGCAATTTCAGCATCCGGCCTGGTTAAATCTGCCAGAAACAGCTGGGTGAAGGGCAGGTTTTCTTCATAAACTTCAGCTTTAAACCCTTTGCGGGTCAGCTCGGCTTTTTGCTTGTCTTCTGCCGGACGAGCCAGAAAAGCCAGCGTTTTGCCATCGGCATGCAGGTCATAACGCTGAATATTATTGCTATGGCTGAATACTTTTACCGCTTCACCACCGTCGACAGCAATACGATACAGCGAGGTAAATTTGTCGCTGCCGCGCTTTGTCAGAAAATAGATATGTTGACTGTCGGCGCTGAATTTCGGCTGAGCCACCCGGCCTGCACCGGTAACAAAAGCGTGTTCGTTACCTTTGCTGTCCAGCACGAACAATTCAGTGTGGCTGACGCCATCATCTTCAGCATAGGGGTTGCGGGGGCGGTTGCGGATAAAAGCGGTGTAGTTACCGTCATTGCTGGTGATTGTCTGGCTGACGCTTTTAACCGAAACGGTTTCTTCCAGTGTCATGGGGCGGGCCAGCGCGATACCTGCTGTTACCAGAAAAATCAGGCTGAACCATCTGAGGTGTTTCCTGAGCATTGCTCCTCCGTGTTTGTTGTTCTGAGATAATTTTGTGGCGCATAAAACCATAAAAATGACGCGAAGACCAGATGAAAGCGGGTTGCTGTATCAATAGTGCGTTTAATTGTCAGTTACCGGGATACGACAGGCGGGGCTTTGTGGTTTTGTTAACATATGGTACTTTTAGGGAATTATAACAATTTTTATATTCTGCTGTGGATGCGCTGTTATGCAACAAAATGCTGCACTTTTTACCAATGATGCTGTTGTTCTTGGAATTCTTGCTTCAATTCTCGGGCTGGTGTTTTATACCAGCCACAGTAGTAACCGTTACTGCCGGGCATTTTACCGTTATGTACCGGCATTATTACTTTGCTATTTTATCCCTTCATTATTCAATAGCTTTGGCATTATTGATGGTGAAGGTTCCTCGTTATACAAAATGGCATCGCGTTATCTGTTGCCGGCAAGTCTGGTACTGTTAACGCTGAGTGTTGACTTTAAAGCTATTATTGGTCTTGGTCCTAAGGCTCTTATTCTGTTTCTGACCGGCACCGTCGGTATTATTATCGGTGGCCCGATAGCTTTGGCGACAGTGGGCAGTTTTTTCCCGGAAGCACTTGGCGGAGAGGGTGATCAGGCAATCTGGCGTGGCATGACAACTATTGCCGGTAGCTGGATTGGTGGTGGGGCTAATCAGGCTGCAATGAAAGAAGTTTTTGATGTTAAAGGCGAAATCTTCTCGGTGATGATTACTGTTGATGTTATTGTCGCGAATATCTGGATGGCGGTATTACTCTGGATTGCCAGCCGTTCAGATTATTTTGATAATCGTAATAATGCTGATGTATCTGCTATTACTTCTCTGCGGCAGAAAATTGAAAAATATCAGGCTGAAAATGCACGTATCCCTTCACTGATCGATATTATGCTGATTGCAGCAGTCGCTTTTGGTGTGACGGGGTTGTCTCATGCTCTGGCTGATATTATTGCTCCCTGGCTGGAGCGGGTTGCTCCTCAGTTAGCCATATATAGCCTGACCAGTACTTTCTTCTGGCTGGTGGTGATTGCAACGACGCTGGGGTTATTATTGTCAGCGACTAAAGCCCGTAATCTGGAAGCTGTCGGGGCGTCCAAAGTCGGTTCTGCCTTCTTATATATTTTGGTGGCGACGATTGGTATGCATATGGATATCACAGCTGTTATGGATTATCCGGTGATGTTCCTGGTAGGGATTGTCTGGATTTCCGTGCATGGTATTCTGCTGCTTATTGTGACAAAACTGCTGCGGGCACCTATGTTTTACATGGCTGTTGGCAGTCAGGCAAATGTCGGGGGAGCCGCTTCGGCACCGGTGGTGGCTGCAGCATTCCATCCTTCGCTGGCTCCGGTCGGAGTATTACTGGCAGTGTTGGGATACGGGCTTGGAACCTATGGTGCCTATATCTGTGGCTTAATTATGCAGCAGGTGGCACCTTAAAACCGGCTCTTTATTAAATAAGCAGGGATTGGAGGCAATATTGACAACTAAGTTTAAAGCAGAACCCCGTTACTGGTTACTGATTGCTGCACTCTTTATTGCCATTTATGCCAGCTATAAGCTGATTGTGCCTTATATTGGCCCGCTGGTGCTGGCATTTATTCTGTCTCTGTTATGTTATCCGGTGCATGTCCGGATTAAAAACCGGATGAAAAACTACCCGAATCTGGCTGCCAGTATTTCCTGCACTCTGCTGACCGGAATTATTCTGATCCCGGCAGCGCTGGTGATTCTGGCGATGATTCATCAGGGAGCGACTTTTGCACAAGACAGCTACACCTGGCTCAGTCAGGATGGTGCAAGGCAGCTTACCCAGCATCCGTATACCCAGAAAGCACTGGAGCTGATTAACGAATGGCTGCCGGGGCAGAGTATCGCGACCAAAGATATTATTGAGAATATTTCTGCGTTCTCGGCAGAGCTGGGCAAAGTGCTGGTTAATGCCAGTACCGCTTTTCTGGGTAATATCTCGTTGGTGGCGTTCAACTTCGTTATTCTGATTTTTGTGCTGTTCTTTATGCTGCGCGATTACGACAAGATGGTCGCCAGCCTGTTTCTGGTTATTCCTCTGGCCCGCAGCCAGAAAGAAGCGCTGTTTGGTGAAGTAAAAAAAGTGGCGAAATCCGCAGTATTGGGGTCATTTCTGACCGCAATTGCGCAGGGTTTTATCGGTGGTATTGCCATGTCACTGGCCGGGTTGCCGGGGCTGTTCTGGGGTATGATGATGGGTTTTGCATCGTTTATTCCGGTAGTGGGTACAGCACTGATCTGGTTACCGGCATCGTTGTATCTGGTAATGATTGGCGACTGGCAATGGGCAGTATTCCTGAGTTTATGGGGCGTATTTGTGGTGGGGTCGGTTGATAATTTCCTGCGGCCAATTCTGATGCAGGGCAGTTCCAATATGAGTACCTTGCTGATTTTCCTGTCGCTGATGGGCGGTTTGCAGCTGTTCGGGTTAATCGGCCTGCTGTACGGCCCGATTATTTTTGCTGTTACGCTGGTGTTGTTCCGGCTGTATGCCTCTGAGTTCAAACTATTTCTGGAACATCAGGATAAAAGCTGAATGGAGAACAGTATGATGTCAGGTACAGAAAAAATACGTAAAGCCATAAAAACCACGGGCAGTTATCACTGGGTGGGGGATGGTTTTCCGGTACGGTCTTTATTTTCCTATCATCAGGATGCTGAACTGTTAAGCCCGTTCCTGCTGCTGGATTATGCCGGGCCGGTAGTGTTTCCGGCGACAGAACAACGGCGTGGTGTCGGAGCGCATCCGCATCGTGGTTTTGAAACGGTGACTATTGTTTACGACGGTGAAGTGGAGCACCGGGATTCCACCGGTGGCGGCGGGGTAATCGGGCCGGGTGATGTGCAGTGGATGACTGCCGGTGCCGGTATTGTGCACGAAGAGTTTCATGGCTCTGACTGGGCTAAAGGCGGTGGTGCCTTTGAAATGGTACAGCTGTGGGTTAATTTACCGGCAAAAGATAAAATGCACCCGGCGGGCTATCAGTCGATTACTGCGGCTGAAATTCCGCAGCTGGCGTTGCCGGATAACCGGGGAACGGTACGGGTTATTGCCGGCAGTTTTGGTGGTAACAAAGGCCCGGCCCGTACGTTCAGCCCGATTAATGTCTGGGATTTACGCCTGAATGAAGGCCAGCATCAGCTGGCTGTACCAGAGCAGCATATGGCTATTCTGGTGGTATTAAAAGGCGAAGTAACACTGACCGATGGTAAAAAACTGACCCCGGCTGAGGCGGCGGTGTACGACACCTCCGGCAATGAAATCCGGCTGCACAGCACTGCTGATGCCATGGTATTGCTGCTGACCGGAGTACCGCTGAACGAACCGGTAGTTGGACATGGCCCTTTTGTGATGAATACCGAACAGGAGATCCATCAGGCATTTACGGACTATCAGCGCGGTACTTTTAGTTGATTGATTTTAGTTGATTGATTTAGACTTTCAAAAGTTCTTTGCAGGCGCTGGGTATCAGGCCGGTCCAGCGTTTAAATGCCCGCCGGAAATTATGCTCATCAGAATAGCCCAGCCGTTGGGCCAGCTGCCGGTTGGAATAATCACCCTGTTGCAGTAAATTTATTGCCTCACCACTTCGTACCTCATCAATCAGCTGGGCAAAACTGGTTTTATGCTGGCTGAGCAGGCGTTTCAGGGCACTGCTGCTCAGCCCGAGAAACACCGCTACCTGCTCCAGTGTTAATAACTGTGGCAGGGCGCGGCGTTGCCGCCGGGTGATCGCTTCCAGCAGCCCCGGCTGTTTCGGCAACAGCCGGTTAAGTTGCAGGCAGGTGCATCTGGCTGCCCGGAATTTTGCCGCATCATTAGTGATAAAATGCTGCTGCCATAAGTTGACCGGAATAAGCAGCCGGTTATGGGGCTGGCCGAAGCTGATATTACAGCCCCAGTGCAGTTGATACTGCTGTGGCAGTAATGGTGCCGGGCATTGCAGTTCTGCACTGATACCGGTACTGCTGTGCAGTTGCTGCTTTATCAGCGCGAGCAGTAAAGAATATACCAGTTCAATGATAAAGGCCTGTTGCTGCTTCAGCCCGACAGCGGCTTTAAATTCGATGGCGATAGTATCGCCATACTTATGCACACTGGCATAGATACCCGGTAACAGCTGGTGACGGAAATAATACAGCTGACACAGTGCCTGCCTGAGATTAGCGGCATATTGCAGGCTTTGACACAGTGAAATATAGCGGCTGTTGAGCATTGCCGATCCCAGTAAAAACGGCAACTCAGGGCTGTTAACCTGCTGCTGGCAGTTTTGCAGCAATTTAAGCCAGTCAGCATGATGCAGACGGCCATGCGGTTTGTGTAAATCCTGCTCGAAAATAGTGGTGCCGCTTAACAGTTTATGCAGCTGGGCACCGCGGCGCTGCGCCAGCGCCAACAACTCAGTACTGCCGTGCTGTAACAGCAGTATTTTGTCCTGATAGCCAAAATACCGGTTCATCAGACCGGTTTCACCCTGAAATTACCAGTTTGCCTGGCGGCAGCAATGGCCTGATCCGCTGCACTCAGTGCGGTTTGCGCATTGCTTTGTTCTACCACCATCATCGCCAGCGTGATTTGCGGAGGAGTGTCAGTACTGTTCAGGTGTGTCAGTTGCTGGCGTAAATGCTGGGCCATAATTTCGGCCTGTTTTGCGGCAGTATTGGGCAGCAGTGCCACAAAGCGGCCGCCGCCATAACGGCAGAGCAGGTCGCTGTGCCGCAGCTGGTTGCTTAGCAATTCACTCAGCTGGCTTAAAAACTGATCGCCGGCAGCCATGCCATAGCGGCGGTTATAGGCTGAAAAACCGGCAATATCCAGTACCAGCAGGCTTAACGTTCTGTGCTGGCTCCGGTGCAGCGCTATTTCACGGTTCAGCACTGCCAGCAGGTACTCTATTCCGTATAACTGGGTCAGCGGGTCAATCAGCTGATGATCGCGCAAAAACAGCTCGCGGCCACGTAACTGTCGATTAATCGCCCGCTGTTCCCGATGCCAGCCTACCAGTCCATAGGTCAGCACCAGCATGCCGATCGGGGCGGGTAACGATTCCAGCCAGCTCATTAACCGTACCGTATCCGGATAACGGATAAACTCATCAAGCAGATCAAGAAAGTAAGAGAATACCAGCAGCAGGCTGCCGTAATAGAGCCACTCAGTGACACGACCGGCCGGCCGGCTGCTGATAATTAACCCCAGCCAGCCGCAGGCAACCAGTAAGGTTGTACCTTCGCCCAGCACGTCAAGCCAGTCCAGTTCGTTACTCTGTTTTACATCGCCACTGTTAATGGCCAGCAGCAGACCACCTAACAGCAGCAGCATACTAAAAGCCAGTTTATAGCGGTGTTGTCGCCACATAATTGTTTATTCCGGAAAAATAACGCTGATTCTGCAGCCGGGTTATGACAAAGAGATTACAGCATTCAGGCGTTATAACGCGAAGCTGCACGCTGCTGACCCGGGTCAGCCCAGCTCAGAAGACGTTGTTAACAAACGGCATTCTGTCACAGAAAAAAAAGACACTGGATACAACTATTAATCCTGAAACTGAGAGCAAAGTATGAATCCGAGTTACCGTCGCACTCTTCTCGCCTGTGCCGTTATGCTGGCCTGTGGCGCTGTATCCACCCCATTAATGGCCGATGCCGATGTGCAGGGCCGTATTACCGATAACCGTAATAATCTGTTAAGTGGTGCCGAGATCAGTATTCCTGAGCTGAAACTGAGCCGCACCACAGCCGCAGATGGCCGTTTCCACTTTGGTAACCTGCCGTCCGGCACCTATACCCTGCTGGTAAATTATCTTGGTGCCACACCAGAAACCAGGGTGCTGGTCGTGGGTGATACCGATCAGCGCTTAGGCGATATTAAACTGTTATCAGCCAGTACCGGGATTGAGCATATCGAAGTGGTGGGGCAATCGGGTGCGGTCAGTAAGGCACTGAACCGTCAGCGTAATGCCGGGGGTATTATTACCGTAGCCAGCACGGATGAAATGGGGCAGTTTCCGGACAGCAATGTCAGCGAAGCGCTGCAGCGTCTGGCCGGTTTATCGGTTGAGCGGGATCAGGGCGAAGGCCGTTTCGTACGGGTACGGGGGCTGGCACCGGATTATAATGCGGTAACGTACAACGGTACTCAGCTGGCAGCCCCGGAAGCGGGGCGTCGGGCAGTGGCGCTGGATGTGATCCCGTCTGATTTGCTCGAATCGGTTGAAGTGAATAAAACCCTGACACCGGATATGCCGGCCGGTTCGTTAGGCGGCACCATAGAAATTAAAAGTTTGTCGGCTTTTGATCGCAGCAGCGACTTTTATTCCTTTACCGCAGAAGCGGGCTATAATGAGCTGCAAAGCGAAACCAGCCCGAAACTGTCCGGCGTGTTCAGCAAAATACTGGATGTGGGCGGTGAAACGGACAGCTTAGGTATCGCTGTAGCGGCAAGTTATGCCAAACGCAAATTTGGTTCCGAGAACGTGGAAACTGGCGGTGAATGGGATTTTGATGACGGGCTGGAAGAGTTTGAACTGCGTGACTATGTGATCAGCCGTGAACGTATTGGTCTGGCACTGAATGTCGATTACCGGCCGGGCAATAACAATGAATATTACCTGCGTACCCTGTACAGCCGGTTCAGTGATACTGAAGAGCGGCAGGGGCTGATAGTGGAATTTGAGGATCCGTTGCAGGCCGGAGCCACCGGCGAAGCAACCCTGATCCGTTCACTGAAACAGCGTGAAGAAACGCAAAGTATCAGTGCCTTTGTACTGGGCACCAGACAACATACCGGTAACTGGGAATGGGTACTGGAAGCGGGTGCCAGTAAAGCTGACGAAGATACCCCTTTTAGTATCGGCTCCGCCGATTTCGAACAGGATTTTGATGCCGGTGTTGGCCACAGCGGCGGCAGTATTCTGCGTCTGACGGCACCTGCGGAAGCTTATCTGGCTGAAGGCTATGAGCTGGACGAAGTGGAAATGAGTGATACCTATACCAAAGAAACCGAGCGCAATATTAAGCTGGATTTAAGCCGGGAGTTTATTCAGCAGCAGGGCAGCCTGATACTGAAAAGCGGTGCCAAATTCAGCCAGCGTAAAAAAACGGCGGATGAAACGGTGTGGGTTTTTGAGGATTTTGACGACTACGGTATCAGTGAACTGACACTGGCCGGTTATGCCGGATCAACGATAGATTATACCCTGGGGAATATGGGGCCAAAAATTGATGCCGGCAGTATTTATGCGCTAGTTAACCAGTTTGACCGTGACGATTTTATTGATGATGTGGAATCGCAAATCAATAATTACCGGGTAGATGAAGATATCAGTGCCGCCTATCTGATGGCGCAGTGGGAGCGCGAGAAATGGCAACTGATCGCCGGGGTACGTTACGAACATGAAAAGCGTGATGCTGTCGGTACCCGTTATGACGATATCAACGAAGTATTCAGTGCTAATCAGGTCAACAGCAGCAAAGGGTACTGGTTACCGGCGGTTGTCGGGCGCTACGACCTGTCTGAGCACAGCATTGTGCGGGCGGCTTTCAGTACCGGCCTGGTGCGGCCTAACTTCGAACAGCTGGCACCGGCTTTTATCCTGGAAGAAGATGACGGTGAGCTGGAAGCCTCCTTTGGTAATCCGGACTTAAAGGCACTGACCTCGAATAATATTGATCTGGGTATTGAACACTATGCCGGTAAACTGGGCGTGCTATCGGCGATGTTCTTTTATAAACAAATCGATAACTTTATTTATGAAGCTGATTTGGCCGGCCGCGGTGAATACAGTAACTTTGCCCAGGCAGAAACCTTTATCAATGGCGGTAAGGCCGACTTATATGGTCTGGAACTGACGGCCATTCACAAAGTGTCCGGCTTTGGCAACTGGCTGGATAACCTGTTGCTGTCCGCTAACCTGACACTGACGGATTCTGAAGCCGATATCGAATGGTTTGACGATGGCGAATTATTTAGACGCCAGGTGGCGTTGCCAAGCCAGTCGGATAAAACGGCCAACCTGAGCCTGGGTTATGAAACAGAGCGTATCAGCCTGCGTCTGGCGGCCAACTACAAATCAAAATATCTGGCCGAAGTCGGCGATGTTACCGATGCCGACTATGATGTGTATGCAGATGATCATTTACAACTGGATTTTACCGCCAAGTGGAATATCCGCCGCGGTATGCAGCTGTATTTTAATGTCATTAACCTGAACGACGAACCTTACTATGCCTATACCGGTCGCAAACCTTACAACTTCCAGTATGAACAGTATGGCCGCACTTTTGTGCTGGGTTTGCAGATCACCAACTGGTAAGTAAGAGGGCACAGTATGTCAGTAATGAAAAAACGGTTTTATTTTAGTGTGCTTAGTGTTGCTGCGGGTGTTTTGCTAAGCGGTTGTCAGGCTGACAAACCACAACAGGATCCGGCGGTGCAGTTACAGGCGTTAAATATCAGCGCCAGCCATTACCATTATGTACAGCTTTCCGGTGCGGATTATCAGCTGTTTACCGATCATCAGGGCCTGCATATCCAGACCGGCACTGATACGGTAGCCAGCTACAGTGGTGCTTTTGCCCGGCTGACCACACAGTCAGCCGCAGATGGCAGCCTGCTGCTTTCGGCAATGGAAAGCAATAGCAACAGCTTATACCTGTGGCGTTTTACGCCTGCTACCCCGCAACCTTTGCAACTGCTGCAGCAGCAACTGATCAGCAGCCGGGTAGTGGATGATTTATGCTTTTATCAGAGCGAAGAGAACCAGCAACTGAGTTTGTTTTTACTCGGTGGCCGTGGCGGGGCCGATCAGCTGTTACTACAGCAGCAGGGACAATGGCTGGACGAGCCGCTGGTTATCCGCGAGCTGAACATACCTTATGACAGTACCGCCTGCGCGGTTGATCAACATACCGGTGCGCTCTATATCGCAGAAGCAGAGCGGGCTGTCTGGCGTTATCAGGCAGAACCTGAAGCTGATGAAGGACGCAATTTAGTGCAGGTGCAGGGGCCTTTCGGTCAACTGGCCGGTGAAGTGAAGGCGCTGCAGGTACTGCCGGATGGCAGCCTGCTGGCACTGGAAGAAGAACCCGCACGGTTACTGCATATTGCTGTCGGTAGTCAGCAGCTGCAGAGTTTTGCTGTACCGGCACTGGCGGAAGCCAGCGGGTTATCTTTCCGGTTGTCGGATAATACCGTTACGGCTTACATCAGCAGCGAACAGGCCGAAGCGGTGCAGGCACTCAGCCTGAATATTACTGTTGGTCCGGTTGCCAGGGCTAAAGCGCCAGTGGTACAGCTGATGCCAGCTTTGCAAACCGAAGCGGCCAGCCAGCGTGGTGATGTGATAGATGATCCGGCAGTGTGGCACCATCCTGCTATGCCTGAGCAGAGCCTGATCCTCGCCACCGACAAGCGCAGCGGGCTGGATGTGTACAATATGCAGGGAAAACGGGTGCAGCAACTGAACGTTGGCCGGTTAAACAATGTTGATGTACGTTATAACCTGAGCTGGCAGGGCGCAGCACATGATATTGCGGTTGCCAGCCTGCGTGATGATAACAGCCTGCAATTATTTGCCATTGATCAGAGCGGTACTTTACATAATGCCGGTAAGGTAGCCACTACTATGAGCGAAATTTACGGCCTGTGCATGTACCAGGACGCCCAAAGTGGTGAGCACTTTGTATTTGTTAATGATAAATCCGGCCTGATCGAGCAGTACCTGATCCGTTCTGACGGTCAGCAGTGGCAGGGCGCGAAAGTGCGTTCGCTTAGCGTACCCAGTCAGCCGGAAGGTTGTGTTGCCGATGATAAACGCGGCGTGCTGTTTGTCGGTGAAGAAGACGAAGCTATCTGGCGCTTTGCCGCGGCAGCAGATGCTGACACCGCAGGTGAGAACATCATCCGGGTTGATGGTGAGCGGCTGGTAGACGACATAGAAGGGCTGGCGCTGGCTGAGCATGGTGAGCACAGTTATCTGATCGTCTCCAGTCAGGGGAATGACAGCTATCTGATCTATGATGCCCTGCCACCCTATACCGAACTGCTGCATTTTCGTATTACCACTAATCCGCATCTTGGGATCGATGGTGCTTCTGAAACCGACGGACTGGATGTAACCACACGTTCGCTGGGGCCGGGCTTTGAACAGGGAGCATTAATCGTACAGGATGGCCGCAACCGTATGCCGGAACAGGGGCAGAACCTGAAACTGGTGCCGTGGCAGCAGGTGCTGGCACTGATTGCAGCAGAGTAATTGATATTGCCCGGTTAAGACTCCGGGCGTTCAGGTTTTAAGCAGTTTTTTACAGGCGCTGGGCAGCAATCCGGTCCAGCGTTTGAAAGCCCGCCGGAAATTATGTTCATCTGAGTAACCCAGCCGCTGAGCTAGCTGGGCATTGGTCAGCTTATACTGTCGTAGCAGTTTGATAGCCTTATGGTTTTTTACTTCATCCAGTAATTGTGAGAACGAGTAATTATGCTGATGCAACTGGCGTTTCAGGGTACTGCTGCTGATATTCAGCATGGCGGCAATATGTTCTGCGCTGCTGTTTTCCGGTAACAGTTGTTGCTGTTTTTTGCGGATTACAGCCAGTAAACCGTCGCTTCTTTGCTGCAACCGGCGTTGCTGGCGGCAGATAAAACGGGCCTGTATAAAGTCGGCAGATAACTGAACCCGGGCCGGTTGTTGCAACAGTTGCAGTGGCAGCATAATACTGTTCTGTAAACAGTTAAAACGGGTTTCGCATTGCCAGTGTTGTTGCCAGTGTTGTTGATAGTACTGAGGCCGGGCAGGAGGCGACTGGCTCAGTTCAACCTGTAGTTCCGCTTCCGGAGCGTACTGCCTGATCAGCGTCAGCAGAAAACTGACGGCCAGCGCTATAACAAAATCCTGCTGTTTGCCAAGGCCGATTGCCGGCAGCAGGCAGATATTCAGGTAATGTTGCTGCCGGTAAAGCGATATGCTGAGCAACGGCAGTGACTGATGGCGAAAATAGTACAGCAGTGTCAGCGCCTGGAGTAAAGACGGGCAGCATTGTAGTAAACGGCTTAGTGCAATTTTATTGTTATACAAAATGGCATCGGCAGCCAGCATCGGCAATTCGTCACGGCCAACCAGCTGCTGGCAGTTTTCAGCCAGGGTCAGCCATTCTTTCGGGCTGATACGGTGGCCGGGCTGGTGGAAGTCACCGGGGAAAATACCGGTTCCGGTCAGTAAGCGCTGCAAAGCTGCACCACGGCGCTGGCTCAGTTTAATTAAATCGGCTGCGCTGTTATACAGTAAGAGACATTTATGCTGATAGCTGAATGCCTGCATCAGATCGTTTGCCACTGCGCTGTTGTCTGGCGGCGGGAGTGGGAAACTGCCCGGTTAGCGGCATGCAGCAGTTCGCTGAGCGGTTGCTGTTTTACCTCCAGCGCTGCCGTACGGATGCTGAGGGGTAAATCCGGCCTGGAAATACGCCGCATTTGCTGCTGAATATGGCGGCCCAGCAGCCTGGCTTCACTGACTGAGGTATGCGGCAGCACCGCCATAAAACGATCGCCGGCATAGCGGCACAGGACATCGGTGGAACGTAACTGGCTCAGGATCAATTCTGCTGACATTTTCAGGATCTTATCGCCCCCGGCTGCGCCAAGCTTTTTGTTACAGGCCGAAAACTGATTGATATCCAGCACCAGCAGACAGCAGCTTTCACCCCGGTTCAGGTGCAGCTCCTGCTCGCGGTGTAAAATGGTTTGCAGGTATTCGGCGCTGTACAGTGTGGTAAGCGGATCGAGCAGGCGGTGATTACGCAGAAACAGTTCCCGGCCATGTAACTGACGGTACAGCAGCTTCTGCTCCAGCAGCCAACCGGCGATACCGAATGTTAATAACAACATCCCGGTCGGAGCAGGGATTGATTCCAGAAAGTTCATCAGTTGTTTATCGGTTCCGGCGTAATGGAAGAATTCGTCCATTACATCCAGTGAACAGGAAAAGGCCAGCAGGCAGCCGCCAAAAAACAGCTTATTGGTTACCGGGCCTTTGGGCCGGGACTGCACAATAATAAACAACCAGCTAACGGTGACCAGTACCACAGTACCTTCACCCAGAATATCGAACCAGTCATATTGATTAAACGTTTTAGGAATACCGTAATGTAAAGCGGTCAGTATGGCAGTGCTGAGCAGCGCAAAAGCGACAGTCAGTTTCCGGATATGCAGTTCCCACATGATGTTCAGACGTTGGAGGGTTTTAGTGAAAATACGGCATATTTATGTCATTTTCATGACGGGCGAGGCAAAGCGCGGCCTGAAAAGACCCGGTCTGTACAGCTCTTTAAGCCGGTTTTGTTACCTTTTTTTGTCATAAATCTTTCTCACAATAGCCGGGTAAATAAATTAACCGGTAATTCAGAAGAGACAGCAGTTATGACAGTAATACCTTATTTTCATCATTTCAGTGTCAACCGGCTGGCGATAGCCATGCTGAGCGGGCTGGCCTTTACCACCGTGCCGGCAATGGCAATGCAGGCTGAACTGAGTGTCAGCAGTGAAACCATAAACACACCGGTATTACGCGGCCAGTTGAGTAATGGCAAAGACGCGTTTTTGCAGGGCGCGATTATCCGGCTGGCCGGAACAAACCGCGAGACCGTCACTGACAGTAGCGGCCGCTTCCGCTTTGATAATGTACCGGAAGGAGAGTATCAGCTGGAAGTCAGTTATCTGGGCTATGGTAATCACCGGGTGAACGTGGTGGTTAGCGGGCAGCAGGGGCAGGCGTTGCAGTTACGTTTTGCTGATGCCGGTCAGGTAGAGGTGATGCAGGTTATCGGCAGCCGTAATGCACAGGCCAGGGCACTGAATATTCAGCGTTCGTCTGACAATATTAAATCTGTGGTGTCAGCTGATTATCTGGGGCGTTTCCCGGATGCCAACGTGGCAGAATCTGCCCAACGGTTACCCGGGGTATCAATTCAGCGCGATCAGGGCGAAGGGCGTTATGTCAACGTACGGGGTGCACCACTGGAATTTGCCAGTGTATCGATGAACGGGGTGGCATTACCGTCACCGGATGGTGGCACCAGGGCGATTGACCTTGATACCATTCCATCTGATGTGATCGCCAGTATGGAACTGACCAAAGCAATTACACCGGATATGGATGCGGATGCCATTGCCGGTAATATTAACATTATTACCCAGGGAGCGCTGGACAGCAAAGGCGCTTTTGTCCGGGCGAATCTGGCCGGTGGCCGTAACCAGAAAGGCAGTGGCGATATTACCCGTGGTGGTGTGACCGCCGGCAGCCGTATTGCCGGTAACGACAATATGGGCGTGCTGTTTTCAGCCAGTTACAGCGAAACCGAACGGGTAACCGATAACGTTGAGCATGTATGGTTTGAAAATGATAACGGAGAGTTTCTGCCGGAAGCCACCGAGTTTAAAGACTATGAGCTGACCCGTACCCGTACCGGTTTGTCTGGTCGTTTTGACTGGCGCCCGTCAGATAACAGCCATCTGTATCTGTCACATAATTACTCCCGTTTCAAAGATGACGAATATCGTGACACCCTGCTGATTGAATATGAGCGTTTTACTGCAGATTCCACCAGCCGTAAAGGTGTGGCAGAGCGTGCGACGATTGAGAAAGAATTGCGCCACCGCACGGTAGTGAATACCATCAACAGTACTCAGTTTGGCGGTAATCATTATTTTGACGAGTTTAAACTGGACTATTCTGTTGCCTATTCCAAAGCGTCTCAGAAATACCCGAACCGTGATTATTTGCTGTTCCGGGAGCGTTCACGTCCGGCACTGGCCTATGATTTCTCTGACAGTGATCTGCCGTATTATCAGGTACTGGATGCGGGTGGGCAGGTAGTACGTGATGACTTTAACTTTGGCACTGATGAATATAATTTCAGACGTTACGAGCGTCGTTTCGGCGAAGCAGAGGAAGAGGAATCCGCCTATGCGTTCAATATCACCCTGCCGGGGCAACTGGGAACTATAGCGTCTACCGTGAAGTTTGGGGCCAAAGCCCGCCTGAAAGATAAATTCAACGATGAAGACCGTTTCCGTAACGGTGAGGGTGCTCAGGCTCCCAGCTTTGCGGATGTTGCTATCAGTAAAGATTCCCGGCCTTTTAACGGCCATTACCATAATGGTCCGAAACTGCAGCGCGATTTTATCGCGGCGTATGGCAGCCAACTGGAAGATGCTGACTATCTGGATCGTGGCGCCGCTTCAGTAACCGGTGATTACCGTGCTTCTGAAGATACTTATGCTGCGTATGTGATGAATACGCTGGAATGGGATAACACCACCCTGGTGTATGGTCTGAGGGTTGAACAGACCCGGACTTCCGGTGAAGCGGCAACTTATGATACCGGGACTGACGAGTTTTCAGTATTGTCTGCCAGCAACCGTTACACCAAGGTATTTCCGGGGGTGCATCTGCGCTACGAAACTGAGGACGGCATCATTTTACGCTCGGCTTACAGTACCGGCATTAACCGGCCAAACTTTGCCGATCTGGTGCCTTATGTGATTGTTGAAGATCGCAGTGAAGGCAGCGGCAGCATTGATATCGGTAATATCAATCTGAAGCCGGCTTATGCACATAACCTTGATTTGATGGCGGAATACTACATAGAGCCACTGGGATTAGTGTCTGCCGGGGTATTTTATAAGCGGCTGGAAGATCCTATTTTCAAAGCCTGCAGTGTTATGACTGAAGGGGAATATACCGGCTTTAATATGGTACGTCCGGAAAACGGTCAGAAAGGCCGCCTGTACGGTGCCGAGCTGAACTGGCAACAAACGCTGGATGCGTTACCGGGTGTTGGTTTCTCTGTAAACTATACCTTTACCGACTCCTCTGCCGATTTGCCGTTTAATATCGGCAAGACCGACCTGCCGGGGACCAGCCGCCATACTTATAACCTGGCATTGAATTATGAGCGTTTTGGTGTCAGTGCGCAGCTGGCTTATAACTTCCGTTCGGCTTATATCGATTCGCTGGATACTGCAAATCCGGGCCTGAATACCTACTGGGATGACCGGGCTACGCTGGATTTCAGTGCTTCTTATCAACTGACCGAACAGTTCAGCCTGTATATGGAAGCAACCAATCTGACCGATTCCAAAGCTATCCGCTATCAGGGGGAGCGCAGCCGGGTGTTTGAACATGAGCAGTTTGGGCGTACCTGGTTGCTGGGTGTCCGCGGCAGTTTCTGAGCTTTCTGAGATAAACGGTGGCAGGGTTTTCTGCCACCGTTATGTTTTTTTATGTTGTTATTCAGGGCGTGATTAATGCGAGTGTTATTAATGAGAGTAGTGTTAAGTGTTTTCCTGGTGCTGAGCCTGAGCGTGCAGGCGCAGAATACCTCTGTACCGGCGGGTGTCAGCCGTTATCAGCCAACGGTGTTTCCGGATCGGATTATTCTGATACCAACGGCAACGCCTTATAACAGCCAGACGGTAAACTGGCGTACCCATTCTGCTGTGGCAGCAGCAGAAGCCGAAATTATTGCTGCCGATGCCACTCCCGGTCTGCATGTTAAAGCACAGACGGTTAAGGGGACTACATCGGCACTGACCACCGGTAATGGCCTGGGCCATCATCATCAGGTGACATTCACTAACCTGAAACCGGACACTCTATATGCTTACCGGGTTAAAGGCTGGCAAACCTGGAGTGAATGGCTGCAGTTTCGCACCGCCAGTGCCGAAGCATTTACGCCTTTCAGCCTGATTTATTTCGGTGATGCCCAGAATGCGCTGAAGTCGCATTTTTCGCGTACTGTACGGCAGGCATTTATGCAGGCACCCCAGGCGCGGGTAATGATACATGCCGGTGATCTGGTCAATTCGCGCAGCGGTATTCTGGATGATGAATGGGGCGAGTGGTTTGATGCCGGTGGCTGGCCGCTGGCGATGGTAAATCAGGTTATTGCCTCCGGTAACCATGAATATATCAAGGTTAATGAAGATACCCCGGAAGAATACCGGGTACTGGTGCCGCAGTATAGCCGTCAGTTCGGTATTCCGCAGAATGGGCCGCAGGAGTTCCGCGATACCGCCTTTTATACCGATTATCAGGGCGTGCGTTTTATTGTGCTGAATTCAACGGCGGCCACTGACGATGAACAGCAGGCAATTGTTCAGGCCAGTTGGCTGCAACAGGTATTACAAAGCAACACATCCCGCTGGACCATAGTGGTTTACCACCATCCGATGGTGTCGGTGTCGAAAGGGCGCGACAACCCTATTCTGCGTAAACACTGGCAACCGCTGTTTGAGCAGTATGGAGTCGATCTGGTATTGCAGGGCCATGATCACGTTTATGGCCGCTATCAGCCAGCCGTGGATAAGCAACCTGCCGGACAGGGCCCGGTGTATGTGGTGTCTGTTGCCGGGCCGAAAATGTACCTGGTGTCAGACTATGCCAGAAAGAATATGGCAAAAGTGGCGGAGGATACCCAGTTGTATCAGGTGATTAATATCGAAGCTGACCGGCTGAGTTATGAGTCCAGAACCGTAACCGGTCAGCTGTACGATGCATTTACGCTGCAGCGTCAGCGGGATGGCAGCAAATTACTGCAGCATGTACCGCATACGGTAACTGAACGGCATTGTGGCAACGATGATCCGGCAGCCAGGGCAGATGATCGCTGCTGGCAGGGCACGGCTTTCGGGCCGGATGACGGGGCAGAATAATGAACATAACAATGTACGTAACAATGCAGCAATATGTTAAACCTTGTCTGGTGGCCGGTGCACTGCTGCTGACAGCCTGCAGCCCACAGCAACCTGTGGGTACTGGCGTTCAGGCGCAACAGGATACTGTTTTGGGCACCACCGGGTTTTATGCCAGTAAAACACCTTATCAGCCACAGCAGGTTGCCGCTGAGTATGAAGCTGCTCCGGCAGGGTTTTATGCGGTAATGGTGCAGCATGTGGCGCGTCATGGTTCGCGTGGTTTATCCAGCCCGGATGACGATGATTTAAGCCTGCAATTATGGCTGCAGGCACAACAGGAAAATGCACTGACCAGCGAAGGAGAAACCTTTGGCGAACTGCTGGTACGTTTTCAGCAGGCGAGCGGGAAACTCGGTTATGGCAATCTGTCACGGCTCGGTGAACTGGAGCACCAGCAGATGGCTGAGCGTTTTATCCGGCGTCAGCCGCAGTTACTGGCACAGGCCATTAAAGAGGGGCGGCGTATTTCAGTACAGCATTCCGGCCGGGAGCGGGCAGATGACAGTGCAACACACTTTGTAAAAGGATTACAGGCCGGATTACCGGAGATCAGTGCGTTAATTGATGCGGCAGAAGTCTCACACCAGACGTTATATTTCCATAAAGCCGAAGGAGAAGACACGGCTGCTTATCTGGCATACCGCAAAGCCGATCCCCGGCTTATTGCCCGACTGGGCAGCATTCTGGCATTACCGCAAACAGCAGCAGTGGCTACGGCTATGCTACAGCGGTTATACAGCAAAGCGTTTGTCAGCCGTCTGGCACAAGGGCAGTATCAGTTTCAGGCAAAAGATGACGATGCCACACTGAGTAACCATATCGAAGCGGCGCAGGCGCTTTACAGCCTGTACAGCATTGCGTCTAACCTGCCGTATGAAGGTGACTGGCATTTTGCTGATTATATCAAGCCTGAGCATGCACAGTGGATGGCTTATCTGGATGATGCCGAATCGTTCTACGAGCGGGGCCCGGCTTTTGCCGGAGATACCGTAACGTATCGTATGGCCGGTAATTTGCTGGCTGACTTTTTTCAGCGGATTGACGCCCTGAAAAACGGCGATGAGCGCTATGTTGCCGCACTGCGTTTTACGCATGCCCAGGTACTGATCCCGTTTGCGGCTTTACTGGGCATTAAAGATGCCAGTGAGGGGTTACCGGCAGAACAAACCTACAGCTATCAGCACAGCAACTGGCGTAGTGCTGAAGTGTCGCCTATGGCAGCCAATGTGCAGTGGGATGTGTATCGTAACAGCGAAAACCGGTATCTGGTAACGATGTTTCATCATGAAAAACAGACGCCTTTTAAGGCAGACTGTAAACCTTATGCAGATACCCGTTATTTTTACGAACTGGCCGAGCTGAAACGCTGCTACGGTTACTGAACAGGATATACAGCCGGGCTGCGGCAGCAGCTCAGCTGAGTTTTGCTGCCATGCAGCGTTCAATAATATTCTTTATTTTCTGCGGGGAAAACGGCTTGGCGACAAAGCCGCTGGCACCGGCCATAATGCTTTGTTGTACATTTTCCACGGTATTGTGGGCCGTTATCATCACGACATGAGCGGCTTCTTCAATTTCTTTTATTTGCTTTAACAGCGCCTGACCATTGGCGTCCGGCAGTTCTATGTCCAGAAAAATAACGTCGTGGCGCTGGGCTTTAAATAACGCTATGCCCTGTTCGCCGGTTGCGGCTTCCTGAATATGGTGGATTTCAAGCTGTTGCAATGTATGACGAAGGTATTCTCTTATCGTGTAAGCATCATCAATAATCAGTATGGTGCAATCTGACAACGTCATCCCGCAGTTCCTCTAATATGACCCAGTTCAAGTGTAATACAAATCTGGCGGGGTGTAGGAAGGTGACTGCTATGATACCGCATCCCGTATGGGCAGGGTATGGCATTTGTTGTTTCTGATTTAGCTGTTTATTATAGGAAACGTTAGAGTAACGTGAAATCCACTAATCTTATGCCGATTGCCGATATTTATAATGCCGGATAAGCTTCCTGAGGCGTATAAGCCTGGCGGGCAGCTTTTACCGCCGCCTGATTTTCTTCCGCCCAGATCACCATTCTTTTGACATTATCATAGAATGAAACGCCCAGTGTGGTCATGGTGTACTCCACTTTGGGAGGAATAGTCGGGTAGACTTTGCGGCTTACCAGACCATCCTGCTCTAACTGCCGTAATGTCTGGGCCAGCATGCGGGGAGAAATATCAATAATCAGCTTGCGTAATTCACTGAAGCGTAAGGTGCCCTGCTCAAGCTCTGTCAGTACCAGAACGGTCCAGCGATCACCCAGTTTGTCCAGTATATCCCTGATCGGGCATCTTTCATTTAATTCAGTATGCTGGCTGCGGCCCATGTTAATACTCCTTAGGTTACTTAAAGGTAACTGAGTTATTTTCAACTCTCTTCTTTTGCTCAGGTTTATAGTCAGTATTATAAAGTAACTTAATCACTAAATGTAAATGGTAAAGGAGATTAGTTATGATGACGCAATATCCTCTGGTTGTCACTGGTGCATCGGGTCATCTTGGCCGCAAAGTGGTGGAGTATTTACTGAATACCCTGCATGTTGCGCCAGAGAATATTATTGCTTTAAGTCGTAAACCTGAGAATCTGGCTGATTTTGCCGCCGTAGGTGTGCAGGTACGGGCAGCCGATTTTGATGATACCGGTTCATTAGCGCAGGCTTTTGCCGGTGGTAAACGCTTACTGCTGATTAGCACCGATACCCTGGATATGCCGGGCAAACGTTTACAGCAGCACTTAAATGCGGTGGCAGTGGCCGGGCAATCTGATATTCAGCATATCGTTTATACGTCAATGCCAAAACCTGAAACTTCAGTGCTGTTGTTTGCCGGTGATCACCTCAATACCGAAAAAGCGGTGCAGGCCAGTGGTAAAAGCTGGACGATATTGCGCAATAACTGGTATTTCGAAAATCTGTTTCTAAGCCTCGGGCATATGCTTGAAAGTGGCCACTGGTACAGTGCTGCCGGTGATGGCAAGGTAGCACATATTGCCCGTAACGATTTGGCGTATGCGGCGGCAGTAGCATTAGCCGCTAATGATGTTACCAGTAAAACCTATACCTTAACCGGCACCGAAGCGTTTACTGAAACAGAAATTGCTAAGCTGGTAAGTGACGTGGCGGGTAAAGCGATTACAGTGGTATCACTGACGGATGAACAGAAAATTGCCGGCTTAAAGCAGGCCGGTTTACCTGATCATCTGGCAGCAGTACTGGCGTCATTTGATAGCAATACCCGTTCAGGTGGCGTAGCAGACATTACCGATGACTTTTATCAGTTAACCGGCAGAAGACCGCAGCGTTACCGCGACTGGCTGGCCAGTCAGCAACTGCACATTCAGCAGAGCTGAGCGTTATCTGTTAATTAGTAAGGCCGTTATAAAAACGGCCTTACTTTTGGTGTTGTAAGCGATAGTGGTTTTATAATCTGAATGTTCCGGCAAGTGCTTGCAGTTCAATGCCCAGCCGGCTCAGATCCGCACTGGCGGTGGCGGTTTCTTCACTTGCCGCAGCTGATTGCTCAGCAATGTCGCGGATGCTGGTAATGCTGCAGCTTATTTCTTCTGCCACTGTACTTTGTTGCAGCGCTGCTGCGGCAATTTGCTGGTTCATATGCTGAATATTGGAAATTGCCTGGTTAATCGTATTAATGGCGTCTCCTGCGCTGTCGGCCGTACTAAGGGTGGTGTCTGCCAGATCCGCGCTTCTGGTCATACTGGTGGCGGCATGTTCTGCTTTATGTTGCAGCGTGCTGATTAAATTTTCAATCTGCACTGTGGACTCCTGGGTACGGAATGCCAGTGCCCTGACTTCTTCTGCCACTACGGCGAACCCCCGGCCTGCTTCACCTGCTCTGGCGGCTTCTATTGCCGCATTCAGGGCCAGCAGGTTGGTTTGATCGGCGACACTTTTTATAACATCCAGCACGGCACCAATATTATTGGTTTGCTCTTTAAGTTCAGTAATGGCATCGGCCGAGGTGGTTACTTCCTGTGCCAGCTGGCGAATTTGCTGCATGGTTTCCTGAACAACTTTATCACCGAGGTGCGCCTGTTGAGCAGATTCTGTGGCTGCATTGGAAGCATCTTCCGCACTACGGGCGACTTCCTGTACTGTTGCTGCCATTTCATTCATGGCGGTGGCAACCTGTTCGGTTTCAGCCCGTTGCTGATTTACACCAACGCTGTTTTGTTCTGAAATTGCCGCCATTTCTTCAGTTGCTGTCGCCAGCTGGGTAATGCCGGATGTAAGGTGATGTACCAGATTACGCAGGCTTTCCGTCATACGCTGCATGGCATTGATCAGTTGTCCCGGTTCATCTTTGCGGTGGTTTTCCAGGTTCTGGCTCAGATCACCACTGGCAATTTTTTCTGCAATACTTACCGCCTGCTGCAATGGGGGAACGATCATCCTGGTAATCAAAATTACGGTCAGAATGCCGAGCACCAGTGCAAATACAGCCACGACGATAATAATACGTTCGGCCATGACCGTTTCCTGCAACAGCAGTTGCTGTTGTTTGGCTCCGAAAGCGCTGGCTATTTTGCGGGCATCGGTGCCCAGACGATCAATTTCTTCTTCCAGTTGAGTGGTATCGGCCTGGGGATCTGCTGCCAGTGTTTGTACCAATTGCGAGAAAGCCTGCCGGTATTTGTCCAGATCATCGATAAAGATGGCTGTCTCTTGTATATCGGCTTCGTCAGTCATCAGCAGTTGGGCCTGTTCTGCCATTGCTCTGGCTTCACTAAGCAGCTTTTCCAACTGATGACCGGACTGGGGATCCCGGTGTAATATAAAGTTTTTCTCCTGTGTACTGGCGTCGCTGATTCGCAGATTGGATTCATACGTTGCCCGTACAAAATCGAAACTACCAGTCAGGTTAATCAGTGTATTAAAACTGACAATGCTTATTCCCAATAAAATTGCCAGTATAATACCAAAGCCGAGAAATAATTTTTTACGTATGCTTAAATCAAGCAAGAACTGACCAAGGGCCATATATTACCTCTTAAGAAT